>DALYEU010000040.1:0-6400 GCA_031972375.1 bacterium | reverse complement strand
CAGCTCTCGCTCCGTCGTTGCAATGCGAGTCCCCTCAACCTGAAACGTTTTTTACTTCTGCTCGAGAAAACGTTGAACTCCTTCTCGTCGATTTTGCCGTCGACAACGTTGATATTGGCCCCTTACATCTTCAAGATCTTCGGTTAGAAACAGAAATCGAACAGCAGCTCGACAAAGCTTGGTCCTTTCGAATTCCCCGTCTCAAACTTAAAGCCAACGAGCTCGCCTCTCCTCAAAATCCTCAACAGGGCTGGATTGCCGGAGCGGTGAATATCAAACAAACTTCAACAACCCAATCCCCCCTAGATGTTTCCTTCGACACCAGTAGCTGGACAATAAACTTACAAAATCTCAATTTACAAATCGCGCTTGCTAGTTTGGCCTTACCCCAAAAATGGCAGGATGGCCAACAGGAGCGCATCGCTCGTGAAAGATCGAGTGGAAGAACCCCCCGTCCCATTGTCACTGGATTGGGTGCCGACTTTAGGCTCAAGGGGGATTTCGAGTTCAACTTGAAAGACCTCTCGGGAACCGGGGATCTGGCCTTGGTGGGTGATCGCGACGGAGACATTTATCTTCATAAAAAAAATGGTGACAGGGTTTATCCTCCCTTAAGAAAAAACACCTCGTTCCGAGTATCCGATATCGATCAGGTTTTAATTGAAGAATGCAACGCTGAGGGACGTTTCCGAGAATACGCCGAGTGGGATACCAAAAGCCTAAGTTTGGTGGGGATCAACCTTTTAGTTCAAACACAAGAAGCTCTACCCTTTAAAGACCTTCCCTTGTGCGTGGGAGGCATCACGAGCGCCAACGAAGACTACTACCACCAATTAATGCTCAGTCTCAGCACTGGACACTACGCCCCCTTCTACCAACAGCTCCAACAAAGATACGAAGCTCTGGTAAAAACCTTCCTTCCACCTCCTCCCCAGCAGACACAGGAGGGAGCGCTATGATTTCTTTATTCAACCGCTGGGGCTGGTTCTCTCCCCCCGCCACAATACAAAGCTCCCAAGGAATCCGTGACGCCAGCACCGCCAAGCTCCCAACTCAGCTTGCAACCACGGCATACGATTGGACGACAAATTTTCTCAAAGGTTTGCAGCAGCACCCCTCTGTTTGGCGCAGTCCCAGCGTCTTTCGCCATCAAGAGATTTCTAAAACTCCACCGGCGGACACCGCCCCCAAAAACTTGAGTTCCCCTCCCAAAAAAGCCACTTCCGGTTGGCTGGAGGCCTTGCCCGAAATCATGGAGGCCGTCGAACGCGCAGACATCGACTTTTACCATATTCCCTTCAGCCGCAACGTCGTGGGCAATCCTGAGGCTAGCTCAGGTTTGGTGCGTTTTTCCGAATACCATCCCAAGGGCCAGCCCTACATCAAGCCCTCGGTCATTATTCCCCATGAGATTTCCGGAGCGGCCCACCTAGAAATTCGACCGGTCGAAGGTAGCCAAGAAAGTCTCATCACGCGAGCCACCATCGACTACGAAGGCAACAAGCCCTTAAATATTTTGTTCGGTGAAACCACTCTCGAAATCGACTGCATTACAGGCATCACCAGTCCAGTCATTGATTACGATGAAAGTTTTTCCGGCCGTAAGGCCGTTGAAGGAGTCAGCAAGCGTCGCGGTCAACGCGGGGATTTCCAATACGAAAACGCCTGTCGTGATCGAGACGATAACGGCCACCCTAGCACAACCTCTTTTGACTCCACTGCCGAAGCTCCTGAAACCGCCAATGGTTACAGCAGTCCCCACTGGTTGTTTTATTTCGATACCGTAAAAAAATCCCTGGGACATCGAGCCCTCGAACACCATCCTGATTTTTTTCTTTGGGCCACTAATCCCGCTTTTGGTTTCACCGATCCCCAACACTACGAGAAACTGGGAATCCCCTACAATACTTGGCCTCGAAAGCCCGGCGATATCATCCGATTTTTTAGTCCCATGTTTACCCGAGAAGGCCGGGAAAAACTCTATCATGAGGCCCCTTACTTCAATCCCAATAGCGAGTTTATCGGGCAATATTGGGACAAAAATGGTCAGAGGCTACCTCTTCCCACGGATTACCGCGAAATCGTCGCGATCAACGAAGCTCGCAAAGCCGAATGCCAAGAACTCAAATCCGAGAATGCCGAAGAACAGTGCGATGATCCCAGTCTTTGGCCCATTGGACGCCAGAAATTACCTGATGATCCGGCGCGCATTGCCAAGATTAACCAACAGATTCGTGCCGAATGCGAAACCCTCACCGCTGCCGGACAACAAGATAGCTGTGTCGATGAAATCCCCCGCCCTAGAGGCCCATCCTTCGATTGGTTTTTCGGTGACTTCATTCAATTCCCAGAACGAATGGCCGCAACCCCCGAAGACCAATGGCCTTCCATTAAAACCCACCTCCGATTCAAGCCTGGAACCGTTTTAAACTTACCGGTGGGCACAGCGACCCTTCAACACGACACCGACATCACCTTGGTTTACTCCTTGCGCCTCATTACCGAAGAGGTGGATGGCAAAAAAGTGGTGAAACCCGAGGCCCACATCAGCTTCGAAATCAAAAACCTTAATCTAGGAAAAACCGACATCACCGTCGGGGGCTATCGCATCAATGTCGACCAACAGATCCACATCGACTCCATGAAGTTTAGTGTACCGCGCAACCGCGTCACCAACGCCGATGGTGAGGGCGCTTGGGTCACAGACAAAGGCCGAGCCGAATTGACACTCGAGGGTTTAAGGGCCTCAGACATTGAATTCATCGACGAAAATCGAAGCATCTCCCTTGCCATTGAACAGGCCCAATTAGAGAGCTTGCACTATAACTACGGCACCGATGCCAAAGGTGAAAACGAACTGGTCGCCTCCTTGAAAAATCTCACCGGGACCAACTTACAGCTTCGTCACGAAATGGGGGCTGTCTCCATACGATCGGCAACGATTCCCGAGGCAGTACTAGGGTCCTCCGAGGATTTCTCCCAACTCTCTGTTCGCATTCCCAGCGTTCGTTCAGAAGGTGATCTGGTCATCCAACCCCAAAATGGCCATACCAGTCGCATCGAAATGGAAGGGGCCAGCGAACTGTCGCACATCAAGATCGACCGCAATGTCCAAGGGCCCCGCATCACCGACACGTTTACCTTTAGAGTCCAAGGCAGCATTCCCCAAGCAGTCCTTTCCAATCCCAACTTTGGAGAACTCAAGCTATCGATGAATGAGCGCTCCACCCTGCACCAACTCTCCGGTAGTTTTTTTGGCAAGGCCGTTAACGATCAATGGGGCCCCTCTCCCGAACACAGTTTTAAATTCATGATGGATTTCAAATTGCCTTACGCGGGAATAGAGCTCAACTCCCCCATGGCTAAGAGTTCGACCGAGACGAGCTTTCTCCGTAACGGTCAACTTCACATCACTCAAGATCACGTCAAGCTCGACGGTGATTTAGACCTGAAAGTTACTGACCTCCAGCCCGTGGGCACCGACTTACTACGATCGCAAAACCTGGAAGTTTACCCCCACATCAAAGAGGCTCGGGCCCAAGGCAGCGCCTCGCTGAGTTATTCCAAAGATGGCTTTACCCTGACACAACGCGCCGGTGGCGGTTTGCCTTTGGGGCTTTCTCTCGAATTAGCCGAATCTAGTTTGATACACCGTCCACAGCTCTCCGAAGAATTTTTGGGTTCCCATCCCGACCTCAAAAAAGAACTCTTCACCACTCAACTGGTGATTGATAAGGCCAAATTAAATATCGAAGATGTTCGTCTCATCGAATACAAAATGACGGCAACCGAATCGGGCCCATCGAAAGGGCAACTTACCCAAATTGAATCCGGTCCCATTTCCATTTCAGAAATTCAGGGCCAGGGAATTCTCTGGGTCAATACCTTTCTCTGGTCCTATCTTCCGGGCATTTTCCCCAAATTTGGAGTTCCTCTCGATCAGGTCCCCGATCCCTATAAAAATTCTCCAAGCGCTCATCTTAAGGATCCCGACGATTTGATCGGTCATCTGGACGCGACCACACAAGAACGCCTCTGCCCCAAGGGCACAGAAGATTACTGTAATTTCGTGCATGTCGGCGGCATTTCCATGGGGCCTATTTCCTCAGAAACCACCCAGGAGCCTCAGGGATCCCATCTACAAATTCGCGATTTCGTCTTGCAATTCCAAGAACCCGGGGCAGGACAAAAACTGCGCTTAGGTTTCCCGGAAATCAATCTCCGCGACGAAGTGGATGGAGACAAACTACGCTCGCGCTTGGACTTTGGTAGTTCCGACCTCTACATTTACACGGACATTCTGTTAAAAGACTTGATCCGAGGCTTTTCGGAATTTCGCCTTTCCCCACCGCCGGGCCACAAAGGTTACCAAGCTCCCGAACCCCAGACACCCAAAGACATCCCCACAAATTCTACGTCCATTCCAGGTCATCCAGTCTCAATGCCCTGGCTTTTTCATCGGCCTTAATCCCGCAAAGATGCAGGTTCAGGTGAGTCTCGTGGATCCGTATCGGGCCACGCTTCAACTAGGCTCTCCACATGCAAACGCCCCGAGCATATAAGGCAACCGTCGCTCCAAATCCTTAAGAGCGCTCTTTTTATTTTTTATAGCCCTCAATTAGAAAATAAGAGAGGATGGCCCCCCATAGGGCCGCCAAGCCCACTTTCAACCTCATTAGGAGCAGAAGGAGTTCCCATGAAGAATACAAAAAAATCGTTGTTGTTGTTTGCCGCTTTTGCGTTGTTACTCGGTAGTCAAGCTTGCACAAAAAAAGAATCCAAAGAAGCTCCTGCCGAAGGTGGATCTGCCGCCGCCCCCGCTGGCGAAGGACAAATCGGCGTCGCCGAATGCGACGAATACTTGTCCAAGGTTCAAAAATGTATCGCCGATAAGGTTCCCGATGCCGCTAAGGCCATGATGAAAGACAGCATCGGAAAAAACATCGACGCCTGGAAACAAGCGGCCTCCACTCCTGAAGGTAAAGCCGCCCTATCCATGGGATGTAAGCAAGCTCTCGATGCCGCAAAAAGCTCCATGGGGGCTTACGGCTGCGAGTTCTAAGCCAATCCATCCAAAAAAGAATCCATTCGAGCCCGTTTCCTCCCCGTGGGGGAACGGGCTTTTTATGTCGGCCCTATGAAACAGGTGGATTGAGGATTTCTTGACAGCATCTCCACGGCTCTCCTATCCTTAACCGGTTGAGCCCAAAATTCTTAGAGGAGGTCTAACATGTCTGCTAAAAGCCAAGTGTCCAATCTTCACCAACACACCGCCCAATTTCGTGAACAGGCCAACACCCTGGGAAAAGACGTTCAAGAGTTGGGACGCATCACCCGGAACATCGCCCAAGATACCATGGATATGGTTAGGGACAACGCCGGCGAGTACTACAATCAGGGCATGGATAAAGCCAAATCCATGGAACAAAATTTAGAGGGCAGAATTCGTGAAAATCCCCTTCAATCGCTGTTAATTGCGGCTGGGGTCGGTGTGGTTTTGGGATGGTTGTTTCGGCGCCGCTAGTCCACCCTCTGGCCCATACCGCAGCAAGACTTAGTGCTTGTAAGATCAGCAGCAGAGAAGAAAGGCATCCATGACTGTTCCATCGGCCGAGCCCAGTGAAGATGCGGCTCCGCAGGCTTCCTTGCCCGAAGGGCCCGATGCTCTCCACGAGGTGTCAGAGCAGGCCCAGCGTCTGGCCAGTTCTCTTTCGGCGTACCTCGAGGCCCTGCTCGACCGGGCAAGGGTTTCTGTGCGCTCGATTTTATTGCTCTTGGCCCTCTTGCCATTGGGCTTGCTGGTCTTGGTAGGAATGTTCTGGCTGGGCCTCGCTTTTCTGGGCTACGGCCTCGCCACGGGAATCGGAGAACTCTTGGGAACCCGCCCTTATGTGGGGTATCTCATCACAGGCTCACTGCTCTTGCTCTCTTTAAGCTGGGGACTCTACTATCTACTGATCGTACGCCCCCAACAGGATTTAAAAAAGAAACTCCGCGATGAAGCCCAACTCCAAAACATCCCTGCCCAAGAGGGCCTCTGAGGACTCTTCCGAAAAGGCTTTTTACGCTCGAAAGGCGCAACGAGCCAAGCTGGCCTCGCAACAGGCGGCGACGGGCTTGCTCCAAAGTTTGGGGAGAGCCCTCAGCCCCAAATCTTGGGCGCGTCATTATCCTGTATCCACGGCGGGAGTTTCCCTGGGACTGGGTTTTTTATTAGGTCGCAAGGTGAGCACGCCTCGCCCAGTTCCCAGTAAGAAAAAAGCCACCCCGAGCAGCTCCGGCATTCCTGTGTGGAATGTTTTATCTCAATGGGGTTTGGGAACCTTGAGCGATATCCTGAAGGCGGCTTTAATCCCTGTCTTGCGAGATTCTTTAAACTCCATTAAGAAGCCCCGCAACC
>DALYEU010000039.1:0-20035 GCA_031972375.1 bacterium | reverse complement strand
CCTCGAGGAAATCCCGTTGAAAAAGACCTATACCGTTTTATCGGACGAAACCGAATACGCCGTTGAAATCAGCCCCGAGGGGTCGGGCTTTGTGTTGAGTCTCTCGGGCACAAGCCATCACTTCGAGGTGCTAACCTCAACTTCTACCCTTTATTCCCTGTTGGTAGATGGCTCCAAGGTATTGGAAGCCGATGTGGCCTTTCATCAAGACCGTTGCGATCTCTACATTCAGAATCTTCCCTATCAGCTGGAGGTCTTCGATCCAAAACGTCGCATGGTCTCCCAAAGTGACGGTGCCATGGGTGGAGGCCTGTTGCTCGCTCCCATGCCCGGAAAAATTGTGGCCCTACAAGTTAAAGCGGGAGACACAGTCGAAAAGGGCCAAGCCTTGGTGGTGATCGAGGCCATGAAAATGCAAAACGAACTGAACGCTCCGCGAAGCGGCGTCGTACAGGAAGTGCTCGTCAAAGCAGGAGACGCGGTCGAAGCCGATCAAAAACTTGTGATCATCGCTGAAGCCGCTGAAAAAGATTCTTAGTCGGGGACGGTCGGCATTGCTGTCGGCCCGCAAGATTTGATCCATTGACACACTTTTGTCACTTCAGTAGGAGGCTCCCATTCGCGGGCCTCAAAAAAAGGTAATATTTTCCCATGGTCGATAAAAAGTCTGCTCTCGATTATCATTCCCACGGCCGGCCCGGCAAACTGGCCGTAACCCCCACCAAACCCTGCAGTACCCAAGAAGAACTCTCCTTGGCCTACAGCCCCGGTGTCGCCGAGCCCTGTTTAGAAATTCATCGAGACCCGCAAGACGCGGCAAAATACACGGCTCGCGGCAATCTGGTCGCGGTGGTGACAAACGGAACCGCGGTCCTAGGCCTGGGGGATATCGGACCCTTGGCCGCCAAGCCCGTCATGGAAGGAAAGGCCGTCCTCTTCAAGCAATTCGCTGGCATTGATGTCTTCGATATCGAAATTCAAGAACGTGATCCCAACAAACTCATCGATATCGTCGCCTCTTTAGAGCCCACTTTCGGCGGCATCAATCTCGAAGATATCAAGGCCCCCGAGTGTTTCGCCGTAGAACAGGCATTGACTCAGCGGATGAAAATTCCCGTTTTTCATGATGACCAACACGGTACCGCCATCATCACTAGCGCAGCCTTATTGAACGCTCTCGAACTTTCAGGACATGATCCCAAAAAGGTGAAGGTGGTTTTCTTAGGAGCAGGCGCCAGCGGGGTAGCTTGTGCCCGTATGTTCATGAAGGTCGGCATTCCTAGAGAAAATATTTTCATGCTCGACAGCAAGGGACTCGTCACCGAGGACCGAGCCGATGCAGAACCGCAACGGGGTTTCTTCGCCCAAAAAAGTAAGGCGACCTCCCTGCAAGAAGTAATTCGCGGCGCCCATATCTTTATGGGACTTTCCTCGGGAGGAAGCCTCAGTCCAGAAATGCTGAAATCCATGGCCCCCAACGCCATTGTTTTTGCCCTGGCTAATCCCGATCCGGAAATCGGTTATCACGAGGCCTTGGCAGTGCGCCAAGATATCCTCATGGCTACAGGACGTTCCGATTACCCCAACCAAGTCAACAATGTCCTAGGGTTTCCTTTCGTATTTCGTGGGGCTCTCGACGTGGGAGCCACTAGCATCACCGAAGAAATGAAACTAGCTGCCTCCAAAGCCATCGCGGGCTTGGCTCGTGAGAAGGTTCCCCTCTCGGTGTGTAAGGCTTATCAAACCGACAGCCTGAGTTTCGGCCCCGAGTATTTTATTCCTAAGGCCTTAGATCCCCGGGTATTGCTCCATGTCGCCCCTGCTGTGGCCCAAGCCGCCATGGATTCTGGAGTGGCCACCCGACCCATCCGAGATTTCGACGCTTACCATCAGAATTTGCAAAAATTTATCGAAGTTAAATTCACTCGCGATGACATTATCGAAGAGAAGGCCTCTCCCCTGATTCCTTCTTTCGCGGTTTCCGAATAGTGCCGATCACGCCCCCGTACGTCACAAGCTAGGGCGCGCCCTGGATTGTCCTTTAAGGGCTTGCTTTTTGCTTGGCAAAGTACGGGATGGCTCCGTAAAGGGGGGAGCAATGAAGCGAATCTCACCTGCCCTGGGCATTACCCTCGGACTTTATCTCATTTTATTTTTGCTACAAGTGAGCCAATTCATTCTGGCCCCCACCTTCTACTCGGCCTCTCTCAATCAAGAAAAGATTCCCCTTTTCATCAAACTAAGCTTCGTAAAAATCTTTCTTATTTCCCTAGGACTCTACTGTCTGTGGGGAATTTTTTGGGGATGGGCCAATCGAAAACTCCTAGGACCATGGGCAGAAGCTCCTAATGTTCTCACCAAAAGCTTTTATGGAACCTTGGCATTAGGACAGTTGAGTCTTTTTCTCCTGGGGATCAGTTTGTTCTATCCCACCGCCCTTTCCGTATTTAACTTTTGGAAGATCCTACCCTTCTGGCAAGGCCTGCTGTTTTTCATGCTCTTATCCCTTGCTCTGGGAAGTCTTTCCCTCTGGCTGCTTCCCTCTCCTCGTCGCAACGTAGTCCTGCGCTTAGGAACAACTTTCCTCTTGCCCACCTTCAGCATGATTCCATTGATGCTGCCCGCTTCGCTTGATCTCCCTCTGGCGAAACCCAACCTAGCCAATCGTAAACCCGATGTATTGCTCTTGGGATTCGACGCCATGAACGGAGATAGCGCACGTTCTATCATGGACCACCTCGACCCCCAACTGGGACGCCGAAGCTTTACCAACGCCTTTACCCCTATTCCCGCCACCAATCCCGCGTGGCATTCCATCTTAAGCGGACTTTATCCTCAGCATCACAAGGTCAGACTGTTTTTTGATTCACCCCATCAACCGCTCTATCCCGAATTGTTCCTGCAAAACCGCCTCAAAAAAGAAGCGGGCTACGCCTCGCTTTATGCGGCTGATCTGCCTGAGACTAGCTATTTCAACCACGAGAAGGGTTTCGACCATGCTGTCAACGACACCATCGGATGGGAAGCCCACCTAAGAGCCATCGTTTTAAATCATTTCATGTTTCCCGCCCTTTGGCTCAATAACCCCCTCACAGAAACCCTCTTGGATGAATCCTTCAATTCACCCAGCCTATTCAATTACGACGCCGCCCGATTTTTTAATTTCGCGTTTCAGCACTATGACGAACTGACAGGCCCCCGACTCTTGGCTCTACACTCCTGCACCTTACATACCCCCATCGCACTGACAGGACAGGAGCTGTCTACGCTGAAGGATTTCTGGCACAAGGCCCCTCGCGATTATTCTTATTGGCCCTGGAAAAAGCCCGGCGATCCTTTAGACCACACCCCTGAAACCTGGACCAATCCCTACTTCGTCCGCCTGAAGACAACCCAAAAATTTGTCCAACAACTTTTCAACGAACTAAAACAGAAACACTACTTCGATCAGCATTTAATCGTGTTTCTTTCGGATCACGGAGAGCGTTTCGTGGATGGACATGAAATTTACGGGGGGATCCACGGTTACGATTTGAAAACTCGGGACCAGACCAATGTGCCCCTAGTGTTTTTTCATCCAAACTTCAAAGGCAGCCAAGACTTTTCCGATCCTGTCAGCTTGATCGACGTCGCCCCCACCCTTGCCCAACTTTTGGGACTTTCCGTGCTAGGCCATCCCTACGATGGAGTGGCGCTGCTCGATACCGATGGAGCCCTACAAAATCTCCCCCAACGCCCTCTCTTCACCGAATCCATGGGCTTCATTGAGGTCGATGGAGGCCCCCACCCTTTCCCTCGAATTTCCGTGGAAAAACTGGAAGCCAGCCTAACTTACCATCCCGATGGAGCGGTCACCGTCGGCCCCCAATATTATGAAAAAATTCTGAAGAACAAAGCGTTTCGCGATCTATCCCGCGAACCGTCCCTATGGGATACCTCCCACTTGGCCCCCCTAAACAACACCCTCGGTGAAAGACAGAGCCAACTCAAAAATTATGAAAAGAAATTTTAAAAAGAAACTCTCGCGCTAACGCCCCAAGAGCTTTTGTAAAAAATCGAACAATCCTTGATAAAATCCACGCGCCCCCATTTCCATGGGATTCCAAGATTTAATCCACTGGAGGCGTTGTTCGAAATTGTCCGCCACCTTAGCTTCAAAAGAAAATTTTAAGTTCTTGATCTGTATTTCGATGGCGTCTTCATCGCTAAGCCAGGCGCCCCAATCCCGACACTGTGTGCAAGCACCGGAAGCATTCACCAAGCCACAGCGCATCGCTAACGCATCACTCAACTGACTCTCCGCCTCTTGTTGGAGATGCTCGCACTCGGCCATGGTCCTCCCCGTGAGCAAGGGCAATTCTTCCAGTGGAAAATTTAATAAGCGGTGGAGAACAAATATTTCTTGTTCTGGGCTAAACAAGGTTTGCAACTGAAGATTGAAGCAAAAATTAAGATGATCGACGACTCGATAATTTTCTTCGCGGAGTGAAAAATTTTCCAATAGGCGTTGTTCTTTTTCAGGGTTTTCCAATAAGCCTTCTTGCAAGATCTCTAAAACATCGGCACTCAAGGGGCCTCGCTCGGAAACCAAAAAACGCAAGCGCTCCACGGCCCGCTGAAAAATCCACGCGGTCCACCCCAAACCCTTGGGCTTCTCGGCGTGGTGGGAAAAAAAATCCAACAGAACTTCCTGACATAAATCTTCTGCCTCGGCCAAATTGCCTAAACGACGGTAGAGATAATTCAAAACCATGGGACGCAAGGCTTCCAATAATTTGGCTAAAACCTGAGCGTCTCCTTGCTGAGCTTTTTGAAAAAAATCTTCCGAGCCCATAAACAATCTCTCAATTGAACGATTACCTCAAGACGAAGCGATCAAAGCTCCGAACCAAACAACAAGACAAGGCCCGAAAGAAAGCGATGGGCCAAATCGGACACCACGATTTCTGGATTTTGTTCAGGACGCATCGCTTGATGGGCATCCTGTGTCTCAGAAATGACCGAAAAAACACGCTCATCAATTCGGGTAAAAGGAAGCAAGGCTCGATTAGAATACCAGGCACTCAAATGTCGCCTTTGATCGAGACAAATTTTCTGCGGAGACTCCGAATAACCATCTCCATTAACATCTAAATTTAACAATTCTCCCCCCTGAGGGGACAAGCGACGCTGAAAATCTCTGCGAAAAAATTCGTTCAAAGTTTTTGGCGCTTCCATAGGTTTTGGAACAAGACGCAAACATCGCTCACTCATGGGCACACCTCATAACCGAATAATTTTTTAATAATTTTCGTTTCCACAATAAAAAAATCCCACCGAAGCCAAGCTCGATGACAGATTTTTTTGCTTATCGCTCGGCATCTCCTCTTGAAAGCCAGCTTGGACGACTTGAGCAAATTTTTCCAAAATTGCCCATTGAAATAAAATTTTATTGTCAGTCTTCCCTTTGTTGACCATCCTTAAGCGAATCAAGGTACAAAAAATAAAAGAAAGGGAAAAAAACATGAGCCGTACTCGACGCTTAGGCATACTGCTTTTTGACGAAGTAGATCCCCTGGATTTTGTCGGCCCTTTGGAAGTCTTCAATACGGCCAACCGAGACCAGCACCCTACCCCCTTCGAAATTCTACTGCTTGCAGAACAAGAAACGCTGCGCACTTGGGGTGGCATTCAGATCATCCCCCACCATCGACTTCATTCGAGCCCCCCCTTGGATATCCTGCTGCTGCCTGGGGGACCTGGAGTACGAAAAGCCATCTACCAAGAAACCTTGATGACTTGGATTCGTGATCAAACCCGACAAGTAGAATTTCTACTTTCCGTCTGTACCGGATCTTTCTTCCTCGCCCAAGGAGGTTTCTCTAAAGGACTGAGTTTGAGCACCCATCACCTGGCCTTTGATGAACTCCACGCACTCGCCCCCGACCAACCTTTAGAAAAGGCAAAACGTGTGGTGGACCACGGAAAAATCATGACCTCTGCGGGAATTAGCTCGGGCTTAGACCTAGCCCTACATCTGGTGGAAAAACTTCTGGGAAAGGATGTTGCGCACCAATGCGCAGCCCAACTGGAATATTCCTGGCACCACACCCACTGAACCTTTCACCACCAGGAGGTTGATGATGAAACCGCGCTACGCCCTGATCCTTGCCCTACTCCTTACCGGAATACCGATCGGCCGAGGGATGGCCCTAGGCCCTTTAGAACCCGAAGCCGCTTGGGAAAAACTCATGGAGGGAAACCGACATTTCGTTGCAGAACAACCCAGCCATCCGAATCAAGATGCCAACCGTCGTAACGAATCCAGCCTGGAACAAAGGCCTTTTGCCGCCATTCTCGGTTGCGCCGATTCTCGCGTAGCTCCGGAAATTCTCTTCGATCAGGGTTTGGGAGATCTTTTCGTCGTGCGGGTGGCCGGCAACACTCCCGACGATTTTCTCATGGGAAGCCTAGAATATGCCGTGGCCCACTTGGGAATTAGGCTCATCGTCGTTCTGGGTCATGAAGAATGCGGCGCGGTGCAGGCCTCATTGACACGTAAAATTTATCCAGGACACATCGAGACCATTCTCAATGCCATCCGCCAGGCTCCTCCACTTCAAACTTGCGAAAGAAAACAAGCGCTCAGTTGTGCCATGGAGGCCAACGTACAGTATGTGGTGGAAAAAATTAAAAATGACCCTCCGATTCTCTCTCAAGAAGTAGCAGCAGGGAAGGTTCAAGTCATCGGGGCCTACTACGATTTGCAAAAAGGCTCGGTCACTCGAGTAAAATAAATCCTTTCAAAAAAATCGATGCCGACCCAAAAAAATTGCGGGATGTTTAAAATCTAAAATCCCAGCTCCCCTGCCAAGCTAAGAAGTGGCTGAACGGGTAACCCCACCACGTTATCGTAGTCTCCCTCGATTTTTTCCACCCAGTCGGCAGCCTTTCCCTGTAGGGCATAAGCACCGGCCTTGTCCCGAGGCTCTCCGGTCTCCCAATAGGCTTGCGCCTGAGCCTGGCTAAAGGCTTTCATCGTGACATAGGTCACGCCAAGATATTCTCGCCAGCGCTCATCGGGAAGGGAGAGAAGCGTCACTCCCGTCAACACCCGATGGGTATTTCCCGCAAGCTTCATCAGCATCGCGATGGCATCCTGTCGATCTCGTGGTTTGCCCAACTTCTCTGTCCCCATAGCCACCAAGGTATCGCAACCAATCAACAAACCCTCGGAAAAATCCTGTCGGACACTCCACACCTTCTCTCTAGCAAACAACATGACCTCCGCCTCGGGACTCAAGTCGGAACGGCTCACCTCCACATAACGTGGCGCCACCGCTAAAAAAGCTCTTCCTGCCTGGGCCAATAGCTCATGGCGACGTGGAGAGGTGGATACTAAAATCCAAGGCTTGTCGTGCGCAGTCTTCATGCTCGTTAACTTACAACAACGAATGCTCTCTTCGTTTTTATTTTCTATCATGAAGTGAATTTTCCCCGAGGCAGAAATTTTATGACACTTCACTGCGACAAGGATTCAAAAACATGGGGGAAATGGCCTCGATAATCTTGAAGAATCTGTTCCACTTCAGAAGCCGAACGGGTTTGACACATCCGATTCCTCAACTCGGCGGCCCGAGGTAGTCCCTTGCAGTACCAGCCAAAATGTTTGCGCATGGCTGAAAAACGTTGCTGTCCCTTGATATCCTCAAAACAACGGGCATGTTCCAATAATACTGAAAAACGCGTTTGCGGAGACACCTCAGATATGACCGACAAATCTTGCCAACCCTCTCGGAGCGCTTGTCGGATCAGATCCCTTCGAGAAAAAATCCAGGGATTCCCCATGGAACCGCGTCCCAACAAAACACCATCCACACCTGACAACCTCACCTTCTGCAAAATATCGTTCTCTGTCTGCAAGTCTCCGTTGCCCAAAATCAAAGTTGGGGTCTGATGAACGATCTCGGCGGCCCGAGCGATGGCCTCCCAATCGGCCTGTCCTGTATACATCTGTTTGAGGGTGCGACCGTGCAACGTAATGGCCACCGGACTCTCCTCTAGTAGATGCTGAACCCAATCCTCTACTGTGACGCTATCGTAACCGATGCGCGTCTTCACACTCACTGGCAGTGGAAAACGCTCGACAGAAGAATGAATTTCCGGATCACGACGCCGATTCATCTCAACGATGCGCTTGAGCATTTTCTGCTTGAGCCCGAGATCCTGAACATTTTTTCCGTTGACCCAATCCGATACCCCTTGTTTTACGGCGCGCAGAATCTCTTTGGCCAACGACGGAGTACGAATCAAACCCGCTCCACAACCCCGCGAGGCTACTTTTCGAGCTGGGCATCCCATATTGACGTCGATTCCATCGAAGCCTAACTCACACACCACGATGGCAATTTTATAGAAAGACTCGGGTTCGGATCCGTAGATTTGAGCCACCACAGGACGCTCAATTTCGGAGAACAAAAAATCATCCAACATCAACATGGCGTTGCGCGCCAAACCTTCTACGTTGGTAAATTCGGTAAATAAAATATCCGGTCGTCCATGGCGTGCAACAATATAGCGAAACGGCGCGTCTGTGACGCCATCCATGGGAGCCAAAGCGATCACCGGCTTAGGCAAACGATGCCAAAAATTCGTCATGAAATTTTGCTTTCTTTGTTTTTAAGCGGAACCCAACCACCGAAGTGCGGCCTCTACCCGTTGACGTTTCCCATCCTTCAAAAATCTCTCTCGGGCCCCTTTGGACAACACGCCCGAAGCCCGATCCAAAAACTGCAAAGAACGCTGATAGTGCGCCCGAGCCTCGGCGAGTAAATCACGACTACGGGAGATTTCACCCAATTCGAACTCTACCTCCCAGAGCCAATAAAAGCCTTCCGCAGACTGCAATAGGGGAATGGCGCTCGCAAACTCACGCTGCGCCTGATCCCAGGCACCGCTATCACGGCGCAATAATTTGGCCCTTAACAAATGGGCCCTCCCCAATCCAAGGGGGGAATCGTAATTTTGCGCCAATCGATGAAAGGCTTTTAAATCCTGCTGGGCAAAAACATCCTGACGATGGGCCTCGTGCAATTCGGCCCTACGCAATAGCAATTCTCCCTGTAGCTCGAAAGACTCTACGCCGCGCAAGGCCCAGGCAGCCTCATCAAGGCGTTCACGGGTTTTTCGAAGTTGAACTCGCTCCGCTTCAATCTCTGCGAGTAACAGAAAAATTTTAGCCACCAGCAAAGAGGGACCGCGTAGGGCAATCCAATGTAAAGCCTCCTGAGCATAAGCTTCCGCCGAATCGGCATCTCCCATCTCCCAAAAACAGGAAGCCAATCCACGGTAAGCCTCAGCCATTGAGCGTATTTGCCCAGCCCCCTGCAAAAGATCCAAAGCCCGTTCATAATATCTTCGGGCTCCCGAATCATCGGTCGCTTGAGCGTAAAGCTGAGCGATACGTAGGTTTAACTCCGCGAACTCAGGACGGGCTTCCTGACTTTGCAACAAGGACAAGGCCTGTTCAAAAAATTTCAGCGCCTGGGATCGCTGCCCCGCCCGCTGCGACCAAGTACCCAATTCCATGAAAATCCTACCCTGCCCCAGGATGTTTTGTTGCTCGCGGTATAATCCGTAGGCTTGCTTCAATGCCGAAGTTCCCTGGGTACCACGTCCAACCCCCAATAAGGCAATCCCCAGTCTTTCATAGGCCAAGGCCTTGTCGGACTCGATCAAGGTCTCCACAAAAGGGGCCGTAATCCATTTGAAAACATCTTGAAAACGACCTGCCCCTATCAACAACTCAGCCATGCACAAGGACTGTGCGGAATTTTTTTCATGACTCTTCCGCGCCACGAATTGTCCCAGCACAGCAATGGCCTCTTGAAAACAGGATTCCTGCCCCAAAAACCGGCACCAAGCCAAAACCTGCTCTTCCTGGGGAAACTCAACTTGACGCTCCGGCAGTGAAAAACAAGCACGATAATACTCTTGCCCCGATGCCACCCAACGTTCCACCAACCCCTGATAACTCGCCAAACTCAGGGTGGAATTCCAAGTCGCCTCATCCCAAGAGAAAATCCTAGCCATGGTTTGACTGGGCAAGGCGACCTGACTCAAAGCCAAGAGACTGAAAAATTGCCGCTCGTTTTCTTCCCAACCCGCCAAGGGATGAAACGGCTTGCCAAACCCAAGGCCCTGTCTAAAACGCATGGAATCCACACGCCATCCTCCCTCACCCCCTTGCAACAGCCCCGTCTTGGCCCAAGACCTCAGGCAGGAAACTGCGGCACCTGGACCAGCACGAGACTGAAGAAAAAAATCCTTAGCTGAAAATGGTGAGTCGATCCCCAAAGACTCCAAGACACATCCTGCTGTGTTTTCATCCCATGCCGCCATCGAAATACATTTCCATTGAGGATCATAACGAGCCCACTCGAGCTCTTCACCAAAAACGATGACATGGGCATAGGCATGCCCTTCCAACCAGGCTGAACAGGGCCCTTGATCAGCATCGTCCACGATGAGAAAAGTGGGTGCCTGAGCGGAAAGCATATCCTCTCCCAAAGCGTGGAAAAGTTCGCCTCCTCGCATCACACGTACGCGTTTTTGATTGCGCAAAAAGTAGCGCTCCATCCATCGCGCCAGAAAGCTTTTGCCACTGCCACGAGGTCCGTAAAAGGCCCAACGATGGCCTTGAAACAAGATCCGGCGAAACTGCTTCGCACCATGCACTTCGTCAAACAATCGAGCTCCATCGGAAGCCGGTGGAGGCAAAAATACCCCATCCAAAACCGACCCCGCCAACTCCACCAAAACCTTTAGAGCCTCCCTCGGCCGTTGAAAGCGGTCTCGAACCGAATAGGCCAAGAGCCTTTTAAGCCACTCGACTAGCTCTGAAGATGCGGAAACAAAAGGTGGAAGCGGAGGAAATCCGGCGCGTTGCTGTTGTAAAACCGCATCGGGAGATGCCCCATCGAAAGGCAGACGTTTCGCCAAGGCCCCATAAACCAACACCCCCACAGCATAGAGATCGCAAGCGCTATTTCCTCGGGGGAGTTTATTCCACTCCGGTGCGACATAAGGCGGAGTTCCAGGAAATTTTTTTACCGATGACCCCATGCCCTCGAACCAAGCGATCCGTCCGAAATCCGTTAACTTGAGGGAAAAATCCTGCCCTGCTCCATCGAGACGTAAAAAAATATTTTCCGGTTTGAGATGAAGATGAAAAATATTTCTCGATTCCAAGGCATCCAAGGCACACAGCAGGGCAGCCGTCGCCTTCAACACCTGAGATAAATCAGCCTGAGCCAAGGCTTGAAACCAGTTCTGCCCCGTTTCAAAGTCACGCAACCAAAAAGCCTCGTCTCCCTCGTAACCATAATCCAGAATCGGAGAAAGATAAGGATGGGAGACCCTCGATAAGGAGGAACAGTCCACCTCAACAAGATCAAGCCATTCCCGAGAAAGGGTGGCCTGAATGCGTCGCTGGACCCGCTGCCTCCCCCCATGTGCCCGGTCGCCCACCAAATAAGTCGTCTCCCAAGGCGAGTTTCCCAAAACCCGAAGTCTAGGATAGGCTTCGTGCCCTTCTGCCTGAGCCCCCGCCGTCTCCGCGTCGGATGCAGAAACTTCGGAAGTCTCTGTCCAAGGCAATCCCTCAAGTAAACTTTTATCGTTTTCATCCATGGCGCCCGCAGCGTTTCATAAAGCCCCATGAGATTCAATAGATAGATTGCTGTCCCCAAGGCGACTCATAACGCTTGAAAAATTTGTCCCATGCCCTTAAGAAGTCCTGGCTTGGACGTTTACCGCTGTGGATCAAAACTCCAATAAGCGAAAACTTCGCTCCAAAGGCACTTGACTCAAAAAAATGGCGCGAAGCCAAAATGGCCCTTCGTCAGGGTACACGGGGTGTCAATCGCTTCGCCCATTGAAACAAGGAAATTACATGATTCAACCCGAAGAAATCCAAAAACGCATCGAGGCGGCCCTCCCATCGTCCGAGGTCGCCGTACAAGACCTCACCGGGACCCGAGACCACTTTCAGGTGCTCGTCGTAAGCGAAAGCTTCATCGGTAAAACCATGATTCAACAACACCAGATGATTTACCAGGCCCTGGGAGATGCCATGAAAGAGGCCATCCACGCCCTGTCTGTCAAAACCTTCACCCCAGAACAGTGGAAGAATCACTAACGCTTTTTAAAAAATCAAGAGGGGGCCAGACCTTGTCTTCGCCCTCACCTTCACCGAAATTTTTTCTGCATTCTCTAACAAAAATTCAATTAGGAAAGACCGCCGACCATGACCCCCATTGAACAAAAAATTCGTCAGGCCATTGAAGAAAACTCCATTTTAATTTTCATGAAAGGAACTCCCGAGTTTCCCCAATGTGGCTTTTCAGCTGCTGTCGTCGATGTTTTTAATCAACTTGGAAAACCTTACACGACGGTTAATGTCTTAGAAGACCCCGAAGTTCGTGAAGGCATCAAGAGCTTCTCCAATTGGCCCACGATTCCTCAAATTTACATCAAAGGCCAATTTATCGGCGGCTGTGATATCGTTCGCGAGATGTTTGCCCGAGGCGAGTTACAACCTCTAGTGCAAAACTTAGGTTAATGTACCGAATGGAAACCACCCCTTCTTCTTTTGCCGATCTTAACCTCTCCGCCGAGCTACTGACCCTCTTGGATCAAGCGGGCTTCGCGCATCCCACCCCCATTCAAGAAAAGGCAATCCCTCTGGCCTTACAGGGGGGCGACTTGATGGGTTGCGCCCAAACCGGCACAGGAAAAACTTTGGCTTTCAGCCTTCCTCTCCTGCAAACCCTGAGAGGCAAACAAGGTGTTAAGGCACTGATCCTCTGCCCTACCCGAGAGATCGCCTTACAAACCCATGAGGTATTAGAAAAATTTGGTCCCCCCTTGGGCGTTAGCCACACGGTGTTGATCGGCGGACGGCGCATCCATGCACAAATCGAGGCCTTGAGAAAAAAACCTAATATTCTGGTGGCCACTCCGGGCCGTCTTGTCGACCATCTCGAAAGAAACAATGTACAGCTGCACGAAGTCAGTCATGTGGTGCTCGACGAGGCCGATCATATGCTCGATTTGGGCTTCTTGCCCCAGGTGAAGTCATTGCTTCGGGCCCTCCCAACATCGAGACAAACCTTGATGTTTAGCGCTACCTTTCCCGGGGAAATCGATCGTCTGGCCCAACAATTTCTAAAAAATCCCCAGCGGGTGGAAATCACCCGCCCCGGAACCGCCGCCTCGGGAATTCAACACGCCCTCTATCTGATCGATCCCCAATTTAAACGGGCCGCCATCCTCGAACTTCTCAAAGAAGTAACCCACGAACCCACCTTGGTATTTACCCGCACCAAACTGGACGCCGACTGGCTACGAGGTATTTTAGAAAAGCAGGGCCACAAGGCCCACGCCCTCCATTCGGATCGCTCCCAAGCGGAACGGACCCAAACCTTGGAAAAATTTAAACAGGGCGAATTCCCCATCTTGGTGACCACTGATCTGATGGCACGCGGTATCGATATCTCCGGAATCACCCACGTCATTAATTTTGATATTCCCCAAAACCCCGAAGATTATGTCCACCGCGTGGGTCGAACCGCTCGGGGCCAAGCGACCGGCGACGCCTCTACCTTGGCTACTTGGTTGGAAATGCATTACGTTCAGGCCATCGAGGAAATGCTCGAACAAAAAATTCCCCGAAAAACCCTACCTGGTATTCCAGAATTCGTGGAAATGACCAGCCCCAAAGCTCCCCTCGGCAAAATCGGTCGTAAAGGTAAACGCGTGCTCATGCGTTAATCTGAGCGCCTATGGAATCCCTTCTGGACATTTGTTCCCAATGGAACCACTCCCTCGCGCAAAACCCACAGGTCTCCCAATGGCATCGTCACATTCGCAAATATCCTGAATGGCGACACTTGGCCCAACGCATGGAACAGGCCCTGGCAACTTGTGAAACCGTCCATCAACCCGCCCTAGCCCCCCCAACCTTGCCCAAGGAAGGCGCTGTACTCAAGGCCGTCGCCTGGAATATCGAGCGCGGAAAACGTCTGCACGAACTGCGAGACGTTTTGGCCAGCTATCCCGAATTACAAGACGCCGATTTTTATTTTCTCACCGAAGTCGATTGGGGCATGGCCCGCTCAGAAAATAAAAACGTGGCCGCCGAGTTGGGCAAGTCCTTAGGACACTACGCTTATTTCGCCCCCTCCTATTACAACCTTACGAAGGGACACGGCGTCGAACGCCATCAAGGTGGAGAAAATCAATGGGGGCTCCACGGCAAAGCCATTCTCAGCCGCTATCCTTTAAACAATTTGCGGAGTGTGCCCTTGCCCAACCTCACTCATAAACTAAGTTCCAAGGAAGCTCGACTGGGGCAAAAACGAGCCCTATTGGGAGAGGTCTCCGTGGGCGGCAAACCTCTAACTTTGATCTGCACCCATTTAGATGCCTTCTCTTCGCCCCAGGGAAGGGCTCGACAACTAAGACCGGCCTTGCTCGCCTGCCAAAACTTACCCCATATCCTGATGGCAGGAGATTGGAATACCAACACCCTCGATTCCACGCGCACCCTGCGTCTGATTCCTTCCATTCTCTATCAGGTCACGATGTTTCGTCCTGTCAACATGGTGAGGGAACACCATCCCTATCCAGAACGTCATTTTGAAAGACCCCTCTTCAATATGCTGCACGCACAGGGCTTCGATACCGCCTCATGCAACGAAGCGGGCCGAGGCACCTACGATCTACTTACCAACGATCACGAACTGGGAGAAATGGCCAACGACCAATTTCCCCGCTGGGCCCTCAAAATCATCAATCGCCTGATAGAAAAAGCTGGAGGACACCTCAGCCTTAAACTCGACTGGTTCGCCCAAAAGAACTTGCGCTGCTTGGAAAAAAAGGTCGTCCCCCTCAAGACCTTACGGGGCCAACATCGGGCCAGCGATCATCATCCCATCCTCTTGCATTTTATGCTCTGAAGGAATAAGGCCCCTCACAACAAAGGAGTTTTCATGATTAGCGCAACCCAAATTCGCGTTGGTAACATTCTCAAATTCGAAGGCGACCTCTGTCGTGTCTTGAAAGTCGTCCATGTGACTCCCGGTAAGGGAAACGCCGTGGTACAAACCGATATGCGTAACCTGCGCACCGGTCTCAAAATCAATAATCGCTTTCGTTCCACCGAGACCGTCGAAAAAGTTGAGATTTTCGACCGAAAGATCCAATTTCTCTATCATGACGGCAACGTCTACCATTTCATGGATCCCGAAACCTATGAACAGATCGAAATGGAAGAAGCGTTGGTGGAAGAGGCCATCCCTTATCTGAAACCCGAGGCCATCATCACCGCCTCACTCTACGAAGGCAAGGCCGTGGGAATTAGCTTACCGCCGCGCATCACCCTCAAAGTCGTCCAGTGCGATCCGCCCGAAAAAGGCAAAGCTGGAGCCACAAAAGAGGCGGTCCTCGAAACCGGCAATCGCGTAAAAGTCCCTTTATTCATCAAGGAAGGCGACGACTTGGTCATCGACACAGAAACCAATAGCTACGCGGAAAAAGCCTAGTCTCTTAGGCTCAAACTCCCAAGCCATTCGCAATCCATCGCGTTTGATTCCATGGAGTCTTCCGACGAGAAGACTCCATGGATTTTTTTTAACCTAAGACGGCGCAACGGCGAAAAAATAAGCGCTCGCATCATTCGCTCAAAGTGCTGTTTTTTTTCAGGCCCCAGCATTGCATTGCTTCGAATCGACTCCTGATTCGACCCGTTCCCCTACCCGCTTCGAGAAAGGAAGCTGGCCAAAAAAAAACAGAGCGGGCAGTAAAAACCACCGCTCTGTTTTTAAAAAGCCATCCCGTAGACCCTGACGCGGAAGCTCGAATCTCCCCCATGGTCCACGGCAAAAACCGAATCACCACCGATCAACGAATGGAAACCCGCAAAGTCACCTCGCGATGGGGCGCCTTTTCATAATCGACCGTGTAATCATACCAAGTCGCGGAGGTTTTCACCTTGTCGCGTACCAAAGAAGCACAACGATAAGCTTCATCGTAGGTGGGGCCAAAACCTCGGATATCGATATCGACATCGTTGGCGAATCCACTACCCTCGGCGGCATCGTGCAAATTACGAAGATCCCCCACGATCTTATCGATGTTACAACCTTCCACCGCCGTCACCGACTCGTTACAGTGACATTTTTCTTTCTCAAGTTTTTTATTGTACTCTTTGGCCACGGCCCCACGAGCCAAACCTTTGCTCTGGTTGACTGCGGTGTTCTGCACCGTGTTTCCCAAAGACCCAAAACCCGCATAGGCAGACGCCGCCAAACTCAGGGCTGCACCGAGCAAGCCCAGAGAAATAAACCTAGATGCTTTCATAAAGATTCCTCCTTGATAATTTTATCGAGGCGGGAATTCTAAGGAATCATCAGGTTCTGGCAAGTCAAAAGAAAGAAAAGCCAAAACTAACGAGAGAAGATTTCAGATTCTTCGAAGAAATAACTGATCTCAAAGCGAGCCGTCTCGGGAGCATCGCTACCATGCACCGTATTTTCTTCGATGTTGGAAGCAAACGCCTTGCGAATCGTGCCTTCGGCCGCTTGGGCGGGATTGGTGGCGCCCATGATTTCGCGATTCTTAGCGATGGCGTTTTCACCTTCCAAAACGGAGACCACCACAGGACCACGAGTCATGAATTGCACCAGACTGTTAAAAAAAGGCCGCTCGCGATGGACAGCGTAGAAACCTTCGGCCTTGGCTTGATCCAGGCGAATCATTTTAGTGGCGACGATCTTGAGACCGCCTTGTTCAAAATGACGAAAACACTCGCCGATGCAATTTTTTTCGACGCCATCGGGCTTGATGATAGAGAGAGTACGTTCGGTGGCCATGTTAAGTTCCTTTCTGAACTACGGGTTCAACTTCAAGATAAGACCGACTGCAGCACCTGACCGATATCGGCAGGTGAACGACTGACAGCGATCCCAGCCGCTTCCAAAGCGGCGATTTTTTCCGGAGCCGTGCCTTTGCCCCCCGCGATAATGGCCCCCGCATGCCCCATGCGTTTTCCTTCGGGAGCTGTTTGACCACCGATAAAACCCACCACAGGTTTTTTCATGTTGGATTTTACGAAATCAGCGGCCTCTTCTTCAGCAGTGCCTCCAATTTCTCCGATCATCACAACAGCATCCGTTTGAGAATCTTCATTAAACAGTTTCAAGGCATCGATAAAATGAGTCCCATTGACAGGATCTCCTCCAATGCCGATGCAGGTAGACTGCCCCATACCCAGTTGGGTAATTTGATATACAGCCTCGTAAGTCAGCGTGCCACTACGAGAGACGACACCGATACGACCAGGCCGATGAATAGAACCTGGCATGATCCCGATCTTACATTCCCCCGGAGTGATAATCCCGGGACAATTGGGACCAATCAGGCGGGTCTTAGTACCAGACATGGCTCGCTTCACCTTAACCATATCTAAAATGGGAATACCTTCCGTAATGCAGATCACCAGGTCTAAATCGGCGTCCACGGCTTCTAAAATGGCATCGGCTGCGAAGGGCGGCGGCACATAAATCACCGAAACCGTCGCGCCGGTGGAACGCTTTGCCTCGGCCACCGTATTGAAAATCGGAATGCCTTCAAAGTCTTGCCCTCCCTTTCCGGGAGTAACTCCGGCCACCATCTGGGTACCATACTCTTTACAAGCTCGGGTGTGAAATTGCCCCGTGGCTCCGGTAATGCCTTGGGTGATAACCTTGGTATTTTTATCGACTAAAACACTCATGATCTTCCTCGTGCACTCTTGAAATAATTACGATTAGGCCACCGCGGCCACGGCATGCTTGGCCGCATCATCCATGGTATCGGCGGAGACGATAGGCAATCCCGAATCGGCCAGGATCTTTTTTCCCAACTCCACATTGGTGCCCAAAAGCCTGACCACCAGGGGAACCCTCAACCCAACCTCCTTAGCCGCAGCCACCACACCGGAGGCAATGACATCGCACTTCATAATGCCCCCGAAAATATTCACCAGGATGGCTTTAACTTTGGGATCGGACAGAATGATCTTGAAGGCCGCCGTGACTTTTTCGGCATTGGCTCCTCCACCCACGTCCAAGAAATTGGCTGGCTCACCGCCATACAATTTGATGATGTCCATGGTGGCCATGGCCAAACCCGCTCCGTTGACCATGCAACCGATATTGCCATCCAGACTGATGTAGCTAAGATCGTATTTTTTGGCTTCCATCTCTTGGGGATCTTCTTCGTCTAAATCTCGTAAGGCCTCATAATCGGGATGACGAAATAGGGCGTTATCGTCAAAATTGACTTTGGCATCCAAGGCCAGCAAATCTCCCTGAGCCGTCACTACGAGGGGATTGATTTCCAAGAGAGAGCAATCGGCTTCCTGATAGGCCCGAGACAAGGCAGCGGCGAATTTAACAAATTTTCCGGTGAGCTCGGCGGGCAATCCCAAACCAAAGGCTAACTCACGACCTTGATAAGCTTGAAAACCTACCGCTGGATCGATCGAAACCTTGAGAATTTTTTCAGGAGAATGGGCAGCCACTTCTTCGATGTCCATTCCGCCCTCGGCACTGGCCATAAGGGTGACCCGGGAATTGCCGCGATCCAAAACGACACCGAGATAAAGCTCACGGGCAATATCACAACCTTTTTCGATCCAGACCTTTTTCACCAACTGACCTCCGGGTCCGGTTTGGTGGGTCACAAGTTGCATTCCCAAGATGGCAGCTGCGTGGACCTTGGCTTCCTCAGGAGTCTTGGCAACTTTGACTCCCCCACCTTTACCTCGTCCCCCCGCATGGATCTGAGCCTTCACCACCGTCACTCCACCCAATGTCTGAGCGTGTTGATAGGCCTCCTCCACCGTCTGGGCTAAATACCCGTCGGGTACGGGAACTCCGTATTTTTTTAAAATCTGTTTTCCTTGGTACTCATGAATTTTCATAGCTTCATCCTTGAAAAGCGAGAAGGATCCCCGACGAGGCATCCTCACCGCACACCTGAATTTTTTGGCTAAGTCGCCGATCCGCTATCCGAGGGAAATACTATCAACGAGTTTTTTTACGTGGGCAAAGCTCTCCATCAGGGACGCTTTTTCAGCATCGTTCAATTGAAACTCTAAAATACGCTCCACACCTTCTCCGCCCAACACAATGGGAACACCCACATAATAACCTTGGATGCCGAACTCCCCATTGCAATAAGCCGCACAAGGCAAAACCCGTTTTTTATCCCTGAGATAGCTTTCGGCCATCGCTATGGCGCTGGCTGCGGGACTAAAATAAGCGGACCCCGTTTTGAGAAGAGAGACGATCTCCCCCCCTGCCAATTGGGTTCGCTTAACAATGGCTTCGATTTTTTCGGCCGAAAGCAGCTCGGTGAGGGGAATTCCTCCCACAGAACACAGTCGAACGATGGGTACCATATCGTCGCCATGCCCTCCTAAAACCATCGCTTGCACATCGCGAACGCTCACTCCCAACTCCATCGCGACAAAGGCGCAAAAACGGGAGGAATCGAGAACTCCGGCCATCCCGATCACACGACGATGGGGAAAACCCGTAACCTTCTGCATCGTGTAAACCATCGCATCAAGCGGATTGCTCACCACAATGACGAAGGCATCCGGAGCATATTTTTTAATATTTTGAGCGACATCGGTCATAATGCTGAGATTTTTACTGAGCAAATCATCGCGACTCATGCCTGGCTTTCGGGCCAAACCCGCCGTCACAATAACCACGTCGCTCCCCTGAATATCTTCGTAAGACTGGGTGCCCGTCAGAAAACTATCCGACCCTTCCACAGGACGAGCCTCCAAAAGATCCAGAGCCTTACCTTGAGGCAAACCCTCGACCACATCGAACAGCACAACATCGCCCAATTCTTTTTCCATCAAACGTTGGGCCAACTCGCCACCGATATTACCCGCACCAATTAAAGAAATTTTCTTCCTGCCCATAATGACCTCTCT
>DALYEU010000038.1:4587-20269 GCA_031972375.1 bacterium | reverse complement strand
TCAGTATCACCCTTTTGCACGAGATGCTGAGCTCGGCGGTACGCGCTGCGCTCTCCACGCAACTTGGACGGATCGTCCACTACAGGCTTACGAGAATCAAAAGTGTTATTTAGTACAAAATCCCGCGTTATCCGAGGAAAAGAACCCATAAAACACACGCTCCTGCTCAAAAAATCCTTACCCAGCCTAGGCCACAGACATTACGCAAGATAAGTCAGAACTTAGACCTTTTTAGTACCCGATTGGGGGGTTGATCGGAAAAAAGTCACAAAAGTTGCTGATCTCGGGTTTTTTTATATTTTTCTCAGTCCACCTGCCCAAAACGATCATCTCAATTTCATTCACAAAGTTTGATTTTCATATGAGCCCCTCTTTTCAAGCCCCTCGCCAGGTGTGTTTCCAGTTTGATTTTATGGAAAAATCCCCTTCCCCCCCATGGCATGAGACTTGCTTACCCCTGTCGACACATTCTCACTTTAAGACAAAGGAATTTCTCCTATGCCGACAAAACTGACATTGTTTTCTCTACGAATCCTCATCGTCGCCTGTTTAGGTTTAGGTCCCAAAATACTATTGGGCGCCACCTTATTTTCTGTGCCTATCCCCCAAGCCACACTTGATGAAGCCCAATCCCTTTTTCCCGAAGGTAAAAGCATCCCGCCCGAATGGCTTTCCCACGAAATCAATCCCAATGTTCGTTTGTATCGCGAAGCCAGCCTCACCCTCACCTTCTTAGACGAAGTCGCGCTCTACAAAAATCAGCTGGGGTATTTTCTGTTTGAAGACAAAAATCAAAACGGGGACATTGAGCCCGAAGAAATTCTCCATCAAGAAATTCTCTTTCAAAATTCGAGCAAAATCGATTCAGGCGGAACACTGTCTGCCGGTGATTCGGTAAAAATCGGCCCTTTTCCCGCTGGAACCCAATTGGGATTCTTCTTGGTAGCCAACGGTTTCCAAAAATCTCACGGCACCTACTACACCCTTGACGAACTCAATCCCGGAGAAGAACGCCATCTGGCTATGGCGGCCTTAAAAAATTGGGAACAAGTCATCTTGGGCATCGAAGACCGCCCACTCAACAACTCGGACCGCGACTACAACGATGTATTATTTTCTTTTTCTACGGATCCAAAAAACGCCCTAGAAGAATTCATTGAAGAAAATAACATCCCAGCCCCCCCGCGTCCCGCTCCCACACCAAGTCCTGAGCCCCAATCTAGCCCAGAAATAACAACAAATCCTCCTCCACAAGAAGTGCATGAGGTTACGCTCGTAGAAGCCAATCTTCCAGAGGAGGCTTCCACCCCACTTGCTGGACCGGCCCTTTATTTTCAGGGTAGCGGCACAACCTGCCAGCTGCAAAATCCACTGCGTACCCAAAATACAAACAAAGAATCACCTCTCTGGTTGATGGTATTTCTATTTCCATGGTTTCAAGCGTTCACCCGAAAAATAAAAACAACACCCTAAACGCCATGATTTCATAACGCGCCGTCCAAGATACCCAACAAACCGAGCCCCATCGACTGTTTGGATCCGTGGATTCACACTCCAACTGCGAATACTCCCGAGCCCATTCTCCAATTCACAGGACCGAGCTTTCGCCATGATCCACGGATCCTTCCTTTCTTTTCGCATCGACCTTCGTCGCAAAAAAATCAATGGTGCTTAACCACTTCCTTTGCTAGCGCTGCAAAACTATTCCAGTTAAGCACTTCTCTTGACGATCATAGAGGAAACGACCATTTATCCTACGATTCAAAACTTTCCGTGGCAATTTCAAGAAGGCTGGAAACAGGCCATGGTCTTACCTGAGGTGCCCAAGCTAATACCTACCGCACGGGTTCTCTACGCGGGAATGGGCGGTAGCGCTCTACCTGCTGACTTAATCAACGGCATTTTACCAGGTCCCGACCGAATGGAGCTCTTAAGAGGGTACACATTACCCTCATGGATTAAGAAGCACGACCTCCTCTTGGCCGCCTCTTTCTCCGGCAATACCGAAGAAACCCTACAAGTCGTCGAACAAGGATTGGAGCGAGGCTGCTCCATCATCACCCTATCCCACGGCGGTAAACTCGAATCCCTCGCTCAGAAAAAAAATCTCCCCCATGTTTTTATCCCCCCTTGTGTCCAACCTCGTTGTGCCACAGGATATTTCTTCGCCAGTTTATTGGGGCTTTTCCATCGCATGGAGAGAATTTCTTCTTATGAAAAGCCCTTGGAAGATCTGCGAGGTTTTTTATTAGAACGGCAGGTTCATCTGGAGTCTCTGGGAAAAACCTTGGCGGAATCCCTACATCACCGCATCCCCATCGTTTATTCTCCCACCGAATTTGAAGCGGTGGCACGGATTTGGAAAATCAAATTTAATGAAAATTCCAAGATTCCAGCCTTCTACAATGTCTTTCCAGAACTCAATCACAACGAAATGGTTGGTTTTACTAATCTCCTCATGCCGGTGGCCCTGATTTATCTGCAACCCCGCGTGATGCACCCTCGCATCGCCAAACGGATGCAAGTAATGGCTGAAATCCTGAAAAAAGATATCCCTATTCTAGAAGTCAAACTCTCCGGAAAAACCCACTTGGAGGAAATCTTTGAAGCCTCCATGATTGGCGACTACGCCTCTTATTTTTTAGCGTTGCGTTATGGTATCGATCCCGCTCCGGTTCACATGGTGGAAGATTTTAAAAAGCGCCTCGGATCATAAAGCCGCTGATATTCTCCGTTCAAAACCCCTTAAAGCTTCGCCCAAGACCTCGTGGGTCAAAGAGCACTGCATTACAAAAAAATTTTAAGGAAAATGAGCCCTGCAAATGATGGCAAAATATTTCCTGGGGCTAATCCCCGGAATCGCCTTGATGTTCAGGACGTAATAAATCCACTAAGGTCTTCACGGGCGTAAAAGCTTCTTGAGGAATCTCCACAAAGACCGTCAACCAATGAGCCATTGCTCCATTCCAGAGTCCCGGACGCTCCAAAACGGAGATTTCTTCACCACGATAAGATTTTTTACTCAAGAACCAACGGGAGACATCGATAAATTTTTGTAAATCAAAACGCTCTCCACGGAAATCACGGAGACCACAGACCATGTCTACGGGATTAAAATGAGTCGAGGTGGCAAACAATCGCACCTGCTCCGCATCTGTTTCCCGGATTTGTGACTTCTCGACAATCTGCAAGGAAGGACTGGCCCCAGCATCAGCTACCCAAAAGGGTCCTCCGCCAGGCTCTCCCTTGTAGGGAACGACACCACAAACCCTAATCGGACGGTGCAATTGCTCCACTAACCACTGACGACGTTGAGAAAAATCGGCAAGCCGTTCCAAAGGCTCGAGATCGAGATAAAACTCACGATGGGCAAAATCTGCGGCATCTTCCAAAAGATGCTCCGAGGCAGACTCTTCTAAAAATCGCAGATATTCGAAAAGCTGACTTTGCAAACGCAAACACAAGCCCCCAAGCAAACGCTTCGCCAAATATCCCGGTCCCTTCAAACGATCAGGCGCGACATTATCGATATTTTTAATGAATACTAAATCTCCGCCACACTCCTGCAAATTCTTCAAGAGCGCCCCGTGTCCCCCAGGGCGAAATAGAAGCTCTCCCAACTCATTACGAAAAGGCTGACCCTGAAAGTCAACCGCCAAGGTATGCGTGTTGGGAGACTGCAAGGAGAGATCCCATAAAAAACGCCGTTGGGATCCTGCAAAACGCAGGACCGCTTTTTCTAAAAAATCTTTAACCTGATAAAAATGTTCTTCGGCAACCGTAAAATGCACCCGGCAATCTCCTCGGGCATCAACGCAATACTCGGTTGCCTCTACTAGATGTTCTTCAAAAGCACTTCGGGCATGATCGGCATAGAGGTGAAAAGGGATCATTCCCTTGGGCAAGGCAGGAAAATTCAACCCTTGAGGATCAAGCATTTGATGCAAAATCAACTCGCGCCCAGCGACTTCCATCCCCTCTTCTAACTTCAATCCCCGTTCAACACAGCGGGAGATTAACTCAGGATAAAAGGCGAATTTCTCTAAGCTCGAGAAAAAATCATCGAGCCCAGCCTCAGGCTCACCTGAAATAGCCCCAGCGAAGCTATAACGTTTCCGATGGGCCACCCACTCGGAAAACATACGGGTGGCTGCTCCACTGGCGGGAACGAATTTTTGAAAACGCCCTTCGGCTTGCGCTTGCCTCTGCTCGTTTAACAAACTTGCGCATTCGTCATGAGAAAGCCGACGAACTCCATCTCCCACGGTACAGGGTCTCAACAAAGCAAGCGGCTCCACCCCCTGCTGGTGCAGGGCTTCTTGTCTCAACAAATCGCTCCGACTTAAACCTAAACGTTCGATCTGTTTGAGATCAGCTTCGGAAAACTTCCAATCCATGGGCACGCGTCCTTATACAAATCTCTCAAAGCGATTGAACGAAACCGACCCCGAGTCGAATCAATTTTTGGGTTTTTGCTAGGGAAGGCGCTTCTGCATAGACCCGTAACAAAGGCTCAGTACCCGAGGGCCGGATCAAGAGCCAACTTTCGTCATCGAAAATAAACTTAAATCCATCGCGGAAGTTTTTATCTTTGATTTTAAGCCGGCCTGTCTCCGGTTGACGGCCTTGACGCAAGGCCTCACGAACTTCATGAATGAGCGGCATGGGTAAATGCAAATCTTCTCGCTGAAAATAAAAAGGACCCAAGTCTTTTTGTAAATCCGCCAAAATTTTTGAAATCGGTTTGCGGTGGTGGGCGACAATTTCCAAAAGCAATAAGCCCATCAAAATGCCATCACGCTCGAGAACATGGCGAGAAATCCCCAACCCCCCAGACTCTTCTCCACCCATCAAAGCCTTATGCTGACGCATCTCTTGGCAGATATACTTAAAACCGATAGGGGTTTCGATAAGAGGCAAATGATAGCGCTTAGCCAGACGATCGATCATCACCGTCGTGCTCACACTCTTTACCACCGGACCTCGCCACCCCCTCACCTCCAAAAGATGTTTTAAAACTAAGGAAAAAATCTCGTGGGAATTAATATAACGTCCTTGTTCATCAATGGCCCCGATGCGATCCGCGTCCCCATCGAGAGCCAAACCTAACTTGGCCTTCTTCCGTACAACCCATTCCGAAGCGTGTTGTAAATTAGCGGCAATGGGCTCGGGATTCACCCCTCCAAAACAAGGATTTTCTTCACCACGAATTTCAATAACCTGATCCCCCAAAAGCTTGGGGAAAAAACCACAAGCAGCCCCATGGATGGGATCCACCACCACTTTGAGACCACTGCGACGAATGGAATCCCCATCAATCATTTTTTCGAGATGTTTGAGATAGGCCGATGTGGGATCAAAAAACTTTAAAAGTCTTTTTTTCTTTCCTTCTTCCAGGGAGAGACACTGAGGCTGACGGGACTGTTTGTCGTTTTCTAAAATTTGGGACTCGATCCGAGAGGTGTACTCGGGAGACGCACTTCCACCATAACTCTCTTTGAATTTGATACCATTCCACTGAAAGGGATTGTGGCTTGCCGTCATAATAATACCGGCCAAAGCCTTTTTTTGTTTGGTCATCCAAGAGATACAAGGTGTGGGTGAAAAACCTTGGGACAACTCCACGGAAAAACCATTGCCCAACAGAACCTCAGCGGCAGCTTGAGCAAAGCTCCTCCCTGAAAAACGACGATCGTAACCCAAGAAAACTTTTTTTTCGGGGGCTGAGCGGTGTAAATCACAAAAGGCCTGTAAGACCTTTCGAATATTTTCGTAGGTGTAGGCATCCCCCACGACCGCCCGCCATCCGTCGGTCCCAAATTGGATGGGCATGGTACTTCCTTTCTCAGGACGGGGGACTTATTATACGTTCCGCCGTACCGCAAAGGAATTTTCCAAGTGCAACACAAGCGCAAAACAAATCTACCTCCAAAGGAAAATCGATTTATTTCCCTCGATATGGGGGGCACCTTTCTCAAGGTGGGAATCTTAGCGACGCCAGGACATTTACTCTACGAAACCCAAGTCCCAAGCCACTCTTTTCAAACACTCGAAAGTCTCCCCGCACAACTCACCGAACTCTGCATGGAACTGGCCCAATCCTGGGGCCCCATCTCTGGTGCCGCCTTGGGAGTTCCCGGACTACTCCAATGGCCTGAGGGCATTCTTCGCCAATCTCCCCACTTTCCCCAATGGAAGGACATTCCACTCCAAGCCCAACTCAGTTCACGATTGCCCTTTCCAGTGCGTTTGGAGAACGACGCCAATAAAGCGGCTTTGGGAGAGGCTTATCTCGGGGCAGGTCGAAATTGGCCCGACTTCATCATGCTCACCTTAGGCACCGGAGTAGGAGGGGCCATCGTGGTGAATCACCGAATCTTTCATGGCCCATTGGGTTTTGCGGGGGAGTTTGGGCACATGACTTTAGAACGCCATGGAAAAGCCGGAGCGCTAGGTATTCCCGGAACCCTGGAAACCTTAACTTCCCTCAGCGGTCTCCGCCTACAGTGTCAAGAAAATGAAGCCCACTCCCTCATCACTCCCTGGGATATTCATTCTCCCCATCTTCCCGAAGAACTGTTCCGATGGGCACAACAGGGCAACGAAATCGCGCAAAAAATCTGGGAGGACTTCGGACAAGCCCTGGCTTGCGGCATCAGTAATTTGGCCCACAGCCTAGGCATCTTTCGCTTTGTCATAGGAGGGGGCCTTTCCGGCGCATGGGAAGCCTTTGCCCCAGCCTGTTTCGCCGAGCTACCGAGAAGACTCTACACCTACACGGCTCAACTCATGGAAATTCGTCGAGCCCAATTGGGCAACCAAGCGGGATTGTTTGGTGCCATTCCCATGTTCGCTTCTCTCGAAAATAAACTCATAGACTCAAAAGCAGAAAAGCCCTCTTAAATTCTGGAGGATCTAAGAGGCACCGCTCCAGACTGAAGCTTACGGCCAGACTCCAAAAAACAATCCCTGGATCTTTATTGATCGGTACTTATTCGACGAATAAGTCGCAACCAGGCTGGGCCTCGGGATCTTCTAAATAACGGTCAAAGTCTGTGTAACCACGTTCCCGCAAGAAAGGCTCATCCAACAAAAGTTGACCCGTGAGTTTTTGGGGATCGCTGCTTAAAATTTCGTAGGCGGCGTCCGCCATGATCTCGGGCCCACGACAAATCTTCTGACCGGATTCCCCGAACAGCATCCCCGTTGCCGCAGTCCAAATGAGCTTTTGAGGCCATAAGGAATTAACGGCGACATGGGCGTCGCGGAGCTCCTCTGCCAATCCCAAGGTGGCCATACTCATACCGTATTTGGAAATAGAATAGGCCACATGGTTTTTAAACCATTTGAGATCCATATTGATGGGCGGAGATAAATTGAGAATGTGCCCACCACCCGCCGCCTTGAGATGGGGAATGCAATAATGAGAGCAGCACAAAACCGCTCGCACATTGAGACTCATCATCAAATCGAGCTTTTTCATGGGAGTCATTTCTAAAGGAGTCAAAGAAATAGCCCCCGCGTTATTGATCAATCCATCGATACGGCCAAAAGTTTCTAAAGTTCGCTCCACCATCTTCACGACGGTTTCGTCTACGCGTAAATCCATGGGCACAGCCAAGGCCTTACCGCCCGCGGCCTCCACCTCTTCGGCAACGGAATAAATGGTACCGGGCAATTTCCCCTCGCTCACAGACTTTGCCGCAATGACCAAATTGGCACCTTCTCGAGCGAAACGTAGCGCCATGGCACGACCGATGCCGCGGCTGCTTCCGGTAATAATAAGCGTCTTTCCTTTCCAATTCATAAACAAACTCCTTTCCCCTCCCCTTCCACAGATATCCCCATGCCTAAAGTCTTTTTTCTAGCAATCCCATCCTACCTTGAACGGGCCAACCTTTTCCCAATACCGAATTTTCGAAACAAGATCTAAAAATGTAAGATTTTTTCTTTGACCTTTTGATGGCTACTTGGCAAGGCCAGAACCCTTGAGCGTTGGCACGGGGCGAATAGCTCAGCTGGTTAGAGCGCTGCCCTTACAAGGCAGAGGTCACAGGTTCGATTCCTGTTTCGCCCACCTTTCAAGCTGCGAGGCAAAATTGTCTCCAAACGATTTTCTTTGCTTGCCTTTATGACCGGATTTAGGTTTGAGTGGCCGCGCATTTTTGGGGTCGTAGTTCAGTTGGTTAGAACGCCTGCCTGTCACGCAGGAGGTCGCGAGTTCGAGCCTCGTCGACCCCGCCTTTAGCCCACCTGTGATGTTCATGGGTGGGTTTTTTTTTACTAGAAATCTCCCTTACCCTTCGAATTCAATCGCATTCCTCCCATTCCATGCGATCTCACAAAAACTTTGAGAAAAACTCTCCCCTATTGCGGAATAGGAAACGAACAACAAAAAGGCAATAAGATGGACTGAATGAGATCAGAGAGAAACGCCCAACCTTCTTAGCAGAAAACCAAGGATGAAATAGAGCAACATGGTCAGGAGGGAACTGATCAGAATCGAAGCCCAAAATCTTATTCCCCACTTCAGTAAAACGGGCAAACAGAGAAAAAATGCCAATGAAGGAATGACTAACCAAAAAATACCGTAGCTCAAATCGATGACCCTCTGAATGTCACGGGTTTCCAAGTAAGTCCACACCAGTGAAAGGAGAGAAACAAAAGGCAAAGAAGCGATCAAAGCCCCCCAGAAGGTATTACGTTTTGCAACCTCAGAGATAGAAGCGATGAGAAGAGCCGACATCAGTGTCTTGATAATAAAGTAAGGGGACATTTGCTTGTCATCTTCCTAAAAGAGGCATCAATTCTGCCTTAATTTGTAAATACTCCCTTTGGATTTCCGCCAAATGTCTCCTATCTTCCCAATATCTCTTCAAGCCCTCTAATAACTCGGGGCCCGTTTTGACTCCACGACGGTATTCATCAGAAGCCATGCGCAAATAATTTCCACCAAGATGAATATTCCTCGAAACGAGAGTCATCAATTTACTGCGATTTTTGAGTTCATGTTTCAATTTTTCTAGAAGGGCCTCCAACTCGCGACGTTTTTGATCCTGCTCCAAAGCATAGCCCCTTTCCTGATGTTGCAAGAGCCTCTTACGAGTCCTGGCTTCCAGACCATCGAAGATGGGGAAAGAGAGTTTAACCCCACCGAAAGCCGCCTTTCTTTCATTAATGGAAACTTCTTGAAATTGGCGAAAGGTGTAAAGCGCATAACCGCCATAAACATCAATGGCAGGAGTCCACCATTTGTTCTCCTCTTGTTGTTTGAGGAGAGAGATCTCGGACTGTTTTTTTAAAATAAGAATATCTTGATTGTCCTCCACGTTCAGAGAAGCCTTCAATAACTCCTGTTCTGAATTCTGTTCAGGACCCAAAGTTAATTGAACCTGCACATCCGAAGACACCCCTAAAATAGCCTGAATCTCGCGAACGGCGTGTTCATAGTCCTCTTGTTGCAATAAAGCATCGGCATTGATGCGATTGAGGAAAATTTCAAAGCCTAATCGGTCCGATTCTGGAGCTAAGCCAGCCGAGATCTGCTTCTGTACCATGGCAAGCTGAGACCGGGTCTGAGTGGCGATATGAGGCAAAGCCCGAATCATCTCCTGGTAATAAAGACCATCGGCATAGAGAAGCCGAGCGCGGGCAAGCTCCCGTAGGTAGGTTTTATCTTTCCTGACCTCGACAAGATCCACCTCCGTCTCTAGGATCTGTTCTTCCAGACGATCTCTGCCCCCACGAAATACGTTGATTCTAGTCTCGATATCTCCGTAGGGCTCGACCGTAGTGTTAAAAGTACCTGTCTTCTCTAGCTCACCTCCTCCACTCGCATAAATCTTCGGCAAAAAAGAACGGTGCAAGTGGCCCGTCTGAGACTGGGCCCCTTGCACAAAGGCCTGACCGGCTAGAACATTGCCATTTCCGGAGGCCACCCAACGGGGTAAATCATCAAAGGTAAGCAAAAGGCTCTCCGCATGGGAAGACGGAATCCAGAGTCCCATGATAAAAAGCACAAACAATCTTTTCACAATAAACCTCAATCCAGGTTATCGAAGGCAGCTAAGAGATTCCCGTTGGGAGATTTAAAAATAATATCGATGCTAAACGGCTTGCTTGAAGGCTGAGGAGATGTGCCAAGATAACTCGTTCCTTCTAGGCTCAGCTTAAATTCCTCAGTCAGGAATTTTTTTCCCTTAGGGGATATCAAAGTAGCTTTGGCCGTCTTTTCCAGCGTTCCTACGTCTACCAGCTTCATTTCTTTGTCATAGATATAAACCCTAACCGTCCCACCTTCGCCTCGAACCAATTCTGCTTTGTAAACCAAGGCCGCCTTTTCCCCCTTGTCCGCATCCTTAGCCAAGACCACAGCAGTGACAATCCCGCCGTAATTTCCCGTATCGGTGAGCTTGGGACCATGCCCTTCGTCATGAGCCCAAAGCCCTCCGCTAAAAATCGAGAGGATGATTATTAAAAAAAATATATTTTTTTTCATTTTAGTTTCCTTTTTTGAGGTTACGGATGGTCTTTCTTCACACAACGAATCCAACGCTCCGCTGGCTTTCTACCAAATTTATAAAAGATTACTGGAGTCACCAGGATATCCAGCAAAGTCGATGAAATTAATCCCCCAATAATGACCACCGCCACTGGATAGAGTATCTCTCGACCAGGCTCCCCTCTGGAAAAGGCAATGGGTAGAAGCGCGAGAATAGCCGAAAGAGCCGTCATGGAAACGGGAACCAATCTCTCCAAGGATCCACGAAGAATCATCGATTTGCAAAAATGCTCACCTTCTTCCTGAATCAAATGAAGATAATGGCTGATGAGTAAGATGCCGTTCCGAGAAGCTATGCCACAGAGAGTGATAAAACCAATCAGAGTAGCCACCGAAAGAATTCTTTCGGTTAACAAAACGGCAATAACACTCCCGATCAGGGCTAGGGGAATGTTGATCATAATTTGCAGACTTAAAATCGCCGAACGGAAATGCAGGTAGAGCACAAAGAATATGCCAGCTAGGGAAACAGCTCCCAATAGAAGTATTAGTTGCGACGCCTTTTCCTGGCTTTCAAATTGTCCGCCGTACTTAACGAAGTAGCCCCGGGGTAATTTCACTTTTTCTTCGATGCGCTTTTGGACTTCAGTAACTGTACTGCCCAAGTCTCGGTCTCTAGTGTTGGCAGAGACAATAATTCTCCGCAATAGGTCTTCTCGGTTGATAATGTTCGGCCCTTGGGAGGGATAGATATTGGCCACATCCTCAACCATAACTCGGTCACCCGTGGGCAAAGTTTTAATAGGAAGGGCCCTGATCTTGGCAAAACTCTCTCGAGAGTCATCGTTCAATCGCATGAAAATTTCAAAAATTCGCTGCTTTTCCAGAAATTGTGAAACGGTCTTACCATTGAGAACACTCTCCAAATCCTCCGCCAAAGCCCCGGCTCCAAGCCCCTTAGCGCTAGCCTCATTCCGGTCGATGGCGATTTTAAGTTGAGGAACCAGCACCAACGGCTCTGTCTGAAGATCGACCACCCCCGGCACATCCTTGATAGCCGACTTAATCTCACCTCCAAGTCGGCGCAGTTCCGCTAAATCCGGTCCAAATACTTTGATAGCGAGTTGGGCCCGAACACCAGAAAGTAAGTGGTCCAAACGATGACTGATCGGCTGCCCTAAATTGACCGCGACATCGCCTGTTTGCAGAATATTTTCGCGGATTTCTTGCAAAACCACCGCTCGGTCACGTCCACCATCCGTAAAATCCACATCGATTTCGTGCCAGTGAACCCCCTCGGCATGTTCATCCATTTCCGCCCGCCCAGTACGACGTACAGTGGACTTGACCTCCGGAACCGAAAGAATAGCCTTTTCAATTTTCTGACCGAGCTCATCGGAGGCATTCAATGAAATCCCTGGACCCGCTGCCACACCGATGGTGGCGGTACCCTCGTTAAAACTGGGCAGGAAATTTTTTCCCATATAGGGAAGAGATGCCAAGGCTCCGACAACTAAAAACAAACAAGCCCCCATTACCGCAAAGGGATGTTCGATGATGCGATTTAATATCTTTGCCAAGCCCCGCTTCAACCAGAGAACAAAAGCGCTTTCTCCTTTTTCGGCAAGGGTGGATTTCGGCAAGAGGTAATAACTCAAGACTGGAGTCAGAGTCATGGACACCCATAACGAAGCAATCAAAGAGACAATATAGGCAATTCCTAAGGGTACGAAGAGGCGGCCTTCCATACCACTCAAGGCAAAAAGGGGAACGAATACTAAAACAACGATAACGGTGGAAATAACGATAGAATTTCGAATCTCCGAAGAGGCCTCAAAGACCACTTGCAGCGCAGGCTTGGGCTCAAGGAGTTTTTTATTTTCCCGGAGACGACGGAAGATATTCTCCACATCCACGATAGCATCATCTACCAGTTCACCAATCGCTATAGCCAATCCCCCAAGAGTCATGGTGTTAACACCAAGGCCCATCCATTTAAAAACAATAGCGGTGATGACAAAAGAAAGCGGAATGGCGGTCAGGGTGATCATGGTCAGGCGTAAGTTGAAAAAGAAAAGCAATAAGACCAAAGCCACCATGACTCCACCAAGCACCAAGGCTTCTTTTACGTTAAACATGGAGTTTTCAATAAACTTCGCCTGCTTGAAGAGATCTGACTCAATTTTTACGCCCTCGGGTAAAGTCTTTTGCAACCCTTTGAGCATATCCTCTATTTTCTTGGTCAGGCTCACCGTTGAGGCATCAGGTTGCTTCTGGATGGTCATGACCACGGCGTGTTTTCCGTTAATACTGGCTTCACCACGCTTAACTTTGGGACCTATCTTCACCTCGGCAATATCCTTGACTCGAACAGGATTGCCAAAATGCATACCAATGAAAGAATTCTCGATGTCCTCCAGCGACTCGGTACGACCTAGAGTACGAATCAAATATTCCTTTCCTCCTGCCTCGATAAAACCTCCGCTGGTGTTCTCACTGATTTTTTCCAAGGAGATTCGAAGTGCTTCCAGGGTGATGCCGTAATAGAGCAATTTCTTTGAATCGATCAGAATTTGATACTGTTTTACCTCACCTCCCATCACCACCACTTGACTAATACCGGGAATAGTCATCAATTGGGGTCTCACTACCCAATCGGCCAACGTTCTCAGTTCCATGGGAGAAACTTTACCGTCTTGATCGGTTAATCCAACGAATTGGATCTCCCCCATAATGGAGGTAATGGGCGCCAAAATAGGCGCCGTGCCTTCAGGAAGTCTTTCCCGGGCCAATTGGAGCCGTTCGGTAACCAATTGTCGGTTGCGAAAAATGTCAGTCCCCCAATCAAATTCCACATAAACAATAGAAATACCGATGCCACTGGAAGACCTGACACGAACCACACCGGGAATACCACTCAGGGAAGTTTCTATGGGAATAGTAACAATAGTTTCTACCTCGTCGGGAGCCAGACCGTGGGCCTCGGTAATAATGGTAACCACAGGACGATTCAGGTCTGGAAAGACATCCACTGGGAGAGAACGAATCGCGTATCCCCCATAGAGTAAGGCGACGAAAGCCAAAACCAAGACGGTCAAGCGGTGGTGCAGCGCATAATGCAACAAATGGTTTATCATTTTGTCAGAATCTTAAAATCGAAAAGACTGCTCCCCAAAAATCAGGGGAGAAAATCGATAATGAAAACTACAGAAGAGGGTACACTATGCGCAGGGCGGAGCACGAAGCGGGGCTGAAATAAAATAAGAAACAGAGACAAGAATTAGCGAAACCGATGTAACACCCCCATAGAAAAAAAACGGGGGATCAGGCTCAACAAAGGCGGAATAGGTGAAAAACCAGAGGGGAAAAACCCAAGGAGGAATGGCCTGAATCAGAGAGCTAAGTCCGGTTTGCAAGATCAAAGGAACATTTTCGTGGAGTGGATCATAAACCCTGCCCGTGGCGTGATCTTGATGAGAGTGGGCTGCGGATAATCCCTCATGCTGATGGTGAATACCATGCCCATGAACAACAGCGTGGGAAAACACCCTGGCATAAGGAGTGGCCTGGAATAAAAATAAAAAAACAAACAACGCCAAGGCCACTGAAGGAATTTTACCCAATTTTACACTAACCCCAAACATAGTACCTCGAATGATCCCTCGGAGACTTTAGTAAAATCGAACAAAAGGCAAGCAATCTTAAATCAAGTGAAATAATTTTGATCAAATCTGACACTTCTAAAAAATAAGAAGAGGTTACCCCGTTTTGGGAAAAACAAACCGCACCTTGCCGGGTGCAGAAAGGGTAACCTCAATGAATACCAACCATAAACTTATCAAAAATAAAATGGGTCTTTTAAACCTTGCAGAGGAGCTAGGAAACGTCTCCCGAGCTTGTAAGGTCATGGGCGTATCCCGGGATACGTTTTACCGTTACCAAGAGCTTGTCGAGGAAGGAGGGATCGAAAATCTTATTGAAAAGACCCGCCGGAAGCCAAATCTCAAAAACCGAATTAATGAAGTTGTCGAAAATGCCGTGGTTAAATTTGCCACGGAATACCCAGCCCACGGCCAGATCCAGGCCAGCAATAATCTTAGAAAACGAGTTTTGCTCAAAACCCGTTTAGAGAGTTTTTAAAGGTTGTTTTCAGGCTCGTGTGATCCTCTTTCACACTGTGCTATTCTAAGGCGTACTCTACAGAAACAACGACACGGATACTTTTCTCCAAAGAAGAAACATCATTCATGCCCTCACCTGAAGTCTCTGTAGAATAAAGAGGAGTAATCTGAAAAATCCCCTGGCTAGATGAACGCAGCGCACCTATTTTGGTAGCAGCCCCACTATTTTTAACAATTTGCTCGGCTCTCTCACGGGCATTCTTTGTAGCCTCAGCCAATAGCTCCATCTTGATCTTGACTGTATTGGTAAACAAATACTTAGGAGGGGAGAAATTAACCAATATACCTTGATCAAGAATCTCTCCCTGAGCATCGTAGATTCTCTGGATCAGATTAACATCTTTGGAATCTAAACGAATAGATTGGGAAATATTGTAACCGTCCCACGTCTCGGTCAATCTCTCCTTCCCGTCGACAAGGTCGACAACGTGTTTATAAACATCGGCTACAGACGGAGGCGAAATTGCCACACTCGAAGAAGCCACACCATGCTTCGCCAAAAAAACTAAAACCTGTTCCCTTTTAACTCGGTTTCCTTCATTGGCAACCTTAAGGTCAGCATCTTTTGTAGAGATATTGATTTCCAAAATTCCAAGGTCAGAAAAAACGCGACGCTCTGCAGAGCCCTTAGCATGTATTTTTTTTTGGGAAGCCAGCTTAATTTTGACAATGCCATAGACGAAAAAACCACTCGAAACAACCATCGCAAGAGCAATAAAAAGCCCTAAAAAAAGATTCCTTTTGAGTTTGAATTTGTTTCAAATGTAGCCATCTTTTAAATTCCTTGTCTTCTGAACTTGAAGATTATTCTAAAAACCGCAAAGAAGTTGAAATACCCCTACACAAAAACATCACATCTCCACAAAACTACAAAGCCCTGTGCACTGGATTCATTCACTTCAACGAGGGAGTCAACGTAGAACTTGACACAAGAGATCTGGAATCAATTTAACTGTTGAAAAAAACACAACACCAGAAAAAATCTATCTGGAAAAATTAA
>DALYEU010000038.1:0-4487 GCA_031972375.1 bacterium | reverse complement strand
TCTTCCGTTAAGTTAATTCTGTTGGATTTTCCCATCCATTGAACGATTTGCCCCAAAAAGAAATCGGCATCGCGACGACTCAATTGAGCGCGCTTAGCTCTCCCTCCCCAAGGATTGTAGGCCGCTAAATTTAACAGAAATTGTTTCCAAAAGACTCCCTTAGGATCGGCGTCTCGAAGCCAAGAGCTTAAATCCCCATACGCATAACGCTCTTGCTGATGGGACCAAATCATACCGAAGGTAGAGGCATAGCTACTGGTGACATTCGATGATAAAAGCGCATAGGCAGCTTCAGAACTCAGACCCGAGATAAACTGCTTTCTTAGGGACCTTTCCTTACCAGAAATCCTGGTGAAATGGTGCAAGGCATCTAATAGTCCGACCATCGCTCCGCACGTTGAGACAAACTCATCGAATTTTTTAACATAGTCGTCGTCTTTATTATCAAGAGATAAAAAATTCGCCACGTAGCTGTTCCAGCGTTCTGCAAGATGGGCCCCCAACAGCCCTGGACGGCATGAAGCGGGCTCCAAGTTGAGTCTTTTAAAAATGTGCAACCAATCATAGACCCCCTCTTCTCCCAGGGAGGCGGACATTTCGATAGGCCGTAAAAAACCCTCAGCGAGAATCAGCATCTCCGAATCGGAAAGCTTCCCTTTTTTCAAATTTAAGACGAGACAGTCGGCAATGATATGAATGTAGCGGATTTGACCAGCATCATGACAACGCCGAGTCAATTCGAGGAGCAATCGAGGATTCTGCACCCCTGAACCAATGAGAATACTCCAGGCATCCGTCAAATCACGATGGCAATGGGGTTCTAAACCCGACTGATGAGTCAACCCTATCAGCGTCTCCAAGAGTTCCGAAAGGGCTGCAAAATCCTGAAGGCCCGTCTTGGACCAAAGACTCCAGATCAACCCCAAAGACCCCACAACCCCATAGACATCCTGATGCCGCTTCATCATCTGCAACAAAAAATTGAGGGATTCTTCAGCGGAGTACTTTGTTGAGACCAAGGTAAAAAACGTCTCTAACTCCGCCAGAAACGACAAAACACCGCCAACGGTCCTAAATCCTCCCAAACCCTTAACAACCTCGACAATTTTCAAGAAATCGGACGCCCCAAGAATTTTTAAAAAAGCCCTCATCTTGCCCAAACAGTTTTGTTGGGCTTCGGGTTTTAATTCATTCCAATCAAAGACCTCTCCCTCCATCTCTGACCTTAAGAGAGAACTCATCGCATGTTGGGTGAGATGAATCTCCCAATCTTCACCAAATTTTTGAAATAACCCCACACCGGGAGATTTTACTTTATCTTCTGAAAAAGCTGCCTGACCCGACTGCACACCCTTCCCTTGAACCATCGGCCAATGGGAAAAAGATTTAAAATACTTGAGGATTGAAGGCTGGGGTTTCAGCTCTGCTCTCGGCATCCGGCCGGGCATCACGAAAGTTCCCTCCTGAACCCCTACCCCAGAGGCACGTCCAGTGCCCGGAACCTGAACTGACTGGGTAACAGCCTCATCCTGAACCCTAGGGAGGCATGCCTCCCGATTTTGACAAACTGGCTTCACTATTTTTCTCCCGGAACACCTACAAAAAACACGAACCCCTGGACATACCAGCAAAAAACGAGCCAAAAAACTCTCTTCACCGGAGAAAAAAACAATTATTTTTTCAAGTAGTTATGCGTGTAGAAGCACTGAAGATAGGCCAATTCGACCCACTCCTGGAGACTCAAGGCCTCACAAGTTGGCTTTTCTCGAGTCGCGACACTACACCATGGTCCGTCGCACCAAGCGAACCATGGCAAGCCAGGCAATGCCCAAGGCGGCCAAGAGAAGCAGCAGCAGCATCAAAAGGTCTTGCCAAAGAAAGATACCGGAGAAGAGATGACGAGCCATGCGCACAGCATAGGTCAGGGGAAGAAAATGCGCTAAGAGGCGAGCCCAAGTTGGTAGAGGATCAAGGGGAAAAAACGTCCCCGAAAAAACAAACATGGGAGAGATAAACAGGGTGAAGTAGTAAGAAAAAAAATCGTAAGAACGCGCCAGAGAAGTCATGAGCATTCCCAGGGCAGAAAACAGCAGACCCGTCACCGCCATAACCACGGGAACCCCACAAACCCAGGGCGAGTGAATCAGACCAAACAACAAAAGCACTAAAAAGATCGCCGAGCTGGTGATAAGAGCCTTAGTCGTCGCCCAAAGAATTTCACCTGCGATGACCTCCTCCATACTCACCGGAGTCATCGCTACACCGTGAAAAGTTTTTTGCACTTCCATGCGAGTGTAAGAACTGAATGTGGTTTCAAAACTCGCTCCATTCATCACCGAAACAATCAAAATGGCAGGGGCGATAAACTCCACGTAATTCACTCCGTCCATTTGTCCGACAAAACGCCCCAAACCATAACCCATGGCCAACAAATACAGCAAAGGCTCACCAAAATTGGCCACAAGGGAAGCGGCCAAATATTTTTGCCACACCGTCAAATCTCGACGCCAAACTTTGAAGACTCGATAACTGAGCTGCATCTTAATCTCGCAATTCTCGACCCGCTAAATGGAGGAACACATCTTCTAAAGTCGCGGGGCGTAGATGGTGATCCCAACCGCGAATTTCAGGAAACAATTCCAAAATCCTCAAGTCGGTACCCTCAAGTCGTAAATAAAGGGTATCCCCGGACCATTCCGCAAAACCGGGTTTACGCGCCACCTCAAGCCCAGGCTCTCGTTTCATTTTCTCGAGCAAAATATTCAACACCTCGGGATCACCGCGAATTTCCAAAATCTCGCGACCCACATGGCGCTTTACCAACTCTTGAGGAGAACCTTCGGTAAGAATCTTCCCATGGTCCATCACGACAAGACGGTCACATAAACGGCTCGCCTCTTCCATGTAATGTGTAGTCAAAACCATCGTGACCCCACTGGCCTTGAGACTTCGCAATTTCTGCCAAATCAAGTGCCGTGCTTGGGGATCGAGCCCCGTTGTGGGTTCGTCCAAGATCAAGACCTCGGGGCGATTGATCAAAGCTCGTGCGATTAACAAACGCCGACGCATTCCCCCGGACAACTGATCGATCTTCTGATCTTGTTTTTCTACGAGAGAGAAAAACTCCAACAACTCCACGGCGCGTTCGTACGCCTCGCGCTTGGGAATATCGAAATAAGTCGCATAGAGCTTGAGGTTTTGCAGCACACTCAAATCGGGATCGAGATTGTCTTCTTGCGACACCACCCCCAATCGCGCTTTGACTCGACGTGGTTCGGAAACCACGTCATAGCCTAAAACGCGCAAGACACCCGAGCTGGGATGGGAAAAACAATAAATCATCCGCATGGTGGAAGTCTTTCCCGCGCCATTGGGACCTAAAAATCCAAAACACTCGCCACGGGCAATTTGAAAATCCACCCCCTTCACCGCTTCGAAATTTCCAAAGCGCTTACAAAGTTGTCGGGCAACGATAACAGGAGATAAAGGAGAATTCATGGCCGGCTAACAATACTGCACTTGTACATCGTAGGCAAAATCCATATGACGCCGACGGGCGTCTTCGACAAAACTTTCGGGTTCCAACAAAGCAATGTGATAATCTCGCTCCCGCCCCGAAAGCATGGACAGAAACAAACGCACCGTATTACGCCACTCGAACATCCCTTGAGCCAAGTCGCTGAGGCTAACGCAAAACGATACGGTATTTTTTCTGAGTAATTTTTCTAAAATGAGGGAGACGTACTGGGGAAGATTTTGATCAGCGATCTCGGAGGATTTTCCCAAACCCAAAACGAGCAATTCTTCAACTCCCACCCTTCCCTGGGCAGGCATCAACAAAGATTCGCCCCAATCCCCTGAAAACCGATGTTTCTTAATTAACTTGGAAAGGTAACCATTCAAGCGCCAATCGAGCAAACCCGCTTGCCCCTTGAGGGGGCGCACGTCCCGATAGGCAAAAACCAACGCCAAACGATTATCGACATCATCGAGGGTATCGCTGGTGATTTTTAGATGAATCATCGGGTTTTTTTATACCTTCTTGAGATCTTTGGCAATGTGATCCAAAACACCGTTCACAAAAGAACCCGACTCCTCCGTCCCGAATTTTTTGGCAACCTCAATGGCCTCGTTAAGCGTCACCGATGCAGGAATATCGGAGCAATACAACAACTCGAAAACGGCCATCCGCAAAATATTACGATCGACCAAGGCCATGCGTGAAATCTTCCAGTGCGTGCTATGGGACTCGATCAGACGATCAATCTCACCCCTATTATGGGCAACGCCTTCGACGATCTGCCGGGCAAATCCGGCTATCTCGGCTTGAGCCGCCAAATCCTCATCATGACCCACCACAGGCAAATAAAGTTCGCGACGCGATGCAGAAAATACCTGCTCACTGTCTTTGTGACTTAAATCCATTTCGTAGAGATATTGGAGCGAGGCCTCGCGAGCCTTGCGACGATTACCCATGATTGCAAGAT
>DALYEU010000037.1:0-20613 GCA_031972375.1 bacterium | reverse complement strand
GCTTACCCTCGCGCACCTCCGCCCGCCAGATCCTGGAAACAGAAGCTTACACCCCAGTGAACAAGGCTCAGATCGATGGCGAATTTTTTTATTTTAGCCCAATGATTCGCGCCTATAGTTCTTCGGGGCATTGCCGAGAATACGTACTCGCCGTCACCCGAGAGATCGTGGATGGACAACCTCTGTTGGTGCGTCGCTTATTTTATTATTCGCATTCGGGAGGAGGATGGAGGGTCACCCATGCCACCGTGGGGGGGGTTATCGCGAAAGGGTCACGACAAGCCCGTCATTACACAGCTGAAACACAATTAACCCGCCCCATGATCGAGGCCTTAACCCAAGTTCAAAGAATGTCCACTGGATCCCAGGGGCGGATCGTCAACACATGGGAACGAGATTTGATCGATTGGATGGCTGTGGATCCAGGAGTTTACTTTAAAGCCAATCGAGCTGATCTTCACGGTGAGGATTACAGCATGACGTTTGGATTTGGTGACCGAAGCCAATTCGTAGAGACCCCCGCCTTAAGAAATATTCAGCAATATAGCCCCGGTAAGGTTTTTAAAAATCCCCAGCCCACTTCCCAAGCTGAAGCTTCGATATCACCCGCGAGACTGGTCAGTGAATTGGCCCACCTTCGATATCCTTCTCGTTTTATTCCAGACTTTAATCAAAATCCCCTGGCCACCTACGAGGGGTACCACGAAATTATGGGCCGGGTCGTTTATGAGGAATATGCCGGAGGTATGATCACCACAGAGTCGGGGCAGATGCGTCCAATCATCTGGACCATGGCTCATACCGAAGGTCATAAAACTTGGGTTCAGTCCATCCAATTTGCCGACGCTAAAATAAACTCTTACGGCGTACCTTCCGAAATTCTCGACTCAGGAATCATTACCTCCAAGCCCGTCGAGTATCGTAAGCAAAGCACCCTATTGCAAGAGAGCCCCTGGATACTCAATTTGGCCAATAATAGTCCTTATGCTCAAAGCTATGTGGATATCACTCCAGTACTGGAACTTTTATTGCCCATTCGAGCTTATCGTCAGGCCAAAAATTTGCCCGTTCGTCCTTTACCACCTCCACCCTTAGCCTCAACAACTTCCGCCCCAACATCAGCCAACGCCATTCCTATTCCGGGAAAATTTAATCCACTCCCCGCTACTGGACAAATGGGGACCGCCCCACACCGACTTCCTGACGGTCTAGGGGGGGACAAGGTGTCCATCATTCCCAGAAGCGCACTAGCAGCCCTCCTCCCGGGATACGGACGCCCTGCCAGTCTACAAATGAAACCTTGGGTATGGGATCTATGTACAAGGATATTTCCTGAACGGGTCATGGCTCGCGTGGGACGACCCCGTCCCCCCCAACCCTAAGCTTTAAAATTGAAAACAAAATCCCCAGCTCAATCGCTCGATGACTGGGGCATCAGCCTCAACCATTTCCAGGTCAGCGCTGTTTTATCCTTCCGTTGACAAGCCAATCCCCCCTGCCGGACAATGCCTGCTTTCATGAAGCAAAGTCGTCCCCTACCTTTTCGAGAAATCCTCATCGTTCTGGCATTATTTTCCCTAGCGGCCCTGGGAATTTTTTTGGAAAAACCCACTGGGGCTATTCAAGGCATCGTGTACGACAAAGCGGGTCACCCCTTGCCGGGGGCTGTTTTTTCCGTCGACAACTGGCCCCTCCGCTATGAAATCCGCTCGGACCAGCAGGGTCACTTTAAACTCGCTCAAATCCCCGTGGGTAGTTACAGCACTCAACTCCGCAAAAAAGGCTACCAATGGGCCTATCCCGGAAATGTCCTCATCGAGGAGGGCAAGATCACACCCTTAAACCCCCTGACATTGGACAAACTGGAACCCAATCTTTACGCAAGTTTGTGGGACAACACCAAGCTTCCCCAAGAAAAGGCCATGCTCAGCATAAGTGGAGCACGGGTCCCTAAAATTTATTTTGAATCGTACCAGGTCGATCTAAAACAATTTTTGGAGTCGGGCGGAGATTTATCTCAACTGGATTCCACAGACTTTAACCCCGAGGGCGTCAAGGGCATCAGTCCTCTAAAAAATTGGCAATACGAAATTCCCACCGAATCGGTCCCGGAGTTCGATCTCAAAACCAAGTTAGAATTGCCTGAAGTGGCGGGGCTCTACTTGATCCACGCGACCGCCTCGAGCGAGGACCGACAAAAAAGCTTCGCACAAAATATTCTGCTGAATAAAACCGATCTGGGGTTCTTGCTGAAACGAGACTCGAAAAAACTCCTCACCTTCGTCACTACTTTGAAAGAAGGCAAGCCCATCGCCAATGCAGCGGTCAGCTTTTTTCTTCCAGGACAGAACCCGGTTCACTCCCTCAGCAATGGCCAGGGCATCGGTCTGGTTATGGCGAATCAGTTTCCGGAGGGCATTGGAGACGGGGGTATCGTGTTAGTCTCACAGGGCAACTCCATCGCCTACGGATATATCCCCGAGGAAGCTTATGGTGGCGAGGTCGGAGAAGGTACCTCTCTCGGCGAAGTTGAAGACCCCTCGGAAAAATTACTCGCCATGATCTACACGGAACGACCTTTATACCGCCCAGGACAAAAGGTTTATTTCAAAGGCATCCTAAGAAAGCGAGACGCCCAAGGAATTTACCAACTACCCGAGGCTGGGTCGGTGTCAGTCCGTGTAGAAGACCCCCGCGGCAGAATCTTACAAGATTATGAAACCTCACTCAGCACACAGGGCTCTTTTTTCGGAGAATTCGATTTAGAAAACGAAGCCGACTTAGGCTACTACCGCCTCCTCGCAGTCTTTGAAGATCGCGAATTCGTCGAAAGCTTCGAGGTGCAGGAGTATCGTAAGCCTGAGTTTAAGGTTTCGATCCGGGGAGCACGAGACCGCTATTATGCCGGAGACGAAATTGAGTTCCTCGTGGATACTCAGTACTATTTCGGAGCCCCTGCCGAAACCGAACTACAATACACCCTCTATCGCAGCGCCTATTATTACACTCCCCCCGAAGATAGCCTCCTGCCCGATTTGTGGGTCGATGAATCCTACCTCGGAGGATATGGAGAATTCTTACAAGATGGAACCCTCAGCACCGATGCCCAAGGCCGGGCAGTGGTTTCCTATTTAACTCCCCCAAGCGATACTGACAGCTCTTACACCTTACGAGTGGTCGCCAAAGACCTCTCCAATCGACAGGTGGAAACAGAAAACAATTTAGTGGTGACCGCCGGTGATTTTTTCTTCCGAACCGAAAAAACTCAATTTCTGGCTTGGGTCGACAAACCTTACCGCCTAGGAATCTACTCAAGAGATTATGAAGACCAAGCCCGCTCTGTCGACTACGAACTTCGGGCAGAAAAGCAAAAATGGGATCCCATCGCCAAGGATTACGAGTATAAAAAATCCGAAACCTTATCGGGAAAAACCGATGCTTCGGGTCGTGGCAACGCGGAACTCACCCTTAAAAAACCAGGCTACTACCGACTTGTATTGACGGGCAAAGATTCCCAAGGACGAAAAGTGCGCTTTGATGATTTCCTGTGGGTCGCCGGTCCCCATGACAGCGAAGCGGATTTTGGCTTCGATCCCTCCCTGAGAATCATCGCCGATCGACACCAGTACCAAAAAGGAGATACGGCCCATTTATTTGTAGTGGGACCCGAGGCCAATCAAGCCATCTTGCTTACGGTGGAGGGCGGTGAACTTTACCATCAAGAACTACTCACCCTCGACGGTTTCTCCAAACAGATCGACTTACCCTTGAAGCCCGAATGGCTGCCAAATGTTTTTGTTCGCGTCGCCGGCGTGGGCAAGAAAACCCTCTATTCTGGGGAGGTACAATTACAAATCTCCCCGCGACAGCATTTTTTAGAGGTGCAGATTAATAGCGATAAATCCCAATATCGCCCCGGAGAAACCGTCGCCTATCGGATCAAAACCCTCGATGCCCAGGGCCAACCGGCCCCCGCCGAATTATCCTTGGGAGTGGTGGATGAAAGTCTCTATGCGCTCAAAGCCGATAGCACCAACATCCAACAAATTTTTTGGGGCCTTCGCCCCAATCGAGTGGGTGAAAACTATTCGTTTCCCGGAAACTATTCGGGGGGAATTCAAAAAGAAGACCGAAATTTATTAAGAAAAAATTTTAAAGACACGGCATTTTGGTCCCCCGTTCTCACCACAAACGAACAGGGCGAAGCCTCGGCCCAAGTCACATTGCCCGACAATCTCACCACCTGGAGAGCCACCGTCATCGCCGCAACACCCGCTACCTCGGTGGGACAACAAAAACAGCAGATCCTCGCAACCAAACCCCTCATCGCCCGAATCGCTGCGCCCCGCTTTTTTCGGCAAAAAGACCGTGTAACACTGCAAGCCATCGTGCACAATTACACCGAACAGGAACAAAAGGTCGCTGTATCCCTCGATCTAACAAAACTAGAATTTTCTAAAAAAGAGGATGGAAAAAACCGAGAATTGATTATTCCGGCCAAAGGAGTGCAATCTTTTAACTTCAGCGTAGAGGCCCCACAAGCAGGAAAAGCCAAGGTTGCCCTGTTGGCCAAAGGCTCCCAGGTGAACGACGGCGTCGAATTGTCGATTCCCATTTTGCCTTACGGAATTCCTGACCATCACTACAGCCAAGGTCGTATCGCTCCAGGATCAAAGGACTCTCCCACACAAACTCAGATTTCTTTGCAAGTACCCCCAAGCATCGACTTGAGTTTAAGCCAACTCAAACTCACCCTCGACACCACCTTGGTGGGACAATTGCTGGGTTCCCTCGATTATCTAATCCAATATCCCTACGGTTGTTTAGAGCAAACCATGAGCCGTCTCTTACCCGCCCTGACCATCGCAAAACTCTACGAAAGCCTGGGCTACGAAGACAAATCCCTGCAAAGCAAATTACCCCTCCTCGTTAAACGGGGTTTAAAAAGAGTCTTCACCTTGCAAAACAACTCCGGGGGCTGGGGTTGGTGGAAGAATGATAACTCCGATCCCTTCATGACCGCTTACGCGCTGTATGGTCTTTCAAAAATCAAAGCGATGGGGCAAAACATCGACGAAGACGCTTTCACTCAAGGTCGACAAGCCTTGGAAGCCGTGCTTCAGGCGCCATGGAGTTCTTACAACAGCTTTTTACTAGGTCCTGACGGTACTTTGAATTTCGTTCGTTATACGGCCGTATTAATGGGGATTCCCCTCAATATGTATAATTTGCCGCCACCGCCTCGACAGCCCTTAAGTCAGTCGTTCTGGATTCTTAGTCTGTTACGACAAAACCATCGGGAAATGGCCGTGGACGCCATCAACACGTTAAAAAAACAAATACAGTGTGAAGGGGATTACTGCCACGCCAGCCAAGCGAATCCCAACGATACTCGTTCCTCCATGGATGTCATGGCCACAGCATGGGCACTACAAGCCTTAGTGGGATTTCAAGATACGGATACCGACTTGCAAGAAAGCTTGGTTCGTTACTTGTTCGCCCAAAGGCAAGGGGGACGTTGGCGTCACACCTTTGAAACCGCAAGCGTGCTTTACGCCTTAGCGGAATACGCAAAAACTTCGACCGTACACGCCCAATCTATCCAAGCCCGTTTGTTGTTGGCAGATCAAGTCTTGGAAAATATCCAAATCGCCTCACCCCATTTTACCCGCATTCTTGAAACTTGCGCTCCTGCAAAACCTGAATGTCAAGGCGCTAAAAAATTGCCACTCAAAACCGGACCGCAAAATTTGGGGCTGGCCAATTTGGGGGAAAGCGTTCTCTTTTACCAAAGTGACTTTACCCTCTTTTCGACAGACGAGCGTCTCAATCCCGTCGATCAAGGACTAAAAGTACAAAGAGAATATTTTCGCATCACGGCCAAGCGTGTGCCTGGACAAGACGGTGTGCAGTACGAAACTTCCCCGCTCCAAGGTCCAATCTCGCGGGGAGAAACCCTCGGTGTGCGTTTGACTCTCAGTAGCAGCCATCCACTCGAGTACGTGATGTTGGAGGATTTTCTACCTTCAGGTTTTGAGGTGTTACCCGAAATTCGTTTCGATGCGACCAGCGAATATACTTCTGAAATCGCCATACGCGACGAGAAAATCACCTTGTTTCGTAATTATCTCCCTGCGGGAACCTACATTTTCAATTACGCTCTCATGCCCGAACTCGAAGGGAAATTTCAGATCATGCCAGCCCAGGCCGAACTAATGTACCAACCCGAATGGCGCGGTAGTTCTGCCAATCAAGTTATCGAGGTGGTCGCCCCTTGAGACTTCAGAGCATCCATCTTTGGACAGGATTTGCCCTTCTGCTCACCCTGGGGGCTGCGGCTTTGTTTTATCAACAACGTCCCTTTCGCGCTCCTCTGGCAGGCTTCGTTACCGATCTCAAAGGACGTTCCTTTGCTCAACGACACAACATCTTGAGAGCCTCAGAAAGCTTTTCCGGAACAGTGCTTAATTCCTATCAGACCTTTTCTCTCAACCAAGCGGCTGGCCCTTATACTCGAGATCGAGGCTTTCTTCCCGAACGGAGTTTCATCAACCATCAAAGCGCCGAAACTTACGGAGGTGGCGTGTGCCAACTAGCCTCCACCCTGTATAATGCAGCCCAATTGGCGGGATTAACGATCATCGAACGGGTACCCCACAGTCAGGAAATTCTCTCCGTTCCCCAAGGCCACGATGCCACTTTAGCTTTTGGTGTTTCCGATCTTAAACTCAAAAACCCCTATCCCTTTCCGATTAAGATCGTGTCCCGAGTGATCAACGATCAATTGCTTTTGGAAATTTGGGGAAAGGAAAAAAATCATGCAAGACCTTAATCACCGAACCATCTACACACTCCACGTCTTCTCCTACCTATTATTACTGGGCTGTAGCCTTTATTTTTCAAAAGGCCTCTCCACCGTTCCGCCATCCACTTTTCTAGTTTTAATTTTATCCGCCAGCGGCTTGATCTTGGGAACGCTTCTACTGATCGCCTCACGACGAAACTCGGTGAGCGGAGCCCATTCATGGTTTTTATGGTCGCTCTTTTCGATTTTACAAAGTGGCTTGGGTTTTTTTATCGCATGGAAATTTTTCTCTCTGCCCATTGGCGTAGCTTGCGCCTTTCCCGTGGGAGCCTTAGGAGCTTCCCTAAGTCTCATCGCCTTAGAAATAGGAACGTCGACACAAATGCGAGGACTGGGAGTCGCCGCACTTTTGGCTCTCACCCTAACCTTGGGTTTACGCCTCGCCGGAATTTGGGGGGGCTTAGTCGCTGGACTCGCGGTCTTGAATGGATTTTGGCTAGGCTGGGTAATGCTTCGCGAAAAAACAGAAGCTCGCTTATTGTGGTGCCAAGCTATGGCGTTTTTTGTTTTGCTCAGCGTCGGACGTGCGGCGATTCAATATTATTTACTTCAGAGCAACTATGCCACCTTGGGGGTTGTCATCACCCATCCCTACACTTACGCCGCGCTTTTTGCGGGCTGTTTTCTACCTTTCCTCAGCTGTACCCTCGACCAAGAAAAAATTTTAGGATTACCCCTGAAAATTTTATTTCTAGGAATCCTGCTACCTTTAAGTCTGGGAGTTTTTTTCCACGTGCGTCCCATGGGAGCCTACTTGCTAGGTCTGGTCACCATCAGCTTTCTCATGGGACTTTCCTTTTCCAAGCCGTGGAGCCTCTTACCCATCGCTTATTGCAATATGGCCAGTATCGTATGGGGACTCTCCCTATTCCAAAAACTCAACAATCTAAGCCGAATATCCCGCATTCAAATTCTTACTGGGCTTTTCATCCTTGTGTTAGGAGTCGTACTAGCGCTGAAACACTTTTCCATTAAAAAAGGCGATTCTACCGCATGAAGGAACGTTGGAGATTCTGGTTACCCCTGATTTGGATCACGCTGGCACTATTACTATTCGGAATCTTAGAAGCCCTGGCCCATTCAACATCACTCCCTAAAAGGGGAGAGTTCCAAGAGCGAATCCACCATGCCGTAGATGAAGCGCTCGTAGGACGAGATGGCGTCGTCCTAGGTTGGAATCGCCTTACGGGAGAGGAGTGGATCCTGGGAAACCAAGCTTTATTAAAACAAAGTTTTGCTCCCGGATCCGTCATGAAGATTCTCACGGCGGAAACAGCCTTGCGTTATCTCATTCCAGCCCAAGAAACTTGCTCAGGACATGAAACCCTTTTGGGAAAAAAAATTTTTTGCTGGAATTCCCAAGGTCACGGAAGCTTGGCTCTAGTAAAGGCCTTAAGCCAGTCTTGTAATTTGTTCTTCGCTCACCTGGGATTAAAACTAGGCTCAATGAAACTTCTAGAAACCTTGCAAAGCTATCATTGGACCCAACCTTGGAGTTCCCTGCCCGATGCAAAACAACGCACCTTGAGTCCCATCGAGTTGGCTCTGGGAGAATCCTCGGCACTACGCATCACTCCACTACAAATGGCCAACTTCTGGGAACGTTTTTTAAGAAAACTCGATCAGGGCTCATTCTCCATAATTAAACAAGGACTGAGTTTGGCGGCAACCGAGGGTACCGCCCGTTCACTGGATCAGTTAAAAAACTTAGTCCTGGCCAAAACAGGAACCGTCGACTCCAATTCGCTAAGCGATCAAACCGACGCCTGGCTAGTGGTGGCAATGCCCGCCCAACATCCCCGCTTTGCATGGGTAATTTTCCTGAAAAATGCCCATGGTTACTCGGAACCTACCCAACTAGGATTGCAGTTGTTAAAAATTACCGAGGAGATTTTTGATGCCAGTTTATCCGACCACAACTCCTTCGCCATGGCTTCGCCGTCCCCTCTTTAAAAGCTTCGTCGTTATCTGCTGTATTGCGATTTCCCTCACTCCACTTTTCGGCGAATCCCAAGAATCCAACTTCGTCACACTCCAACTTTTTTCCCAAGAGGAGCCAACCCATATCCGCCTCCATGCCCCTGGGGGAATTTTCCTGCAAACAGGTGAGCAGAAAAACCATCCCCTCCATACCACCACATTGGATTTAGAAATCGCTTCTGGAAAACTACAAAGCCATCCTGCCTTTACCACAACCAAGGAGCCTTGGATCATTAAAACTTCGGGGAATGAGCCTTTGGTCGTCACCTCAGAGCAAGGCAGGATACGCCGTTTACAAACTCCCCTCAAAGTTAGTGTCAAATCCCATCGACTCTTTTTAAGCACTCGGATTCCCCTTGAAGATTACGTCACGCAGGTACTTCCAGAAGAAATGCCACGGGATTTTCCCTTGGAAGCTCTGAAGGCACAGGCTGTTTTAATTCGCACCCGTGCACTGCAAAAACATTTTGAACATCGCCGCGAAGCTTATGACATTTGTGATTCCACCCATTGCCAAGTATGGAAAGGAGTGAAACCCTTCGATGCTAAAATACAAGCCGCGACACAACAAACTCGGGGAAAAATTCTCGCTTACAGAAACCAAATCATCCAAGTGCTCTATCATTCCAGTTGCGGCGGCTACACCGCCGCCAACCATCAGGTCTTTGGAGGAAAACCCCTCCCTTATCTGCAAGGAGTCTCCGACGAAAATTTCTGCGCAAATTCGCCACAGTCCACCTGGAATAGCCGCCTTAACTGGAAACAATTGCAAACGGCCTTGGAAGAAAATCGTTTAAGCGGAATCACCCTCTCCAATAAGGATGCCCACGGACGGATTCTTGATCTACGTTTAGTCAATGGTTCGCACGCGGTGATTTCAGCCCAAGAATTGATGCTTCGCTTGGGTCGCTTGTATGGATGGGACACTTTGAAAAGTAATCGATTCGATTTATCCTTCGAAAAGGATACCTTGGTATTTTCAGGACATGGCTTGGGACACGGAGTTGGGCTCTGTCAATGGGGAGCCCGAGGACGAGCCCAGCAAGGCGCTTCTTTCGAACAAATTCTCAAAGCCTATTTTCCCGGAACCCATTTGCAAGTTCTGGCCCAAAAATAAACCTCGGGAACATAACGATGCCCCAGCTTAAAAAACACATCTTTCTGGTTTTTTTTCTCTCCATCCTGGGAATACTCGGATTCATTGAATCAGCCCGAACTCAACCTAAAACGGGAAATTTACGTATCTTCGAACAAATTCAACAGAGTCCTCAACTCACCGAAGAATTAGCGGTGTTACTACGCATTGCCTTAGACCGGGCCTGGGGCACAGCAAGCCCTTGGCCCCCAAATCCCTCCTCTATTTTTCAGCATCCCACCGCTTTCTTTGTCACCTTGAAAAAAAATGGTGAAACCAGAGCTTGCATGGGGTCTTTGCATCCTCAGAAGGAAAATTTTTTTCTAACTTTAGAACACCAACTTCAATTGGCCTTATTTCGCGACCCATGGCACCGCCCAGTACAAAGGCAAGAATTATCTGGAATGGAAATTTATCTCACTGCAACCGGCAAGCCTCAGTCGATCTTGCGCTTGCAACAAATCAATCCGGCACGGGATGGGATATTGATCCAAAGCGGAAATAAATCCGCGATTGTCCTTCCTGGAGAGGCTAAAACTCTAAGTTATTTGCTCAATTTTGCAAAAAAAAAGGCTGGGATAAAAGCCGGAGAAATTTATCAAGTTTATTTTCTTCCCAGCATATCCCTTGAAGTTCCTTGGGAGAAAAAATCATTTTCCTCCACACCGGTACCCTTCTATTTTTCTGCCACGACCAAAAAAATTCTTTCAATGGGGAGAAAAATACTTAAGTCCCAAAACTCCGATCAAAATAAAAGCAATGCAAAGCAAACGTAACAAACTCGCCGACTCAGAAAAAAAACAAATTCCGTAGAGCGCCACACCCGCCGCGCCGATGCCTGTCCACACCGCGTAAGCGGTTCCAATAGGAATCTCTTTCACCGCCAAAGCGAGACTAAAGAAACTCACTCCCATGGCGATGAGAGTCCATAGGCTTGGAATCAAACGGGTAAAACCTTGCGAATACTTAAAACCTACCGCCCACACGATTTCAAAAAGGCCCGCTAAAAGCAGATAAAACCACGCCATAGATTGAATCCCCGTATTTACGCCACATCCCCATCGAAGATGATCCCCAAATCTCTTTTATCTCTCCGTCAAAAATAAAACGCTCTTGTCATTTTGAAATGAAAAAAACTCCGAAAAAAATAAACGAATTCAAGAACCCTCTTCAACGCTCTTTCAATTAACCTACCGCAACCTTTCGAGAAAACTCATTTTAGATTTTTTTTCCTATTTGGTCTTATTTTTGCTCGTTAGTCCTGCATGGGTAAGGAGAGGCTAAGGGTCATTCAGGAAGCATTCCCTCCTCTCTCAGGTAATTCGAAAAAATAGGCACTCCAGATGAGGCATCGAGTGAAGTAGGTTTCCCTTGATGACTTAAAGGAGGCGTATTCCCGAGCGCAATTGCCTTTGGCTGTTGCACTGAGGAAAGTTTGTTCAAGGATTCCGGGTAAGGAAGCAGTGCCGAGGTGCGTTCAGTACCTCTTGACGCTCCTAATCCTGGGGTTGGGTCCCTCAAGGGACCTAACCTCAGGGGCTTTTTTTCATAGTCAACCCAAGAACGATCTCGCCCCCATCGCCTCTCGAGACACCCTTCGAAGCATAAAAAAATCCATCCATCACCCCTCGTCTGGGATGAAAATTTCCATGATGGTTCCAACGTCAAAAAAACAACTGATTGTCATAATGACATGAGAAAAAAATCCAATCTACCCATAGACAGTCTTGAACAACATGGTAAAAATTTTTTTTAACTTCCAAGAATAATTCAATAATTTATCGCTGAGCTTTCGATCCTCTCCGCTTGGCCCCACTTTTGCTCGTCTACGGTTCACGGGTAAGGAGAGGTTCAGGACGGTTTAGGAAGCACTCCCACCTCTCATTTTGTTCCATTGTTCAAAACAACGAGGCCCTAGAAAGAATCCGGCTCCCGCTTAGGATTTTTCTCTAAGGACTTTATTACCCTAGGTCTCTGCATATCCTTGGGTAGGGAAGGATGGGTGTATGAAAACTTTTCCGGGTAAGAAAGCGAGGGCGAAGTGTACCTTGTGTAGCCTCTTCGCGCTCATCATGATCACTTTCAGTCTCAGGGCAGAAGCCGTGCCACAACAATGCGGCACCACACCTGCCGATGTTTACTTGATGATGGATCGAACAGGTAGCGTTTCCACTGCCAATCGAAACTTAGAACGGGATGCGGCCAAAAGTTTGGTGGATCTCTTGCTCTCGGTTCCCAACAATCGCGTGGCTGTCGGTCGATTCGGCGATCAAAGCGACGGCGGCACCGAAGCCGAAACTCTCCACAGTTTGAGCAACAATGCGAGTTCCCTAAAAAACGCCATTCAAAATGGCATGAGTAGCTCTAGTTCGGTGGGAACCAATTTGGAGGACGCCGTGGAAGTGGGACGTCAGGAACTCACTACCAATGGCAACGCCGCCTCACAAAAAATCTATATTATTCTCTCCGACGGAGATCCTAGCGAAGCGGATACCTGCGCGGAAAATACCGCGGAAGGGGACGACTGCGTTACGGGAAACGATGCTGCAGCCCTGGACGCCGCTGACGAATTGAAGGCGATTGGAGTACGCATTATCACCATCGCCTTCGATGCATCGGGAAGCGGTGCCGACGAACAAAATCGCGCTTTGTTGGCTTCCATGGCTTCCCAACCCTCCAGCGATAGCACGGGAACGGGCGCCGTGACACTCGCTGAACAAAACCAGGAAAATAACGACGGTGATGATTTTTATATCTCCCCCACAGGAGAGGAGCTGGAGGATATTTTTGGTTCTTTAGGAAACCAAATTCTCTGTAATGATCAAGTCTCTTGCACAGTCGATACTTGTGTGGAGGGAGTTTGCCAATTCAATCCCAGTGATGCCAAATGCGATGACAACGATTCTTGCACTGCAGATAGCTGTAGTCCAACGGGATGTATCAACGAACCGATCAGCGGTTGCACTTCCTGTACGCTAGAAAATGCGGCTGTGGTGTGTAACGACGGCAATCCCTGTACCGACGATGTCTGCGGTACGGGAAATACCTGTTCTCATGTGCCTAATGTGCAGAACAGTTGCGACGACGGCATGTTCTGCAACGGCACGGAAAGTTGTGATGCCCAAGGCCAATGCCATTCCGCTGGCAATCCCTGTAGCAACGGGGCGGTCTGTAACAACGTCTGCGATGAAGAGGCGAACAACTGCACAACAGGTGCAAACGGCATGGCCTGCGACGATGACGACAGTCAAGAATGTACCAGTGGCCAATGTGTCAATGGTCAGTGCCAAGCTTCTAACAATGAATCCGTTTGTAATGACGGCGATCTCTGTACCTCTGGCGATGCTTGCGTAGGCGGAACTTGCTCCGGTAGTCCCGTGGTTTGTCCTCAGGACGATTTGGAATGTACCGTCAGTACTTGCGATCCTGAAACCGGGCAATGTGTCGTAGACGACAGCGGTTGTGAATGCGCCGTAGCCGACGATTGTCCCGACGATGGCAATGCCTGTACGGGAAAAATATGCAATTCCTCCACGCGCTCTTGCGAGTATCCTCCCCTGTCAGAAACCACTTCTTGCAGCGATGGTCTATTCTGCAACGGAGAAGAATTCTGCGATGGAGCGGGCTCTTGCAAAGAAGCCAGCAATCCCTGCGAAGGACAAGTGGAATGCGCCAATCAATGTAACGAGGAGTTGAATACCTGTTACGCCGCGGCAGGCACCGCCTGTCAGGACGATGGCAATCCTTGTACGGACAACCAATGTAACGAAGCCGGATCCTGTGTGGCCGTTCCCAATCAATCCGATTGTAACGATGGCGATTTGTGCACCGTGGGTGACCTCTGTTCGGGAGGAGAATGTAAATCCGGTTCGGCTAAAGACTGTGAAGACAACCGAGAGTGCACGACCCACAGTTGCGACGCGGAAACCGGCAATTGTCTCACCGATAGTTCAGGTTGCGAATGCAACAGCGACGCCGATTGCGACGATGGCAATCCCTGTACCGCCGAGTCCTGCGAAATGGATTCGGGAACTTGCGTGCAACAAGTCCTCGAGGGCAATAGTTGCAACGATGGGGATCCCTGCACCGAACCCGATCGATGCAATGCCGAAGGAGCTTGCTCGGGTAGTGCCAAGAGCTGTGATGACGAAAGCTCTTGCACCAACGACAGTTGCGACGCGGAGACCGGCAATTGTCAAAACTTGGACAACGGCAGTTGCGAACCTCCTCCCGCTTGTCCCGATGGCGACGCCGATCTGGATGGAGTGTGCGACGGAGAGGATAATTGTCCGCTGACCTCCAATAGCGATCAGGTGGATACCGACAACGATGGTGAAGGCGATGTCTGTGACGATAGCTCAGGGGGTGGGCAAGAACCTCCTCCCGCTAGCCCCACACCGCCGAACAACCCCACTATCCTAGAGGGATCGGGAACCATTGGATGTTCCATGAATCGTGGAGCCACTTCGGGAATGGCGAGTTCTTGGGCTGGGGTGTTAATCCTCGCTCTGGGCCTGCTCTCCTGGCGCAAAGTACAAACTCGACGGGTTCTCACGAAGGAAAAATAAGAGGACTGGAGTCCCCAAAAGGGCGTTCTCATTTTTTCAAAAACCCATCGGCCCCGCCATAAAAATGGCGGGGCCTCCTTTTTTCTGAGTAATTTCAAGCTTATTTTATCTTTTTATTCTGGCATCTTTATTGCTCAAGATTCTCCGTGGGGAGGAGTTGCCCCCAATTTCAGTGGGGCTGTCTGTAAACGGAGTCGAGGTCATGGGATCCCTATCGGTTGCCAAAAAATTTCTTGAACAGTACCAGCTCCTCGACACAGACAGAGATGAGACGCAAGAGCCATCCTCAAAGACTAAGCACCACTTCCTTTCCAAGCACGAGCAAGACCAATACACCTGTCCGAAAACCACGCTCGCCACTAGTTTTTCTTGTTCTAAAAATCCCCTGGAGCGAGATTACATCACTCGGCAAATCCGTCCTCACCGCCCCTCCGATGTCCCCCCCCTGAAGAACTTAACTTCGGTCGCATGGCCCGTGCTCGGACTATCATCGTATGTGATTCACCTAGAAGTTCCTGAAAATACCTTTTCCGAACACGAGTTAAAAAGTATCGTCACCACCATTAAGCAACTCAACGACCTGATCCCCCAGGCTCCCCTCACCCATTTTACCTGGTCCTCGGCTCTAACCCCTGAATACAGGCCCAAGGCCCATCAAGTTGTGTTGAGTCAATTCCCCGACTCTCCCGAATCCAGTTTCGTTTTTGAAAACGAAGCCAATTTGGTTCATGAAATCATGCACGGCGTTTATGGAAAGCTAAAGATCGCCCAAGATCCTCGGTGGAACTGCCTCTACTGGTTATCCCTAGCCCACCAAAATTACGAAATCGTCGACGACTCCAATTTTTTATGGGGCTCGTCTGATAAAATGGGCCATCCCTTCGATGATCCCGACGAATTGTTCGCCTCTGCTGGCTACGCCTACCAAAATAGCGCTCACCTTCTCAGGGACTTCATTCTTAACCAGGACACTCCCGAATCCCTTAAACTCTTCGGAAAATTGGTGTGGTGCTATTTTCGCGACCAGATTTTCTCGGGACAGGTTTTTACTAAAAATGGCGAAGACCCCTTCGCTCAAGAGTCCTTCGACAAACTTTGGCAGCGAGTCCTTGCCTCAGAACCCCTCTTTCCCATCCTCCCCTTGATAGAGACCTCCCAACACGGCGATGCACTCATTATGGAAATCTCGGCACAGGTGTTGGAACGGGATTTTGATTTCCCCTTGGACGAATACGGAGCCACCGCTCTCCTGGACCTCGCGCGAAACGATATCCCAAAGGAGTTGCAAGCGCTTGCCCCACTGCGCCCCCAGATCATGGCGGCCTTGCTCACAAAAAATCAGCCAGCGCTAGAGTCTGTGAATGTACAAGAAGGAGACCTGACTCGCTTAAAGACTTCTCTCCAGTCGTGGGCACAAAACTTATTTCTCGACGAGCCCCCTCTTTTTAAACATGAAGCCCAAGAGGACGGGCTCTTGGAAGCCCTGACCTCGCTTTATCAAGATGTGAAAACCAAAGATCCCACTCTTGCCATCACCGCTCTGAGTCTCCTCACCGCTTTTTCCAAGGGAAATTCACTCGAGGGGCGTAGCGCCCATTTCTTGGCGGAGGTGGGGAGCGATCCTTCCATTAGCCTAAGAATTCGCGCGCAAGCCCTCCTCTACCTGCAGTACCTCTCCTGGAAAGGCTATCATGTGGCCATCCGAAACCAGCTCTATAAGCTAGCCGAAAGCCCTGCCTGGGGAATTCGACTGAAGGCGCTGAACGCTCTCCATCCCGTGCCTTGGAAAAATATTGAAGAACAACAAAAACTCCTCGAAATCGTCCGACTGCATTTGCAAGATCCCGAGGACGAGGTGGCAAGACATGCCTTCTCCGTGGCCAATGACATTGCAAAACAAAGCAACCACCCCTTGGCATCTCAAGCTGAGGAATGTGTAAAAAATATCCTAAAAAGCCAATGGGAAAACTTAGCCAGTTCTTCTGAAAAAAGGATAAAAAAGGCCTTAACCTGGCTTCCCCTTCTACCTGAAAAGACACCAGAAGAAATCGAAACCTTCTTCACAGCGGTCCAGAGGCTTCTGAAACACCCGTCCGCTGAAATCAAAGAAGCTGCCAAAGCCGCCCTCTATCAATCGGAGTGGGGCCATCATGAATCCGAAGCTCAAGCCTTGATTAACGAATTAAATTGATCCATCGATCAAAAATCCAAAGGTGTTTAGCGAGACATTCCAAACTTAGACCAGCCTCAACATCCGCAATCTTTACGAGCACAGAATAAATCCAGAAAAAATCGGGGGAGCACTTAGCGAATCGCGATTTTTCCCTTTTGCACTTTATCGAGGTAGATATTTCTTTTGAGTCGACTGAGCTGGTCGAGAATGAGCTTGCCATCCATGTGATCGATTTCGTGTTGGATGGCCACGGCCAAAAGATCTTCTCCCGTGAGGGATTGGGGCTTGCCCTCGTGGTCGAGAAAATCGATAGCGACTTTTTGAAAACGCTTCACGGGCACCACTAAGTCAGGACAACTGAGACAACCTTCTTCCCATACCACCGAGCCCTCTTGCAGGGTAAAACGGGGATTGATGACCACGCGCGGGTCCCGCTGAATTACCTCGCCCTCTTCGATACCGATATCCATCACCATGAAACGTTTCAATACACCCACCTGCGCCGCCGCCAGGCCGATACCTGGTGCTTGGTACATGGTGGCAAACATCGCCTCGACGAGATTTTGAAATTCGGGTGTGGAGATTTCTGCGGGGCTTACTTCTTGAGAAACCTCGCGCAAGCGTTTGTCGGGATAAATCAGAATGTCCAATGCCTTAGCCATACTTCACTCATATCAGGGCAGACTTTTTAGAAAAGAGGAAAAATAAAGTTTTATTTTTGAAAAAATTCCAGACGGAAAGTGCGGGACACGGAAGCCAATTGGCGATCGTGGCTCCAAAGAAAATGTTTTTCCTGAACCGCCGCATAAAGAATTTGCAAATCCACCAGCGAAAGGCCTTTGGCAAATAGTTTTTCCCGCTCCACAAAAGGAATTAAATCCTCCAAATCGTACTGGAGCGTTTGCGGTAGGAGCTGTAAATCTTCCAGAACCTTTTTGCGCTGGCGTCCCAGATTGCCCAACAAGAGTTCTCCTAAAACCCACGGATGGAGCACCACCCGACCTTCTTCTAAAAGAGAAACGAGGGACCGGCTTTTTTCTTTCCCATGAAAAAAATCGATCCAAACACTGGTGTCAACGAGGATCATGGCGTTTTTTTCGCGGCGCAGCCTTGGCCTTGGGAATAAGACCGTGCAAGCGGGCCAAGCGGTTTTGAGCGGCCTGCCGGATTAAAGATTCCAACCCCAGATGAATCAACTTGGTCTTTTCATGAACGCCGGTATTTTTTACCGCTTTGCGGAAAAGTTCTTCATTGAGATTGAGGGTGGTACGCATAGGCATACAAATTAATATTTCAATATGCATCCGTCAATGGACCATCAACATTTTCAAAAAATATTGCCACCACAATAATCGTCAAACTCAAGCCACATTGAAAAAATAAGACGCCACTTCGCGAATCTGCGCGGCCCAGGCGGGGTTGGCTTGGTAGTCTTCTTCGGTGACGAGCCAGAGGCCCAAGGTTTTTTCGAGGGGAGCACCCGGATGTTTTTCTTCGTAAGCGATTTCGTCGGCGTCTAAAAGTTCTTTCAAGCGCGGTAGGCTGGAGCGGATGACCAGGATGCATCCCAAGGCCTTTAATTCACGCATCTCATTGATGAACTCGCGAATCTCTGGATTGAGGGCCATGCTCAGTCTTCCTCTGCTTGTTGGGTGACATATCCTTTGATGAACTCAGAGAGTAAATTCGGCAAGCGACGGGGGTCGTTTTCGGTAAGATAAATCGGGAAATTTTGACGAACCGTTTGCATGCCTTCACCAATACCAATCCCCACCACGATAACTCCGCGCCGAGCCGCCTCATCACAGAGCGTGCGAATATTTGCACCATCCTGATGAGTTTCCTCTCCATCGGTCAACACGAATAAAAACTCTACATCGCGAGGATCACGTTTTTTCTCCTCTAAGATGCGTTTTAAGGACCCGCGAATTCCATCCCGAATATTGGTGCCTCCTCCGCCCCACATATTGGTGACAAAATAATTAAACAGATTGTCACGCTGTGCCACCGTCTTGAGTTTTTTATCAAAACCCTTCAAGGCAATATAATCATCGTGAAAGGCGTCCAGACTGTAGGGTAGGTTGAGGCGCTCGAATACATCGACGAACAAGGCCGCCATCCCCAAACCGCCCTGCTCTCGCTCAGCACCGTCGGCCATGCTGCCGCTAGCATCCAAAAGCAGGCTGAAACGATAGTCCTTTTCACTGGGCTCTACCTTGCGCTGAAACACCTTGAGATTTTTTTGAAGACCTTCAATGGCCTTCAGGGCCCGTCGAATGTCAATCTTTGGACCACTGTAAAAATAACCTTCGTATTCAAAATCACTATTGGGTTTTAGCAATTGATCAAAAACCTGGAACACCCGGCGAGGAAGCTCTTTGAGAGCCGCCAAATGTTTTGCGTAATTTCTACCGGCCAAAGACTGATTGTGGCGGGCCTGGTCTCCCCTAGCCTGCTGTATGTGTTCGCCCACGGTACCGGGCTGGGCCTTCTCAGCCTCACCGGAGGAGGCCTTTTCTTCGGGTTTATCTTGGCCCGTCTCGTCGTTTCGACCGTAAATCTCTCGTGCCCTCTCTTGCGGATCTTGCCCATGAACTTTGGGGGCATGGTCATCGGCAATCTTTTTAGCGCGCCCCTCTAATATCTTCTTTGCCTGTTCGGAAAGATCTTTGGGATCAATGGTCGTTTGGCTACCACCCCCTCGACCTGACGATCCAGAACTGCTACTACCTTGACCCTCTTGCCCAGCTTGGTTCGCAGCTTCTTGTGCAAGCTGCTGCTCCATACTTTTTAAACTCTCCCGATAAAGAGCTTCATAGTGGGGCAGAATTTCATTCTTCAAAATATTTTCAAATTCCGCGACATAACGCTGCACAGTCGGCTCATCAGGATCATCCTCTGAAGGACGAACTGCCTTAGCCCTTTCACTGACGGGCCAAGTGGCCTCTAAAGCTTCTCGCACCATGGGATCCCTTACATAGGGATTCTCCTTACCTCGCCCATAGGCTCTATATAACACGGCTTGCAGGTAAGATTCATGGGGGTACAGTTTTGGCATTTGATCTTCAGTAATACCCTCACAACTCTGCACATAAAACCGATAGAGAAAATCTAAATACTCGTCCACGCGCCCCGGAGATCTATCCATGGCTCCGGCATCGACCCGCAGGTCTTCCATCACGTTCAGCAAAGCGCGATATCTTTCATTCTGAAAGAAAAAGCCCGTACCCACCCGACTAAGACTCGCATGACTCCCTTCATGCTGGGCATTGGTGAGTTGATCTTCAATGCCTTGCTTCATTAAAAAATCTGCACCGATAAAAATCGTCCTAGGCTTTTCCAAGCTGATGCTCATCGTTTTTTCGTTAGGATCAAACTCGAGGCGAATCTTTCCATCGCGTCCCATGGCCACAGCCGCTCCCAAGAGCCTGTCTTTTACTTCGGCAAATTTTTGTTCCATCTGGAGGATCTCAGTTTCAGAATACTGTACACCGGCTTCTCGCAGCTTATCTCGCACGGGATTATCGAAGGTCTGCATTTTTTGAGAAGAATCGGGAGCTCTTCTCCCGCCAAAGAGACTCGAACCCAAACGTCTTACCAAGCTCAGGCTAGCACCCGTCGGAGCGGAGTTAGGGGCCGTCTCAATAACCTGTGATGGGGTAAACCCTGGCTTAGCGGTATTTGCAGATCCTGCCCTCGACGCTGTTGGGACCGTGGAAGTGGCAGTGCCTGATGCGGGAATTGAGGGCGAAGTTGGTGTTGAATTTCTTGCAGGGGCAAATAGTCCCCGCGGCAAATCTAACAAACGATCGATCTCTGGGGCCGTATATTCGAAATCCATGTAGATCTCGTGCATCCGAGACCTTAGGGCCTCCGATTGCAACTGCACTCC
>DALYEU010000036.1:0-20885 GCA_031972375.1 bacterium | reverse complement strand
GAGGCCTATGTAAGGGATTAGTATGCCGAAGCTAAGCATCGATGGAAAAGAAATAGAAGTCGAAGAAGGTACGACGGTTTTCGAGGCTGCTCGTCAGCACGGCATTTCCATTCCTCATTTTTGCTATCACCCTAAGTTGAGCATCGTGGGTAATTGTAGAATGTGTCTGGTGGATATTGAAAAATCTCCCAAGCCCCAGATTTCCTGCAATACCCGCGCGGTCGAAGGCATGGTGGTGCATACCCAGACCGAACAGGTCAAGGCTCTGCAGAAGAATGTCTTGGAGTTTATTCTTATCAACCATCCCATCGATTGTCCTGTGTGTGATCAGGCCGGGGAATGCAAACTACAAGAATTTTACATGAGCTACGCGACCAGCGATTCCCGTTTCGAAGAGGACAAGGTTAAGAAACCCAAGAAGGTCGACCTGGGACCCAACGTTATGTTGGACGATGAGCGTTGTATTTTGTGCAGTCGTTGTGTCCGCTTCTGCGATGAAATTTCCCATTCGGGAGAATTGAGCTTTAGCAATCGTGGCGATCGTTCTACCTTGACCACTTTTCCGGGACGTCAGTTAGATAACCCGTATTCCCTCAATACCGTGGACATTTGTCCCGTGGGGGCTTTGACTAGCAAGCCCTTTCGTTTCAAAAAACGCGTTTGGCTACTCAAGAGTGGAAACTCGATTTGCACGGGTTGCGCGACAGGTTGCAATATCTTTATCGACCACGATGAGGGTAAGGTTTGGCGCTATCGCACTCGTGAAAATGAGGCGGTCAACCAATGTTGGACCTGCGATGCTGGGCGACTTTCCTATACGGCCATTAACGAGAATCGTTTGATTCGGCCCCGTCTCAAAGTGGAGGGTAAATCCGTAGAGACGACCGAAGCGGCAGCCTTGGAGGCTTTAGAAAAGGCCTTGAAACAGGCCGGAGCTCAGTCGCTCTTGTTGGTGGGATCTGCTCTGGAATCCAACGAAAATAACGGGGCATTGAAAAAACTGGCCCTTCAATTGGGGATTTCGCAAATTCATTATTCCTCCCGTGAGGTCGACGCTCCCTTCTCTGACGATTTTCTGATTAAGGCCGATAAAAATCCTAATCGCGCTGGTGTGGAGCATTTGGGTTTCACTCCCTGGACTCGGGAACAATCGGCTGCTGTGGTCTTAGCCTTGGGAGAGGTGTCAGAACAGCATTTGACTGTTTTGAGGGAAAGCGAGGCTTATCTTATTCTTCTGTCTTCCCATGAGACCGAAGCGGTGAACCAGGCCGATGTGGTCTTGCCGACCGCCTTTTTCTCTGAGCAAGTGGGGTCCTTTACCAACTTCCAAAAGCGGGTACAAAAGTTTGACAAGATTCTCGAGCCTAGGGGACAGGCCAAGCCTGCTTGGGAATGGTTAGCGCAAATCGCCCAATTGATGGGAAAAACCTGGCAGGGCATTGGGCCCGAAGCGCTCTTGCGGGAGTCTTTCGCGCTTGCCTACGGAGATTTAGGAAAAGAAGGCAAGGTGTTGTCCTGACGACAGGGAGTCCTTTGGCTACTGCGAGTGATTTATGTTGTTGATGCTGTTAAAAATATTGGTGCCTTTGCTGGTGATCTTGCAGGTTCTGCCTTTTTTGATTTGGTTGGAGCGTAAGGGAGCCGCCTATATTCAAGACCGTCGAGGTCCTAATCGTGCTTCCATCGGTGGGGTTCGCTTGTGGGGTTTGGTGCATTCTCTGGCCGATGTGGTGAAGTTGATTTTTAAAGAAGATATTTTTCCGAGCCAGGCCAATCGTTTTCTTTATACCTTGGCTCCTTTCATTGCCATGGCCGTGGCTTCGGTCACGTTTGCGGTGATTCCTTGGGGCGCCCCGCTGCAATGGAATGGGCAAGAAATTTCCTTGCAAGCTGTCGATCTTAACGTGGGCATCCTCTACATGTTCGCCATTTCCTCCTTGGGGGTGTACGGCGTCATGTTGGCCGGTTGGTCGAGCAATAACAAATATTCGCTCTTGGGTGGTTTACGTGCTTCTGCCCAGATGATCAGTTATGAACTGACTTTGACCTTATCTGTGGTCGGGGTTTTGATCTTAGCGGGAAGTCTAGAGCTAGGCACCATTGTGGCTGATCAAGGCTCGGCCTTGTATCGATGGAATTTTCTCCGTCAGCCTGTGGCCTGTATTCTCTTTTTGGTGGCTGCTTTTGCAGAAACCAATCGCACGCCTTTTGACTTGGCGGAAGCGGAAGCCGAGTTGGTAGCGGGTTATCATACCGAGTACAGTTCTTTAAAATTCGCTCTTTTTATGATGAGCGAATACGTCAATATTTTTGTGATTTCGGCGCTGATGGTGACCTTGTTCTTCGGAGGTTGGCAGATTCCCTTTCTATCCACCGATACCTTGCGTTCTTATGCTCCCGATGTGCTTTACTACTCTCTCTGGGGTGCCGGAATCCTAGCTTTGGGAGGTGGTGTGGCCTTGATGCGTAAACCGGGCCCTGTTCGTTATGGTGATGCTCGTGATCGGGAAAAAATTAAGCTCGGTGTTCTTCTGCTTGTATTAGGAGCCGCTTTGGTGGCCAGTCAGGTATACCTGGGAGTTTTACCTTTGGGGGATTTAGGTTCCCAAGTGGCGACGGCTTTGTTTCAATTTGGATTTTTCTTGGCAAAGATTCTGTTTTTTTGCTGGGTGTTTATTTGGGTGCGTTGGACTTTGCCTCGGTTTCGTTACGATCAACTGATGGCCTTGGGGTGGCGCGTCATGCTGCCATTGGCCATTCTCAATGTGGTTGTGACGGCCGGAGTGTTTTTATTTAGCTGATAGAGTCGAGTTTTTTTGCGGTTTTTCTTGAACAGAAAAGGAAGATAAAAACAGCGTGTCGTTAGACTACGCCGTTTTGTTTGAAAGACGATCATGGGCGCGAGCATTGCATTTTATTTGTTGGCAGCATTGACCTTACTATCGGCCATCGGTGTCATCGCCGGGAAAAATCCCGTTCATTCGGCCCTTTCTCTGGTGGTGACTCTGGTGTCGATCGCTGGGCTCTTCGCCCTTTTACAAGGTGAGTTTTTAGCCGTTATCCAGGTACTGACCTACGCGGGCGCTATTCTTATCCTCTTTGTGTTTATCATCATGTTGCTCAATCTGAAGAATGAAGAGTTAGAAGAGCCTAGTCCGAGTGGGGTGGGTAAGGTGGTTTTATCCCTAGCGGGGCTTTTGATTTTCTTGTTGTTAAGTGCGGTGGTGAGTTTTTGGTCTCTGCCGGTTCCCGAACTCGATGGAGGTTTTGGATCTGTAACTGCGGTGGGTCTCGAACTATTCACCCGCTATTTGGTTCCTTTTGAAGTGACTGGAGTCTTGTTGACGGTGGCCCTGATCGTCTCTGTGTTGCTTGCCAAAAAGGATTTAGGGCTGAAACGTTAACGGGGTTGATTTGCTTTCAATGAGGCGGGTGTAAAGAAAAGAATTGCGAAGGATGGCGCCGAAAACATGATGGTTCCTCTCAATGCTTATTTAGTGGTGGCGGTGGCTCTGTTTGTCATGGGCTTTGCGGGTGTGGTCTTGCGCCGTAATTTGCTTATTGCCCTGATGTCCCTAGAACTCATGCTCAATGGGGTGAATTTGGCCTTCGTCACTTTCTCCCGCTCTTGGGGGGACGTGGCGGGACAAGTCGCCGCGTTTTTTATTATCGTATTGGCGGCGGCGGAGGCGGCCGTTGGGCTCGCTATTGTTATTTTGATTTTTCGTCGCCGTGGCACCGTGATGTCCACGGAGATTACCCAGTTGAAGGATGCCATCCGTGTCGATTAGTCTTATCGTTTTATTTCCTTTGCTTGGAGCTCTATTGAATCGAGCCCTTGCCTTGACGGCCACTCTTAAAGGAAAGCCCGTCTCGCGTTTTTGGGTTAATTTGTTCGGAGTGGGTTTTCCCTTCTTGGCTTTTATTTGCGCCGTGAAGTTAAGTTGGCCGTTTTTGTTCCAAGAGAGAAGCGCTCCCTTGACCGAGACCTTGTTTTCTTGGATCTCCGTCGCCAATTTTCATGTTTCCGTGGGATTCGCTTTGGATCGTCTTTCTGTTTTGCTGACCCTCATCATCACTGGGGTTGGTACCATGATCCACCTCTACTCCACCGGTTACATGAAGGAAGACGAAGGCTACGGCTGTTATTTTTCCTATCTCAATTTATTTCTCTCCTCCATGTTGACCTTGGTGCTGGGGGATAGTCTGCTCATGATGTTTTTGGGATGGGAAGGTGTGGGGCTTTGCTCCTACCTGTTGATCGGATTTTGGTTTGAGGATCCCGCCAAGGCTTATGCTGGAAAAAAGGCCTTCGTCGTCAATCGAATCGGTGATTTCGGTTTTCTGTTGGGAATTTTCGTCATTCTGTCGGTTTTGCTCCCGGGAGTGCAGGGAGAACAAAACGTCCTACAGTTTTCTTACCTGAAAAATCACGCTCCTTTACTGGCGGGGATGGCGACTTGCATTACGGCTCTATTGTTCGTGGGGGCGACGGGAAAATCGGCTCAGATTCCGCTGTATGTTTGGTTGCCTGATGCCATGGCGGGTCCTACTCCAGTTTCCGCGTTGATCCATGCGGCCACCATGGTGACCGCGGGTCTTTACATGATTGCCCGTTTGGATTTTCTCTTCGATATGGCGCCTAAGACCTTGGAAGTCATCGCCTGGGTGGGAGGCTTGACGGCCTTCTTCGCTGCGACGATCGGGGTTACGCAAAACGATATTAAAAAAGTCTTGGCTTATTCCACTGTGAGTCAGTTGGGTTACATGTTTCTCTCCATGGGAGTCGGAGCCTATACCACCGGAGTGTTTCATCTCATGACCCATGCCTTCTTCAAGGCCTGTCTTTTCTTGGGGGCGGGTTCGGTAATCCACGCTTTGTCAGGAGAACAAGATATTCGTCGTATGGGAGGTCTGCGCAAGTCGCTACCCTGGACGAGTCTGAGTTTTATTTTGGCGACCTTGGCTATTGCGGGGATTCCTCCTTTTGCCGGGTTCTTTTCTAAAGATGAAATTCTTTGGGAAGTTTTTCATCGCGGACACACCACGTTGGGGGTGTTGGCGATGGTGACGGCGGTGCTCACCAGTTTTTATATGTTTCGGCTTTGTTTCCTCACCTTCTTTGGTCAGGAACGTTTGACCCACCACGCTAAATCCCATCTGCATGAATCTCCTTGGACCATGACGAGTGTGTTGATGATTTTGGGCTTATTGAGTTTGTGCGGTGGCTGGATCGGTGCTCCCCATGTGTTGGGATTTCATAATTACCTCCACGATTTTCTGCCCTTAGGAAGTCATGGCCCTGTGATGGGAGAGGCTGAAAAATTTAAGGAACTCGCCTTGATGGGGGCCTCGGTTTTCAATGCCGTGGCGGCGGCGCTTGTGGCGGCTTTGTTTTATCTCAAGTTTCCCCAAGTGCCTGAAAAAATCGCCCAAGGTTTTTCGGGAATCTATCGTTTGATCCGAAATAAATATTACGTCGACGAGATTTACGACGCCCTCGTGGTCCAGCCTTTGAAAAAATCTTCAGAAGTTTTTTTCGCAGGGGTGGTGGATCAAGCTTTTATCGACGGTGCCGTGGTCAACGGTTCGGCGCGTACCTTGTCGTGGGTGGGAAGTTGGATAAGTCGTTTACAAAATGGACTTGTTAACCGCTATGCCTTTTATTTTTTCTTAGCCATCGCCGGTCTTGTGGTGATGGTGGTGGTTGGAAATTAACGGAGTGGGTAAGAAGAAAATACCCCATACTCACGATAAAATGAAATGACGCCGGTTTCTTCGCAACAGCGGGAAGCCCAGGCAAACCCCGGTGACGATGGGATATAACCGGGAGCGACAAGAAGATATTCTATGGAATGGATTGTGACTCACATTTTGACCTGTATGATTCTCCTGCCCTTGCTGGGGGCGGGGTTTTTGCTTTGCATGCCGAGTAAGAAGATCGTTGCCGTCAAGACCATAGCTTTGGTGACGACTGTGTTGACCTTTGTGCTTTCCCTACATTTGGTTTGGCATTTTCAGAATGTGGCCGATTTTCAATTTACGGTCAGTTCGCCGTGGATACCCGCTTTGGGGATTCAGTATGCCTTAGGAGTGGACGGTTTTTCACTTTGGTTGGTGATTCTCACCACCTTCTTGATGGTTGTGGCTACGCTGTTTTCTTGGGGATCCATCGAGGAAAAAGAAAAGAGTTATTACTTCTTTCTCCTGATTTTAGAGACAGGCATGTTGGGAAGTCTCATGGCTCTCGATGCCTTTCTTTTTTATATTTTTTGGGAGGCGATGTTGATCCCCATGTACTTCCTCATCGGGATCTTCGGTCATGGTCGTCGTATCTATGCGGCTTTGAAGTTTTTCATTTTTACCATGGTGGGATCGCTGCTGATGTTGCTCGCCATGATTTATCTTTATTTTCAGGCCGATCAGAGTTTTCTTTTGTCCGATTGGTTGCAGTTGGATCTGCCGCTTGCGGTTCAGATTGTACTGTTCGCGGCTTTTACCCTGAGTTTCGCCATCAAGGTTCCCATTGTTCCGGTGCATACGTGGCTTCCCGATGCCCACACGGATGCCCCTACGGCGGGTAGTGTTCTTTTGGCTGGTGTTTTACTCAAGATGGGAACCTACGGTTTGGTGCGTTTTGCCATGCCCTTGTTTCCCGACGCTTTGGAAATAGCTCGTCCTTGGCTCATGGCCTTGGCCGTGGTCGGTATCCTCTACGGTGCTTTGGTTGCGATGGTGCAGAAGGATATGAAGCGTTTGGTCGCCTATTCCTCGGTTGCCCATTTGGGTTTTGTGGTGTTGGGCTTGATGGCGTTGAGTCCCCAAGCTGTGAGCGGTGCGGTTTATCAAATGCTCAATCACGGTATTTCTTCAGGGGGGCTCTTTCTGATGGTCGGTATGCTCTACGATCGTGCCCATACCCAACAGATCGCGGCTTACGGTGGTTTGGCTAAGCAAATGCCGGCTTACACCTTGATCTTTTTGATTATGGCTTTTTCTTCCATCGCGTTGCCCAGTACCAATGGCTTTGTGGGGGAATTTTTAATTCTGTCGGGAAGTTTTGCGGGATTTCCCGTGGCTACCGCCTTGGCGACCGTCGGGGTGATTCTCAGTGCGGTTTATATGCTGTGGATGGTGGAACGGGTGTTTTTTGGGCCAGCCCGTTTTCCCGAGGGACATGGCGTGCGAGAAATTGGGCTACGCGAAGTGACCTGCATGGTTCCTTTGGTGATTCTAGTATTTTGGATGGGCATGGCTCCGGATTTTTTCTTAAAAAAAATTGAGCCCAGCACCTTGAGCTTGTTGCAACGTTTAGAGACGCGTCGTGTTCAGGCGGAGGTGGGTCCCGGAAAAAAAGTGTCCTGGCGTGAGGTCCGACAAGATTCTGACCTTTCCGGTAAGGTGGAGGAATAGCCATGAACACACAGGAATTATTTTCTCAGCTCTATGTCATGGCCTGGCCTTATTGGGTTTTGGTGTTGGGGGCTTTCATCACTTTGTTGACCTCGGTGCTGCCCATGCCCCGCGCTGTTGGGATGGCTCGAGTTTTGGCCTTGGTGACTTTAGGCGTGGCTGCCACTGGTTTTGCTTTGCTCTTAAGTCAGGGCGTTCGATGGAGCGGGGGATTTCTCACCCTTGATCCCTTGTCCTGTTTTTTGGGGGCCTTGTTAAGTGGGGTGGGGATTCTCACCGTGTTACTGTCCGCCCATTATCTAAATTCTCAAGAAGAAGTGGTGCCTGAGGCTGTTCCCTTGTTGCTCTTCTGTGTGGCGGGCATGGCTTTATTGGGAGCTAGTACCCATTTATTGACCCTGGTTCTCGCCCTAGAACTCATGAGCTTGGGGCTGTATGGCCTCGTGGGAATGCGTCGTCAGGAATACTCCTCAGGTGAAGCCGCTTTGAAATATTTTCTCTTGGGCTCTGTGGCGGCGGCGTTTTTATTATTGGGTGTTGCCTTTCTCTACGGTGCCACGGGACAGTTCGACGTGGTGGAGATGTTGCGGCAGCCGGTGAGCGCCGATCGCGCTTTTTTATTTCGCTTGGGTGTAGCCTTGGTCTTAGCGGGCTTTGCTTTCAAGGTGGCTGCGGTGCCCTTTCATTTTTGGGCTCCCGATGTCTACCAGGGCTCTCCGATGCCGATGGTGGGTTTTATGGCGGCTGGGGTCAAGGTGGCGGCCTTTGGTGCTTTGGCACGCCTTCTCTGGGCCTTCATTCCCTGGCAGGGCTTGCATTTGCTTTCCTTGTTTAGTTTTCTCACCTTGGCTACGGTGCTCGTCGGAAATCTCGCGGCTTTGCGGCAACGCTCTTTGAAGCGGATCTTGGCCTACTCTTCCATTTCCCACGCGGGGTATCTCCTTTTGGGATTGAGTACGGTGATTCAAGCGGGTCCTGGGTCCGAAGTTTCCTTGAAGCCCATTTTGTTTTATCTCCTGGTGTACAGTTTGTTGAGTTTGGGGGCTTTCGGAGTTTTAACGGCCTTAAGCCGTGGCGCTGAGGAGATGGATTCCCTCGACGATTTGCGGGGGCTCGGTTCACGTTCTCCATTTTTGGCTGCTGCTCTTAGTGTTTTTCTCATCAGTTTGGCCGGGATTCCCCCTTCGGCGGGTTTTATGGCGAAATACCTGCTTTTCGCCCAAGCGATTGAGTATCGGCTTTACGGTTTGTCGATCGTCGCTATTCTCATGAGCGCCGTCTCCCTTTACTATTACCTCAGTCCTGTGGTGAGGATGTATTTTTATGAGCCTCAGGAGGGGCAACAAGGTCTTGTCGTTTCGCGAGGCTTGCGGTTTGTCTTGGTAGCGATGCTTGTGGCCGTTTTTTATTGGGGGATGTGTCCCCAGAGTACCCTGGATATTTTGCCGGACCAGATTTCCCCTGAGCTGTCCCAAACTTCTGTTTTGCAGAAAGGTTTAGTCTATCATGCTCAAGAACTTCGATGAATTTTTGGAGCATAGTCGTGAGAAGCACGACGTGGTGGGCGCTTGGGGCTTCAATTCCAACATGAATTTTGCCGCAATGTCTCCCGAAGAGACCAATGTTTGGTTTTTCGAGCAGGTATTCAATTTTTTGCGTTCCTTTTTCGGTGTTGTGACCCCTGACTCTTTGGAGGTCATTACTTACGATGCCACTCAGCACGTGCAGAAAAGCAATCTCGACCAACAGACCTTTTTGGATGAGTTGATGCTCATCATGAAAAATCTGAAGGAGCCTTTGTGGACCTTGCGGATCAATCTCAACATCATCGGTTTTTTGCGCACTTCTGCCCGTGAAGATTTGCCAACTCGTCTGCAGATCCAAGAGCCTTGCACTTTCATCGTTTGGGGTGGTCCCGACGAAACCGGTTTCCAGAATTTTTCCATCTCCTATCATTTATTTTCTACGGTGAGTCTAGCGGGCGAGGGACAAGAGTTGTGGTCCCTTAATCAGCCCATTTTAGAGAAGGCCTTGAAAAAGTGGGAGCAGCAATCCGGCCGTCGTATCGAAGTGGTGGACTCCACGGGCAACGCCCCGGTGCATCAGTATGGTTTTGGTCGAGGAAAATAAGCGAGTCGCTTTGCGAAAGCTAAGATTGGGTTCGTGTGTGGGTGCTTTTCTTTGCGTGGTCTTTCCCGAGTTTCTTCGGTAAAAGTGTTTTTCATTCAATCAATCGAATCACGTTTGGACGACTGAGCGCTCCCGATAGAGGTGTTGATAGGGATGGGTCCAGCTCCTTCTAGCTTTGAAGTCGGGATTGTTTTCATCCCCCCCACAGCAGGTGGGGCCAGCTTCTTGTGAAAGAAGCTTAAGCCCCTTGCGGGTTGTCTGAAAGCTGAACCTAACTTTTACTGTGATGCGGTGGTTTTGCCCCGTTCCAATATGGAAAACGCTGTGGCAAGCATGGCGCCCACATCTGCTGCATTGGCGGGGATGATGAGCGTGTTGTTGGTTTTCGCCAGTTCTCCGAATTGTCCCACGTATTCTTGGGCGATTTTAAGTCGTGCTGCATCGGTGCCGCCTTGCAAATTGAGGGATTCGGCAACCATGCGGATACCACTGGCGGTAGCCTCTGAAACGGCAAGAATGGCCTGAGCTTGTCCTTCGGCTTCATTGATTTGCTTTTGCTTGTCGGCTTCGGAGTTTTTAATCACCTCTTGCTTGAGACCTTCGGCCACGTTGATACGAGAATCGCGTTCTCCCTCGGATTGTAGGATGCTGGCGCGTTTTTCCCGTTCGGCCCGCATTTGTTTTTCCATGGCGGCCAAGACATCTCGGGGTGGGGTGATGGATTTGACTTCGTAGCGCAAGACTTTTACGCCCCAAGCGTCGGTGGCCTTGTCGATGGCCATGACGACGGCATTGTTGATTTGTTCCCGCGCTTCGAAGGTGCGATCGAGATCAATCTTGCCTATTTCTGATCTTAAGGTGGTTTGGGCCAGCTGGACGATGGCTTGGATGTAGCTATTGACTCCGTACGAGGCTTTATTGGGATCGATCACTCGAAAAAACAGGACGCCGTCGATGCCCACCTGTACGTTGTCTTTCGTGATGCAAACCTGTTCGGCGATATCGAGCACCACCTCTTTAAGATCGTGTTTGTAGCGTACGTTATCCAAAAAGGGGATGACGAAGTGGAGCCCCGCATCCAGGGTGCGGTGGTATTTCCCCAATCGTTCAATCACGAAGGCGCGCTGTTGGGGCACGATGCGGATGGTTCGGAAAACAAAAATAACGGCGAAGATGAGAAAGACAATGGCAAAGATAGGCATGAGTCGCTCCGATTTTTTCAAGCTCCTTGAGAAAGGGCCTGAAGTATGAGTTTGATTCCTTCGGTACGGGAAATTCTGACTTTTTGTCCTTGATGTAAAATTTCGTCGCTGGGATTGACTCCGATCCAAGTGCTGCCTTGGTAAGAAATATAGGCTTCCCCATGGGCAGGGATGTTTTGGTCGAGCACGATGATCTGGTGCTGATCAGAGAAATTAGCTTTTTCGGTTTTAAAATGTCCCATGAGTTTTTTGCGAAAGATAAAAACTCCCATTAAGCCCAGTACAGCCCAAAGGAGAATTTCAGTTTCTGAATTGGGAAGGCCAACGAGACTTCGAAGTAAAGCGACGATAAGGGCGCCGATGCCAAAAAATAGCAGAAAAAAGGAGAGGGTAAAGATTTCTGTGATGATGAGGAGCAGCCCGATGACGGCCCAAAGTATGGTGGGATTGGATTCCATAAAAAATAACCCTCCAATCGGATGGTATAGTGGAAAACCTCCGATTCAGTCTTCTAAAAATTTTCTCTTGGGCGGTAAGCTCCTGCCCGATCAAAGGGCATAATTTTAAAAACTAGAGGCCAAGAAAGCTGTTATGCGTGCAGTGGTGGATCAGCGGGCTTGATTATTTTTTTTCTACCTCGATGCGCGGAAAGAGCGGAGAGGCCTTTCCCAAGAGATGTTCTCGAGGAAAGTTTTCCCAAGCCAGATCTGCGAATGATTGGGGAAGCGGAAGTTGAAGCTGATCGTAGATCTTCTGACTGGTTTCGGGCATGAAGGGAAACAAACATAAACCTACGATACGGATAACGTTGAAGATGTTCCAGAGCACTTGATTTAATCTGTCCTCTTCACCGTTTTTTTTCAGGGTCCAGGGTGCGCTTTGGTCGATGTACTTGTCGGCGGCACCGATCAAGGTCCATAGCGCTTCCAGTGCTTGATGGAAGTTTAGGTCTCCCTTTAGATAATCGAAACCACGTCGGATCCGTTGAATGCTTTCCTCTACTGTTTGGACAAGGTGGAGATCCTCGGCGCTTTCAGCGCCCCGTTGAATTTTCCCCCCGAAATATTTGTGAGCCATGCCCAGGGAGCGATTCAGTAGGTTGCCTAAGTCGTTGGCCAAGTCGGCGTTGTATCGGGTGATGAAATCTTCCCAGGTAAAATTTCCATCGGCGCCGAAACTGGAATTTCTTAGTAAATAATAGCGTAGCGCGTCTGCTCCATAGACATCGATGACGTCCATGGGGGTCACTACGTTGCCCAAAGACTTGCTCATTTTTTCGCCCCGTAAATAAACAAAGCCGTGTCCAAAGACGCTTTTAGGTAAGTCGAGGCCGGCGCTCATCAGCATGGCGGGCCATATGACGCAATGAAATCGGGTGATATCCTTGCCGATGATATGCAGTTGAGCTGGCCATCGTTTCTCAAATTCGGCGCTGTCTTTTCCGAAGTCGAGGGCGCTCAAATAGTTGATGAGGGCGTCGAACCATACGTAAAGGACGTGTTCAGGGTTTTGAGGAAGCGGAATTCCCCATTCTATTCCTGATCGGGAAACGGAAATATCCTCGAGACCACCCTCCAGTAATTTGAGAATTTCATTGCGGCGAATTTCTGGGAGGATGAACTCGGGATGCTCTTGAATATGTTTCAACAAAGCTGGGCCATATTGGGAGAGTTTGAAGAAGTAGTTCGTCTCTTTGAGCCATTTGGGTTTTTGTTTGTGATGGGGGCACAATTCGTCGACTAAGTCTTTTTCTGTATAAAAAGCCTCGCAGGATTCGCAATACCAACCCTCGTAGGTTCCTTCGAAAATATCCCCCTTGGCAGCGATTTTTTCGAAAAGCAATTTTGCCGCTGTGTGGTGGCGCGTTTCACTGGTTTGAATAAAATTATCGTAACTGATGTTGAGTTTTTTCCAGATGTCGGTGAACTTTTCCCGCATCTGATCGCAATAGACCTTGGGATCGAGATTTTGTTGTCGGGCCGCCTTGAACACATTGGTAGAGTGTTCGTCGTTGCCCATTTGAAAACGAACATCAAAACCTTCAAGACGAAGAAAACGAGCTAAGGCGTCGGCGCCAATTTTTTCGTAGGCCGTGCCGATGTGGGGCAGGGAGTTGACGTAGTCGATGGCGGTTGTCAGATAAAAACTTTTTCCATGGTTCATAGTGGGTGTCCCCAGGGTTCCTGCAAGTAAAGCAATAATCGTGTTAGGTGAATCTTGGCATTGAGATTCTGTCGAAGCCCTCGTTGCATTTCCAAAATTTGATCCACCAGGTCAAGCAATCGAAAGCGTAAATCGGGATTGGGCGATTCTTCGAGTAAGATTTGATGAACCAGTGCGAGGAGTCCATGTAAAAACTCCTCACTGAGATTTCGAGCATCGGCTTCTTGAGCGAGTTGCCAGGCTTGGGCGAAGCCTAAGGCATTGGGGCCCGGTTGCAGTGTGCCGCTTTTGGGTAATAGATCTTGCAGCGTTTGAAATCTCAAGGCCATGGCCACCGATCCCTGGCATTTTTGTAAAACTTCCGAGGAAGGCAAGTCGGTTTTCAGGAGGGAAAAAACTTGTTGCAGCTCCGTTGAGGAGAGCGGAGAAAACCTTAGTGTTTGACAACGACTTAAGATGGTGCGCGGTAGCCAACCGGGTGCGTGAGTGATCAGAATAAAAAAAGTCTCCGGAGGGGGTTCTTCTAAAGTTTTGAGTAGGGCGTTGGCGGCGGCTGTATTGAGTTGGTGGGCATCGTTCAAAAAAACGACGCGCCGTTTTCCCTTCAGGGGCGCGAAGGCCATGATTTTACGGATTTCCCGAATGGCGTCGATTTTAATCCGCTTGCCTTCGGATTCTAGTGGGTAAAAATCCGGATGTTGAATTTCTAAATTATGCTGAGGGGCGGGATCCGAAGAAATTTCTAAAAGTCTTTGGCTCAGAGATCGGGCGACGCGTTGTTTGCCGATGCCTTCGGGTCCTGTGAATAACAGGGCATGGGGCAGTCTTTGATTTTGATGGAGCTCCATCAAGTTTTTCCAGAGTTGTCGGTGCCCCACGAAGGGTAAGCTTGTGTCCATGTCGGGCTCTAGTTTTTTTCAATCCAAGTTCGTAGATGTTCGAGGATGGCGGTGTGGAGTAGTTCAGGGCTGAGGGTTCCGTCGACAACGACGTAGCGCTGAGTTTCTTGTGAAGCCAGTTGTAAAAAACCTCGGCGTACCTGTTCATGGAAATGCAGCGCTTCTTTTTCAAAACGATTTTCCGAGCTGGATTCCTGGGCTAGTCGAGCTTGGGAACGTTTCAGTCCCACTTCGGCAGGACAATCAATCACAAAGACTAAATCGGGCCGTAAGCCTCCGGTGGTGAGCGTGTTGATATTTTGGATCAGGTCATCGGGAAAACCCCGAGCGATCCCTTGATAAACGCGTGTAGAGTCTTCGAAACGGTCGCAGAGCACCCACTGTCCCTGTTGCAAGCTGGGACGAATCAAGGTTTGTACGTGCTGGGCTCGATCCGCTTCGTAGAGAAGGAGTTCGGCGAGGGGATGGATATCCTCGGGATTACCCTGCAAAACAAGGCGACGAATCTGGGTACCCAGGGGAGTACCGCCGGGTTCACGGGTGAGCAGAATTTTTTTGCCTTGGGCCTCGAGCGTTTGAGCTAACAGACGGGCCTGAGTGCTTTTTCCCGATCCTTCGATACCTTCAAAAACAATGAATGGGGCTTGGCTGATCACCTGGCTTGAGTAACCCTAAGCGAGGTCTGGGGTAAAGTCTTAATCGGTATTTTGCGCGGTGGAGATGGAGAAGAGAATGGTCTCGGAATCGGGGAGAGATTCCGAGACCATCGTTGTCCCTTACCTGGAACGCTTAAAGGATAAAAGATTGTCGTAATAGAGGGTGAGCCCGATGCCAAAGGTGGTTTGGGCCTTCCAGGGGACTTCGCCCCTGAAAAAACTAAGATCGGTACTGTGGTCGTGACGAATCTCCGCTCGAATCTCCAGGGGAAAAAAACGATGGTATTTTTCCGGGAGGGGTCGAACGTGTGCCGTTAAGATTTCTGATCCCAAGGTTTGGGGAGTTCCGGTGCGAACTCCTTGAGGATCGTGAAAAATCTCTCCTCGGGCCGAGAGGGAAAACTGGTCGTGAATCTTGATATGGGGATTGAGAGACGCCGCCACCCAATCGGCTTTGGGCAACGCTTCGCCTTTGGATCCCTCGTGTCCCCAATCGAGGTTGAAGGACAGGGTGAAGGGATCGAAATCTAAAGTGGCGATGAAATCTGCGACGCTGCGAAATCGCCCCGATTCTACTCCGGTAGCCGCGAAGGCGCTGAGGAAAAGACGCTTATGGGCCTGTGCCTTGATTCCCATGAGTGCGGAAGGTCCTGAATCCCTACCGAGCACGTTATCCCAACCATTGACCACTCCGGTATGCAGGGAGACCGCGTCGTTGATGGGGTATTGAAGCATGGCGCCCATATGGGTGAAAGGAATGGCGTATCCAAAGGCCATGGAGCGACTCAATTGCGCATTGATGGGTTCTAAAACCTCCAAGCCGATGGGGGTGGCGATTTTGCCGGCCCGGAGGGTGATGCCGTTGCCGATCGGTAGGCGAATCTCACCCCAGGCCTGTTGTAGATCGTAGTAGTCCCCATTGAAGGAGTCGGCTGCGCCGGAGATCCCTGGGTTTTCTCCGGTGTCTAAGACCAGGCCAAAACCGAAGGGATATTTTTCATCGGCGGGGCGTAAGAGAGAAAATTGCGCCAAATTCATCATGGGGCGATCGTTGCGATTGTCGAAGACCCGATAGGCGTTGGTGTTATTCTTAGGTTCGTTGAAACTATGTGTGTAACTTCCGTCGAGTAATAGACCGAGGCTTAACCCTTCGGTGAAGGCCTCGGCGAGGGGGAGCGCGAACTGTCCTCCTGCAGCGGCTGTGATTTTAGCGAGATCTAAACCTGCTTGTACGGTGTAACCGATGGGATTGACTCCGATGGGCTCCGGATATTTTTCGTCGGGGGTCAGTCGTAAGCCAAAACTGGATTGGAAGGTTCCTCCTAAATTTAAAATACCTTTAGCCAAGGAGATGCCCGCGCCCAAGGTGAAGGACAGGGCGGCATCGTTGCTGGCAGGAATCTTGGCGCCGTTTGATTCTAGGGTGCTGATTTGTGCCGAGTTGTAAATATTGCTTCCGATGCTTCCCAAAAGAGAGGCGCTGAACCAAGGCGAAGGACTCCACTCGTAACCCGCTTCAACGCCGAAATGTACCAAAGAAAGAGGAGCAGCTTGTTCCGAACTCTTATTTTTTAAAAACCCCTGGCGAAAAATGGCACTGGCTGAAAATTGGTGTTTTTGTCCATGGGGGAAATTTTGACCCAGTCGGGCTCCGTAGAAGGGACCAGAAAAAGAGCCTAAGTCACCGCCTAACTTTTGGCCCATATAACCAGTACTGACTTCGAGCCGATAGGGCGGAATGGAGTTGCCTTGGGTGGTGGGCTCAGTTTCTGGGGGAGCTTGAGGCCCCTCCACTGGAGGCAAGGACTCCTGCTGAGGAAGTGCAATTGGCTCAGGTGCCGTGACGGCAGGCGAAATAACGGGCGGACTCACAATAATTCTCCTCTGAAAACCCCATCGACGAACCCCCCGGTAGTGGCGGTTGTGATCCCGGCACTGGTATCGATGGGAATGCAAATTAGGTGCCATGAAAAATTAAAAACAAGACCGTGGAATGATGGGCTTTTTTTTCGGAGGAAGGCGAAAGCGGGGCCAGAGCAGGCCTAAAATTAGGGCAAAAGCTTAAGTTTTGGGCAAAAAAAAACCCGGTACTTGGAGTACCGGGCTCGTATCCATCCAAGAAAACTCGCTTAGAAAACGTAGGCGAATTCTCCGGCGACGGCGTTCGACCAAGAGGTCGTATCGCCGATCACTAAACCTGGAAAACGGGAAGTAGGACGGGTCGGCTGAGTCTTCGCGTAGTCGAAGAGATCGGCTCGGTACTCCATTTTAAACTTGGCGCCGTCGGTGATTTGATAACCGAAACCAGCCACCCAGTTGTAGACCTGCTGATCGATACCCGTGACCACGCCTTGGAAGTCGTTGACATAACCGAAGCTGAAGAACAGATCCCAAACTTCGCTAGCCTGCCAATCCAAAACCAAGAGTCCACCGGCAAATTTACCGTTGGGGCCGGTGATGCCGGGCAAATTGTTGCGTTGGTAGTAGATTCCTTCACCCGCCATCAGGAGCTCCTCGGTCAATTTGATCGAGAAATCCAAGTCGAACATATGGTCGAGATGGTCGTTGGTGCCTTGTTCTGGCCCACCCAAGTAGGAAATACCCACGGTGCTGGCGGTTTTATCTTCACCGAAGTTGTAACCTAAACGCATACCCCAGGAGGGAACGGCGCTATCGGCTACACCGGAAGAAACGATTCCTCCAGCGGTGACGCTACCCGCGGGGGCCGTAAGAGGACCTTGCAAGCAGGATCCACCCAGATAGAGGCAATCAAACATTTGGTTCATCAAGTAAACTTGAAGATCCATGGATTCGTTGAATGCCCAATAGAGCTTGGCACCGGTGACGTTGGTGGGGGTGAGAAAGTTGTAAATGTTGGAATACGAAATCGTGGGGTTGAAAGCTCGATCGACGACGTAATAACCCACAGGGGTGTTGAAGCGTCCTACGGAGAGTTCTCCGCCGAGCAGACCCAAGGCCACGTAGGCTTGTTCTACGATGAAGTTGGAACCTTCGGTGGAACGAACGCTACCGGAGAGAGCTCGACCGAAATCGAGATCGGCACGGAGGCGCACTTTTTCACCAAAAGATTTTTCAAGATCCACTTCGAATTGGTCGAGATAGAAATTGAAAGTGGTGCGATTAGGGGCGCGTAAACCGCGCTCTAAAGCAAACTCTCCACCGGGTCCGGGCAAGGCCGAACCGTCGTCTTGTTGCCATCCGCTCAGGATGCTGGTGTTACCGCTGAATTCCAGCCCTCCTGCCGCAGAATCGGCAGCATAGGCAGGAACACTCAAGGACATGGCCAAAAGCCCTGCCGCTAGGATTCTTCGCATACTCATTTTTTTATTCTCCTTTTCCGTAGACTAAAATCCCCCCGTTGGCCCTTATTCCTCCGGGGGGGTGCGGCTCTCTAGGGAGAGCCATGCGGTGTGTCAAGGGTTTCTGGGACCTTAAGATTGGGAAATCTTTTTGTCCCCCATCAAACAGTTGGGCGTAGATGCAAGGCTCGTGCCTGGATTGGGGATGAAAAAGGCGCTGATTTTCCAAGCCTTCTTGGTTTGGAGAGACTTGGAAAATAATCAAGATCCGCCTTGAATTGCCTGGATTTTGGGCGTGAGGCGTTATTTTAGGCACTGTGAAATTCATCTCCGCAATACGATGAGCAAAAAAAAGGGACGCCTTGAGGCGTCCCGAGAAAGTCTTAGCAAAGATAAAAGCGACGAAGGTCGCGGCTTAGAATTGATAGGCGAATTCGGCGGCAATGGAGTTGGACGTCGAATTGGTGTCTCCGTCGGCCCCAACGAGCGGCGCGTAAGTCGCCACGCCAGTCTGGGAATAATGGCGCCAATCGAGTCGGTACTCGATTTTAAATTTGGCGTCTTCGATGATTTCGTATCCGGCGCCTACCGTAAAGCCATTGACCTGTTCGTTCATACCGGTATGGGATCCCAAGAAATTGATGTCATGGATGTAATCGTAGCGGAACCAAAAATCCCAAGCTTCGCTGGCCGCGTAATCCATGAGCAGATTGCCGCCCCAGACTTTTTGGTTGTTGATGCCCAGCAGGGAAGGCGCTCCGGTGTAGGGAATGTACCCCGTGTTGTCTTGACGGTAGGCGATTTCACCCGCCAGCAAGAACTTTTCGGTGAGTCGCAACATGAAATCTAAATCGAAGATATGGGTCAAATGGGCGTTGTTGCCAAAGGCTTCGGGGCCACCGGCGTAGCTTAAGCCGAGGGTGCTTTCTTGGCCTTCTTCGCCGAAGGTAAATCCGAAGCGAGTTCCCCAAGAAGGGATGGCGCTATCGGTGCCGGCGGCAAAGCTGAAAGTATCGGCGAGGTTGTTCACCAAATAGACGTTCCAATCGAACTTGTCGCTGAAAGCGTAATACAACTTGGCCCCTGTTAAGTTATGGGGACGAATGTAGCGATAGATGTTGGAGAAGCTGATGGCGACGTTATTGATGCGATCCACGGCTTCATAACCGATGGGAGCGTTGAATCGACCGATCAAAAACTCGGCGCCATTTCCCACGGGGATGTTCGTGGTTACATAGGCCTGTTCGATAATGGAGTTGGCTCCGCCCATGTTGGGGGTACCGCTTAAGAAACGGCCGAAGTCTAAGTCGGCACGAATGCGGATGTTTTCGCCAAAACTTTTTTGAAGATCGAGTTCGACTTCATCGACATAAAAGTTGAAGGTGTCGCGATTGGGTAAGCCTAGACCACGAAAGTCGCCGAGGCCGCCAGTTCCGGAGAGGGCCGAGTCAGCATCGTTACAGCCGATGACCCCCACCCCCAGCGAACAACTTCCGAAGTCGACGGTGGCACCGTCGTCGTGTTGCCAACCGGTGACGATAGTGACGTTACCGCTAAATTCTAAACCGCCAGCCGCGGATTCGGCGGCCTTGACGGATCCGGCGCTCAACAAAGTTGCGAGGGCGGCGCTAAGGGCCAAAGGTTTGAGATATTTCATGGGGAGACTCTCCTTAAGTTTTATCTTTCTTGGGTCCGAGTTGAATTTTTGCCGAGTTGATTTTTTTGTTGAAACGTGAATGAAACGGGTTATTCGCAAGAAGTGCCCACGTCAAAGCGGGTTTGGCCTAACGGAGCCCCGTGGGTAGGTCAAGAAATTTTGCGGTGAGGGAGTAGAAGGTTTTTTTAGGAAGGCGATGGGTTTGATGGACGAAAAACAAAAAATTCTCATCATCGACGACGATCCTCAGATCCGAAAGATTTTGGAGCGCATGTTGAGTGCACCCCGTTTTTCCGTGTTGAGTTTGGAGGGCGGTGACCGGGTTTTAGAGGCCATCGAGAATTTTTCTCCCTATTTGGTGATTTTAGACGTGATGATGCCTCGCATCAGCGGCATCGAGATTTGTCGAAAGATTCGCCAACACTTTCCAGAGCGACCGCTACAAATTCTTATGCTTTCGGCTAAAGACAATCAGTCCGACCGTCGTCAGGCTCTGGAATACGGGGCAGACGATTATGTTACCAAGCCTTTCCATCTCGGGTCCCTGGCTCGAAAGATCGATTACATTTTCGAAAAAAAACTCATGCCCCCTTTTTAATCTTGAATCGGAAAGCCTGCCTTGTTCCGCAGGTTGCAAGCTCTGTTTGTGGGCTTTCTGCCGAAAGCGGAGACCCTGACGGCTCAGAAACAAGCCTGGAGTAGATCAAGAAAGAATCGAGTTGGTGAGCTATTAGAAAAACACGGGGTCACTTGGGATTAAGGAGTGGATTCTCGCTTTGATCGGGAGGCCTCGCGTAAACCCTCCAGGGTGTGGACGAGTTGCCAAAGCAGATTTCAATTTTATTTGCTTCTTTTGTGTGCTTTGACCGGATTTTTTGTCGTTTCACCGTATATCTTTTTGTGAGCTTGTCATGTCCTAGGCCGGGCGATGAAGGATGGGGGCCCGGAGGGGCTCATGTGGGAGTGCTTGGCGTGCTAGAACACCAAATAGAAAAAGATCTCATTACTAAGCTGGAAGATCTCAAGTACTCCTACCGCGAAGATATTCGCGACCGGGCTTCCTTAGAAAAAAACTTTCGGGAAAAATTTGAAGAACTTAACAAGGTTAGGCTGACCGATAACGAATTTTCTCGTTTGCTGGAGAGCATCATTACCCCTGATGTCTATACTGCCGCCCGCACTTTGCGGGAACGCAACGCTTTTGAGCGTGATGATGGCACCCCACTCCATTACACCTTGGTCAACATCAAAGACTGGTGCAAAAACACCTTCGAAGTCGTCAATCAACTTCGCATGAATACCGAGAACAGCCACCATCGCTACGATGTGATTTTGTTGATCAACGGGGTTCCGGTAGTTCAGATCGAACTCAAGGCGCTGACCATTACGCCTCGTCGGGCAATGCAGCAGATCGTGGATTACAAAAACGATCCGGGTAATGGTTA
>DALYEU010000035.1:7696-20927 GCA_031972375.1 bacterium | reverse complement strand
TGTCGGGGTGACAGGATTCGAACCTGCGACCTTTCGCTCCCGAAGCGAACACTCTACCGGGCTGAGCTACACCCCGTGACGACCGTGATGGCTGCACCACCGAGGGGGCGATTGGGCTTCCCCGTCACCCGATCTCGTTTGCGGCGTCCCTATTACTGGTATTTTCGGAGAATCTGAAAGGCTTTTTTCTTTTCTTTTGGGGGAGTGACGCTTCGTGGTGGGGGGCTTGGGGTAGCTCCGGGAAAATTATGAGCATTTTCCCTGAAATGACGGCGAATTTTTTCGACCTCGTTTTCAAATTCTTGGGAGCTCAGTACAGAACATCCCGCTCGAATGGCCCCTTGAAGCACTTCTCGATCTGAAGAAATAACGATCGCTCTTTCGCCCAAAATTTTAGCTTGATTAAGAATTTCCTCATCGGCGGTATATCCTCCTCGAGATTCGAGAATTTCAATGCCGAAGGCCCGACGTTGTTTCATTTTTTGATGAACCCCTCCGTAAGCATCCAAAATGACACAGACCTCTTGTCCTGTGAGTTGGGAAAATTCTCCCAACCAACGCAATGCAGCTTCCCTCCCAGCTTCGGGGGCCTCTCCTTCCCACGCACTGAAGCGACGCGAGACACGAATGAAATTATAACCATCGATGATCCAAAGGCTGGCCACTCTCTATTCCCCTTTCGAAGTAGGGTTTACAGGCTTAGATTTTTGCCTAAAGGAAGGGCATGTGCCCATTTTTTTTGCAGACCTACAAAAGATCAACGGGCGGATAAATCTCAACTATTAAGAAATTCTAAAGTTTTTTTCTGAATGGGTTGGCATTTTCTTTGCTTTAAGCACATCGCAGCCTGTGCTGAGAATTCGTTTGAGGAGAATTGAATTTTACTCTCTGATTCTGTGGCTCTTATTTTAGATGGAGAGAATCGGTCGGCCTTTTTGCAATCACGGAGTTAAAGCTGAGGGTTTAGAGTAGGCAAGAAATTGTACTTAAAAATTCGTTAACACTTTGGAAGATTATTAGCTCTTTATGAGGGGGCCGCCTTTAGTCGTTGTCTTTAGACCCGTGATGTTTGATAAGGGGCCCTTCCAAGTTGGCGGAATTTTTTTATTTCTCTAGGCAAAGTTTCGCGAACATAAAGTTTGAGAAAGTTAATCGAAGGAGTTTCTCATGAAAAAAGTAGAAGCCATCATCAAGCCCTTTAAATTGGATGAAGTTAAAGAGGCCCTGCAGGACGTTGGTGTTCAGGGTTTGACAGTTTCCGAGGTCAAGGGTTTTGGGCGGCAGAAGGGTCACACCGAGTTATACCGTGGTGCCGAATACGTGGTGGATTTTCTTCCTAAAATAAAACTGGAAGTCATCGTCAGTGATGAAGACGCCCCTAAAGTGGTGGCGGCTATCCAAAAATCTGCCCAGACCGGTCGGATTGGCGATGGGAAGATTTTCGTTTCCTCCATAGAAGAAGTCGTGCGGATTCGTACGGGAGAGACGGGAAATAACGCTATTTAATGGTTGGTTGTGGGTTCAATCTCGCTTGACACGACCTGAGGGCCAAAGTAGGTCCCCGGCGTTGCGCCACAGGTAGGTCCACAGAAGTTCATTCTATTAAGGAGAAATAATCATGGGACGTTCCCCAAAAGAAGTCGTCGAGTTTGCAAAAAAGAATAATGCGGTGATGGTTGATTTTAAGTTCATCGACTATCCGGGGGTGTGGCAGCATTTCACCATCCCCATCAGCGAATTCGATGAGGGCATCTTCGAAAATGGTCTTGGTTTTGACGGATCCAGTATTCGTGGTTGGCAGCCAATTCATGCTTCTGACATGTTGCATATGCCCGATCCCGATACGGCGATGATGGATCCCATCATGGCCCATCCTACCTTAAGTTTGATTTGTAATATCGTTGATCCCATCACGAAAGAGCCCTACAGCCGGGATCCTCGCTATATCGCGCAAAAGGCCGAGGCCCATCTCAAGAATACCGGCATCGGTGATATTGCTTATTTTGGTCCCGAGGCAGAATTCTTCATTTTTGATGATATTCGTTTCGATCAAACTAAAAATGAAGGTTTCTACTCCATCGATTCTATCGAAGGTCGTTGGAACACGGGTACGGATGAAGGGCCCAACTTGGGTTACAAGCCCCGCCATAAAGAAGGCTATTTCCCCGTTCCCCCCACCGATAGCTTGCATGATTTGCGTACCGAGATCGTGTTGACTCTCGAGAAGGTCGGCATTCGTGTGGAAGCTCACCACCACGAAGTGGCTTCGGGAGGTCAATGCGAAATCGATATGCGTTTCGATAGCCTCGTAAAGATGGCCGATAAGTTGATGTGGTTTAAGTACATCATCAAGAATGTGGCTTTGAAGCACGGGCGCACGGTGACCTTCATGCCCAAGCCTCTTTTTGAAGACAATGGTTCGGGTATGCATACCCATCAAAGTATTTGGAAGGGCGATAAGAATCTTTTCGCCGGGGATAAGTACGGTGGTCTCTCCGAAATGGGACTCCACTATACGGGGGGAATTTTAAAGCATGCCCGAGGAGGCTGTGCTTTGACCAACCCTACCACCAATTCGTATCGACGTTTGGTGCCGGGTTTTGAAGCTCCCGTAAACTTGGCTTATTCCAGCCGAAATCGTTCGGCGGCGATTCGTATTCCGATGGTTAGCTCCAATCCCAAGGCGAAGCGAATCGAATTTCGTACTCCCGATCCAGCGTGTAATCCCTACTTGGCTTTTGCTGCCCAGTTGATGGCCGGTTTGGATGGTGTGGAGAACAAGATCGATCCAGGTAAGCCCTTGGATAAAAATATCTACGCCTTGAGCCCTGAAGAATTGAAAGACATTCCTAGTGTCCCCGGTTCTTTGGAGGAAGCTCTCAATGAACTCAAGCGGGATCAGGCTTATTTGAAGAAAGGTGACGTGTTCACCCAAGACGCCATCGATATGTGGATTGAGTATAAGACCAATGAAGAAGTCAACCCGATGAAGTTGCGTCCTGTGCCTTACGAGTTCGCCCTCTACTACGATATCTAAAAAATATCGTGAAGATAGGCGCGTTTGTATGCCTGTTTTTCCAACCCCCATGGACAACTTCCATGGGGGTTTTTTATTTTGAACTGGGGAGGTTTTTGCTAGAGACTCCGCATGTCGAAGGCAGCTACCACCCTTCATGAATGCCAGCATTGCGGGTATCAGTCCGCGAAGTGGTTGGGACGTTGTCCCGACTGCGGTGCTTGGAATAGCTTTGTCGAAGAAATCAAATCTAATGCCGTCAAGGGGCGAGATCCAGGAACCCCTTTTTATACCCTAACTTCAGAGCTGGCTCCCCTCGATCAAATCGGTACGGAGGCGCCTCCCCGTGTTAGTACAGGGATGGGAGAGTTGGATCGGCTCTTGGGGGGAGGTTTGGTTCCAGGTAGCGTGATTTTATTGGGGGGGGATCCGGGTATCGGTAAATCCACCTTGGTCTTACAATTTCTGGCGAAGCTCTCCCAACACGGAAATAAGGTGGCCTATCTGAGTGGTGAAGAATCGGCCGACCAAATCAAGCTTCGGGCCCAACGTCTGGGCATTCAATCCCCTCACCTTTATGTCATGACCGAAAATGATTTGACCAAGGCCTTGCCTAAAATCGATGCCCTTGGTCCTCAGGTTTTGGTGGTGGATTCAATTCAAACCATCCATCTTTCCGAATTGGGTTCGGTGCCGGGCAGTGTTACGCAAGTGCGCGAGTGCGCTGGAAAATTATTGTATATGGCCAAGTCTCGAGGAGTGACTGTGGTGTTAGTGGGGCATGTCACCAAAGAAGGTGCCTTGGCCGGTCCCAAAATTTTAGAGCATATGGTCGATACGGTTTTGTATTTCGAAGGAGAGAGAGGGCAGGCGCATCGTTTATTGCGTACTTTTAAAAATCGTTTTGGCGCGGTCAGTGAGTTGGCGGTTTTCGAAATGGTGCCCCGGGGATTGCAAGAGGTGAGTAACCCTTCCGAGTTATTTCTTTCCGATGCTCCCCACTTAAGTCCGGGCTCGGTGATTTTGAGTAGTTTACAAGGCAGTCGACCCTTGTTGGCAGAGCTGCAGGCTTTGGTGACTCCTACTTCCTTGGGGATGCCACGCCGTGTGGTGGTGGGTGTCGATGCTCAACGGGTTGCTCTGATTTTAGCTGTGCTAGAGAAAGGGATGGGATTGGGGATTTCCTATCAGGATGTGTTTGTGAATGTGGTGGGGGGATTGGGGGTGGACGAACCCTCGGTGGACTTGGCCTTGGTGATGGCCTTGGCGGGAAATTTTCAGGGTAAGACGCTCAGGGAACGCAGCGTCGTCATGGGTGAGGTGGGACTCAATGGTGAAGTGCGTCCCGTAGCGGGGGTGGAATTACGTTTAAATGAGGCTCGGCGCTTGGGTTTCAAGCAAGTAATCTTGCCGAAGGGAGGACCTAAGCTTTCGGGAATGTCGGACCTTAAGCTCCATCGGGTAGGGCACGTGTCTGCTGCCTTAGAATTATTAGAATAAGTGGTGGAGCGTCTCTAAAAAACAATGTGGTGATTTAAGAGATTCGTTGAGGTTTTTTTGTGGGGATTGGGCAAGGATTCCTTAAGCTTTGTGCAATCGCAAAAAACGCGGATGGGCGGAAAGATCGTGAATAATTTCGGCCTGTAGATTTGGGCAAAATGCTTGAGCCATCCGAGATAATCTTTCGCCTTGGTCTTCCGCCATTTCAAAGATTGCCAAACCACCAGGGCTAAGGAGATTCTCCACATAGGGTAAAACGGCGGTGAACATTTCTTCACCTCCTGGGCCAGGAACGAGGGCTCCCTTGGGTTCAAAGTTTAGGATTTCTGGTTGTAGCTCCGCATAATCCGCTTCCGAGACATAAGGTAGATTGGCGCTGATGACGTCGTAAGATTCATAGAGGGGCGATACCGTTTTGCTCCAGGTGGATTTGAGTAGGTCGGTTTCAATCCATTGGAGGCGAGACTCCACTTGGTGGCGTTGGGCATTTTTTTTTGCCACTTGTAGCGCTTCGGCACTTTTATCCAAGGCGACGGCCTGAGCTTGGGGAAGATAATGCAGCAGTGTGACGGGAATGCAGGCGCTACCCGTGCCGAGATCCAAAATCTTGGGGCTTAAAATAGCGGGCTGCGCCTTCAGGAAATCAAGAATGTGTTCCACCAATTCCTCGGTTTCAGGGCGTGGGATGAGCACCCGGGAATCCACAAAAAAATTGAGAGAATAAAATTCTTTTTCCCCCAGCAGGTAGGCGAGCGGTTCGCGGGCGGCCCGCCTTTGCAAGAGGGCCTTAAAGGTCTTTAATTCGGCATCTCCCAGGGGTTGATCAAATCGGGTGTACAATTGAACGCGGGTGTAGGCGAGGACATGGGCCAAGAGTAATTCTGCGTCCAATCGAGCTGTTTCGATGCCGCGTTCGCCGAAGTAGGCGCTTGTCCACTGGAGTACTTTCATGAGTGTCCAGGGAGAAGACGGAGAAGGGGGCTGAGGAGTCATGAACAGGAACTCTTGAGGGCCTCGGCTTGATCGTGTTCACGCAAGGCTTCGATGAGAGGATCTAGGTTTCCATCGAGTACGGCGTCTAGTTGGTGGAGGGTTAGCCCGATGCGGTGGTCGGTTACTCTCCCTTGGGGAAAATTATAGGTGCGAATTTTTTCGCTGCGGTCCCCCATGCCCACCATACTTTTTCGTTGCGAACTACGAGCCTCAGCCTGCTTTTCTAATTCTTGTTCGTAGAGTCTGGCCTTGAGCACTTTGAGGGCTTTGGCCTTATTTTTGTGTTGGCTTTTTTCGTCACGACAGAGCACGACAATTCCCGAAGGAATATGAGTCATGCGTACAGCGGAGTCTGTGGTGTTGACGCTCTGCCCTCCGGGACCACTGGCTCGCATGACATCGATTTTGAGATCCTTTTCGTCGATCGCGATATCAACGTCTTCGGCTTCTGGCATGACCGCGACGGTGATGGTGGAGGTGTGGATGCGGCCCGAAGCTTCGGTTTTGGGTACCCGTTGCACTCGATGGACACCCCCTTCGTATTTGAGATTGCTGTAAACATTTTCGCCGCTGATTTGCATGATGATTTCTTTGAAACCGCCCACTCCCGTGGGATTGCTGTCAACCACATCGAGATTCCATCCCCTTTGTTCGGCGTAGCGGGAATACATTCGGAAGAGATCGGCCACAAAGATGCCCGCTTCGTCGCCACCTGCCCCGGCGCGAATTTCAAGGAAGACGTTTTTTTCGTCGTTGGGATCTTTGGGGAGCAGAAGAATTTTAATTTCTTGTTCGAGCCTTTGGATTTCCGCCTCAAGAGGAGCGATTTCTTCCTTTGCCATTGGGCCTAAATCAGGATCCTTGAGAAGTTCTTTGCTACCTTCTAGATCTCGTTGCGATTTTCGGTAGCGTTCGTAGGCATGAACCAATGGACCGAGGTCTTTGTGTTCTTTTGCGATGTTTTGATAACGCTTGGTATCGGCGGTGATCTGAGGATCACCCAACTGGGAAGAAATTTCAGCGTAGCGTAAGACCAGTTTTTCGAGTTGCTCAAACATGACGCTTGAAGAATCCAAGCTCCCAAGGCCCAAGTCAAGACCGTAGGGCGGGGAACGACGCTGCAAAACTCAGCGGCATTTTAAGAAACACAGGATGAAAAACACCAATGCCTACTTTTTAGCAGGATTTTGGGCCTTGGCGTATTTTTTGTTGAAGCGGTCGACGCGTCCCGCTGTATCGATGACTTTTTGTTGGCCCGTGAAAAAAGGGTGACAGCCGCTGCAAATTTCGAGGGTTATGTCCCCGAGGGTCGAGAAGGTTTCCACGACGCTGCCACAAGTACAGGCCATACGACTGGGTTTTAATTCGGGATGGATATCGGGTTTCATCGCTCAATCCTTAGGGGAATAATAAAGTCCATCCTCCTTGGGAAGGACGGAGCGCGCTCTAGTAGCAAATAGGTCTAGGGAGCGCAAGGGCTAAAGCATAAAACTCTTCAGGGCATTTTTACAGGGGCTTTTTGGATTTGTCGTTGGAAGGATCTGAGGATTTGTTCATGACGTCTCCCAGGAAATGAGAGAGCTCCGCATCGTTCATCCCCACTTTTGGAAAATTTCTCTTAGCGTCATCTCGGATATTTTCAAATTTTTTGCGATTTTTGCCGCCATTTTTGCCCCAGAGGCGATCACTGGCCCGAGAAGAGAGGTCTTCTAGATCCTTGGGAGGGGCCATAGTTCCTAAATCTTTTTTGGCGAACCAATCGATCTTGGCCCAATCTGGAATCTTGAAGCCTTTGGGTTTTTTTCTCGATACGGGGCGGGGGGACGCCTGGGAGGGAGTTGGCGTCGGCGTGGATGACGAGAGGTGAAGACGGTGCTTGACCCAGTTTTTTATGCGCTCAAGTGACATGCGCCCATACTACACGCTGTGGGAAGAAAGGGGTGGGAAAAATTCGGGAGTATGTCTGGGGGGTCGAAGGATATTTCTTAGGGGATAATGATGACACATTATGTCAAGGTATCTAAAACTAATTATAATTTATTTGAAATTATACTTAATTAAAGTTACTCATAATCCACCTGGAGGATCCCTATGAAAATTGCATTACCTAAACTGCGACGGTGGAGTTTTCTATTTACAACCTTCGGTTTGGCAATGGGATTGGCGACGACTTCGGCCCATGCCACCAATGGTTTGCAGGTTTTTGGGGTTGGGCCCATCCATCTTTCGATGGGGGGAGCGGGTGTGGCCAAGCCACTCGACTCCAATGCCTTGTATATCAATCCGGCGGGAATGAACGACGTGGGCAATCAGGCTGACCTCAGCTTTACGGTGGCCTTTCCCGATAGCTATATGGGTACTTCTTTGGCACCCGCGGGAAATCCCGATGCGGTTAATGTCAAGAGCACTGACGATGCTTCGTTTGTGCCCTCTGGATCCTTAGTTTTTAGTACCTTGAAAAATAATCGTCTGAGTTTGGGGGTCGGGGCGTTTTTCTCTTCGGGTTTTCAGGTGGAGTTTCCCGTCTCCCGATTTCCAACTTCTTTGACCAACAACCTCTACGATACCTCTGCTCGCTACGCCAATTTGCGGATTATTCCCGGAGCTTCGTTTCGGGTCTTGGACAATCTTTCGGTCGGAGTGGGGGTCGATATCAACTATGCCTTTTTGCATAGCGATAGCGCGGTGTTACAACCTGGTTTTCCCGAAACGACTGGGCGCTCCCGGTTTGATTCAGCCCTGGGAATCGGAGGACGTATCGGGGTGATTTACGTTCCCCACTCAATGGTGCAGTTGGGAGCCATGTATGTGACCCGATCCCGTTTCCAAAAATTTGATCGTTATACCGATCTCCTGGGGGACACAGGTTTGGACCAACCCCAACAAGTGCACTTTGGTATCACCGTCATGCCCTTCGAAGGTGGTATGTTTGCCACAGACTTTCGTTGGCTCGATTGGTCAGGAACGGGCATTTTGGGCCGGAGTATCGCGGCCGGTGGCGTGCAGTGGCGTGATCAATATGTGTTTGCGGGTGGTTTTCAGTATGATTTTGATCCAAGCTTCGGTTTTCCTATCGCCTTGCGTTTGGGATACAACTACGGTCGTTCGCCCATCACGGCTGCGGGTGTTTTTCGCAATATTCTGATTCCTACGGTCATCGAACAACATTTAACCGTCGGTTTCGGTATGATGCTGGGAGAGCACGTTGGATTTGATGCGGCCTATATTCGTGAATTTCAGAATACGGTTACCGATGATGGTTCGGGATCTCCGGTGGGAACCGGGTCTTTCGTAGGGACCAGTGCCAACGCCTTTTCCGTGGGTATACGAGGAACCTGGGGACAAAAAGGTCGACCTCCCATGGCTGAATGATATTGATGAAGTTGGGTGTGAGCTGCTTAAGCCCCCCCTCCTTATAGGAGCGGGGGCTTTTTTATGAAGGGTCGCCTTGCATTTTCTCTTGCTTCCCTTTAGAAAAGCCCCCGAGTTATGGATAAAATCGTCATTCAAGGAGCGAGACCCCTGCAGGGGAAGATCAAAATTTCCGGTGCGAAGAACGCCGCCTTGCCCATTATGGCGTCTACTTTGCTCACTGAGGGCAAAACTGAAATTACCAATCTCCCCAAGTTAGCCGATATTACGACCATGGTCGCTCTGTTGGAGAGCTTGGGACTTAAGATCGATCGCCGCGATGGAAGAGTCGTTGTACACGCTAATGGTTATCGTGGCTATGTGGCTCCTTATGAATTGGTCAAAACCATGCGTGCCTCCGTATTGGTGTTGGGGCCACTTTTGGCTAGGCGAGGCAAAGCCAAAGTGAGTTTACCAGGAGGATGCGCCATCGGAGCCCGTCCCATCGATCTCCATCTCAAGGGCTTGGAGGCCATGGGGGCGAAAATTAAAGTAGAGCATGGTTATGTAGAGGCTGAGGCAAAGAGATTGAAAGGGGTGACCTACTATTTCGATACGGTCACCGTAACGGGCACCGAAAATTTGATGATGGCAGCGGCTCTTGCGGAGGGGACCACCGTGTTGGAAAATTCCGCCCGAGAACCCGAAGTGGTGGACTTGGCACAGATGCTCAATGCCTTGGGTGCCAAGGTTTCTGGGGCGGGGACTTCTACTATTACCATCGAGGGTGTTGAGGCTTTGCAAGGGGGCAAGTATCGGGTAATGCCAGATCGTATTGAGGCTGGAACCTTCTTGCTGGCGGGATGTCTACCCGGAAGTCAGGTCTGCGTCGAGGGTATGAATGCCGAGCATGTCGATGCCCTATTGGTGAAGATACGAGAAACCGGTGCCAAGGTTGAAGTGCTAGAAAATGCGGTTCAGGTTACAGCTCCGCGGCGTATCAAGCCCGTTGATATTTCAACAGCGCCTTATCCAGGCTTTGCCACCGATTTGCAGGCGCAATTTATGGCTATTCTCGCGGTGGCCGAGGGAAGTTCGGTAATTCGAGAGAATATTTTCGAAAACCGTTTTATGCATGTCGGAGAGTTGATTCGTATGGGGGCCGATATCAAGCTTGACGGAAATTCGGCGGTTGTTCGTGGGGTCAAGGCCCTATCCGGAGCTCCCATTATGGCCACGGATTTGCGGGCGAGCGCTTCTTTGGTCTTGGCGGGGTTGGCGGCGGAAGGTATCACGGAAATCACCCGGGTCTATCACATCGACCGGGGTTACGAAAAAATTGAGAAAAAATTGAGAAAATTGGGTGCAAGGGTGAAGCGAGTCAAGGTAAAGTACTAGGCTTTTTTTATGAAGACCTTACGTTCCTCAGATCGAAACTTTCGTTACGAATTTGAAAAGATCCTCAAGCGCGGTGACCAACTTAAAAAAGAGGTCCAGCGCGAGGTGGATGCTATTTTAGATGAAGTCCGCTTACGGGGTGATAAAGCGGTTCAGAAGTACACCTTAAAATACGATCGGGTGAATGTCGAACCCGCCAAGATGTTGGTCAATAAGGCCGAGATTAAAAAAGCATACAAGTCCTTGAGCAAAGAGCAGCTCGACGCCTTGAGTCTTTCCGCGAAGCGCATCGAAGATTATCACAAGAAGCAAACTTATAAAGACTACGAGATCAACCATGATGGCGTACTGGTGGGGCAAAGGGTTTCTCCTTTGCGGAGGGTTGGGGTTTATGTTCCTGGGGGTAAGGCCACCTATCCTTCTACGGTCCTGATGAATGCGATTCCGGCTCGGGTGGCTGGGGTTGAAGAGATCATCATGGCAACGCCTTTTGTCGATGGAGAATGTCATCCCGGAGTTTTGGTTGCTGCCGATATGGCTGGGGTGCATCAGGTTTATAAAATGGGCGGGGCCCAAGCGATCGGGGCGATGGCCTACGGTACGGGCCAAATAAAACAGGTCGATAAAATTGTGGGGCCAGGTAACGTGTACGTGGCCCAGGCAAAGCGAGTGGTTTTTGGTTTGGTGGATGTCGATATGATTGCCGGCCCCAGCGAGGTGCTGATCGTCGCCGATATGGATGCTCCTCCCGCGTGGGTCGCGGCTGATATGCTTTCCCAAGCGGAGCATGATGAAAATGCCTTGTCGGTGCTGGTGACCTTCAATTCCAATTACGCCCATCGGGTCGAGGGAGAGATTCGTCGGCAGTTGCGTAATCTGGAGCGTCGCAAGATTGCCGAGGCCTCGATCAAGAGTCATTCCTTCATCATCGTCGCGAAAAATCTTGAAGAAGGCATGGAGTTAACCAACGAAGTGGCCCCCGAGCATTTGCAATTGGCCTTGACCGATCCGGATAAGGCTTTGCCTTTGGTAAAAAATGCGGGAGCCATCTTCATGGGTAATTACACTCCTGAAGCCTGTGGGGACTATCTGGCTGGCCCCTCTCATGTCTTGCCTACCGCCGGGACGGCGCGTTTTGGGTCTCCTTTATCGGTTTTTGATTTTTTAAAGATGAGTTCCATTGTGCGTTTCACGCCGCAGGCTGTTGAGAAGTTTGGCCCCACAATTCAGACTTTGGCTACGATGGAAGGATTGACGGGGCACGCTTACAGTATTGCCGCTCGCCTGGAAAAAAAGGCTTCCTCGGGAGAGGAGACGGCGAAGCCGGCTAAATCGACTTCCGAGATAAAGAAAAAGTAGGACATCCCCCTGCTTGAGGTTTTAGAGGGGTTCCTATGGTGATTCCACGTTCCTTTTTTCTTCAGCTTATCGAAAAAGACCTCTCTGAGTTCGAAGAGTTTCTCCACCAATCGAGTGACGAAGAGGTGCGTCAATTGGTGGAGGAATTGCATCCCGCCGATATCGCCGACATCGTAGAAGAAGTCGATGAGCAAAGTCGAATTCGTTTGATGGGTTTGCTGAGCACGGAAATGGCCGCCGAGGTCTTGGCCCTCGTGGAGGAACATCATCAGGCCGATGTGGTCGAGGCCATTCCCGACGATAAGTTACCCGGCATCATCGACGAGATGAATACGGACGATGTGACCGACATCCTCGACGATCTTCCTGCAGAGGAGGCCGAGGAGATTTTAGAGGCCATGCCTCCGGAGGAATCGGCCGAGGTCCGCCAACTTCTGAGTTATGGCGAAGATACGGCCGGCGGTTTGATGCAAACCGAGTTGGTCTCCGTGACTTTGGACACCACCTTGGGGCAGGCCATTCAACAAGTGAGAAGTAGTTCTAAGAAAGTGCACGATATTCATAACGTCTATGTCGTGGATGGTCGTGGTGTCTTAAAGGGCGTCCTTCCGATTCAAATGCTGATTTTGGAAGAGCCTGAAAGAAAAATTTCCGAGGTGATGGAGACCCATTTTTTTTCGGTGGGGGCTGATCGAGATCAAGAAGAAGTCGCCGAGATTTTTCGTAAGTACGATATTTTATCTTTGCCCGTCGTGGATCGCCACGGAGTTCTGTTGGGCAGAATCCTCGTTGACGATATCGTGGACGTTATTGAGGAAGAGGCCAGCGAAGACATCTACCGTTTGGCGGGTGTCGACGTGGAGGAGCATGTGGACGATTCTCCGTGGAGGTCCGTGCGTTTGCGTTTTCCTTGGTTGCTACTCAACACCCTCACTGCGTTGGCGGCGGCAGGGGTGGTTTATTTTTTCCAGGGCACCATCGAAAAGGCCGTCATTTTAGCGGTGTTTATGCCTGTGGTTGCGGGCATGGGGGGCAACGCGGGCATCCAATCTCTGACTGTGATTACCCGAGGGATTGCCCTCGGAGATCTTACTTTGAACAATGCGAAACGTGTTTTGATCAAGGAAATCACGGCGGGGGTGATGAATGGTTTGCTGGTGGGGGCGATTTTGGCCTTCATCGCTTACCTTTACGCGGGCAATCCCGTTTTGGGAGCAGTGTTAGGTTTAGCCCTGGTGTGTAATTTATTTATTGCCGCTATGGCGGGGACCGCCATCCCTTTACTTCTGAAATGGGCCAAGCTCGATCCAGCTTTGGCCAGCGGGGTTATTGTGACCACTTGCACTGACATGGCCGGCTTCGCTTCCTTCTTGGGCTTGGCCACTGTGTTTTTGCGCTATCTCGTTTAATGTCTTAACAGCTGTGTCTCTTACGGTGTTTGAGTTCTGGTTCACGTTGGTTTAGCTACAAGGCACCTGTTTGGGCTCCTTTGCGAAATTTTTTGCCCCCACATTTTTTGATGCGCCGAAGGTTCTTTGTCAAAAAAAAACCCCTTCGTCATCCGAAGGGGTTGAAATCTCAGCACGATGCTTGAACCTCGTGCGGGATCAATAG
>DALYEU010000035.1:0-7596 GCA_031972375.1 bacterium | reverse complement strand
GAAACGGACCTGAAGTTCCTCGTCGGCCTTATAGAGAAATTCCCACACTTTATTGTTGGGTGCCGAGGGGAGATAACGCAGATCAAGGCCGATTTCTTCGGCTAAGGCGACGAGATCTTCAGCGCTCATCACCATACCCGTTTCGGCGCGCAATTGGTTGGCCACCTCGAGTTTTTGATCCAGGATGGCTTGTTCGGTTTCGTCTAAGGATTCTGCTTCTTCGGTATCGGTTATTTCGACTTCGCTTAGGCCCAATTGACCATCGAATTCGTAAGCCACGCCGTCGATGATGAGGGTTTGGTCGGGATTGGCGTAGAGGCCATCCTCGACATCACCCGAACTGGGTTTGCGTACGTCGAGACCGAGTCCTTCCCAGAGCAATTCGGTTAAACGATCGCGGACTCCCTTCCAATCGCTGTTTTGTACGCGGTACTTCAGCGTGTTGTCATGGAGGGCGATGAATTGCAGTAGTTCCTGAGAAGGGGGAGGGCTACCGTATTGAATCTCTTCCAAGAGATTGGCGGGGATATCTTGGAGATCGATAGCGGGATCGGTGAAGCTATCCAAGAATTGTTGTACCTTGGCGTTGTCAGACTGAGCGGATCCTTCGCCTTCTACAGTGCCCGCTCCATTGAGGAAGAAGTTTTCCCAACCTTCGGGAATTTCGGACACGGCTTCATCGGCGCCGGCTCGTGCGGGTTTGCCATCGCTACTGATATTGAGCGAACCACCTCCACCGGGGAGATAAGCACCGCCAGAGCCGTCTTTAAAGGTAACATTGCTGGGATTGGCCCAGAGTTGCACCTGCATACCCGCGGCCACCTGAATGGTGGTGACCTTGCCGTCTTTATCGGTGATGGTGACCAAATAACCTCCGTCCTTGGGTTCGACGGTCACCTGATCGCTATTCATGACTCGGATCTCAGAATCGGTATAGGACACATGATGCCCGACGCCTCCAAAGGGAGGTTCGAAACCGGCGACGGTGCCGGCGATGCCATCGTAGGTCATCGTATCGGTGTCTGAGTTGTATTCGCCCCATTCGGGAACTCCACCATTGGTGGCGAGGCCGCCTTCGACAAACTCACCCACGGTCACCAAACCGCCGGCATCGTGCACATTTTCAGTTTTGCCGCCGGGCATGTTGATTTTAATGTCGATATTATCGAGGTCGCCGTGGAGGCGGTAGGTGTCTTCGGCACCAGTAATGCGGTGCTTAGTAGTAATTTTAATGATCTCTTCGGGCGGCTCTACCGAGGTATCCAAAACCTTTTCAACGGTGACGTCGACCGCATTGGAAGCTACGTCCAAGATGAATTGATCGCTGAAGATGTCACGGATTTGACCGTCACCCAGGTATCCCAAATGGGTTTTGGCACCATCGTAAAACAAGGTACCATCGGGTCCCACGATGCCACCGAAGGGATCATTGTAGGAGCTGCTTTCTGTAGGGGAGGTGCCCAGGTCGTTACCCCAGGTTCCCGAGGCGACGCCTCCCGACAGCTGGCCATAGGCCCACTGCATTTGATTGAGAAATTCTTGCCAGGCCGCTTCTTCGGGCATTTCTTCGATGCCTTGCTGGACATTTTGGTAGTACAGATAGGCCTCTTCGTACCACGCGGCTAGTTCTTGATTTTTTGCTGCCCCCCCTAGGGATTTGGTGGCGGTTTGGGGGGTCTGATCTTGGGGAAGGCCCAGGGTTTTACTGACCCCATGGCTCTGATTGACGGAAAAACTCATGATTTTGATCCTCCTTGGTGCCTGCCGCGAACGAAAGGCCGACTAAAATTAATGCCAGGGGCATGCCAAGCCTTACCCTAGGGCATAAAAATTCTAAGCGATTGAATTTACTCTAAATTGTCCATAAAGTCTAGGTTTGCTTCGGCGAGTGTAAGGGACCTTTTTGAAATTTTATGAAATCTTTTATTTGAAACGGTGGTGAAGGGTCCCCAGAGGGGATAATTTCCCCTCAACGTGGAAAATAAAAAATTGGGTTTGCTTGGTTTCGGCATTCGTATCTAATCGCTGGGCGTTCAAGCGTTTGGATTAAGATTCGGTGTTTCAACGGGAGGGAGGTTTTGCATCGTGAGAAAAATAAGTGAAGGTGTTTATACCTGGAGCGTGTTCAATCAAGAAAAAGAGCTCAACTTCAACGGGCTTTTTTTACAATTGCCTTCGGGGAATTTTTTGGTGGATCCACCGGCCCTAAGTGCGGAGGACGTGGCTCAGATCGAGAGTTTGGGCGCACCGGTGGGCATTTACCTCACCAATAAACATCATACTCGTGAGGCTCAGGCCCACCGCCAACGTTGGGGGGCTCGAATTTGGGTTCCTGAGGATGATCAGGCCCTGATGGAAATTCCAGTGGATGGAACCTATTCCGATGGGGAATTGTTGGCGGAGGAACTCGAGGCCATTCGTATTCCTGGCGCTAAGACTCCTGGGGAATGCGCTTTCCATTGGCCGAAGAAAAAAATTCTGATTGTGGGGGACGCCATTATTTCCAAGCCTGAGGGTTTGGTGCTTTTGCCCGATGATAAATTCAAAGACCCTGTTTTGGCTCGATTGGGTCTGCGGGTACTTCGAGGGCTCGATTACGATATTTTGTGCGTAGGAGATGGAGAGCCTCTCCTAAAAGGGGCCTCAGTCATCGTAGAAAAATTTTTAGAACAACTTAATCCCGCTTAGGGGTCCGCCATGCGAGTCATTACTTTTGGTACCGGCGCTGGCCGCCCTACCTTGCATCGAGCCGCTTCCGCTGTTGGTTTGGAGATTCAAGGCGAAACCTTTTTATTCGATTGCGGAGAGGGTACCCAATTACAGCTCATGAAAAGTCCCTTCAAGTGGGGTAAGCTTGAGGCAATTTTTATTGGCCATCTTCATGGAGACCACGTCAATGGACTCCCAGGACTTTTGGGAACTTTAAGTCTTTCCGATCGAGTGGCTCCGCTTCGGGTTTTTGGACCTAAGGGTCTGAAAAAATTCATAGGGGCCCTGATGGAGTGTCAGTCAACTTCGCTCCACTATCCTCTTTTGCTGGAGGAGGTCGAAAATCCAGGAAAGATTTTTGAGAGCAAGACGGGATGGGTAGAGACCTATCCTCTGGAACATTCCATTGAATGTTGGGGCTATGTTTTTCGGGAGTGGCCTCGGCCCGGCCATTTCAATGTGGAACGGGCGGAGCGCATCGGTCTTGGGCCTGGACCGCTACGGGCGAAGTTAATTCAAGGGGAGTCGGTGTCGTGGAAAGCGGGAGAGATTTTGCGGCCCGAGGATTTTGTGGGGCCCGCACGACCTGGGCGTTCTATGGCTTATTGTTTGGATACGCGCCCCTGTGCCAGTGTTGCCGACTTAGCTCGTGATGTGGATCTTCTGGTGTATGAGGCCACCTTTTCAGCCGAGCTTCGACAAGAGGCGCATTCTTATGGTCATTCGGTTTCTATCGATGGTGCCGAAGTCGCCAAGGCCGCCGGAGCCAAGCGTTTAGTTCTCACCCATTTCAGTCAACGCTACGGAGATGTGCGCTCTTTGCAAAAGGAAGCGGCCGAGATTTTTCCAGAGACCTATGTGGCTCATGATCTCGCGGTGTTCGAGGTCTGCTAAACACATGAGTTCTAAAAAGAACCTCAACCTGTTGTGGGATTTAGGCCAAAGTCTTTTTTGATTCGGTCCAATAAAGCCGATTTTTGAAAACGACAAACTGCCAAGGAGCGAGACTGTCTTATTTGAAATCAATTGGCGTTGGCCGCAGCGGCTTGGGCCCGTCCCAGTTCGATCATCTTGGGGAGGCTTGAAAGACCGTCGGCGACGGCTGAGGGCTCATAACCGCAATGGGTCATGCAGTTAGCGCATTTTTCGTTTCCACTCTTGTGTCCGTATTTTTCCCATTCGGTGGCTTCCATGTATTCTTTGAAGGTCTTGGCGTAACCTTCGTTGGTCAGCAGGTAACAAGGTTTTTGCCAACCGAAGATGTTGTAAGTGGGCATGCCCCAGGGGGTGCACTCGTATTCTCGTTTGCCCTCTAGGAAGTCGAGATAGAAAGGGCTGTTGGAGAAGTCCCACTTTTTGTTGTGTTGACGTTTGTAGTCGAGCAATTTTCGGAAGAGAGTTCGGGTTTTTTGTCGATTGAGAAAGTGGTCTTGGTCCGGGGCTTTTTCGTAACTGAATCCCGGAGAAATGGTGAGGCCTTCGACGCCCAGTTCCATCATATGATCGAACAGCTGAGCTAGATTTTCGATGTCGTGGGTTTCGAACACGGTGGTGTTGGTGATGATTCGATGGCCAGCGGCCCTGGCGGCCTTAATGGCCTTTACAGCGATATCGTAGGTGCCGGGGCGATCGACACAATGATCGTGGTGTTCTCCGTAGCCATCCATATGAATGCTAAAGGTGAGCCGTTTGTTGGGTTTAAATTTGTGTAGATTGCGTTCCAACAATAGGGCGTTGGTGCAGACGATAACATAACGCTTTTGTGCGAGGAGCCCCTCGACAATTTTTTCCATCTCAGGATGGATCAAGGGCTCTCCTCCGGGAATGGTCACCATGGGGGCGCCGCATTCTTGAGCGGCTTGCAAGGCCTGTTCGACGGAGAGGTGTTTTTTTAAAATGTCCTCGGGAAATTGGATTTTACCGCAACCCGGACAAGCGAGATTGCATCGGAACAAAGGTTCGAGCATTAAATTTAAGGGATAGCGTTTACGACGCAAGAAGCGTTGCTTGAGTAAGTATTTTCCGATGGCAAAGGCCTGGTGAGCGGGGACACCCATAGTTGAGATTCCTTTTCTTCCAAAAACTAGAGAAGGGAGGGTGTGTATAGGGAGATCTCGGGCGAATTACAACCTCTTTTTCAGAAGGTTGATTGATAGAAACGTTTTAAATATCATGAACTTTGGGGATGTTTTTTATTTTTTTTGGGAGGGGTCATGCGTTGGGATCCTGGAACCTATCAAAAATTTGCCGAAGAGCGCTTAGCCCCCTTTGAGGATTTGTTGGGTTTGCTGAAACTTCGGTCCCATTTGCGGGTGGTGGATTTGGGATGTGGTACCGGAGTATTGACGAAGCGACTGTTTCGTTATTTGCCCGAAAGTCGGGTCTTGGGCATTGATAGCTCTCCTAAAATGTTGGAGACCGCCCGGGAGGAAGTGCTTCCTGGTTTAGAGTTTCGTCAGCAACGCATCGAAGATTTTTCCGAATCCTGTGATGTGATTTTTTCCAATGCGGCTTTGCATTGGGTTCCGGATCATCCGAATTTGTTGGAGCGTTTGTGGAGGCTGTTATCTTCCGGAGGCCAGTTGGTCGTTCAGGTACCTTGTAACGGAGAACATCCCAGTCAAAAGATTTTGCGAAATTTGGCCCAGACCACGCCTTTTCGGGAAGCTTTAGGAAAGGGGATACCTGCGTCGCCCGTCCTACCGCTTCGAGATTATGCCGAAATTTTATTTTCCTTGGGCGGACGGGAGATCGTCGCCTTCGATAAAATTTATCCCCACATTTTGGAGGATGCGGAGGCCATGCTGCAATGGCTACAAGGAACGACCCTGCTACCCTATCTTGAACGTTTAGGAGAGGAGCTGGAAAAAAGCTTTTTACAAGCCTATCGACTTGGCTTGCACCAAGCTTTTCCCAGCGGGCCGATATTTTTTGGATTCCAGAGAAGAGTTTTCTCCGCCCTTCGCTCCTAGGTTTTTATTTTAGAATCTCGAGCAATATTTTTGCGCGAGTTCTTGTACGTAGCGCACTTCGGTGTCCAAATATTCACGGCTGAGTTTTTGCATCTCTTCTAGGGTAGTGGAACAGAGCTTCTTTTCCTCGTTCAGATTTTTTGCAGAAGGAGTCGGTGATTTTGTCAAAGGAGCCCAGTTGCCATAAGGTCGATTTCCAGGAAGGGCGGTTTTTTCCAAGAGATCGGCAAAGACCATGATCAGTCGGGCCTTGCTGATATTTTCTCGACCGTAGCGAGTCAATTCCGAGACGGAAGCCTGGAAGTTTTCGTTGCGGTTCTGTTCATTGTTGGGGTCCTGAAATTCGACATTAAGTTGTAAGGTATCGGTTTTTGCTTTTCCCTTGAGGTCGAGGAAAAATAATTGTGAGCTGTTGGCGAAGTAGTGGATCGCTTGAACTTGAGATTTTTCCGTGTCCACTTCCTCACCATAAAAAGTTTCCAGATGGAGCCCTTCAGGAAGCGTGACCTGAAAATGGACGTTACGGGCCGTCGTTTCCAAAAGACTGAGAAAATCTTCGCCAAATACCCTGGGCAGGGCTGATTCTAGACCGACAAAGAGGTAGGCTCCTTTGCCACGATCCGTAAGGGTGTCGAGCAGTTCGTCGTTAAAGTCTAGGCCGAGTCCAATGCCACTGAGGGCGATTTGTCGCGTGTCGTAATATTTTCCGATGGAGGCCATCAGATCGGGTGACAGTTGTCCCGTATTGGCGATGGCATCGGTAACAAGTAGAACTCGATTAATTTTTTGGGGATCATAAAACCTTTCGGCTAATTGATAGGCCGTGAGAAGCCCATCATGCAGGTTAGTCGAACCTCGAGGAGAGAGTTGGTTGACGGTTTTATCGTAGTCTGGAATTGCGTTTTTTCCCCAGGGCAATCCTTCAATGGCGACGCAGATTTCGTTATCGAATTCGACGACGTTGATGAGGTCGCCCGCTTTGAGCTGACTTTTTAAAATCTCCAAGCCCTTTTTCAAAAATTCTATTTTTCCCTGTGCCCCCATCGAGCCGCTTTTGTCGAGGAGGAGGGTGAGGACGGCAGGGCGTCGTTCCGCGTTATCGAGTTGCTTACCTTGGACGGCCATGGCCAGACTTTCTCCGGAATCTCCCGGGGCCATTTGAAAATTCACGGAGAAGGTCTTTCCTGGACTTACGGGTAGGGTTTTAAAATGGAAGTAGTTCAAAAATTCGTGGGGACGAATCTCGTTGCGGTAGAGAGGAAGAAAATTTTCAATGGCGTAAATCATCCGTTGAGCACTGGCTAAGCTCATGGAGTCGTCGTTGCTCAAATAGAGTTGCTTGGCCTTCGCGATGTTCTTGTCCACTTTTTTGCCGGATTGATGGAGATCCAACTGACCTTCTTGGAGAAGATTGCTTTGGAGAGTGTTGTTATTGTCGGAGATTGGGGCGGGAGCGGGGGGATCTTGCAGTGAAGCGGTTCCGGGGACCGTGCGGGTTGTTTCAAAAGATCCCACTCGTTGTTTTGGCATGGCCCCTGAAGTAGTGGAGCTGGATTCCTTATATTTGTAACTCGATTTTCCATAAGGAATGGGCTGAGCCGTGGTGCCCGGTCTTAAACAGTTACGAATGACGGTTTTATGGATGGGCGCTTCTTCAGTTTGGGCCAGGCTCAGGCCCTGACCGAAGAGATTCAGGGTGAATATTAGGGCAAGGGATGGGATCATTGTCTTCATAAAAACGTTCCTCTTTGGGGTTGTGGAGGTCCAAGACGTCCCTACTTTTTCGATGGGTTTAAAAAAATGGATGCATTTTTTTGTTTTTAAATTCGCCGTAAAGTCATTCGCTAAGCCTGTTTTAGCCTAAGCTTAGAAAAAACGCCTTGCACCTGATTTTAGGCTAGCCTATCCCTGATCT
>DALYEU010000034.1:0-21429 GCA_031972375.1 bacterium | reverse complement strand
AGGGTAAGGATGCCCAGGGGACCTTGTTGTTCGAAGAGAATGAGGGACATGGAAAAATCCTTAAAAAATATGATTGATCTAACTTTCTCGGGTCTGCCATAAGCGATGGCCCTATGGAACGACTCGGTACGCCCATAAATTCTCAGTCTTCTGAGTATCAAGAAAATTTTCTTTCCATGAAAGAACAGGTCTCCCTGTTGCGGCAGCGCTTACAAGCGGTGAAGGCGGGAGGTGGGACCGAAGCGGTGGCTCGTCACCGTAGCCGTCAAAAGCTTTTGGCGCGGGAACGCATTGAGGCTTTGTTAGATGGCGACAGTCCTTTTTTGGAATGTTCTACGCTAGCGGCCTTTGAAATGTATGGAGGTGAGGCGCCTGGTGCGGGTTTAGTCACCGGAATAGGCTGGGTACACGGTCGTGAGGTGATGATTGTGGCCAACGATGCCACCGTTAAGGGGGGAACATACTATCCCATGACGGTGAAAAAGCATCTTCGTGCTCAAGAAATCGCTTTAGAGAATCATCTGCCATGTATTTACCTGGTGGATTCCGGGGGAGCGTATTTGCCTCTGCAGTCGGAGGTATTCCCCGATCGTGAGCACTTTGGTAGGATTTTTTTCAATCAGGCTCAAATGAGCGCTGCAGGAATTCCGCAGATTGCCGTGGTGATGGGGAGTTGTACGGCTGGCGGAGCCTATATGCCAGCGATGAGCGATGAAACGGTCATTGTACAGGGTAATGGAACAATTTTTTTGGGTGGTCCTCCTTTGGTAAAGGCGGCGACTGGCGAAGAGGTTACTGCCGAAGAATTGGGCGGGGCCAAGGTGCATTGCGGTCGTTCAGGGGTTACCGATCACTTTGCCGAAAATGATGAGCACGCGCTGGAAATCACTCGTTCTATCGTGGCCAATCTCAATCGTGGCCCTAAGACTTTTGTGGAGAAAACCCCGGGAGAAGAACCGCTCTATTCCCCAGAAGAGCTTTACGGTTTGGTGCCCAAGGATCCGCGCAAACCGATGGAAATTCGTGAAATTATCGCCCGTATTCTCGACGGCTCCGTGTTTCATGAGTTTAAAAAGCTCTACGGTACGACGGTGGTATGTGGTTTTGGTCGTATCATGGGTTATCCCATCGGGATTGTGGCTAATAATGGGGTGCTATTCTCCGAATCGTCGTTGAAGGCCGCCCATTTTATCGAACTGTGTAATCAGCGAAAGATTCCCCTTTTGTTTTTACAAAATATCACGGGCTTCATGGTGGGGAAAAAATACGAAAATGGTGGGATTGCCAAAGACGGGGCCAAGATGGTGATGGCTGTTTCCAATGCCCAGGTTCCTAAGTTTACAGTCGTGGTGGGTGGCTCCTACGGTGCCGGAAATTACGGCATGTGCGGACGAGCCTTTGGTCCTCGACAACTTTGGATGTGGCCCAACGCGCGCATCTCCGTGATGGGTGGGGAGCAAGCGGCCAACGTCTTGCTTACGGTGAAGCAAGATCAACTGATTTCCCAAGGCAGGGATCCCATGAGCGAAGCCGAGGCGGCTCGATTTAAGGCGCCCACCTTAGAGAAATACGAACAAGAATCCTCCGCCTATTTTTCCACGGCTCGTCTTTGGGATGATGGCATCATCGATCCCGTTGATACGCGGAAGGTTTTAGGCATGGGGTTGGCGGCAGCCTACAACGCGCCCATTTCACCCACTCGTTATGGGGTGTTTCGGATGTGATGCCGTGGGCAGTATTGTTGTCGAGTTGAGACAACAAGGCTTGTGTCGAGAAAGGTCGGAGAGGGTATGGCTGAGCTGTATCAAAATCTTCTTGTAGAAAAGCAAAGTGGCATTACGACGGTAACCTTAAACCGTCCTGAATTGCATAACGCCTTTAACGACGAAATGATTGCCGAGTTGATCGATTGTTTCTCCCGCTTGGCCCAGGATATTCAAACCCGCGTGGTGGTTTTGACAGGAGCTGGTAAATCTTTTTGCGCTGGGGCCGATCTCAATTGGATGAAGAAAATGGCGGGCTATTCTTTTCAAGAGAATGAGCTTGATGCCATGCAGTTGCATCGCATGTTGTTGCAAATTGATTTGTTTCCCAAGCCAGTGGTGGGACGTATCAACGGTTCAGCCATCGGGGGAGGGGTGGGACTAGTCTCGGTGAGCGATATGGCCTTTGCGGTGCATGGTGCCGAGTTCGGTTTTTCGGAAGTCCGTTTAGGTTTGGTTCCGGCGGTGATTTCTCCTTTTGTGTTGCAAAAGATTGGGGCTGCTGCGGCTCGAGAGTATTTTCTTACGGGTGAACGTTTTGGAACTGATCGTGCTCGGGAGATGGGCTTATTGCAAGGGGCGGGAACCGCCGAAGAATTGGAAGCTTGGTTGCAGAAAAAGCTCCAGGCTCTTTGTGCCGGAGGTAGTGAGGCTTTGGCCGAATCCAAGCGACTGATACGTGATGGTCTTTTGCAAACCCCAGAGGCGGCGGGAGAGCGCACGGCTCGCATCATCGCTGAGCGTCGTTCCAGTCAAGAAGGGCGCGAAGGGATCGAGTCTTTTTTAAATAAGCGAAGACCTCGTTGGGTGGAACCCCTCGAATAAAACGGGATCAAAAATCATGGCGCTAACTCAGCAATTTCGAAAAATTAAAAAAATTTTGGTGGCCAATCGTAGTGAAATTGCCCTGCGGGTCATCCATAGTGCCAAGGAGATGGGAATTCGCACGGCCATCGTCCATTCCCAGGCTGACGCCGATTCTTTGCCAGTGCAGATGGCCGATGAGAGTTATCTTCTCCAGGGGATAGAAGTCTCTGAGACCTACCTCAATCAAGAACAGATTCTCCATTGGGCTAGGGAGGCCAAGGTAGACGCCTTGCATCCCGGTTACGGCTTTCTTTCGGAGAATGCTGGGTTCGCTGAACGTTGTGCCCAAGAGGGTATTGTCTTTATTGGGCCCGCTGCCGCGACTATTCGCGTTTTAGGCGATAAGGTAGCTTCGAAGCAACTAGCTCGAGAAGCTCAGGTTCCCGTATTACCGGGGTTTGATGGCGATTTACCGCAAGGGGAGAATCTACGAAAGATTGCGGAAGAGATCGGGTTTCCCATTTTGGTGAAGGCTTCGGCGGGCGGCGGTGGCAAGGGGATGCGGGTGGTGCACGATGCTGCCCAACTCGAGGAGGCCGTGGCGGTGGCCGAGCGAGAAGGTTTGGCTTACTTTGGAAATAAAAAAGTTTTTCTAGAAAAATATGTCACCCAACCTCGCCACGTCGAGGTGCAGATTCTTGGTGATCAGCACGGACAAGTCGTTCATCTTTTTGAGCGCGAATGTTCCATCCAAAGACGTCATCAAAAGATGATCGAGGAGTCTCCTTCGCCGTCCATTTCTCCACAAACTCGCGAGGCCTTGGGGGCGGCGGCTGTCCGTTTGGCGAAACATACAGGTTACTCCAATGCGGGAACGGTGGAGTTTTTGCTCGATCCCGAGGATCGGTTTTATTTTCTTGAAGTGAATACCCGATTGCAGGTGGAGCATCCCGTGACCGAGTGGGTGACGGGGGTGGATTTGGTGAAGGCACAGATTCAAATTGCCGAAGGACAGGCCCTGCCTTTTACCCAAGAGAGTTTGCGGCAGCGTGGTCACGCCATCGAATGTCGTTTATATGCCGAGGATCCCGAACGGGATTTTTTACCCTCCGAAGGCGTGGCGGGAGTGTTGCGCGAGCCCCATCGTCCGGGAGTGCGCATCGATAGCGCTCTACAAGAGGGGCAAGTTATTCAGTCGCTCTACGATCCTATGTTGGCCAAGCTCACGGTTTATGCCAGTTCCCGTGCTGAGGCCGTGATTAAGATGGAAGCCTTATTGCGGGATTATGTTTTGTTGGGGGTGCGACATAATCTGGATTTTCTCCGCTTTTTATTAAACTGTGAGCCTTTTGTTCAGGGGCATTATCATACCCATACCGTACAGGAGCTCATGCCGTCTTTTTTGGCGGAGCGAAAAACAGCATCGCTTTTACCGGGCGCTTTATGGGTAGCCTCCTGCTTGGGAAAAAAGACAGCGGGAGCCTCTGCCCTTGGGCGTTCCACCGAATCGTTTGCTGAGGATCGTAGCCTAGAGACTCTCAAGGGATTTCGCAATGTCGGCTCGCTTTAAAGCACGACTTGAAATTCAACGAGGCGCCGGGGGATTGTTATGAAGTTAGCTTTACAGTGGGGCGCTGAGCCCATCGAAATTTCTGGAGATTTTTCTTTGGAAAAAATTCTCTTGCAGACTCCATCGGGTGAAGTCCACGGTCGTGTAATGGAGTGGGCTCCACCGTTTTTTGAATTGGAGTCGGAGGGGCAATGGATCAAAGGCGCTTTGTTTGTCCAGGGGCACTATATCGATGTGCACTTGCCTTGTGGAAATTATCGCCTGTCTTATCCACAGCGATCCCGAAGCGGTACCGGGGGGCATGGCGAAGGTAGCTTGAACGCGCCCATGCCGGGGAAGGTACTTAAGGTTTATGTAACTTCAGGAGACGAAGTTGCTGCGGGAGATACCTTGATGGTTTTGGAAGCGATGAAGATGGAGCATAAGATTTTAAGTCCACGATCGGGGCGAATTAAGCGGGTGTTATTTGCCGAAGGGGCGCGTATCGCTCAAGACGAACTCCTGATCGAAATGGAGTAAAGGCCCATTGGCAAGGCTTGTAAGAAAAGGCTAGGTTTAGGGCATGAGTTTGAATCCTCGCGAAGTGCTAATCACGGAAGTAGGGCCGAGAGATGGTCTGCAAAATGAGCGGGCCCTGGTTCCTGTCGAAGCCAAGGTCGATTTGATAGAGAGTTTGGTAGAGGCGGGGTTGCGTCATATCGAGGTGACGAGTTTTGTCAGCCCCAAATGGGTTCCCCAGTTGGCCGATGCTGCCGAGGTGTATCGTCGGGTACGTAAGCGGGAGGGTGTAAGGTATCTCGTTTTGACTCCCAACCTCAAAGGAATGGAGCGGGCCCTCGAAGTGGGGGCCAATGGCGTGGCTGTATTTACAGCAGCTTCCGAATCTTTTACGAAGAAAAATATCAACACCTCCATTGAGCAATCGATTCTTAACTTTCGCGAGGTGTTGGCTCTAGCCCGAAGTCAAAAAATTTGGGTAAGAGCTTACGTCTCCACTTGTTTTGCTTGCCCTTACGAAGGGGAGGTGGATCCGGAAGCCGTACGACGAGTGGCCTTGAGACTTTTGGAAGAAGGAGTGGATGAGCTTTCTTTGGGGGATACCATCGGTGCCGCGACTCCTCGACAAGTCGATGCCGTCCTCGATCTATTGCTTAAGGATTGCGACTCCGAAAAAATTGCCCTGCACTTTCACGATACCCGTGGAACGGCTCTCGTCAATGTCTTTGCGGGTTTGCAAAAAGGAATCCGTAAGTTCGATAGTTCTGCAGGGGGCTTGGGAGGTTGTCCTTACGCTCCCGGTGCGTCAGGTAATTTAGCAACGGAAGATCTGGTCTATTTTCTAGGAGGGATGGGTATTGCTTCGGGAATCGATCTTGATCAAATAGTTTCGGCCTCGAGTCGCATCGCGACGGTGTTGGGAAGACCTCTCCCCAGCCGTTATTTACAGGCTCATTTGGCCCAAGCGGAACGGGCTTGTATTTCTCAGGCATAAAATCAACACGGCCAGACCTTATTCACTAAGGGATCCGGTCCATCAGAAACGGAGTCGCCTACGTTTCCATTTTTAAAAAAAGAATTAGCGGTCGTGAAAGAACGGGATCCTGCTGCCCGTAACTCATGGGAAATCTTCCTCTGTTATCCGGGTGTCCATGCGGTTTTTTGGCATCGGGTTTGTCATCGACTGTGGAACCGGGGATGGAAATTAATGGCTCGTTGGGTATCGAGTATGGTCCGATTTTTTACCGGGGTTGATATCCACCCCGGAGCCAAGATTGGTGAAGGTTTTTTCATCGATCATGGCATGGGAGTGGTGATTGGAGAAACCACCGAGATAGGCGACAATGTTACCCTCTATCAGGGGGTGACTTTGGGAGGAACCAGCTGGAAGAAAGAAAAGCGTCATCCCACCATAGAAGACAACGTGGTCGTCGGGGCGGGCGCCATTCTATTGGGTCCGATTCGAATAGGAAATAACAGTCGTGTGGGGTCTGGGTCAGTGGTGGTCAAGGACGTGCCTCCCCATAGTACGGTGGTGGGAGTGCCTGGCAGGGTGGTAGCTCATCCCGATAATGTGGTGGGTAGTCATTACGATTTAGAGCATGGGCAATTGCCCGATCCCGAGTGGAAGGCCATTCAATCCTTGCGTGAAGAGTTCTCAAGCATGGAAAAAAAATTAGAAAAAGTCTTAAGAAACCGACCTCAAGATTACGAAATTTAAACATTCTTTTGTTTTATTTAATAAAATAATCCCGCACTGTGACTAAGCTTGGCCATGATTTATCTCGATAACAATGCGACGACTCCTTTGGCTCCCGAAGTTTTGGAGGTTTACCGCGAGTCCATGGAGGTATTTGGTAATGCTAGCAGCGTTCACCAAGCGGGGAGGCGAGCTCGAGCCTTGCTTCAGGAGTCCAGGGAAACTTTGGCAGAGTTATTGGGAGGTGATGGAGCCCATGTTATTTTTACTTCCGGGGGCACCGAAGCTTTAAATTTGGCCATGTTAGGGGTGTTTTTGCCGGAGTTAAAAAAACGGCATCTCATTCTTTCCCCTGTGGAGCATTCGGCAGTTTTGGAGACAGCTCGTTATTTGTCCCGCATGGGAGTGGAAATTAGTTTTCTGCAGGTCGACTCTCAGGGACGTCTTGATCTCGAGTCTTTGGAACCGCTTATTCGATCCGATACGGGACTGATTGCCGTGATGTGGGCTAATAATGAAACCGGAAATCTTTATCCTGTGGATGAGGTGGGGGCAATTGCTCGGCGACACGATATCCCCTTTTTATGTGACGCTGTGCAAGTTTTAGGTAAGATTAGTGTTGATATTTCATTAAAAAATATAGATTTTTTATCTGCATCATCTCATAAATTTCATGGTCCTAAAGGAGTTGGTTTTTTATATTTGCGCCCAGGGTTGGCCTGGCAGGCCCCCTTGCGAGGTGGTCGGCAGGAGCGAGGTCGTCGGCCAGGAACAGAAAACCTCCCCGCCATTGCGGCCATGGTAGCGGCTTTGAAGCAGGCCCAACAAACTCAAGCGGATGATCAGATGCGGATCGCCGCCCTGCGCGATCGTTTGCAAGAGGGAATCTTTTCCACGATTTCAGGATGTCATCTTCATGGGGATTCAGAAAATCGCATGGGTAATACGCTCAATTTACGGATTGAAGGGGTGGCTGGAGAATCGGCTCTCATTCGTCTCGACATGGCGGGGGTGGCGATCAGTGTGGGGGCGGCCTGCGAATCGGGATCCCTCGAGCCTTCCCATGTTTTATTGGCTATGGGGCTTGAGCCCCGCCATGCGATGGACGGCTTGCGCTTCAGTTTATCCCGATATAATACCGAGGCCGAAATTGACCGTACCCTGGAAGTCCTACCCCAGGTTGTGCGACAGATCCGTGGTTTTTAAGGAAAAATAGCAGTGCATTCCCTGGATAAAAATCGAGTTGTGATTGCCATGAGCGGTGGAGTCGATAGCTCCGTGGCGGCTGCCCTTTTGCAAAAAACCGGCAAGGAGGTGATCGGCATCACCTTAAAATTATGGGATGCCCCTGAAACCGGTCCTGCCCGCCAAGGCAGTTGTTGTTCTGTCGAGGATATCAGCGATGCCCGTCGGGTGGCCGACCAACTGGGAATTCCCTACTATGTGATTAACTCTAAAGAGCGTTTTCGCGAGCAGGTGGTGGATCCCTTCGTGGCCGAGTATTTGCGGGGCAGAACTCCCAATCCCTGCGCTTTATGCAACGATAAGGTGAAGTTCAGCTTTTTGTTGGAGAAGGCCTTTGAATTGGGGGCCTACTATGTGGCTACGGGTCATTATGTGCGCAAACAATGGGATGAATCTCAAGCCCTTTGGAGTTTATGGGCGGGACGTGATGTGGGCAAGGATCAGTCTTATTTTCTATTTTCCTTAGGTCAGAACCAGTTGGAGCATTCTTTATTCCCCGTGGGAGATCTCTCCAAGGACGAAGTAAGGGCTATAGCGGCGGATTTAGGGCTGAAGACCAGTCATAAACCCGAGAGTCAGGAAATTTGTTTCGTGCCTCGGGGCCATGGAGAATTTATTGAAAAATACGCTCCCGAAAAACTTCCGGGTCCCGGACGCTTCATGCATGAAGACGGTCGAGAGTTGGGTGGGCACGAGGGAATCCATCGCTATACCGTAGGACAACGCCGAGGGACTGGAGTTGCCGAAGGAGAGCGGGTTTATGTGAAGTCCATTGATCCCGTGAGTGGTGTCGTGCAGATGGGTAGCGATGCTTCTTTATACAGTCGCTCTTTATGGGCCAGGGGAGTGCGTTGGGTGGGCGAACCGTTGAACAATGTTTTGGTGACGGCCCGAATTCGATACCGGCATAGCGGGGCCGAAGCCATGCTTTATCAAGAAAGCTCGGGACAGATTCGTTTGGATTTTATCGAAGCGCAACGGGCCATCGCTCCCGGGCAGGCGGTGGTGTTTTATCATGGCGATCAAGTATTGGGCGGAGCTTGGATTGAGAGGAATGCTTGATGGACGCCACCACCGTAGCCATCGTGAGCCTGGGCTGCAAGGCCAACCAGTATGACGGTACCTTTCTCGGGGCGCTTCTGGAAAAAAATGGATTTCGCCTCGTCGATTTTAAAGAACAGGCCGATATTTACGTCATCAACAGTTGTACCGTGACCGATAACGCCGATTTAGATAGTCGCAATCTCATTCGTCGCGCCCATCGCCGCAATCCCGACGCATTGATCGCGGTCACCGGATGTTACGCTCAGACAAAACCCGATCAAGTTGCCAAGGTCGAGGGCGTTAATCTGGTTTTGGGGAACAACCAAAAATTGGATCTCCTAGCTTATTTGCGTCAGGCAGAAAAATTCAAAAACGGTTTGCACGTTCATGTGGAGGACATCTTTCAGCAAACCCAGTTGGAGACCTTTGGACTTTCCTCCCATACCCATCAAACCCGGGCTTACGTAAAAATTCAAGATGGCTGTAATCAGTTTTGTACCTTTTGTGTAATCCCTTTTGCCCGAGGGCGTAATCGTAGCGTGCCCATTTCTCGTGTTTTACAAGAGTTGCGTGAGTTGGGAGATCGGGGGTTTCGTGAGGCTATTCTCACGGGCATCCATTTGGGGACTTACGGTCAGGATTTTTCCGATCCCGTCTCCTTAGAAGATTTATTGGAGGCGATTGAACGGGAGCGGCCGATTCATCGAGTTAGGGTCTCCTCAATCGATCCCGAAGAGGTGTCCGATCGCATGATCGAGATTTTTTCAGGGGCGCAGGTTTTGTGCCCCCACTTGCATATTCCTTTGCAGAGTGGAGACGATGCTACTTTAAAGCTGATGCGGCGTCGTTATTCAGTCGAACAATTTTCCCGTTTGACTTCCCGCTTAGTCGAGAAGATTCCTCGCGTGTGTTTGGGGAGCGATGTGATCGTTGGTTTTCCCTACGAGGACCAAGATCGTTTTGAAAATACTTTGAGTTTGTTGGAAAAAAGTTCTCTGCATTATCTGCATGTGTTTCCCTACAGTCCCAAGCGTGGGACTCGGGCTGCACAGATGTTGGGACACGTTTCCCATCACGAGAAAAAAGAACGGGCTTCTCGGCTTCGTCGCTTGTCCGAAGAAAAATTTTCTCGTTTTCGCGAAAGTTTTTTGGGACAAGACGTCGAGGTCATTTTGGAACGGCGTGTAGATGAGGGGGGAGATGGTCAGTGGGGCGTGACCCAAGAATGGACGGGTTTTTCGGAAAATTATCTACCTGTCTCCGTGGCACTGCCCCGAGGATCCCAAGGACAACTCGTGCCGTGCCGTTTGGTGGCAAAATCAGGAGGTAGGCTTGCCGGAACCGCTCACTAAGGAAGAAAAAAAATCCCTCAAGCAATTGGAAAAGCTGTTGGGGTATCGTTTTCGCCATAAAGAACTTCTCAAGAATGCGCTGACTCATAAGTCTTACGCCAATGAGCGTCGCTTGGCCTCCATTGATCATAACGAGCGATTGGAGTTCCTCGGCGATGCTGTGCTGGAGTTGGTCGTTTCCGATTTGTTAATGGAAAATTTTCCCGATGCCCCCGAAGGCGAGTTAAGCAAAATTCGAGCTTCTTTGGTCAATGAAAAGACCTTGGCGGGTGTGGCCAAAGATCACGAATTGGGTCGTTTTTTATTTTTGGGCAAAGGTGAGGAGATGGGGCAGGGCAGGGCCAAACCCAGCTTATTGGCCGATGCTTTGGAAGCGGTTCTGGGGGCCATCTATCGTGACCGAGGTTTTAAAAAAGCTTATAAGGTGATCCGTGCCATTGCTCTGGAGTTGTTTGATCAGGTGGGAACCGAAGGTTTCTACCGTGATTTTAAAACCCTATTGCAAGAGCGGGCACAGATTCTTTTTAAGACCGTACCTAAATACAAATTGGTTCAAGAGCTTGGGCCCGACCACGATAAAACCTTCGAAGTCAGTCTCATGATTCGAGGGGAGGTCTATGGAACAGGTTTAGGAAAAAGCAAAAAAGGGGCGGAGCAAAGTGCCGCCCGCCAGGCCTTGCTGGAATTAGAGAAGATTCCTGTTCCCCAAAAGGTTTCTGAGTAGTTTGAGGGGGCCATTTTAGGCGAATGGTTGGTTCGGGTCGCTTTTTCTATCGTTCGGTGAGCCACAGTTCTTGCGCTTCGTACTTATTTCCATTATCCCCTCGCCATGTTTCGTTCTGGTTATGTTGCCATCGTGGGGGTGCCCAACGCGGGTAAATCCACTCTGTTAAATGCTTTGGTTGGCGAGAAGGTGGCCATTGTCACCGCCAAGCCCCAAACGACCCGCCACCGCATCGTGGGGATTCTCAATCGTTCCGAGAGTCAGATTTTATTTCTTGATACGCCTGGCATCCATTCTACTCGCACTTTGATCAATGAAACCATGGTACAGACTGCCTTAAAGGCTTTGCCCGATGCCGATGTGATTTTACACGTGGTGGAGCCGCAAAAGCCTTTATCCGCTGAAGATCAAGAAATAGCGAGGCGGCTTGCGGCGTTGGGAAAACCCCATTGGGTCTTGATCAATAAAATCGACGCCTTTCCTAAAGAATCCCTTTTGCCTCGTATGGCCGAAGTGGAGGAGGCTTGGCATCCCGAGGCGATTATTCCGATTTCCGCTTTGTCGGGCGAAGGTGTGGATCGTCTCATCCAAATGATTGAAAATCGCTTACCTGAGGGGCCGCCTTATTATCCAACCGACCAGTACACTGATCAAAACATGCGATTTCTAGCGGCTGAAATTGTCCGTGAGAAGGCTATGTTTTATTTGCACCAAGAAATTCCCTACGGTCTTACAGCTCAAACGGCCCAATATCAAGAAGAGCCCAAGCTGGTAAGGATCCACGTCGATATCATCGTCGAAAAAACAAGCCATAAGGGAATGGTCATCGGACGTGGTGGCAGTATGATGAAAAAAATCGGAGCCGCAGCTCGACAAGAATTGGAAACGATTCTGGAAAAAAAGGTTTATCTCGAACTTTTCGTCAAGGTGGTCGAAGGCTGGACTCAATACCCTCATCGTCTCCAAGAGTATGGCATCAGTTAAATCTTCCGATACTTTTTCCAAGGCCCCAAGCTCAGTGGCTTCTTTAACTCCCATGATGCGCCAGTATCTGGAGATTAAAGAACAGCACCAAGACGCCATACTATTTTTTCGTTTGGGCGATTTTTATGAAATGTTTTTCGACGATGCAGTCAAGGCCAGCAAGATTCTCGACATCGCTTTGACCTCTCGCAACAAGAGCCAGGAAGGTTCTGTGCCGCTTTGTGGTATTCCTTATCATTCGGCGGGGCAATATATCCGCAAGCTTCTAGAAGAGGGTTGTAAGGTCGCCATTTGTGACCAGGTCGAAGATCCAAAACAGGCCAAGGGCATCGTGCGTCGCGAAGTGATTCGGGTAATGACACCGGGCTTGCGAGTTGAAGATGAAGCTACAGCGTCCCAAGAGGGAAATTTTTTGGGGGCCTTTGCCGCCGAAGATCAAGGCTGGATACTGGTCCTATTAGATCTCTCCACAGGAGAAATCCTCATGGGGTTTTATGAGAGTCGGAGTGCTGTCTTGCAAGAAGCGACCAAGCATCCCTTGCGAGAACTTTTAGTGTTTCCCGGTGAGTCCCATTCGAATTTAGCTGAGGAGCTAAAAAAAAATCTTCCCCGATTGTTATTAAGTCAAGGTTCTTGGGAAGAGGGGGACAGCGAGCCCCCGGAACATTGCTTTTCCCAAGAGCTTAGGGAAGCCTGGCGCGCTTTGCCTACACTCGAGTCGCGGAGGTTGTTGACAGCCACATTGGCTTATATCGCCAAAACCCAAAAATCCGAATTAAAGCATTTAGGCGTTCCGGTATTATTGCGAGCCCGCCAATACCTGGGGTTGGATGAGGGCACTGTGCGTCATTTGGAGCTGGTGAAAAATCAGAGGGGTGAGGGTAGGCGCGGCACTTTATTTTCTGTCTTGGATCAAACCCGAACTTCTATGGGGTCTCGTCGTCTGAGCCGATGGATTTTATATCCGCTGGTAGAGCTTGAGGCCATTGAGGCGCGCTTGGATGCGGTTCAAGAACTCTCGGAACATCCTGACCTCTGCCGACAATTGCAAGAGGGCTTGCGTGAAATTCAAGATGTGGAGCGCATGCTGGGTAAGTTGGCTTTGGGTACGGTTAATGGAAGGGATCTCAGGCAATTGGGGCTTTCTTTGGCGGCGGCCGCTCGACTATGTTCGTGTCTACGGGAAAAATTTCAAGCATCGTTGCTAGCCACGACCTTGCACGAAATTCCCGATCTTAGCGATTTAAGTCAGTTGTTATTGGAGCGATTGGTGGAAGAGCCTCCCCATTCCGTGCGCGAGGGGGGAGTCATTGCCGAGGGTGTGCATGGCGAGTTGGACGAATTGCGACACTTGAGTCGGGATGGAAAATCAGTGATCGCTGCGATGGAATTGAAAGAGCGGGCCCGTACTGGAATTTCGTCGTTGAAGGTGCGCTTCAATCGGGTTTTCGGCTATTACATTGAGATTACCCACACCCATCGGGAGAACATTCCCTCCGATTATATTCGAAAGCAAACCTTGGCCAATGCCGAACGCTTTATTACACCACAGCTCAAGGAGTATGAAGAAAAGGTTTTGAGCGCGGAGGAGAGAATTAAAAATCTTGAGTATGAATTGTTTTGTGTATTGCGTGAATCCGCCGGACAGAAAGTCGGAAGCCTTCGGCTTCTTGCCCAAGGATTGGGTACCTTAGATGCTCTGGCCGCTTTGGGTCAGGTGGCTCGGGAAAATCGTTATGTGCGTCCTCAATTAAGTTCCGATTCGGTGTTAGAGCTGGAAGAATCTCGGCATCCAGTGTTGGAAAAACTGCCGGGCGAGTCGCGTTTTATTCCCAATGACCTTTGCCTCGGATCCGATTCCCAACGATTATTTTTAATCACTGGCCCCAACATGGCGGGAAAATCCACTTTAATGCGACAGGTGGCCTTGGCGGTGGTGATGGCCCACATGGGTAGCTTTGTTCCGGCCCGACGGGCTTGCATTGGATTGGCCGATCAGGTTTTTACGCGCATCGGTGCCAGTGACGATCTCAGTCGAGGACAATCCACTTTCATGGTTGAAATGTTAGAAACGGCCCATATTTTAACAAGTGCCACAAGTCGTAGCTTCATCGTCATGGATGAAATTGGACGCGGCACTTCCACTTACGATGGTATGTCCATCGCTTGGGCAGTGGCCGAATTCGTGGCCCAGCAATTAAAATGTCGGGCCTTGTTTGCCACCCATTATCATGAACTTACGGAGTTGGCCTCTCAGGTGGAGGGGGTGGCCAATTATCAAGTAGCGGTCAAGGAGTGGAATGGTCAGATTTTGTTTTTGCATAAGCTGGTGCCTGGTGGAGCTTCACGCAGTTATGGGATCGAAGTGGCTCGGCTTTCTGGTTTGCCCAACGAAGTGTTAGGTCGTGCTCGAGAGGTGTTAGGGCGTTTGGAAAATATCGAGGGATCGGCGCTTCATACCTTGAATTCTGGGCGCGGCGGGTCGGTTCAGGGTGAACTTTTTGCATCGAGGATGGAGAAAAGTCCTGCAGAAGCTGAGGTTTTAGAACGTTTAGCTTGCCTCCAGCCGGAGACGCTTTCACCTTTAGAGGCATTGTCATTGCTTTTCGAAATAAAAAAATCCCTCTAACAAATAGGCCTGGTTTCGGGCTTTTCCAGGGATCGTCAGAATAAAACCGGATTTTAGAATTTTTCGATTTTCGATTTGAAAATTTCCATCGCTTTTTCTTTCATCCCTCGATTCGTAGGATCCTTCCAGGTAAAGGGGCTTTTCTTTTTTACGATTGTGGAATAAATCACTACTTTCATGTCTCAAACTTCCGTTGCAGAAAAAATTAAACCCCTTTCTGAAATGGCTCCGCGCTATCTCAGGGAGGGTCTTATTCCCTTCGAACCGCAAGGGGATTGGGGAGAGTCCGTTGCCCAATATTGGGGTCGATGCCGCACGATCCTCCTAGAAAAAATTGACGCCAAGGTATCCGCCGATCGTGTGGTCCGTTTGCAGAGTTTGATGATGGATCAAATGGTCACTCGCTTGTACCGGCGAGGTTTGGAAGAGTCTCAGGTCTCTGGAGAGTTACGGGTTCCCATGGTGTTATTGGCCCAGGGGGGGTACGGGCGAGCCGAGCTCAATTTGGGTTCTGATTTAGACCTGCTAGTCTTGTATTCGGGAAAATCTTCTCCCCTTTTGGAGACTATCGTTAATAAAATGCTCTATCCGCTTTGGGACGCGAAGCTCAAAGTAGGCTATGCCATTCGCACTCTCGAAGAGTGTCATGAGGCCATGAAGGCCGATGTGCAAGTGATGAGTTCTTTACTGGATGCACGTTTTCTTGCGGGAGACTCTAACTTGGCCTTGGAGTTCTTTCGTTCCCTAGAGTCGAAAGTTTCCAGTTCACGAGCGATTCGACAATTCATTCGGGCGAAATTATCCGAAACCGACACACGACTCAAAAAATTCGGTGGATCTGTCTATGTGGTGGAGCCCAATCTCAAAGAGAGCGAAGGAGGGCTTCGGGACTGGCATACCTTGCGTTATTTCTGTCTATTAGCCACCAAGAGCCCCAGGGTCGAAGACTGGGTGCGCGCTCGATTGATCAGCGACGAGGAGGCTGAGCAGTTGCATAGGGCCTTAAATTTTTTGTGGGAGGTCCGCAATCGTTTGCATCGCCTGGCTAATAAGGCCCAAGACCAAATCATGTTCGTCTTTCAAAAACCCTTGGCCCTAGAGATGGGTTTTGAAAGCGACGCTCAGAAGTTGGAAGCTGAAAAATTCATGCAAACTTATTATGGTTATGCCTCTGATCTTCTGCGTTTGCGTAAAGAGGTGACCCGTCGCATTGTGTCTCCGCCTCGATCCACTTGGCGACGTTTACAAAATAGGTTCAGGCCCTCCCTGAGCGAATATTTTCTTAATTTGAGCGGCAAGGTTTTTCCAAAAAGTTTTCGTAAGCTCGAACAAAATCCCGTGGAGATCATGAGAGCGTTTTCTTTGGCGCAAAAGCGGGGTTTGGTTTTGGATGAAGGTTTCAAAGCGTGGATCAGTCGTCATCTTCACTGGGTGGATGATACCTATCGAAGACATCCCGAAGTGTGTCGCTTATTCCAGGAAATGGCAGCAGATATCCAGGGCTTTGGAAATTCTCTCAACGAAATGCACGATTGTCGTTTTTTGGGGGCATTCATGCCCGAATTTGGTGAAATTCTTCACCAAACGCAACACGATGTTTATCACGTTTACACCGTCGATACCCACTCCATCAAAGCGGTTCAAGAGCTGAGTTTATTGCAGTCCGGTGCTTACGACCAGGAGTTCCCCCTCTTTAAAAAAGCTTTGTCTGAAGTAGGGCATCCCGCTGTTTTGAGCTTGGGAGTTTTATTTCATGACATTGGAAAAGGAAAGGGCGGCTCTCATTCCGAGGTTGGTGCTCGGTTAGCTCGGCAGATCATGGAACGACTCCACTACGTCGAGGAAGAAATTTGTCAGGTGGAGTTTTTGGTGCTCTCCCACTTAATGATGCCCCATTTGAGTCAGCGCCGCGATTTGGAAGATGCCAATATGATCAGCCAATTCGCACGTACCATGGAAACGCGGGAGCGGCTTAGCGAGCTTTTCATTCTGACCTGGGCGGATATTCGTGCGGTAGGCCCCGAGGTTTGGACACCGTGGAAAGGTTCGCTTTTGAGTCATCTCTACGAAAAAACGTTGCATGTAATTGAAAAGGGAGAATTTGGCACGGATCGAGCCGCGGTTCTGATGGAGGAGGTCAAACGAAAAACCTTGGCTACGGTGACTGACTCTGTGATGCCTCAAAAAGATCTGGAGGCGTTCCTCGATTCCATGCCGCCCCGTTATTTTTTAGTGAATGGCCCTGCGCAAATTTTGCAACATGCTCAGTGGGTATTACGGGCTGGACACCCAGCTTTTTTCTTTCATCAGGCTCCCAATCTTGAGAGGAAATGTAACGATGTGTTTATCTACACCATCAATACTCCAAGGTTGTTCGAGCAGGTTACCGGGGTCATGGCCGCTAATCAGGTTAATATCTTGGCTCTAGAACAATTTTTCAATAGTACGGGCGAGGCCTTGATTCAGTTACAGGTGACCGATCACCGTGGTGCTTTCCTCGAAGAAGACCGGCGTTTTGTTCGTATTGCCGAGGATTTGCAGAGCGTCACCATGGGAAAGCTACGCTTAGACTCCTACTACGAAAGTCGAGCCCATTCCGCATTGCTCAAGGCTTCTGCTCCGCAAAGATCTCCTCAAGTAGAAATAGATAAAGACGTCTCTCCCTATTACACCTTGATCGACATTTACACTGATGATCGTGTGGGGATCCTATACGATTTGGCTCGGGTGATGAGGCAAATGAATCTCTTCGTGGAGGTCTCCAAGATTTCCACCAAGGTGGATCAAGTCTCTGACGTATTTTATGTGAAGGATATCTTCGGGCACAAAATCAACGACAAGAAAAAACTAGAAGCGATTCGTGCTGCACTTTTGGAAGTCTTGACCCAATCAGGTTCCTGACGGAGTTTATCCCATGGGATGGTGGATTTTTCTTTTGGTTTTGTTCTTAGGTTTTTTGGCCCTACTGGGTGTGATTCAATGGCGTGAGCGACAGTTTCTCAAAAAAAATCTCAAAGAGGTGATGTCGCCGATGTTGCGCCAAGAGGTGGATCAAGAGCTTCAAGACGCTGTGCGTCGAAAACAGAAATTTGAGTCTCAATTAAAAAAATTTGAAAACTGACGAAAAATTAGGCATAGAGTCTAAAGCGGCACCGTGAGCCCCCTTGATCGAGGTTTTTGAGGTGGGTGATAAAAACGAAAAAAAATCTTCTACAGTTCGTAAGATCCGACTTTGCAAGGAGGAGGGCTGTTCCAGTCAGGCCACCACCTTGGGTTATTGTCGGCTCTGCTATCTTAAAAATTGGAAGCAGCTTCGTTCAGAGCGACACAAAAAGGCTGCCAAAAGTCTCAACAAGTACATCGATAGCATCGTGAAGAGTAATCCCGATCGTGCCATTAGTGCTTTGCGGGATAACCTGAGCGACGCTAATGGTTTCGAGAAGTCCATTGATGAAGCTGTTTATCAGGACTCTTTTCGTGAAGCGATGGCTGATTTGGGATTTCGTGAAGATCTCGATGGCATGATCGATAATATCCAAATCGACGAAGACTTTTAGCTTCTGCTTTTTTTGTCGGGCTTTCTTGAAGTCGATTTTTTAAAATCGCTGGCCTTTTTCGCCCTGATTTTATTCCGGTGCCCTTCTTGACTTCTCCCCCCATGCTGGCTAATAGCCATGGGCCTATGGCCCTAATTGTTAAAAAATTTGGAGGGACTTCCGTTGGCGACTTAGAAAAAATTCGCCAGGTAGCCCGGCGAGCCTTAGCTCAACAACAAGCTGGTGATGAAGTTGTCGTGGTAGTCAGTGCCATGGCTGGGGAGACCAATCGGTTGGTAGGGTTGAGCCGTCATTTCTCCGAATTGCCTGAGGGACGCGAATACGACGCGTTGGTTTCCACGGGAGAACAGGTAACTTCTTCTTTGTTGGCCCTAGCGATTCAGAGTTTAGGCGGCAAGGCCATCAGTTTTTTGGGGCATCAGGTTAAAATTTTGACCGACGAGGTCCACAGCAAGGCGAGGATCATTTCCATCGATGCCGAGCGTATTCATGCCCAGCTTCGGGTGGGCAATATCGTCGTTGTGGCAGGTTTTCAAGGTGTCGACGAAAATGGCAATCTGACTACTTTGGGACGTGGAGGGTCGGATACGACCGCGGTGGCCTTAGCGGCGGCCCTTAAGGCTGATATGTGTGAGATCTTTACCGATGTGGATGGTGTTTACACCACCGACCCTAATTTGGTGTCCCATGCTCGAAAAATTGACCGTATTTCTTACGAAGAAATGCTGGAGATGGCCTCGACTGGGGCGAAGGTCTTGCAAATTCGTTCCGTAGAGATGGCTGCAAAATTTCAGGTTCCGCTGAAGGTGCTGTGTTCTTTCAACGACAACCCGGGGACCTTAGTGACCAAGGAGGATTCCCAAATGGAACAACGTATGGTGACGGGTATCAGTTACGATCGTAACGAGTCCAAAGTGGCAGTGCGACAGGTGCCTGATGTCCCCGGTATCGCTGCTAAATTGTTTGGCCCCATTGCTGCGGCGAGCGTCAATGTTGACATGATCGTGCAAAATGTAAGTTCGGAGGGGACCACTGATCTTACCTTTACTTTGCCCAAGTCGGATTTAAAACGGGCTCTTCCCATCGTAGAAGCGGTGGCCAGGGAGATTGGTGCAAAAAAAGTCGAGACCAGTGAGAATATCGCCAAGGTTTCCATTATCGGTATCGGGATGCGCTCCCACGCGGGGATCGCGGCCAAGGCTTTTGAAACCTTGTCTCAAGAAAATATCAACGTGCAGATGATTTCTACTTCTGAAATTAAGATTTCCATCATTATCGATGAGAAATACACCGAGTTGGCCGTACGTATTCTTCACGATGCCTTTGAACTGGGAAAATGAAAAAAACACTTACCCTCTACGATACAACCCTTCGCGATGGTTCGCAGGGAGAAGACATTGCCTTCACGCTTGAAGACAAGTTGTTGATCTCCCAAAAGCTCGACGAATTGGGGCTAGATTACTTGGAGGCGGGTTGGCCGTCTTCCAATCCCAAGGATCTCGATTATTTTCGGCAAATTCGAAAAATCAAATTGCAACGGGCCAAGGTAGTTGCCTTTGGCTCCACACGGCATCCTCAGCGAAAATCCCACGAAGATCCCAATTTGAAATCTCTTTTGGAGTCCCAGACCTCTGTTGTAACTCTCTTTGGGAAGTCTTGGGATTTTCATGTGCGACGTGCCCTGGCGGTGAGTTTGACGCAAAATCTCGACTTGATTAGCGAGTCGGTGGCTTTTTTAAAAAAGCGGGTTGATGAGGTTATCTACGATGCGGAACATTTTTTTGACGGCTATAAAGCCAATCCCCAATACGCCCTAAAAACCTTGTTGGCCGCCCAAGAGGGGGGAGCTGATCTGCTCATCTTATGCGATACCAATGGTGGAACCTTGCCCCAAGAAATCACCTCGATTTTAGGAGAGGTGCAGCGTGGTCTCTCGGCTCCCTTAGGAATTCACTGTCATAATGACGCGGAGTTGGGAGTGGCTAATTCTCTCGCCGCCGTGGCAGCGGGGGCGGTGCAAGTTCATGGCACGATCAACGGAATTGGGGAGCGTTGTGGTAATGCCAATTTGGTTTCGGTTCTGGCTAACTTGCAGTTGAAGATGGGCTACGATTTGGTTTCTGAGGACCAATTGGCGCGTCTGCAAGAGGTCAGTCATTTTGTCTACGAAATGGCCAATTTGACTCCCCCCAACAATCAGCCTTACGTGGGGCGTAGCGCTTTTGCTCACAAAGGGGGAATTCACGTCAGTGCGGTTGAAAAAAATCCCAAGACCTATGAACACATGGATCCCCAACAGGTGGGTAATCGGCGTCGTGTACTCTTGAGCGATCTTTCTGGAGGAAGCACGATTCTGCACAAAGCCCGGGAGTTTGGGCTCAACTTAGAAAAGAAAGACCCTCTAGTAAAGAGCTTGCTTAAGGAACTTAAAGAGCTGGAAAACCAGGGCTTTCAGTTTGAGGGAGCTGAGGCTAGTTTCGAAATTCTCATGAAGAAAGCCCAGGGGCAGTATCGTCCTCATTTTAAGTTAGTAGGTTTTCGAGTTTTGGATGAAATGCTGTCAAACCACGAGACCTGTCAGTCCGAAGCAACGATCCAAGTAGAGGTAGATGGGCTCATCGAGCACACCGCTGCCTTGGGACATGGTCCCATCAACGCCCTAGACCATGCTTTGCGTAAGGCTGTTGAGCGGTTTTTCCCCCAGATTCGTCAAGTACAACTCGTGGATTACAAAGTTAGGGTTTTGCCCAGCGGTACAGGAACCGCCTCCAAAGTGCGTGTCCTCATCGAATCGAGCGATGGACATAAAAAATGGGGGACGGTGGGGGTGAGTGAGAATATTATCCAGGCCAGTTGGATGGCCTTGGTCGATTCCCTGGAGTACCAACTGATGAAGGCCCAATCCAGTGAGCTTTCGGGGAAAAATGGAAAAAAATCCAAAAAAGGTAAGAGTAAAAAAGCGTGAAGTCACGAGAACGCGCTCTCTCCGTATTGATCTTGATGCTGGCTTGCCTTGTATTGTGGTGGAGTCGGTCTGATTTTCGGAAAGAGATACCTCGGGATCAGCTTTCAGCGCTTTCGGATTTCACAAATCCTTCCCGGGGGGCATTTCGATGGACCCTAGGCGATAAAGTGGCTTGGCGGGAGGCGTCTGAGGCAGACTTTAACGCGGTTCCTGGTTTGGGGCCAAAGCAGCGCCGTCAGATTCTGGACTGGCAGCAACAGCAAGGGGTGGCTCAGAGTTGGGAAGAGGTCCTTGCTATTCCCGGAGTCGGGGCCAAAGCGGTCCAGCAACTGAAAAAATATTTTTACTTTTTTGAGGTGGAACGTCCTGCATTTGAGTTCTGATTGCGTTGATGAAATCTGCAAAATTTTCTCTTCGATAATCTAAGAAACATCTTTGAAAATTTTTTGAAAACTTCAGAAGTATCGATTTGTTGCCTGTTTTAAGTGGGTCAAAAAAAAATCAGTTCTTTTTTCTTGCGAAAAATAGGTGAGTGGCGGTTAGCCAGTTGAAAATTTTGGTTATTTTTTTGTTTGACAGCCCAGATAGGCCT
>DALYEU010000033.1:0-23552 GCA_031972375.1 bacterium | reverse complement strand
GGATCAATGCCCAGAATACTTGGACTCATAGCCACCTAGCGGTAACAAATCTTGATTTTAGGGTCAATGAAGAGGGACTGATTCACAAAAAAAACAGCCCCGCACCCTCACCGGGGCGGGGCCCCCCAGAAAATGTTGAAAACTCTAACGATCAACCTTGAGAAACCGCTTTTTTCTCGGTTTCTTGGGAAGGAAGACTAGCCTTAGGAATATGAATAGAAGTTTTTAACTTCGATTCAGTTTTTTGTTTTTCGACTTCGGCGTGTTCTTTGCCCACGATAAACTCTTCTTTAACTCGTAAACTATGTTCGAAACTCGGCAACGGCATGGCCTGCCCATCAGCATAGACCTTATGCCGACCATGCTTGCGATACCAGTCACCGACAGAAGCGTTCTTATACATGTTTTCGATAATCTGCCGCCAACCGATGCCCGTATTGTAAGCACAGAAAGAGATTTCTCCCTCTTGCGTACCATAGGGAATAATGCACATCTCGGTACGACGGAAATCATAATTGAAAAGATCTTGGAACCACATGCCGGCCACGAACAAAAAGAGCCATTCATCTTTCTTACGCTCATGTCCCACACCGTAGTCTTTTCCGCCAGACATGGTACCACCGCTCTGCTTATCAAATTTCACTAAGAGGTCTTTCAAGGTCAGACCTTCTGGAAATTTGCTTGGATCGATGTTACGCAACAGAGCCATGGCAATCTGAGCCTTGGTTATAGAAGCTCCCCGAGCGGCATCGGCGATACGATCGCAATCCTTCATAAACTGTTCCAAATTGATGAACTCGGAAACAGGCTTATAAACCTTAGTACGCTTATTAACCATCAAGGCCATGCCAACCCCGCAATTGGGATGACAACCACAGCTCATATTCCCCCAGTCTTGATCCTTATTCACCATATCCCCCAAGTTGGAAAAGATGGATCCCACGGAGAGGGGAAACCAATCACGCATAGGCTCAGAAAGCCCGGTTTGGTTTTTTACGTCGTGGGCGAGATGACTCAAGGTATACCGCTGACGATGACGATCTTCATCGGAAATATCCTCGTCACGACCTGTAAAAGAAACAGGTTGAAAGGAAACGAAAGATATCTTGTCGGAATTTTCGATGGCAAACTTGATGATCGGTCCAATCTGGTGATTGTTCACGGTATTTACGATTGTCACCACCAAAACAACGTCAATGCCAGCATTGTAGAGATTTTCCATGGCCCGCAACTTGACATCGAAAAGATTTCCGATCTTACGATGCTCGTTATTCATGTTGCCGACACCGTCAAACTGCAAGTACGCCAAGCGCATTCCCGCATCGTAAGCGTCTTGAGCGAACTTCGGATCTTCGGCAAAACGAATACCGTTAGTAGCCGCTTGCACACTGAAGTAACCCACCTCTTTGGCGTAGCGAACCGCTTCGATAAAGAAAGGGGAAAGCGTAGGCTCTCCACCGGAAAACTGCACCGACATCTGACGACGGGGCTTGATTTTTAGGGAGTTGTCTAAGATTTCTTTCACTTCGTCGAAACTCAACTCGTGCACATACCCCACCTGATTGGCATCCATAAAACAGGGATCGCACATCATGTTACAACGATTAGTGAGGTCGACCGTGAGCACAGAACCACGACCGTACTTAATGGTGGAAGTCCCATGGTTACGGATCGAGGTTTGAGGAGATTTGAAATCCCGCCCAGGAAACAGCCGCTCGATGCGTTGCAAGAACTTCGAATCCATCGCCATCTTATCTTCGAAACGGCCATGCTTGGGACAATCCTTGACCATCCAAATCTCGCCATCCCGTTCGATAATCTGAGCCTCGACCTCACCAGGTTTTCCCTCGATTAGATGGGAATAATCTTTTTCTCCATTTACGATTTCGGCACGAACCTCTTGCACACACTTAGGGCACAAGGAATCTGTCTTGCGGGGGAATCCTAACTGAGGTTTGCTGCGCTCATGGCTTTTTAGCAACGGAGCTGGAGCCCATTTAGGCCAATGGGATTTACCATCCTTGACTAAGCTATTCACAGATTGAAAGACCGGCCAGGCGATTTTTGCGCTATTCACAACAATTTTGTCTAAAAGTTTTGCTTGCGCCATGGACTTATCTCCTTTTGATGGATCTGAAGTAATTTTTAGCTTTTTTCAGACCTATAACGCTCGAAAAGAGCCTTGTTTTATTTTTTGACCGAAGATGATTTTTGAAGATTTTAACAGTTTAAAACGTTCTAAATAATTGAAATTTAAAGGTTTTTTAGCAAAACTCTTGTAAGGGTATTTGATAGGAAGGTCAAGGAAAAAGCCAAGAGAGAAGGCTTAGTCGAGAATCGCTCGTCGGATTAATTCTGAATTCAATTCACGGCCTTGGTAAAAATCTTCGAAGACCTGACTGGCCGCCGTGTAGAAACTTTTAAGGATTTCCAATTGTAAAATCATAAACTGGACATCCTTTTTTTGTTCTTCTCCCTCTGACTCAATCTCCACTAAAGCCTCTTCGAACTGGCCATGGAAACGATTGATCAACCGCATACTTTCATCGATTCCTTCGCGGATCCGATCAAAAAACCCCTTAAGCATTTTTCGCGGATAGTCTCGATTGGCCTCGTAAAAATCCTTACGACTGCCCTTAACCCAAACTTTTTTGACAAGCTTCAGATCTTCTAACAAGCGGATGTTGACGCTGATATTCCCCTTGCTCACCTGTAAAATCTCAGAGACCTCATCAAGCGATAAAGGCTCCCGAGACAAGAATAACAAGGCGTAAATCTGTCCACCGACTTTATTAACCATCCCCAGCATATTCGCGGAGATTTTTCCGGCACTTTCGATGAAGCGATCCAAGGCCTCGGCTAGAACATCGGGATAGATCTTATTTTTCGGGATTTCCGCATCCATGGGCTAGGACAGGAGCCTTATTCTACCATTCGTCGATAGACTTGATCTTTTTTGCCTTCATCAATGAGCTTGTCGTTTTTACGGGCCTCACTGAAGGAAAGCCAAGTGAGATACACAACGGCAACCAACATGATGACGATGGGAATGTTATCGGGAAGACTTAAGATTTTAAGAAAATTTTCCATGGTATTCGCCCTAAAAGTCTGGCGCTCCTTTATTCTCTACGCTCCCATACGTCAAGTGCTTATGGCCCCCCTCCGCTGAATGCTTGTTTCCTGGGAAAGTCTCCGCGGAAAAAAGACCCACGATCCCTGCATTCTCTAACCGGGCTTTTTTCATAAGCGATTTTGTAGAGGCCCTTGTCATTACGATCTTATCGTGACTAGCCTCGCCCCCCTATGAAAGAACGAAAAAGCTCCTTGGCCATTCTTTTTAGCGTCATTGTTCTAGACCTCATCGGTTTCGGAATTATGATTCCCATTCTTCCCTTCTATGCAGAAGAATACGGAGCCAACGCCACCACCTTAGGTTTTTTGCTGACTTCTTACGCGGGTATGCAGTTCTTATTTTCACCCTTTTGGGGTCGATTAAGCGATCGATGGGGGAGAAAAAAGATTCTACTTCTCACCATGACGGGATCCTCCTTAGGTCTTTTGATTCTGGGACTGGCCAATAGTCTCCCCATGCTCTTCGTAGGGAGAATTTTTTCTGGAATCTTCGGAGCCAATATCTCCGTCGCTACGGCTTATGTCTCCGATGTCACGACCGAAGAAAATCGAGCCAAGGGGATGGGCTTGATCGGAGCTGCCTTTGGCATTGGGTTTATCTTAGGACCCGCCTTAGGCGGATTGCTGTCCATCCACGGATACTCAACCCCTATTCTTTTCGCCGCTGGATTAAGCGCGCTCAACGTCATTTACGCTTGGAGGCGATTGGGGGAATCTAGGGCAGGCAGCCATCGCACCACCCTGAGTGTAGGGAAAACCTTACAAATGCCTTCCGTAAGGACACTGTGCTTCCTCAACTTACTTTTCACCCTTGGTGTTACCCAATTGGAAGCGACTTTCGCTTTTTTCATGATGGATCGCTTTCATTACGATGCACGCCACGTCGCTTATGTGCTCGTTTTTATGGCCTTGATTATGGTGCTAGTCCAAGGAGGTCTGATTCGCCGCTTGGTGCCACAATTCGGGGAAAGAAAACTCCTGCTTTCTGGGGCCGTCCTGCTTATTCTCGCCTTTGCCTTAGTGCCCACTAGCCCCACCGTAGCGTGGCTGCTCTTTCCCCTGAGCATAGCCTCCTTAGGAAGGGGTATTTGTCAGCCGTCTCTGCTCAGTTTAGTTTCAAAATCCGTGGAGACTTCCATCCAGGGCGCCGTCATGGGAACCTTTCAATCAGCCGCTAGCCTGGCCCGAGTTTTGGGGCCTACCCTAGCCGGAGTTCTCTACGACCGAAATCACACCCTACCCTTTTATTGCGCCTCACTTCTCATGGCAGGAACCCTCGTCGTAGCCACCCTATTTCGTCCCGCACCCCATTCTTCAAAGACTTCCATAGCCTTGGACAGCGAAAATTTTTCGGCTAGGGATATGGAGCCCTCTAAACCTTGTGCATAAAAACAAGCTCCAGGGGCTTCGATGCCAACGTAGCGTTACGAACAAGAAATCCCGAGAAGCCTAAAGCATGGCGGCAATCGGGTTTTGATCGATTCCGTTTGCACTTAAAAATAACTGGCAATTTTTTCCTAAGATATCCGAAACCAAGCCAAGTTCTATGGGTTCCTTACTGCAAATCATTAAAAACAGCGCCTCGTCACTGGGTAAAGACTGGCCCCAATCCTGGGAAGCCGCTCCACCCGATAGTACCCTCACTGCGTTAAATAGTAAGGCCAAAACACTGGGAACAGGGCTTTTGCAATCCACCGAAACAGTTCATCAAAATTTAATCCTGGCTTGCCAGAAAGCGGGGCGCCCCATTCTTACTCAGGGCAAGCCCCCTCTACGGCCTAATCTCAGCCCCTTAGATGTAGCCATTCAAAGCGATCGAATCAAAAAACGCTCCCCAATACCAGCGCTACCCATGAGATCTCTAGAACCCCACGGCTACCTCATTAAAGATGGTCGACGGAGCTACACACTCGAACTCCATACTCCTCAGGGAAAGTTCTCCCCCCAACAAATTCAGGACCTGGCTGCTATCGTAGCGGGGATCCAAATTTTTTTTCGGGCAGAACCCGTTCGGGTTTTCTCCTGGCGAGAAAATAACAACAACGGTTATTACCACGGTTCGAATCATAAAGTGACCCTCAACCAACATCCCTTCAGCGAACCCATCGACGCTTTTCGTGAAAATCAATTGACCATCAGCCACGAAACCATGCACGCTCTTTACCGGGACCACCAACTAGAGCACTGCGAAATCTGGAGTCATATCTACGCACTCTCTCTGTATGCTGGACAATGCAATCTATTTCGCGATTCCCACTATCTAGAAAATTCTTATCTAGGGCACCCATGGGACAATCGCGGAGAACTGTTTGCTTCAGCGGCCAGTGCCTATTATTTTTCCGCCGATCAGCTTTTACTTTTTCTTCAGCACCCCGACATACCTGAATCCATGCGAAGATTTGGAAAATTGGTTTGGTGCTATTTGCGTGACAAAGTGTTTCTAGGCCAAGTTTTTACTAGCGATGGCGTCGATCTCTTTGCGGATGTATCGTTACAAGACTTCTTGCCCGATTTAGAAGAACAGGCACGGTCTTCCCTTCAAATAGCCATGGAAGATACAAGGCCCCCCATTGCCCAAGCCGCCCAAGACTATTTTACAAAAGAATATTTTATTAAGGCCTATTCACGGGGAAAATTCGACCGAACCCAATTACAAGAACTTCTTTATACTCAAGGTCCCATAGTGCGACGGGCCACCCTCACAGCCTTGGGCAAGCGAGCCCAGATATTGCGTCATTTTCCTGAAAAATTTCCCCTTCCCAGTCATCAAACCACAAGGGAATTGGCGCTCCTGCAGGAACTATTTCGCAATAATTTAAAAAGCGATCATATCGACCTACAAACCCTCACCCTAGCAGAGTTGGAGAATCCAATTTTTGAATTCTCTGAGACTATAAATTTTTTAACCAACTTAGGCCAAAATCGGAATTACAATACTGAATTACAAACTATCCACACCTTAGAAAAACTCCTGCTAGCGCGGTGGCCTGTTGACTCCCCACAAAAACAAGCCGAGACGGAACAAATTTTATTTTTACTTTTAAAAATGCTGGAAAGCCCCTTTGCCTCAGTAGTTCGCTCGGCAGGCAACTTGCTGACCGCGGGTCCTCACTTTTGGAATCCAGAACTGGTGATCCATCGATTGATAACTTTTGCGCAACAGCACGAAAATATTGAAGCCCGAAAAATCCTATTAACCCTGCTACGCAATACCCACCGTGACGACTACTGGAGCCAACAAATTCCTGAAATCCGTAAAACCCTTTGGGACAGCTTAGAAGATCCTAATCCAGACATTCAAAGTCATGCTCTAGTTTTGCTTGTGCAAGCTCAAGAAAATCATCAAGGGCCTAACTTGCACCGTCTCTTATCCGTCATCGATACCATTCTAAAAAATGGCGACTTTCTTCTGCAAAGAATAGCGATTTTCATTCTTTGCAACCCACCTTGGTCCCAGGCTCAGGAGGAAACCCAAGACCTCATCCACAAAGCCCTTCACCATCTTAATCCGCAAATAAGGGAATATACCCGGTGGAGTTTGACCCTACGGGAAAGCCGGGGTCAGGTTTTGTCTTTTGAAAACATTAAGAATTCAATTTTGCTGTTGCCACCCGCCTTGCAAAAGCTTTCTCCTCTCGATCCTTTTTAAAATTTCTTTTGGCAAGACCCAAGCCCAACCCTTACAATTCTCCTTTGGCCTCCTCCTCGAACGTAGCTCCGTGGATAAACCACGTTATATGGAGTTTTTATGAAAAACATCGCGACTCGTTTTTTGCTCTTCATAGCCTTACTGGTTTTTTCGGGCATTTCCGCTCGAAGCTTCGCCCAAGGCACTGAATGTGGGGATGGTGTCTGCCAAGCACCGGAGAATTGCTCCTCTTGCGAAGCCGATTGCGGAGATTGTACTCCCGTACTTTGCGGAAACGGAGAATGCAAAGCTCCAGAAACTTGTGCCTCTTGTCCTGTCGATTGTGGCCCCTGCACCCCCATCGAATGTGGAGATGGAAAATGCACTCCGCCCGAATCCTGTGGTTCTTGTCAGGATGACTGTGGCGTATGTCCTATTTAACTAGAGCAAAATGATTTCCAGGGGTGAGGCCCATCCCTTATTTGATGCGCTTGCGAAATTTAATGATACTGAAGAGCAAAGCCAGAAACACCATGAGGGCCAGGGCTCCCACCTCGGGAAGCAGATCGGTAAACAGCAGTCCTTTGAGTAGAATACCCCGGATGATCTTCACGTAATAAGTCAGGGGAATGCCATAGCCGATAAGAAAAATAGGCCAGGGCATATTTTCTCGGGGAAAAATAAAACCCGAGAGGAGCACCGAAGGCGCTGCAAAAAACATGATGATCTGAGCGGCCTGTTGCTGATTGTCCGCTACAGTGGACGCTAAAAGCCCCAAGCCCAAGCAAACCATCAGATATAAACTGGTGAGTAAAAACAAGGTCAGCGGGGAACCTCGTACCGGAAGATCGAAAAGAAACTTAGCCCCCATGAGCACCGTACCCGCAATGACCAAACCAATAAGTAAATAGGGAATGAGTTTCCCGATAATGAGTTCATAGGGATGAATGGGGGTTACTAAAAGCTGTTCGATATTACCCCGCTCTTTTTCTCTGACCACCGCCGTACTGGTGATCATGGGAATCAGCAATTGCAGTAATAACCCCACCACACCGGGAATAAAAAAATAGGCGCTTTTCAAGTCGGGGTTGTACCACATACGAGGACGGTAATCTAAAGGGATCTGTCCCGCAGGCAGTAGGTTTTCCCGAATCAAAAAATCGTTAAGGATGGCCTGGCTGGTATTCACCGCCGTATTGGCAGGGTTGGAATCGGTTCCGTCGATGAGCACTTGCAGTTTTCCCATCTTGCCTGAGAGTAGATCCCGGGTGAATTCTGGAGGAATATGCATACCCACCTTGGCCCCCCCCACATCGAGGGCCTGACGAATTTCTCCCATAGAGTGGGCCGTGTCGCTGACATCAAAATAAGACGACTGCACAAAGGCATCTACCAAGCGGCGAGACAAGGGGCTTTGATCTTCGTTATAGAGAATGGTGCGAATATGCTTCACATCGGTATTGATGCCATAACCGTAAATGGTAAGTTGCATGATCGGCATCATGATGATGAGGATCAAAGTTTTAGGATCCCGCAGGATATGCAGAAACTCCTTCCATAAGATGGCATAGGTTCTACGCATCGTCGCCTTTCTCCAAAGTGGCAAAGACGTCTTCTAAAGAGGCCTCAATGGGTAGGATGGAGTGGATGTTGATTTCCTGTTCTTCGGCCATGCGCCGTAAAATGGGAATCGCGGTTTGAGGATCTAAGACATTGAGATGAAGGTTGTTGCCATAGGCCGTAATACCTAAAACCTCTGACATGCTTTGAAAAATTCTCGAAGCCTTGAGCAAGGGCGTACATTCCACTTCGAGTAATTTCCCTTGGATCTCTTTTTTTAAGACCGCGGGCTCGCCGATGGTAAGCAAACGCCCCTGGCTGATGAAAGCCAGCTGGTTGCAACGCTCGGCTTCTTCCATGTAGTGGGTCGTTACAAATAAGGCCACGCCCTGCTCGGCTAGCTGATAGAGAATTTCCCAAAGGGCGCGACGTGACAGGGGATCGACACCCGCCGTAGGCTCATCGAGAAATAATATTTTGGGTTCGTGTAAAATGGCATTGGCCACGGCCAATCGTTGTTTCCAACCTCCCGAAAGATTTTTAGAGAAATAGTTTTGGTACTTTCCCAAACCCGTGAGGGCCATCACCGCCTCGGCTCTTTTTTTGAGCCTAGCTCCGTAAAGCCCATAGATCTTCCCGTAGAATTTTAAATTCTCTAAAACCGTAAGATCCGTATAGAGACTGAATTTCTGCGAGACATAACCGATGGATTTTTTGATGGATTCGGGATCTTGCACGACATCGTAGCCGCCCACCTTTGCCGTCCCGCTGGTGGGCGATAAAATACCGCAGAGCATGCGAATCGTCGTACTTTTACCAGCGCCGTTCGATCCCAAAAAACCAAAAATCTCGCCGTATTTCAGTGAAAAAGTAATGTGATCCACGGCGATTTTTTTACCGAACTCGCGAGTTAGATTCTGCACTTCGATGGCGATGTCATTCATGGAAACTCTCAGCCAATTGCAAAGTCACATCGGCAGGAACTCCGACCCGCAAGGCATCGGAAGGTTGATCCAAATAAATTTTTACCGCAAAAGTTTGGGTGACCCGTTCTTCGGGAGTTTGCACGTTACGAGGCGTAAACTCCGCCTGCGGTGCCACATAGCGCACCGTGCCCGGTAGCGGCTCAGTAATTCCGTCGAGATAAACTTTTGCGCTCTGGCCTATCTTGACTTGATTGATCAAGCCTTCGGGCACAAAAATACGCACCCACACTTTGCTGCGATCGCCCAAAATCAATAGGGGAGAACTGCTACTCACCACTTCTCCCGTATCATGAACCTTGGTGAGCACAATGCCCGAGACCGGCGCCAAGGCCCGTTGGTCGAGCATATTTTGTTCGGCATCCTCTACCGCTTGGCGATTGGTGCCACCGCTCTTCAATAAATCGAGCAGCCGTTCGTATTCTCGCTTTGCTAAAGCATAGCGATCCAAATGGGCCAACCACTGCCCTGCTTTTACTTCATCGCCCTCATCGACTTGTAGCGCAGCCACACGCCCGGAAACGGGAAAACCCACCGCGTGTTCTGTCAATTCGAGGGTGCCGGAAAATCGATAAAGACCTTCGGGATTTTTTTTATGACATGCGGATCCCAAGGCAAGCATCACGCACGCCCATAAAATATGTTTTGCCACTTTCATGGAACTCCTTCTCCCTGCGACCAATCCCCCAAGGTACCTGCGGCATGAGCTAAATTCACCTTGGCCTGATAATAGGCAGCCACAGCCTCGCCTTGCTGATCGAGGGCCATGGCCCTCGCCGCCCTCGCCTCCACCACTTCCAACTCGCTACCCAAACCCGAATGCAAACGACTTTGGGCAAGGGAAAGTTGACGATCGACCAAAATCATATTGGCCTGAGTGGACTGCCACACCTGAAAGGTCTGCTCGAGGGCAGCCAAGGCCTCTGCGGCCTTCGCTTCCTGTTGGCGCAACGTGTCTTCCCATTGGGCCTGACTTTCCTTGATGCGACTCTCGGCCTCGTGAATCCGCGACTTCCGCAAACCGCCTTGATAAATGGGAATGCTCAACTGCCCACCAAAATTATAGGTATCGTCCACATCGCCAGGATGATTTCCACTGGCTCCGTAATCGGCCTCGCCCGAAATTTTAGGATAGAAGGCGGCCACCTCGGTTTTTTTCTCCTGCTCGCGCTGACTCACTTGATGGCGGGCGCTCTGCACTTCGGGATGGGCCGCCACCAAGGCGGGCAAGGCATCGGCCTTAGGCAGAGAAACCTTTTCGAGTTTATTCTCCAGCACCCAATCGATGGGACGATCTTGGGGAAGTCCTAGAGCCGCAGCCAAATCCAAGCGCCGCTCCAGGGCTTCGGTCTGAGCAGTCTTGAGTTGGGCCGCGGTTTGCTCACCATTGGCACGGGCTTGGGTCACGTCGATCTCGGCACCAAGCCCGACACCCGCTTGCACCTGCGCAAGACGCAAACGCGTTTGCTCACGCAACAACAAGACTTCGATCCAAGGAATTCTCTGCTGAGCCCGATGGGCCTCTAAAAATAAATTGGCCACCAAGGCCATCACGTCGAGACGTACCTTGCGCTGATCACTTTCCGAAAGTCGCAAGCCCACGCGTGCTTCTTTGAGTCGGGAAAAAACTGCGGCATCAAAAAGATTTTGCGTAAGGCTGACGCGTGCATCAAAAACATTGAAGGGCGGAACAAAGGGACTGAAACCAGGCACCTGAAAATCGATACCGAAGGTTTCCAAATTGACCGTGCGTCGGTATTGGGAAGTGGTGCCTAAAAGTTGAGGATACAAAGGAGAACGGGCCTGACGAATACGCTGCATGGCCTGCTGCACCCGCTGTTCACTGACGATGGCCTCCACATGCCGCTCTTGGGCCAAGCGCAGGGCCTCGAAAAAATCCAACTTCAAGGGAGGCTCTTGGGCCAAAGCGCATCCCCATCCCCAAGGGAAGAAAATTAAAAAGAATAGAAGGGTTTTTCTAATTCTCGTTTCCATTCGTGTGAGGAGAACTCCCTAGTTGGCGATAGGCAGGACTAGCTACTTCATCTCCAGCATGGATGCCATATTTCTTTACCTCGAGCACAACCCCAATGGCGACTTGATCGGTCTTTGCAAATGGCGGAGGCTTGGAGAACAACGTGAGGAGCATGGAGACTTGAGCCCTCATTTTTCAATTTCAAGATTTCCTGTTATTTCCCATTCTCCGCGTTACCCTGAGCCCAATCGTCAAAAATTGACGGAAATTCCCTTCTTTTTCATCTCCAAACACCCCCGATGCACTGGCACACAATTTGCTTAAACATGGGCTTAGTGGTGGCCGAGGAACTGGTTACTTGCCCCTATCCAAACAAAAGGAAATCAACCCATGGGCTTATTAGGTGCGATCCGCAACGGATCCAGCAACCAAGATCTACAAAGAAGCTGGGGAGAGAGACTAAACACCCCTTCAGCCTCCATGATGCTACGACCCGCTCCTCTCAAGGGTGACACCAACGAAATTCGTAATACTGATCCACTCCAAGCTTACAGTTTTAGCGGGTCTCTTCCCATTAGACCCTTCATTATCTCCTCCCAGCTAAAACCCTTAGAAAGACACACCCAATTTATTTTCGAAAGTCCTGCACGCTTCTACCCCCTCATGCTCGACTACCCAAAAGGGGATTCGCCCGAGCACCTGGCAGAATTGACTAAGCTTGCGGCCGGGCTTCGAGGCTTTTTCCAGGGGTCCCCGATTTTATCCTACTCTTGGGATACGAATACTGCCCCTACATACTACGACTTTCATCACCGCGTTAGCATGAGCCAAAGTTTAATTACTTATCCCCAGTCTAAGTCGGAAGAGCTTCATAATAAACGTGGGACACTCACCCACGAGACCATGCATGGCCTCTATCGAGATCGCAATCTAGCATCCTCCCTAGTCTGGCAAAGTCTCTTTCCACTTTTTCTCGAGGGGGGGTCTGGCAAGGAAAACTTTCGACTTTTTAAGGATGCCATCTACCAGAAAAACAGCCCCATTGATGTTGGTCATCCTGAAGATGACAGCAATGAGGCCTTCGCCTCTTCGGCGTCCGCCTATGTATTATCCGCAGACCAATTGATTGCCTTTATCCAGCATCCAGATACCCCAAAAAGTATGAAAACTTTTGGCAAGCTGATCTGGTGTTATCTTCGGGACGAGGTCTTCAACCAGCAAGTCTTTACCTCCGATGGCAAGGATCCCTTCGCTGGGTGTCGGTTTCAAGAACTCGCAAAAAAGCAAAATCTAGGAACGAACGAATCCTGGAGTCGTCTATTCTCGGCTTATCAGAGCGAGGATCCAAAAATATCACAAATCGCTGCCGATCATCTTTTTTTGAATTATATCCCGCTGCTCTATGCGCAGGAGCAATTCGACTTCAATATATTGGCAGAAGGTGATCTTGAGACACAATCCTTGCTTATGCATGGATTAGCAGGCTGCTTTTCACATCCCTATTTTTCACAGGAAGCTCGAGAGGCCGACCCTTTCAGGCAACAACAATTTGATGAATTACAAAGCCTCTTTTTCATGTGGCTTGAAGATGGCTCCAATCTCCAATTTCAGTATTTCGCTTTAACCACCCTCTGGAGGGGAGTATTTCCAATCGAAGAGACCTTTGCATGGCTCGAAGTATTTGCCACTCACCCAGACCCCGGCCTATCCCAAGCTGCCCTGGAAACACTCGAGAACCTTACCCTCTACACCACCAACATAGAAATTGCCGCAAGGTCAGAAAATCCTGAAGCCCTACCCTCGATTTCAGGGATAATCCTCTCAGAACGTCTACTGGAGCTGGCCCGTGATGGTCAGACTGAGAAGGTTCGTTCACTGGCCTCAGATCTGCTCACCAATGCTTTTTTTCAATCACCAGAATATGTGGGAAAAATGGCTGCCGAAGTAGCGCTGTTCTGGTGGGAACAGCTGAAAAGTCCGAAAGACAAGCTGAGGCTAAATGCCCTACAGGTGCTCACCAATATCAAACAACTCGAAAATGACCAAATTGACCCATTGCTACAAACTGTAGAACCTTTGCTAGGCCATACGGATGCCCAAATAACCTTTTCAGCCCTCACCTGCTTGGCAAGACTGTGGGAGGCCAAACCCCATGAGGTAGAAGACATCTTGCAAAGGTTACTGGCAAGTGAACAATCTCCCTTTGGACATGTTCAGGCTTTAAACGAGTTTTTTTCGACCCGTCCTGACCTGATTGGACCCCACTCCGATATTGAAAAACTGACTTCACTCATGCTGCAAATGGCTCGATCCTCTTCGGAGACCACAGCTCTCCTGGCAGGTTATTTTCTGAACTCGGTCTTATCCAGTTTATCCCCAGAGGCGGTGGCCATAGGCCTGATGGAGCTTAGCTCAGAAACTTCTGATCCTAAAATGCAAGAATTCTATAGCGAAATGCTTAGATATAAAATGACCGGCTTTTTTGCGGGGAATTTAAGCACAGTGACCGAACCCGAATGGGGGGCAGAAGCCGATGCTGTAAAACAATTTTTCTTAGAACAACTTGACGCTGAAGATCCCTCCCTTAGGTTTATGTCCTTCGAGTATCTGGTTTTGTCGCAAGATCAGGAAGAAATCTCAGAGGATGAGGCTGTACGTCTTTTTTCGGCCTTTCAAGGTTTGTTAGAACTAGAAAACGACGAAGTCGATTTGACCTTAGGCGCTCTTGAAAAAATCCAATATTTACACCCAACCTTTCCCTTCGGCACGGACCAAGCCATTCGCCAAGCCCTAGAACATCCTCACACACAAGTTAGGGAATACGCTCAATCTATCTTGAATTTGATTAGCAATGCGGAGAAAGCAGCGGCTTTCTGAGTCGCAAAGTCGCCAAGAATCTTCAAGGCCAAGGCCTTATGAGCAACACCTTCAATGCAATTTATGGAACATGAAATGAGAATGTGCGCCGTCGGGCAGAATTTACACCCAAGTTGGTGGCACCCCTAATACAAGATACCAGGATAAAAATCGACCGCGACTCATGCCCCATAGAGCATGAAGTAAATCACCACCCCCGTCACCGAGACATACATCCAAATGGGCAAGGTCCATCGGGCGATGCGCACGTGGGCAGCGTAGCGTTTCTTCATGGCAAGATAAACAGTGCGGATGGCCAAGACGGGCACCGTTGCGGCAAGCAGCGTGTGGGTGGCGAGAATGCTTAAGTACAAGGTTCTTAAAAATCCCGTACCGGGATATCGATGGGTGCCGGTGAGATAAAATCGGGTCAAATAGGAAATTAAAAACAAGGTGGAGACAACCAAGGCGCTACCCATCAAGGCCCGATGCACTTTGATATTTTTTTTGCGAATAGCCTGCCAACCGAAGAACAAAAGCAAAAAGGCGCTTCCATTTAAGGTGGCGTTCAGTGCGGCAAGACGGTCTCCCCATTCCATAGTTTTCCCCCTAAGACGGATTCTTAGATAATTTTTTTTCCAAAAAAAACATATCCCGTATCAATTGGGTAATTCCGGCTCGGTCCGAATCGTAATATCCGCGAATCTGACCAGAGGCATCGACCAAAACAAATTTTTCACCATGAATCACATCGAAATCTGTTTGATTTTCTTGATCGGGAGCAGGTGAAGCCAGCGCAACTTTTTTCATGCTGATCTTAAATCCTTCAACAACGGTCTTACTAATCTGCTCCACATCGCCCGTTAGAAAAGACCAATAATTGGGATTCACCTCAAAAAGTTTTCCATACTCTTTGAGTTTTTCAGGAGTATCCCGTTCTGGGTCCACACTAAAAGATAAAATCCTCAAAGGCAGGTCGGGACGTTGCTTTGCCTCTTCTAAGATGGCCGCTTCTACCCGCTTCATGCGTCGAGTGAGCATGGGACAGGTACCGGCACAAGAAGTAAAAATAAAATTGCCTACCCAAATTTTGTTCTTCATTGCCTGTAGACTGATGGGTTTTCCTTGTTCATTAAGCAGATTAAAATCTGGAATCTGACTAAAAATAGGTAAAGGAGCTTTTCCCCAATCGCAAGAAATCGAGCCTAAACATAGCAACACACAGCACATCAAGAAGCTGATAGAAACCCAAAAACGCCGCTGGTTCATGGAGCACCTCCATCCACAAAAAGCGCTGAAAACAACGAAGTTAAATGAATTAGGGAGACTAAAAATACCCTTTTTCCCCAACGCGGCGGTGGATCTTTTCTTATTCCCCAAAAAACCGTCCCCAAAAAGAGAGCATTGAGCAGAACAGAAAGAATCGCATAGCCCTTTCCCGCATAGCCCAAAGAATAGAGCATGAAAGCAATGGGAAATAAAACCACTGTGCAGAATACAACTTGAGCTTTCATCGACAAGGCACTTTGATCCATGGGAAATAATTTCAACCCGGCCCGATGATACTCCTCCCGTCGAAAGGTTCCGATGGCCAAAAAATGCGGGACTTGCCAAAAAAACACGATGGCAAAAAGTAACCAAGCGGGAAGAGCCAAGGTGCCCATAGCTGCGGACCAACCCAAAAGCGGAGGCGCCGCCCCCGGGATTGCACCGATCCATAAGGCTAGGGAGGTTTTACGCTTCAAAGGAGTGTAACAAAGCACGTAAATACCCAGGGAAACGAGCCCTAAAACTCCGGTCAAAGGATTGACTCCGTAAAATAAAACCGGAATAGCCAACCCGATAAATAAGGCCCCTATTCCCAAACCAAAGTCAGGACTCATCCGCTGCCCAGGCAATGGACGATGGCGTGTTCGTTCCATCAGACCATCTACATCTCGTTCTAAAAACATATTGAGGGCATTGGCACCGGCCACCAAAAGAAGAATTCCCAACAGGGCCGCCAATAGATGTCCCCAAGAGGGACGTTGTGGCGCAATCCACATGCCTGCTGCGGCAGTGATTAAAGCCAAAAGGGAGATACGGGGCTTGGCCAAGGCCAGGCTGTCGGAAAGACGATGGGAAAGGGAAAGGGCCTGTTCCATCTAAAAACCTTAAAAAGGAGTTGGAGATTTTTTCAAAGAAGCCGATGTAGTTTTATCCGAAGTCTCCCGCCCATGCAGAGAAGTGCAGAATAAAAGTACCAAGCCCCCCCAAAGCAAAGCCCCCACTCCTAAATGGGCTGTCACGTAAAAAAGGCCTAAGGCGGAATCCACACTGAACCACCCCAGTGTCATTTGTAAAAGCACAGAAAGAACCAAAAAAACGGCTATTCGTCTTTCGAAACGATGTCCTCTACCTTGTCGTAACAAAGTATAAGCCAATAAAAAAATCAACAAGGCCACTGCCACGGCCCAGAGACGATGGGCCATATGAATTTTTAACAACCAGTGCCCTTGAGGCCAAAGGGCTCCCTGACAAAGGGGAAGATCAATGCACGCCAACCCTGCTCCCAAATGACGGACCGCCCCCCCCAACAAAATCTGAGCAAAGACCGCAATCAAAACTAACCTGAGCAAGGATAGGGAAAAACCAGAAACAGCTTGTGGCATCGGTCCACCGCTCAAAAACCAGGAATGAACACTTAGGAAAACCAGAACAGCAAAAAAAATCATGGAGGTGCCCAAGTGCGCCACAGAAACCATCGGAGGAAGGCGGTAATTTACCGTTAAACCTCCTAATAATCCCTGGAAAATCACCAAAAACAGGGCAATCCAACCCCAACGACACAAGGTTTTATCTCCGCGACGCCATACCCCTACTGTCATCACGAGGGTCCATAGCCCTACCCCACTCGCCCAGAGGCGATGTCCGTGTTCGTAAAAAATCCCCCCCGTCATTTTGGGAAAAAAAGTACCGTAGCAAGTTGGCCAATCCGGACAGGCTAAGGAAGAGCCTGTTCCGTGAACAATCCCCCCCACCAACAGCAACATCCAAGTAAAAAACACTAAACCCAAAGAGGCCCCAAAAGCGTAACGAGGCAACTTTACTGAATTTTCTGCAATATCCGCCATACAGGATGCGGCTAACAAACCCAAGAGACGATGGCAAGGAGACTCCATCAAAAAAACGCAGTAATGGGGAAGAAAAATAACGACGAGTTACGCGATACTCTTTAGAAAAATTGAGAAAGCGCCTGAAATAAAAAAGGCCCTGACTTCGTTTAAAAAGTCAGGGCCTTTTGAAGAATCTCAGAAGCTAAGCGCTATTCGAGACTCGGGAACCACCTTAGTGGCTATGGGCGTGGTCAGCCATCCCGATGTTGATTTCTCGATATTGATAAGCAGCCTTCTCGGTTCCATCGTAACTGAACTCCGCCTGAGCGGTTTTATCAGCTTCAACGGTAACTTGGACTTCTTTTTCACCATAGTCTTCTTGGAAGGTCTTGATGGTGTAGGTTCCGGCGGGAACATTCTTAATCTCAAACTCACCAGTTTCACCCGTCACAGCGGCTAAACCATTTTCGGTATTGATCAACCAACCCGTCATCCAAGGATGGACGTCGCATTTAAACTTCACGATCTCACCATCTTCGGGCTTGAAAGTATGATTGATAGCGGGGGAACCCTTAGGTTGAGCGCGGTTGAACAAGGTTTTATTATCAGAATTGTTGTAGGTATGGACGTTATGCAAGGTGGGATCGGAATTGACGATCTTCACCTCTTCGCCGAAGGTCGCCGTAATGACGCGAGGAGCATACATACAATTTTTTTGATCGATTTCCACAGTGGCTCCATTGGGAGTTCCACCGGAAGCATTCAACACTCGAACAGCCACGTTAGCCAAGGTGTTATTAGCGTTGATAACCACATTTTGTGCCTTCATCTGGGTTTGAGCACAAAAGGGATCAGACTGACGGTTCAAATCGGGCATGGTAGGAGCCGTCCCCGTAAACTTTACAGAGCCTTTAATCGTACCCACGCCAGCAGCAGGAGCCGCCGCGGGAGCTGCTGCCTTTTGTTCTTCAGCAGCCGGGGCAGCCTCTTTTTGACCGGAGGGTTTTTTACCACAAGCCATCATAGCCACGGCACAGGCCAACATGGGGACCGTCATCAACCATTTCTTCTTTAAGTTCATTTCTCTCTCCTTAATTTTACAGTCCCCCTTAATCCAACTTTCAAAATTCGTTGGAGTTGTGGGACCGCGGGTGAATTCTTGAGGGTCGGTAACAACCTTAACACGAGGTGTCAAGTTCGGGCCCACTGCAGAGCTCTCTCTCTGCAATTAAGCCAATTGGAAAATATTCCGAAGATCTTTGATCAAACCCCAGCCATGGATTTTACAAACAGTATCGGTAAAATGACCAGAACCTCATTTAATCTTTGGCAGCAGCTGGAGCACTTTCCGTGGCACCGGTATCGGGCTTGGACTCCGCAGACTCAACCGTGGCACCCCCACCCGAAGAAACGATGGATCCACCATTTCCTAGATAGAGCAGATAATCCACGATGGCCTTAATTTGCTTCTCATCGTCTCCGCCGAGCACGTTATCGGGTCCAGCACCAGCCTCAGGATAGAAGCCGGGCATCCGGATCCCTGGAACCAGCTTGGCAGGATCACGAATCCACTCGTTGATCCACTGAGGACGCAAGCGATTGTGACCATAGGCCAGGTTTGGAGCCCAAACCGTGGGACCCGCCGCAGGAATCTCATTGCCGATGATATGACAGCTAGCGCAGGCAAAGTTATTGTTGCCAATCAGCTCTTTAGCGGCCTGGATTTCTTCATTACTGATTTCTGGATGGTAAGGCTGTTCCAATAAGGTTGCTACACCAGCACTTTTCTTAAAGTAGCGGACCAGCTCATCCACTTCAGCATCCGTAAAACCGAAGGTAGGCATACGAATATCCAACCAGGTTCTCACCTTCGGATAATGGGCCGGGTTCTTCAAGAAATTGCTCATCCATTCAGTGGTCAAGCGGGAACCCGTACTCGCTAGATTGGGCGGCAAGAAATTAGATTCGGTGATCCACTGAGAAACTTCACCCCCCTGTCCTTCGACGATATGACAGGCCTGACAGTTGTAGCGATAGACTAATTGGCGCCCCTTCTCGATTTCGGCGTCGAAGGCCAAGTACTTGTCTGGAATATTTTCAGGCCGTTGACCGCGGAGGAAAACCAACAAGGCATGGCGCTGCTCGTCGGTGATATTGGGCTTGGGCATGACACTCGACGAACGCTCATCGACGAACATCTGAGGATTGCGAAGTTTGCCATCGGTCCAAGCTTCCCAAGTTTCAGGAATCTTGGCATCACCAAAGGCCAATTCATGGACATCCTTGCGGCCAAAACCCGTAAGATCGACAGAGGGCTTGGCCATGTCTTCAAAGCCCTTAATGTAATGGCAAGCATAACAACCATAAGTGCTGATCACCTTTTGACCAGCCTTACCATTGGCCTCATCAAGAAAAGCGGCTTCCAACTTGGCATCAACACTCGGCTTTTGCCCCTTTGTCATCAGGTAAGCGGTAATGTTACGAGCTTCATCGGTCGTTAAGCGCAGACTGGGCATACGGGCATGGGTCGACCAATTTTTGGGTTCTTGAATCCAATTATAAATCCACCGACCAGTGGTTTTTTCAGCGATCTTGTCAAGGGCCGGTCCACGGTTTCCACCCTTTCCACCGATGTTGTGACAAGCGATGCAACCCACTTTTTCGAAAGTTTGTTGACCCGCAGTGGCATCTCCACCGGAGAATTCACCGTATTTAAAATCAGCAGCCTCACTATTTTGGTAAAGGTAAGCGATAGACTGAATAATTTCCTGATCATTTTTCCAAGGCACCTGAGGCATTTTGGTATGCGGTAAATAATCCGTGGGTTTTTTCACCCAAGCGTAAATCCACTCAGGATAAACCTTATCTTTGATCTTCCTCAGGTCAGGACCAGACTTAGGCGCCCATTCGAGTCCCTTTGCATTGTGGCAGTTGATACAACCGTATTCGACGAATAAGTTCTTACCCTGAGTGTAGACAGGAGCCATATCCAAAACAAACTGCTGAATATGACATTTATTACATGTGGACTGGATGTAGTCCCCCCGCATGAGCGGTTCTAGCCAATAATGATCGAAACCATGGGGCAAGTCTCCCTTTTCCAAAGGCTTACCACCCTTGATTTGAGTAGCGCGCCCCTGACCACCATGACAGGTCACACAGCCATAAGACTCCACAGGATGGGCATCGAAGATTTTTTCTAAATTAGGGTGGGTTTTGAAAGGATTTTTACCCTTCTCATGCCCAGGAATCATGGTGGGAATATGGCAAGTCGTACAACGATCGACGGTACCCCAATTTACAGGACCAGCTTTTCCTAAATCATCGAGAACATACTGCTCAATGGGGGCGCCACGATCCTTTACCGCCTCAAGCTGACGTTTGAGAGGAACGACTTTCTCGTAGAGAGCGGTCTCTTGGGATTCGAGGTCCTTAAGTTTTTTATCAAAGGAATCAACCTTTCCTTGAGCGACCTTGAGCTTACCTTCCCAATCCGCCTCAATCTTACCCAACTCGGCGATCTGTTTCTCTAAACTTTCAAAACGAGCCTTGTAAGAAGAAAAATCATGGCCCTCGTGTTGGGCATGCTTCCACTGATAAAACACCTCGTCTAGATCGGCTTTAGCGAACTGCAGATCAGTCTTTGCATCTTGATAGTTGGTTTTCGCATCAAGCAATTCTTGTTGAGCCTGGGCATATTCGCCACTTGTGAGCATGTTCTGCACCTGCTCACGTTCCATAGCGATTTTTTTGATCTTTGCCTGATCAATTTTCTTCTCTTCCTTCTCGATCGCTTTGGAAAGCCTCTCCACCTCCATCTGCTCCCACTGAGAGGCGTATTCTTTCCAAGTGCGTCTACCGAGAGTCTCATCGTAAGCCACCCAAAGAACACTGCCAATCAACAGAGCTCCAAGGAGAAACCAGACAAATCCCATTGCTTTTTCACGGCCAGCCAGTGCCATAGGTCGCTTTCCAACCAAAATTAAATGTTCATGTTGATCCAGGGAAGTTTCACGACGTACTGGATATTAAAAGCTAAACGTAAGACCATTTTAATGGGCAAGGCCATCATGGTCAGGAAAAGAAAGGCAGTAATACCGTAACGGACGACGCCTAACTTTTGTAAAATTTCGGACTTCTTAGAACGCAATTTCCAATAGACCACGCCTATGGAGTAGTAGATTCCGATCAAGCTCAAACCAAAAATGGCACTGATCACGGGATCTCGCAGAAACTCTAAGCCGAAGTTATAAACCAAAAACATATTAAGATCGGTGTTAGTCAAAGCCACCACTTTGTGAGCATCCCATTGCTCCCAAGGGGCAAAGAAATTCCAACCCGGTCCGCGGAGAAAAACACCCACGATAATTAAGGAAACCCAAAGCACCAAAAAACCAAAACAGTAGGTGCCCACCGCAAACTTACGCTCTTTCCAGGTGTAGTAACCATTACCTTTGGGATTGATATCAATGTAAGGGATCACCATCAGGCCCACAATAATCAAAGACGGCAACACCACACCCGCAATCCAAGGATCGAAATACACCAACATTTCCTGAAGACCCAAAAAGTACCAAGGCGCCTTAGAAGGGTTAGGGGTTTTGGTGGGATCGGCAGGCTCTTCCATAGGAGCATCGATCAATAAGGACCACACCAAGAGGGCCAAACCAGCTAATAAAGCACACACGAACTCCGACCTGACGAGATGGGGCCAAGTGTGAATTTTATCCTGCTTAGGATCGATAACCTCGGGAAGGTTTTTTGAGTCTTTTATATCCGCCATGGGATTTTCAAGCTCCTGATAAATAAACTTAAAAATACTACTTCGTCACAGCCTACCCCCCATAGGGAGAGATAAGCAAAACCATCTAAGTATTAAAGAGGCCCGGAAATACCACCATCTTTACGAACGCGCCAAAAGTGCACGATCATCAACAACGCCGCAATAATCGGGATAAAAATGCAGTGCAATACATAGAACCGCACCAAGGTGGGGGCTCCGACCACAGTACCCGCCGTCAACAAACTTCGAGCATCGTAACGAGGAGTTACTAGTCCCGTTACGGCACGTACTTGCTCAGCCAAGGGACCCTCGTTACCTAACAAAGGTGTGGCTCGAGCCATATTAGTACCGACCGTCACCGCCCAAATGGAAAGTTGATCCCAAGGCAAGAGATAACCCGTAAAACTGAGCATAAGGGTGAGGGTCAACAATAATACTCCAACCACCCAGTTGAATTCCCGAGGCGGCTTGTAAGACCCCGTCATAAAAACCCGGAACATATGAAGCATGACCATGATGACCATGGCGTGGGCCGCCCAGCGATGCATGTTTCGAGTAATCATTCCAAAAGGAATATCGAACTGAAGATACTTCATGTCGTTGTAGGCGTACTCGGCGACGGGACGATAATAAAACATCAGCAACACGCCGGTGACCACGGTAACGAGAAAGAAGAAGAAAGTTAAACCACCCGCACACCAGGTATAGCGCAAAGTCAAACCATGCCTACGAAGCTTCGAAGGATGAAGATGGAGAAAGACATTGCTAGCGATCATCAAAATACGGTTACGCGGGGTATCGGCATAACCATGACGGAAAATAGATTTCCATACATCACTGCTGACAATCGTCTCTTGGATTTGTTTTAACTTGCTCTTCATACTCCACCTTCACCAGGAAACCTACTCGGAGGATCCCCTTTGAAAAACACCCACGAGAAACTTGATATTAAGCCAAACGAAGGAAAGCTTCAGGGTTGACCCATTGCCCTTTTTCTTCCCGAAATGTCTTGGATTTATCGATTAAAATCTCTCCAGTGGGACTGAGAGAAATTTTTAATCGCTCCAGAGGCCGAGGCGCAGGTCCCTCAAAATTAACCCCGGTTCTTTTAAAACCAGAACCATGACAAGGACACTTAAACTTATCTTCTGTATTTAACCAACGAGGCGTGCATCCCAAGTGCGTACAAATAGCTAACAAAGCGTAGATGCCTTCTTGGGTTCGGATAATCCAAACTCTTTGGGACTCTTTATATTTTTCAGAAACCTCACCCACAAGATAATCCTCAGGACGACCCGCTTTGAAAATCGGTGAAGGCTCAAAAAGTACGCGAGGATAAAGGTATCGAAGAAAGGCCAAGCCAACAGCCGAGAGAGCTGCAAGAAAAGCCCCCCAACCAGCCCAAGATAAAAAACTTCGCCTCGACCAAAGATTGTCTGTGGTTTTCTTAGGAGCGATTTTATCGCTGCCAGGAATGGTAGAATGAGAAGCCATTGACGTTAGTCCCACCCGAAGATTGTGATCAAAATGGCCGAAGCCA
>DALYEU010000032.1:0-23913 GCA_031972375.1 bacterium | reverse complement strand
GACGTAAGGCCTTGTCTTAAACACTCGCTGGCTTAACCTCAACTAAGCCGCGTCTCACACAGCCAAAACCAAGAAAAAAAATCGCGGCTTCTTTCAGGCAGTCTCGACTCCGGCGCTTGAGGAGTCGAGACGGTCCCCACAAGAGCCCCCCTCCCAGGCACGCTCGGGCGTGATCTCGTGGTTCCACTTTTCATCGCCAATCCGAGGGGGAACGATTGAGCAAGGGAGTGACAAGGTGCTCATCGCCAAGAGATTGCCGCGCCTCTCCCAAGGGAGGCTCGCAACGACGATAATGACTCCACCATTTACTATGGTCATTATTTATTTCAAAACGGCTCTATGGAAATCCAATTACTGAAAATCTCCCCCTCGGAAAAACATCTCTTTCGCATGTATTTTGAACTCTCCCAAGAAGGGGCCTCATGCAGTGAATCCAAGGCCCCGTGGCCCTATCGCCATCAATCGCTAGAAGAAAAAATCGCCCTGGCCGCTGATCTCTCCCGTTACGATCCACGGCCGTTAGGAATTCTGGTGGAGTTTCTCCTTAAACATTGGCGCAAGATTTCTCCTCAAACCCTTCGCGGTTTCTATCCTCAGATGGGCACTCCCTGACATGTTTTGAGATTGAAGGAGTTAAGGCTGCGAAGTTTTTTCTTGAAAACAGATTTTACAAAGGGAGAAATTGTTCCACCATCACCCGTCGAATATCCCCATAATCCCATTCTAAAAAACAAGAGAGGCTAGAAAAGTTTTAGCGAGCCGCGGGGAAAACCCTTAGATGAAGCTTCGCCTTAGGAGCGATGGCATCGTAAACGGTGACTTTTAAAAAATGATCGGTGGGATTTTTTAAAGTAAAATCCCGACACTCCCCCTTTTTCACCCATTCCAAAATATCACTAGTTCTTTTACCCATGTCGTTAAAGGCACCCCGAAGATAGGGCTGACGACGATAGGAGTCCTGGTTACAAATCTTTAGTTGGTCACCGGCACGCAGATCCAAACGTTCCACCTGAAAAACTCCCTCAACAATATTCAGAGTTTCTTGACGAGTCCCCATCTCGGCCATCGCCAAGCAGGCGAATAACGAAAATAGCAGTCCCCATCCCCAACGAGTTTGCCTCAAGACTTGTCGCATTTAAGATTGATTGTTTGCCTCCCTTGCGATTATTGCAAGGGTAAGATGAAAGCCGTTGTACTCCAAAAATTTGGCGGGCCCGAAGTCCTGCAAATAACTGAACTTCCTTCTCCAAAACCGAGCCCTGGGCAAATCACCGTTTCCCTACGCGCTTCGGGGCTCAATCCCGTCGATTGGAAAATTCGCGAAGGGCTTCTGGTGGGACGCTTGCCTCATCATTTTCCCATTGTTCCCGGATGGGATGGCGCCGGCATCGTCACCGCCATAGAAAATTCCAGTTGTGGATTTCAGTTGGGAGATTCGGTCTATACCTACGCTAGAAGCTCTGTAGTGCAATGGGGAACCTACGCCGAAAGTATCAACCTTAATTTCAACCAAGTTGCACCCAAACCCAAAAATTTGAATTTTATCGAGGCCGCTGCCGTTCCCCTTTCTGCCCTCACCGCCTATCAAGCCCTATTCGAAAGTTTACGCATCCAATACGGACAAACACTGCTAATCCACGGCGGCGCAGGGGGCGTAGGCGCTTTCGCCATCCAATTGGCGAAACTTTTTGGGGTGAAAATTTTCACCACCGCAAGCGCTAAAAATCATACCCATGTCAAAAATCTAGGCGCTCATTGGGTCATCGATTATCAAAATGAAGATTTTGTAAAAGTGATTCTCAAAAAATTTCCTCGGGGTATCGACGCCGTTTTCGATACAGTCGGTGGCGAAACACAAAAGAAAAGCATCTCTGTACTCAAAGCTGGCGGACGACTTAGTTCTATTTTAGCCCTCGACCCTTCGGTATCTCACCACAAGTCGATCCAGCCAGGTTATGTCTTCGTACGTCCCGATCGTCTCCAACTTGATTTCATCACCAAACTGTTTGAACAAGATAAACTACAAATACGAGTTGCAAAAACCTTCCCTCTTTCTCAAGCCGCCGAAGCCCAAGAACTCCTGCGTTCACAAAAGGCTGGAGGAAAAATCGTCCTCACCCTAGAAAATTAACCCACCGGCTCTCCAAAACGTTTAAAAAGATCCCAGAGGCAATGTCGCGAAAAAAATGAGCTAGATTTTTCGTGAGGCAACCCGATCGTTTTGGTTTTTCTTTTAAGAACCCATTAATTTTTCACGCCAAGACTCAGAGCCACTTCTTCCAACTCCTTGATTCGATCCCGTTTAAGGGCAGCGGTTTCAAAGTCGAGACGTTCGGCAGCCGTTCGCATTTCTTGACGGAGTTTTTGTAAAAGCTGAGGAATGTCCTCCAAAGCCATTGCTTCCTGCTCAGATTCGAGGGGCACAGTGAAGTAATCCTGCTCCTCGGGAGTCTGAAGGATATCCTGTATTTTCTTTACAATCGATGCAGGAGTAATGCCGTGTTCTTGGTTGTAACGTCCTTGGATTTCACGACGACGTTGAGTTTCCTGAATGGCCTGAGCCATACTTTGGGTCACCTTATCCGCATAGAGAATCACATGGCCACGAACATGACGAGCCGCTCTACCAAAGGTTTGAATAAAGGAACGCACTGAACGTAAAAAGCCCTCTTTGTCAGCGTCCAAGATGGCCACTAAAGAAACCTCGGGCAAATCCAAACCTTCTCGCAAAAGATTGATCCCAACCAAAACATCAAACTTGCCCCGCCTCAGGTCTTTTAAAATCGCCACACGCTCCAAGGTATCGATATCCGAATGCAGATAACGCACCTTGAGCCCCACCTCGGTCATGTATTGAGTGAGATCCTCGGACATACGCTTCGTTAAGGTAGTGACCAATACCCTCTCTCCTTGAGCCATGCGTTGCCTTATCTCCCCAATCAAGTCGTCAACCTGATGAGTGACGGGACGAATATCCACCGTGGGATCCATCAGACCGGTTGGGCGAATCACTTGTTCCACCACATCACCACCGGTTTCTTGCAACTCGTATTCTCCAGGAGTGGCGGAGACATACACCACCTGGGCAGTCATATTGTTAAATTCCTCGAAACGCAGCGGACGATTGTCCAAAGCGGAAGGTAGACGAAAGCCATAATCGACTAGGTTTTGTTTTCTCGCCCGGTCGCCGTTATACATCCCCTGAATTTGAGGAACAGTAATGTGAGATTCGTCCAAAATCGTGAGATAATTTTTTGGGAAATAATCGAGCAAGGTAGGAGGAGGCTGGCCGGGCTTACGACCCGTAATATGACGGGAATAATTCTCGATTCCTTTACAAAACCCTATCTCTTGCATCATTTCTAAATCGTAATGAGTGCGCTGCTGTAATCGCTGGGCCTCCACTAAAAAATTATGCTCGGTCAGATAGCGCAATCGATCTTCCAATTCGACTCGAATATTCAGCACGGCACTTTTCATACGATCTTCCCAGGTCACAAAGTGACTGGCGGGATAAATGGCAATTTTGTCCAAGGAGGCCAAAACCTGACCCCTCAGGGGATCGATCTCGTGAATCGCCTCGATCTCGTCGCCAAAAAATTCAATGCGAATGGCGCGATCCTCCTCATGGGCGGGAAACACTTCCACCACGTCTCCTCTCACCCTGAAAGTGCCACGATGAAAATCATAGTCGTTGCGACTGTATTGGATCTTCGTTAATTCCAACAATAAGGCGTTGCGTTCCCACATTGTGCCTTGTTCGACCAAAACCAACAAACCATGATAGGCCTCTGGAGAACCCAAACCATAAATGCAACTCACCGAAGCCACAATAATCACATCATTTCTCTCAAAAAGACTTCGAGTGGCCGCATGCCGCATCTTGTCGATTTCTTCGTTAATGGAAGAATCCTTTTCGATGTAAAGATCCTGGGAAGGAACATAAGCCTCGGGCTGATAGTAATCGTAATAACTAACGAAATATTCCACCGCATTTTCGGGAAAGAACTCTTTGAATTCTCGATAAAGCTGGGCAGCCAAGGTCTTATTGGGGGCAATCACCAAACTTGGTCTTTGCAAACGAGCGATGACATGGGCCATCGTAAAGGTTTTACCGCTTCCGGTAACCCCGAGTAAATTCTGGGCAGCTGCACCAGATTGTAGAGCCGTCGTTAGTTTCTCAATGGCTTGGGGCTGGTCTCCACGCGGTTGAAAATCCGAAACCAAGCGAAATGGTCGCACCATGAAAGACCATGCCTTTCTTTTTGCTTCGTTCAAACAGAAGTCTTGAGATACCAACGAAAAATCTTTTTAAGAAACTGAGAACCAGAAAAAATCAATCCCACAGTCAGAACCACCTTCAGAATTTTTCCAGCGAAGGAAATCGCCCATACCGCCCAAGGATTTAGCCCCACGATCACTCCGATTAAAACCCCGAACAAACTAGGGAGAACAGTGAACACTCCGATCGTTAGGGAAAGATATCCATAGCGAGCGGCATCTTCCAAAAATCCCCGAATCGTCTCCATGTATCCAAGTTTTTCCATCCAGGGCATCAACCATGGCGATAGTTGAGAATTGACGAGGAAAGCAGCGAGTCCCAAACCCGAACCGAAACCCAACAAAGAGGCTATGAGCCATTTCTTCGCATGGCGAGGAGCCACGCTCACGGTGGCCCCCAAAAGACTATCCACGGGAATAATTAAAACAAGACTATCGATGAAAAAAACAAAGAAAAAAAAGACCGTCACCCAGGGAGAATTGGCATGACTGCCCAAAACCGTCGCGTAATGGCGAAGTTTTTCTTTATTCACTTCAATATCCAGAAAGTCGTGCCGTCAGGGTTGTCTTTGAGTTCAATACCCAAGGATAACAACTCCTGACGAATGGCATCGGCTCTTTTAAAATCACGCTGTGCCCGAGCCTGTGTCCTAGCCTCGATTTTTTGCAAGATATCATCTTCTGTAATTTTTAAACTGCTCAAAACCCGCCTCTTTCTTTTCTGAAAGAAGGCTTCGGGTTCTTCACAAAAAACTCCCAGAACCTTGCGCACCAACCCCAAACAAGACGATGTCTCGACCCGCAATCTAACAAGACAATCTTCAGTCAAACCTCGATCGAGGAGACGATTGATCTCGCGAATCACCTCAAGAAAAGCGGCCAAGGCCTGAGCCGTATTACAGTCGTCATCCATGGCAAGTTCAAAACGTTGGGAAAAATCTTTGAAAAGAACCCAATTCGTCAACTCTGGAGATTTCGCTTTTTTAAGCGAGATTGCCTGACTCAAACGTTCCAAGGTGGAATAAACACGCTCTAAACCTGAAAGGGAATCCTTCAAATTTTGATCGGTAAAATCCAAGGGAGAACGGTAATGGGCACCCAGCAAAAAATAACGCAAAACTTCTCCGGGATACTCCTGCAAAAAATCACGGATCGTCATGAAGTTTCCCGTGGACTTGCTCATTTTCTCACTCATCAGATTCACAAAACCGTTATGTACCCAATAACGAGCAAAGGTTTGCCCTGTGGCACCCTCCGATTGGGCTTTCTCGTTTTCATGATGGGGAAAAATGAGATCGCGTCCGCCACCGTGAATATCCAAAGTGGGACCCAACCACCGCGTGCTCATGGCCGAACATTCGATGTGCCAACCAGGACGCCCCTCTCCCCAAGGAGAGGGCCATTGGGGTTCTCCCGGTTTAGCCTGTTTCCACAAAGTGAAATCCAGGGGATCTCGTTTGTCTTCGTCTACCTCGACTCGAGCCCCAACCTCTAAATCTTCAAGCCGCTTTCCTGATAATTCTCCATAAGCGGGGAACGATTGAATGGAATAATAAACATCGCCTCCGGAACTGTAGGCCATTCCACGATCTACCAAGCGAGCAATCATGTTCTGCATTTCGGCGATATAATCGGTGGCCTTGGGCTCGTGACTGGGACGCAAATTACCGAGTGCGTCCATGTCTTCGTGGAAAGCTTCGATAAACCCCGCCGTCAACTGGCGCCAATCTTCCCCTCGCTCTTGAGAACGCTTGATGATCTTATCATCAATGTCGGTGAAATTACGCACATAGGTAACTTGATATCCCAGATGCTGCAAATAACGATAAAGGACATCGAAGACCACCGCAGCACGGGCGTGACCCAAATGACAATAATCGTAAACGGTGACGCCACAAACATACAAAGTGACGCGAGGTGGAGCCAGAGGAGTAAAAACCTCCTTACACCGGCTCTTGGTATTGTAAATTTTCAAGGGCACGTTGGAGTCTTTCTTGAAGCAAGGTTGTTCCCAAAATTGAAAGTAGGTCCTTTAGTTCGGGGCCTTCTGTCTGAGCCGTAAGAGCCAAACGCAAAGGGAGCAATAGTTTTTTGCCTTTCAATTTACTTTTTTTCTTTAATTCTTCCAAGAACAGCACAGCCTGTTCCACCTCCGCAAAGGAAGGAAACTCCGCAAGCAACTCCAATGCAGATTGTAGAGCCCGGTGGGTCTCCTCGATTTGCAAGCTCCCCTGGGGATCCTGTCCCTTCCAACTCACCTCTCCCCAAATGATCTCTAAAAGCCCCGGAAGTTCAGCTAAAGTCTGCACATTATGGCGCAAAGCGAGCAGGGTTTTTCGCCATTGTTCCGGGGAAAAACTACTCCGAGCCATGGAGGCCTGAGGAGCGAACGCTTCAGCCAAGCGAAGATATTCGGCTTCGGGAAGGTTTCTAAGGTGCAGAGCATTGAGGTGTTTGAGTTTATTCCAATCAAACAATGCGCTGGAGCGAGAGACTTTTTCTAGGCGGAACGAGGCAATCAATTCCTCCAGGGTTAAAAACTCGCGCCCTTCAGGAGCGGCCCAACCCAAAAGGGCTAGATAGTTTAACAAAGCCGATGACAAATACCCTTGGCGTTTCAATTCGGCGATGGAGGCCGAACCATTACGCTTGGAAAGCAACGTATGATCAGGCCCTAAAATCAAAGGCAAATGGGCGAATTGGGGCGCTTCCCATCCCAAGGCTTTTTGCATCAGAATCTGCCGCGGGGTATTGGACATACCATCCTCTCCGCGAATCACGTGCGTGATGCCCATGAGGGCGTCGTCGACGGCGCTAGCAAAAAGATACACGGGGCTTCCATCGGCCCTCGCCACCGTAAAATCGCCAATGGATGAGGTATCAAAAGTTTTCTCCCCGTAAACCAGATCATCAAATTTGAGAATTTGCGAATCAACGGCAAAACGATAATGACAAACCTGCCCCTGATCTAGCTTTTCTTGAATTTGCTCGGGAGTTGCGAGCCGATCTTGGCCGCGAAACACAAAAGGTTTCCCCGCCGCCATCGAAATACGACGCGCTTCTTCAATGGCTTCTGGAGAATCGAAACAGCGATAGACTTTTCCCGAAGCCAACAACTGTTGGAGATAGGTTTGATAGAGGTCGGAGCGTTCGCTCTGACGGTAAGGCCCCACCTGACCCAAGTGGCGTGGACTTTCATCGGGATGCAAGCCCAACCAAGATAGATCTTCGTAAATCTGCGCCTCGTATTCGGGACGAGACCGCTCCGGATCGGTATCGTCGATACGCAACAAAAACTCCCCCCCCTGTTGGCGAACAAAGAGAAAATTAAACAGTGCGGTGCGAATATTACCTTGATGCAGATAACCGGTTGGTGAAGGAGCGAAGCGAACTCGAACCATGGTGCAAACCTCCTACGAAATTAAACTCATTCTCTGTTTTTGGAAATCAACGCCACCGCTTTAGCTTGGAGACCCGCCATGCTTCCTGTGTAGCCCAACCCTTCTTCGGTAGTGGCTTTGACACTCACTCGATCCAAGTCCACCTGGAGGGCCTTGGCGATATTCTCACGCATGGCGGGAACATGGGGAGCTATTTTGGGTTTTTGACAAACCAGCGTGGCGTCCACATTCATGATCGTAAAATGATTTTTCTCTAACAATTCACGAACCGCTGCCAATAACACCAGGCTGGAGGCGCCTCGATAGCGGGAATCGGTGTCAGGAAAATGGGCCCCGAGATCCCCCAAAGCAGCCGCCCCCAACAAGGCATCGGAGATGGCGTGCAACAAGGCATCCGCATCACTATGCCCCTGTAAACCCAAATGAAAAGGGATCTTGACTCCACCCAAGATTAAATCTCTGCCTTCTACAAAGGGATGCACATCAAAACCTTCACCGATGCGCAAACTTCCAATACCCGCCGTGCCCCCGTGACGACTCGCCATAATCACCTCCGCCATTTTTAAATCCTCGGGACGGGTCACCTTAAAATTACTTTCTTCTCCTTCGACTAAAGCGACAGGGCGCCCCATTTCTTCGAACAAAGTAGCCTCATCGGTCACCCATTTTTGTTGTTCCCCAGCCCACCGTAAGGCTTCCTCCAACCAAGACCGACGAAAAACCTGGGGAGTTTGAATCCGAAAGAGCTGATCTCGAGAGACCGTGGCGACCACCTCTCCCGACGCATTCCCCCGCTTTAGGGTATCGGCCACGGGCAAGGCCGCCACCGCTGCGCCACAACCACGAGCCGCCTCACAACAACGAGTCACCAAGTTTTCAGAAAATAAGGGCCGAGCCGCATCATGCACTAAAATCCATTCGACATCCTCTGGCACGACCTTCAATCCTTGAGCCACCGAACCCTGCCGTGTCTCTCCCCCGACCACGACCCGATGGGACAAACCGGGGCGAATAGCGGCCACCTGAATCGCCAAAACTTCCCGCCATAGATCGACAAAATCGGCGGGCAAAATGGCCACCACCCCAGAAATTTCCGAACTGTGAATCAAGGTTTCCCAAGCGGAAAACAGCAAAGGACGCCCACCCAGGGAAAGAAATTGTTTAGGAAGTTCTCCGCCAAAACGACGCCCCACTCCCCCCGCGACCATGAGGGCCCAAACTCTCGACATAAAAGAAAACCCCATTCGGGGAAGACCAAATGGGGTTGCTCCAAAAACAAAGGTAAAAACTAGGCCGATTTAAAAATTTCGTTAATCTCGCCTTCGATCTCGTCTTCTTCACGATCTTCACAAATGGCAAGTTCTTTGACCAATAAAGTCTTGGCCGTATCAAGCATCTTACGCTCACCAAAACTCAATTCTTTTTTGTGCTTGAGCAGGCTCAAGTCTCGAAGCACTTCGGCAATTTCGTAAACGGAACCCGTTTTGATTTTATCCATGTACTCACGATAACGCCGATTCCAGGTTTGGTTATCGATATGAATATCCCGCTGTTTGAGGATCTCATAGACACCCTCGACCTCTTCGTTAGAAATCACCTCACGCAAACCCACCGCATTGATGTTATTGGTAGGCACCATGATTTTCATACCGCTATCGATGATCTGCAAAACATAGAAGGTCTGCTCGGCCCCCATGATCTCACGGCTCTCAATGCTCTTAACCTCGCCCACTCCATGGGCAGGATAAACAGCCTTGTCCCCCACCTGAAAAGGCAATTCGGAAAATACTTCTTTCACAAGACTCTTAGCCATGGAGTGGACTCCTTATTTCTAAGATACGGGTTTGTCTGAAAAAAAAACCTTTTTGCGAACATCCCCGAGTTAATTAAGTTAAAAGGTGGGGTGTGTTCCCACGGAGGCCCGGTGCTCTTAGCACAATTCGACCCCATGCGTCAACGACCCTGCCGAACCTACCCTTGCCTCCATCAGAAACAAAAACCACTGACATTTGAATTTGCCAGATATTACCAACGGATAGTAAGGTGACTCGGAGCTCCCCTCGTAGTCTCTTTTATCGACGCTCTGGGGAAAAAGTTTCTGGTTTCGGTACTGATAATATCCAATCTTTAAAGGAGAAGACCCTATGGCGGACAAAAAGCGTCCCCAGCTTAGCCTCATTGATAAAATTATCCGCCGCAAGGCCCGCATCGGGGTGGTGGGATTGGGATACGTAGGGCTTCCCCTAGCCGTGGCCTTTGCCCAAGCCGGATTTTCCGTGGTGGGCTTGGAAACCGACCCTGAAAAAATCTCCCTACTCAACAAGGGAAAAAACTACATCCCCGATATCGACGACGGGGTAGTCGCTGAACGAGTGCAACGCGGTTTTCTCAAAGCCAGCTCCCAGTACCGAGAATTGGCAAAACTAGACGCCGTCTCCATCTGCGTTCCCACACCCTTAAGAAAAACCCGGGACCCAGATATCTCCTATATCGTAGCGGTCACTGAAGAATTAAAAAAATATCTTCATCAAGATCAGGTGATTATTTTAGAGAGCACAACGTATCCGGGAACCACCGAGGAGGTATTGCTTCCGGCCCTTGAATCCACAGGCCTAAAAGTCGGCAAGGACTTCTTCCTCGCCTTTTCTCCAGAACGCATCGATCCCGCGAACAAAAGTTTTTCCTTAAAAAATACTCCAAAGGTTTTGGGTGGAGTTACCGAATCCTGCACCCAAATCAGCACTTTGCTTTACCGAACCATCATCGACCGCATTTATCCGGTGAGCTCCACCCGCTCCGCAGAGATGGTCAAACTGCTCGAAAATACTTTTCGCGCGGTAAACATCGGTCTGGTCAATGAAATCGCCCAAATCTGCGACCGCCTCAATATCGACACCTGGGAAATCATCGAAGCCGCCGCCACCAAACCCTTTGGCTTCATGCCCTTTTTTCCTGGCCCGGGATTGGGAGGCCATTGCATTCCCGTCGATCCCCACTATCTTTCTTGGAAACTTAAGACCCTCAACTACACCACACGCTTCATCGAACTGGCCAGCGAGGTGAATCAAGAAATGCCCGAATACGTGGTTCGCAAAATCCAAACCGCTCTCAACGAAGTGAGGAAACCGCTCAAAGGAAGCAAAATTCTTCTCCTCGGTGTGGCCTATAAAAAAAATGTCAGCGACACCCGAGAATCCCCAGCCTATGAAGTAGCGGAGCGATTGCACCACGCCCACGCCGTGCTCTCCTACTCCGATCCCTTCGTAGCCCACTGGAAAACCGATTGGCAGGAATACACCTCGCAAAAATTAACTCCCGCCATGCTGAAAAAGATCGATTGCGCAGTATTACTGACGGATCACGATGATTTCGATATCTCCATGTTAGCTCGTCATGTCCCTCTCTTGGTGGACACGCGAAACGCAACTCGAGGTTTACCTCAAAAAAACGTGGTGAAGCTTTAATTCCATCGGGTTAATCGTTGACAGGGACCAGGCCCCTGTCTATACGGTCCCCGCCCTGTGATTTCGGAGGCTCCCCTTGCTTCTGAAGTACTTCGTTATGGGTCTCAGATTTGGGATGAGGTAACTCTTCCTGGTCGGGCAGGTAGCTCAGTCGGTAGAGCAGAGGACTGAAAATCCTCGTGTCGGGGGTTCGATTCCCTCCCTGCCCACATCATTTCTTTTTCGATTTCAGCGCGAGCCACCAAGACGAGGACCCATGGACTTTCTCTTTCATCTCGCCTTTCCTGTGTACGATCTCGAAGCCACCCGAAAATGGTACGAGGCACTTGGTTGCCGCTTAGGGCGCTCTTCCCCCCACGCCCTGGTCATTGATTTGGGAGGTCACCAGATCGTCGCCCACCGCACAGAACAAAAAACTGAGAACCCTCAGGGTATTTATCCCCGCCATTTTGGCCTCATCTTCCCAAAACTCTCCGACTGGGAACAATGGCAACAACGAGCCCGAGAAAAATCACTCGTTTTTTTCCAAGAACCCAAAATACGTTTTGCCAAGACCCCCCTGGAACATCGCACCTTCTTCTTGCAAGATCCCTCTCATAACCTTTTAGAGTTCAAATATTACGAGAACAATAGCGCTATCTTTGGGGCCAAAGAATACGGAGATGTGGGAGATTCCTAAAATGAAAAGCCAATAAAGGCTTAAAGGGTATCCGCACGAAATCGATCGTAAAACTTAAATCCGTTCCACTTTGTGATGAGGAGTTCCTATGACTCTTTTTAAGAAAATCATCGACCGCGAAATTCCCGCCGACATCGTCGACGAAGACGAACATTGCCTGGCCTTTCGGGATATCCATCCCCAAGCCCCCGTGCACATTCTTATCATCCCCAAAAAAGAAATACCTTCTTTGGCGGAAATCCAAGAGGAAGATCAGTGGCTCTTGGGACACTTGCTACTCAAGGCGAAAGAGCTCGCAGAAAAATCAGGGGTCCTCGAGTCGGGATTTCGCACGGTCTTCAACACCCGAGGCGCCGCGGGTCAACAGGTGCCCCATTTGCATCTGCATCTTTTAGGGGGAAGAAATTTCTCCTGGCCTCCCGGTTAAACTATTTTCTCGCGCCATTGAGGTGATCTTGAAGAGCTGCTCAACCAGCCGTCAAATATTTCGACGGATTCGATATGGCGGATGTCTTGGGGATAAAATGTGCCAACCAGAGAAAAATTCGAAAAAATCACCCCAGCGTGTTTCAGAAAACACACCCGGCCTAGTTGCCACTGTCAACGTCGGGAATTAATCCTTTTCACCACAGACAACACCCAATTTCGCGGTGCCCACCGAACTATGTTCGATAAGAGACGATTCGTCCATCCTGTCACCACGACCCTCTTTCCCGAACTCAAACCTTGGTAAGCCTGCCGAGCCACGGTGGCCGAATCCATCACATGATTCACCTGAAAAAGGGCGACATTTTCCATGCCCGCCCTTTGTTGGAACTCCGATTCGGTGGGACCGGGGCACAAGGTTGAAACCCGCACTCCCGTACCGCTCAGCTCTTTGTCTAGGGCTTCGGAAAAATGCAATACATAGGCTTTGCTCGCATAATAAACGGCCATCAATGGCCCAGGTTGAAACGCTGCAGTCGAGGCCACATTTAAGATTTGACCACCAGCACGCTGGAGCATGGGTTCCAAAAACAGACGGGTCAAGCGAGTCAGGGCCACCACATTCACCTGCAACAAGGCCAAAATTTTTTGAGGATCCTGTTCGTGAAAATATCCATGAAGGCCAAATCCCGCATTATTCACCAAAACATCAATTTCGATTTTTTGCTTTTTTAATTCGTCAAATATCTCGTCGGGAGCTTCGGAACGTTCGAGATCTTTAGGTAAAACCCTTATCTCTACTCCATGGTCGCGACGAAGTTCCTGAGCTAAGCGCTGTAACTCACCCTCGCGACGAGCCACCAAGACAAGCGAGTATCCCCGTTCCGCAAAGATCTTCGCCAACTCCCAACCAATGCCACTGGACGCCCCCGTCAACAACACCCAAGAACCTGATAAAACGCTCTTCATTTTCTGCTCCATTTTCGCCTCTTATGGCGTGTCAATATTTTGCTACCCCTGAATAATTCTTTGAAACCGTAGCCCCCCCTCTTTACCCCCTCTCTTTTTTCTCTCCTCAGGATTAACGAGGCGTAGGGCTCGAAGACACCAATGCCATCACTCGGGTGGGCGCGCCACTGGCTCCTTTAATTTTCATGGGGAGGGCGATAACTTTGAAGCCACTAGAAGGCAACTGGTCCAGACTGGCCAAGTTTTCCAAGATGGGAACATCGTGGTTGGCAAAAATACGATGAGTAAGAAAATCCTTTGAAGGACCGTAGTCGATACTGGCCGTATCAATGCCCACCATTTTGATATGACGTTGCTCCACCAGCCATCGAGCCGCCATCGGTGACAAACCAGGAAAACGCAATTTCTTGACTGCTTCTGCACCTTTTTCGACCGTTCCCAAATAAGCCTGCGCATCGGGCCAGTAACGTCCATATCCTGTGCGCAACAGCACTACACTTCCCTCAGGAATCCTGCCGTGCCGCTTTTCCCACTCGAGGAAATCCTCAACTCGAATTTGGTAATCGGCCCGCTTGCGAGTTTTATGCTGCACATCCACCACTACTGCCTCACCCTGCAATTGAGACAGCGCTAATTCGTCTACGGTTTTATGCCCCTCGGCGAAATGACGTGGGGCATCCAAATGGGTGCCCCCGTGCTCTGCCCCATGAAAGTGACCGGCGGAGTAATAGTAATGACCACGGGGACGAAATTCCTGACGTTCCTCCAATACAAAGCCAGATTCGGTAGGCCAATAAATCGTGGTGGAATCAAAGGAATAAGTAAGATCAACGTTTAAAGATTCTTCACACAAAGCCTCGTGTTTCAAAACAAGATTAAAAAAAATTATCATGAACAACAAAAGCATCCGCCCTGAGAAGGCAACACCAAAAGCCCATTTCTCACTTATGGAAACTTGACGACCAAAAGACCTCATATCAAATTTAGCCTTCATTCAAACCTCCTCAGAGCTTTTAAATTTTTAACTTCAATAAGACTAATTGATCTTGGAAAGGCCGATTGTATTTTCAAGTGGGGCTTTTTGTCTACTTGCGCCGAATCGGCGCTTATTTTTTGTAATTTCCAACATTGGGAAAAATATCCCGCCATGAAAATAAAAATTGTGGGACATGGATCGTTTCCATTACATTACCGACCCATGTCCGATGCCCTTGATCTCCATCGGTTTCAATTTGCCTTCACCGTCTCTTATCATTATCTCTTTCCCCAACTTACGATGGGCCTGAGTTTCCTCTTGTTCGTCTTAAAGACCATGGAGATTCGAGGTAATACCACCGCTCCAGCCTTAGTGCGATTTTGGTCAAAAATTTTGGGCTTGAGTTTCGTCATGGGTGTGGTCACGGGCATCCCCATGGAATTTCAATTCGGCACCAACTGGAGTCGATTTTCCGCAGCCTCAGGATCCATCGTCGGACAAACCTTGGCCATGGAGGGAGTCTTCGCATTCTTTCTTGAATCCATGTTTCTTTACCTGTTTCTCTTTCAAGAAAAGCGCCTGGGACCCAAAGGACATTGGTTTGTCTCTCTGCTGATTTTTTTTGGCACATGGCTCAGCGGCTATTTCATCGTATGCACCAACGCCTGGATGCAACACCCTGTGGCCTACGACATCAGCCCAGAAGGAAAATATTTTCTCACCAGTTTACCCGGTTTATTGGGAAATCCCTGGGTCTTCGCCCAATATACCCACACCATGTTAGGTTCGGTCGTCACAGCGAGTTTCGTCATGGCGGGCATTAGCGCGTTTTACGCGCTTCAGCGACAACATGAAAACACAGCTCACTTAGGCCTAAAGCTTTCGGTAACCACTGGATTGTTCGCCAGTATTCTCGTGGCCTTTCCCACAGGAGACCTACAGGCAAAAAACGTCTACCACCACCAACCCGTCACCTTCGCCGCCATGGAAGGTCATTTCCATACCCAAGACGGAGCAGGGCTAGTGCTCATCGGACAACCCGACCTCAACAAAATGAAACTCGACAATCCCATCGTCTTACCGAAGATTCTCTCCTTTTTAACTCATGATCGTTGGAACTCCGAAATCAAGGGTCTCTCAGATTTTCCCAAGGAAGACTGGCCTCGTAACGTCGAACTCCTGTACTACAGCTACCATATCATGGCCGGACTCGGCACCCTCTTCATTCTCCTGATGTGTTACGCCTTCTTCTCACTCTTGAGAAAAAAGATTACCGAAAACCGCGCACTGCTTTGGACCCTCATGCTTGCCATGCCCTTTCCGTTCATCGCCAATACCACCGGATGGATGACCGCGGAATTAGGCCGCCAACCTTGGATTATTTACGGTTTAATGAAAACCCACGAAGCCCACTCTCAGCAAGTTTCCGCAGGGAACGTGCTCTTTAGCTTATTGGGATTCATGGGACTCTACGTCTTGCTTTCCATCTTATATATGGGAATTTTTCTAAAAATTCTTCGGGAAGGCCCTGAGGTTAAGCCGGTTTAATATGGAAACACTCTGGTATATTCTGCTCACTTGGGTGTTGGCTACTTACGTGGTGCTCGACGGTATGGATTTCGGCGTGGGCATGCTCCACCTGAGGATGGCGCGCAATCCCGAAGAACGTCAATTAATGCTCCGCTCTATCGGACCGGTCTGGGATGGCAACGAGGTTTGGTTGCTTGTGGCAGGAGGCACTCTATTTTTAGCTTTTCCCCAACTTTTAGCCACGGCCTTCAGCGGTTTTTACCTCCCCCTCATGCTGGTACTTTGGTTATTGATTTTTCGCGCCTTGGGCATTGAATTACAGCACCATCTCCACCATCCTCTATGGCAAAATTTTTGGGATGTCGCCTTCTCCCTCGCAAGCTTCTTGCTCGCACTCTTCTTCGGCGTTGCCTTGGGCAATGTGTTGCGTGGAGTCAGCTTTGACAGCGATCAACATTTTTTCGCTCCGCTCTTCACTAATTTTCGCACTGATCCTCTGACGGGCATCCTCGATGGCTATACCCTGCTGGTGGGACTCACCGCCGTCGTGGCCTTGGGATTTCACGGTTGTCTTTGGACCTGTCGACAACAAGGTGACCCACTGCGGAGCCGGGCAAAACATGTCGCTCAAATTTTAGGGCCGTTACTCGTCCTTCTGACGATCCTACTCACAGTAGTTAGTTTCTGGGTACAACCCCTACTAAAAAGCCACGCTATTGAACGCCCATGGGGGTTTGTATTTCCCGCACTTGGACTCACAGGTTTGGGGGTGGCCATCTTCCTTGTCCGTTGTGGTCATTACGGCAAAGCCTTTTTGGGTTCCTGTCTTTATCTTTATGGAATGATCGCCACCGCCTCAGTTTCCCTTTATCCCTACGTTCTACCGGGGCGGCCCCCTACCCGTGGACTCACCTTATTCGCAGCAGCGGCCCCACAAGAGAGCCTAATTTGGGGACTTCTTTGGTGGATCCCTGGAATTCTACTGGCTTGTATTTACTTCCTCTACATTTATACCCGCTGGTTGCGCCCGGTTTCTCCCCCTGTCAAGACCACTCCCCCACCAGGAAATCATTGACGGAAGCTCTCTGTAGCCCCATCCTTAGACTCTCAATACCACGTCAATCTGCTTTTTTTGGGAGGTAAGCTATGTCCTCGACTCGCGAATCCTTACAAAACCAATGGGGTTGGGTGTTCTTTTTCGGAATCCTCTTGCTGATTCTGGGAACCTTAGCCATCGTCCTGCCTCTATACGCGGGCCTCGCCGTCGCCTTAACCCTGGGCTGGCTCTTCATGCTAGAAGGCATCTTTCAAATTATTCACGCCTTTCGCATGAAGATAGGAGGCGGTTTAATTCTCAACGTAATTCTAGGTTTATTGGGATTGGCAGCAGGGATACTCTTATTGATCTATCCTATGCGGGGCCTACTGACCCTCACCCTATTTTTGACCATCTTTTTGGTGGCCCAAGGCATCTTTCGGATCTTGTTAAGTTTGCAATTGCGTCGCCAAGGTGCATGGGGATGGTTGTTCTTCGGCGGACTGCTTTCTTTGGCCCTAGGCATTATGATTTATGCACAATGGCCTTCTTCGGCCCTGTGGATCATCGGCCTGTTTATTGGCATCGATTTTATCTTTACAGGATGGTCGATGATCATGGCTTCCATGACCTTGAAACAAGCCGACGCCATACTGGCCCCCGCTTAAGTCACCGTTCGTAACTGCTGTTCTTCTAATTGTCGAAAGTCTGGCACGTCCCATGCGGCGTGCCAGACTTCTCGCAAATCGTTCGCGGGAGTTCTGCCGCGCTCCACATAATTTTCACGAAAACGCGAGAAGCGTCGTTCAGTTTCGGGACACCGATAATAATCAGGAAGACGACGATGGCCCTGTTCTGCAATTTCGGCGAGACGCCGAGCTAGTGGCAATATTTCGGCGTCATCTAAACCATGCAGAGCCCGCTGCGCGAATTCGTGGGTTTTATGAAGCCGTGGTCCCAAAAGTTGTAAAACCTCTTCCAAAGCGGTCTCGTCGTAAAGAGATCCTAAAAAGAAGGCCATGGGCAAATACTGAAAGGGACGCGGAGGACCATCGACGGCTCGAATCTCTAAAAATCCACGGGGACGAACCTCGGGAAACAACAGGGAAAGATGGGTACGAAAATCCTTTAAGGTGGGCCAAAGTACCCCCTCTTGCCACGAAAAACCCGAGGCCAACCAATCGGCAAAAGTAAAACCCTTGGGGGGTCTTTGGTAGTGAGCCGATTCGACAAAAATCACTGGAGCCGCTAAGGCGAAGTTCAAATAATCGCGCACCATGGCGCTTCGAGAAAGCTCTTGAACATCCCGGCACCAATCCAAGCGTAATCCCGAACGGGCAGAATCCAAATGGCGCCAAATGGCGGCACGATAGCTGGCCCAAGGAGTTTTTTGTCCCTCTAAAATCGGAGAATTGGCAAAAATAGCCGTGGCCCAAGGCGTCAGTAACTGGGCCGCCAGATAGCGCCTCATCAGTTGCTCATCATTTTTTCCGAAGTCGAGGTTCACTTGGATGGATAGGGTTTGGCGCATCATGCGCTGGCCGTATTCTCCCAAGTCTTGAAAGTAAGTATTCATCGCCTGATAACGGCCTTGGTGTAATTGCAAACCGATATCCGACAAACGATGCCAGGGGTTAAGCCCCGTCTGCACCAAAGACAAGCCTTCTTCCTGCAATGCCTTAGCGAGATCCTTTTGCACACTATTCAGACGAGAGATTAAAGCTCGACATCCATCCTGCACCTGACTGGAAAATTCCAACTGCCCACCGGGCTCAAAGGTGATGCGCTCTGTCCCCTCAACCGTCACGGCATAAAGCCACCCCTCAGGAGGATCTTGGGAATCGGGATGTAAAAAAGGCTGATACGTTTTGGTGTATTGTCCACCCAAACAAAAACGTTCCACTGCTGCGGCCACACTTCGCGTATTCCCATACAAAGGAGCCGGTAAAGGAGGGTGCTTTCCTATTTGGGAAAGCAAGGGGAGCATTTCTACTTCTAGTCCCACACTCCCCGGATGATCCACACTCAAACCCGGCGCCACACGGGGTGGACGCACGGGAAAAATTTCTCGATCCAAGTAAATCTCACAAAGCTCACGAGTTAAAGGAGAATGGGCGAACTCGACTTCAAAACCATTTTCTTGTTTATCCATGAGGATTTCTTGAACTATTTTCTTGGGATTCGCAAGGCAACTATGTTTAAATTCGCCCATGCTAAATAACTTAAAAAGATTCTTTTCCTTGGCCTTGCTTCTTGCCTTCGGCGCCCTTTTTTTCGCTGCTTGCGCTAGCGGTGAACCCGGCGATCTCTGTGTCGACGATTTCGACTGCGATGAGGGATTGATTTGCATCGAGGGGCTTTGCGAATAGTCAAAACCTGCGTCGTGCTTGCCTAGGTTTTTCTGTCCCCTTAAGATGGGATCATGAAAAGTTTCCAACCAAGCAAGGCCTTGTTATTGGCACTTCCGAAAAATGATCTTCACGTCCATCTCGATGGATCTTTGCGACTTCCGACCTTGATCGAATTGGCCCGAGAGCAAGGAGTGCGTTTACCTTCTTACGAAATCCAAGGTCTACGCGAACTTGTCTTTAAAGAGCACTACGCCGATCTCACAGAATACTTACAAGGTTTTCAATACACTTGCGCCGTCATGCGAGACGCCGAGTCCTTGGAGCGCATCGCTTACGAACTGGCCTGGGATAATTTCAACGAAGGGGTGCGCTACATTGAACCCCGCTTCGCCCCCCAACTCCATGCCTCGCCGCAATTGAGCTTAGAATCCGTATTACTTGCCGTGGATCGGGGACTGAAACGGGCTCAACAAGAAATCAATCTCACCGCTGAAATTCTTTCGGGAAAGGCGCCTCCATTTCGCTACGCCATGATCGGATGCGCCTTAAGAAAATTCTCAGCTGATTTTTCGCCCTACTATGAAAAATTTACGGCGTGCCATCAATACACCCCTCCACAGCGCCTCTATCCCCTCGCCTCCCTAGAATTGGTGCGAGCTCTGGTGAACATTCGTGACCAACACGGCATTCCCATCACGGGGTTCGATCTAGCGGGGGAAGAAAAGGGATGGCCCGCCAATGCCCATTGGGAAGCCTTTCATTTCGCCCAACAGCATTTTCTGAAAAAAACCGTCCACGCTGGAGAAGCCTACGGCCCCAGTTCGATCTTCCAAGCGATCAACGAGTGTTACGCCAACCGCATTGGCCATGGAACCCATCTGTTCGCAAGTCACCTCGTGGAAAATATCCCCCAAGAAAAACAGGAAAAATTTACCGAGGATTTAGCCGAATACCTTAGCAGTCGACGTATTACTTTAGAAATTTGTCTCACCAGCAACCAGCAAACCATTCCCGCCTTACGCAATCTCAACCAACATCCCTTAAAGAAAATGCTGCAACGACGCATGTCGGTGAGTTTGTGCACCGACAATCGCCTGGTATCCAACACCACTGTCACTGAGGAAATTCTCAAGGCCTTAGAGCACTTCTCGCTCTCGGCCCAAGAACTGAAAAATATTATTCTCTACGGTTTTAAGCGTAGCTTCTCGGCCCTGGCCTACACAGAAAAACGGGAATACGTAAGGCAAGTCATCGACTATTACGAACAGGTGGAAAAACACTTCGCCCTAAAAAAACCAGAGGAACTTCCTTAGCCCCGCCCCCCAGAATTCGATGCCTTGAGCAAATCGACCAAGCCTATCCGCTGATGGCGACCCACAACAAGTTGATCCCCATGTTGCACCATGGCTTGTCCACCGCAAGGCACCACGTACTCTGTACCGCCTTGAGGTATTACCTTGATGTAGTTTGATCTTGAAAGATTGGTAAGCACGAATTGCCCCCCACCCCATGGCGTCAGGGTCGCTTGTTGTCTAGACACACTAGTGTCGTTCTCCAATCCTCTGCTCGAGTGTCGCCCCAGTGTCACTGCATCCTTGCCTAGATACAAAACATGAACCGTTCTTTCGCAATCTTGATAGGTCATTAAGGAACCGGCCTGTTCCAAAACAGTTCGCGTGGATAAGGCCTGACGGGGCACGAGGTAAAATCGAGCAGGATCACCTAAACTTTCGGTACGACCCACCGCAATCGACATGGGAGCCAACTCTGGAAAATTGACGAAAGTACAATCTACAGTTTTTCCATGGAGTCCTTTTCTCACCTCTACCAGAGGATAAGAACCACGCAAACCTGGAGTGGACTCTGGCAACAACAAAACATCCTCTCGCCCCAAAACTTTACCTTCAATAAATTGAACCGGAAGCGTGCCAGAATAAGAGTTCGAACCTCTTGAGGTATGGGGCTCAGTAACTGCTCCGGGAACCACTCTCCGTTGCGGGACCCCATCCATAGCAGGAGAGTACCCTACTTGGGTCCTAGTGGGTCCCTCACCGCTATACAGACGCCCCCCAAAAACTTGGCCTAAATTCCGTGAGGGGGAACTTCCTCCGAAAGAAATCCCCATCACTCCCACCGGGGAAAGCTGCCTCACTTGGGGTTGCCAGTCTCGCAAACGCCGAACCCATAATCCCCCTCCCAGGCTATCCAATTGTCGATCCCAATGGGCGTGTAAACGAGACATCCCTGGAAAACTCTGTCTCAAAACGGAAGCCATCATACCAAATTCCAACTGCGTCAGCGCACTCTGCAAGAACAAATCCCCCATCCTCGTTTTGGGGCCATCTGAGGCATAAACATGGGCCAGCGATCCCAGAAACATACCCGCAAAACCAGTACCTTCTTGAACAAGTTTGGCAGACCATGAGTAGGGACTCCCATGACGCGTTTTGAGAAAGGCTCTTCCGGCACCAGCCCCCAACCTCATGCCCCCCAGACCTAAAAACATGGCCCAAAAAGGATTCTGTTCTCCAGCTCGCCCCCATAAACTTCCCTCGGGGTGTAAAACCCGTTCCAATCCCTGAAATACAAGCATCTCGGCAGAAAAACCTAGGGTACCCACCCAAGCTCGACCCATCACTGCGCCCAATTCACGGGCTAAAAAACGGCAATTTTTGAGCTGATATAAACCTAACAACTGCGAACTACGCGCCACAATCCCAGACGCAGCTAAGGGGAGGAGGGTCTTGGGATCGGTGATTCGAGCTAACAAGCCGCTCCCCGAGAACTCAAGCTGATCCAGAAAAGGAGCCCGACCGGCCCGCACCTCAATGTGACGCTGAGCGATTGATCTCACTCGAGAATCCGAGGCCTGTTGGAGACCTTCAAAGATCCGAAGCGCCTCCATCGTATGACCTTTTTTTTCTAAATGAATAGCACGGCGCAAACTCGCTCTCTCGGCAAGGCCTTGAGCATAAGGCGGTGGCGAGGAAATACGCTTGGAGGATTGTCCGACATCAGAAGCCCCCGAGGCTTCTTTCCACAGGCCAATGGAATGCATCACCAGACCCATAAAAAAGACCCCTTTAAATCTTTTACACGAAATCAACGGATAAAATTCGGCCCAATCTAAGACGATTTACAAACTTTATCCATACCCTTTCTGTAGATGGAAGAATTTCGGGACGGGGCAAAATAAGTTGTGGAGAAAACTTGGCGATCCCTCGCCCAGTATTATGATAACCCTAACACCTCGGCTGTTATCATCTCAGGATCAGTAGGCGCATCATCCATCAACTCGTCAAAAGCTCGCTCTAACTCTGCTTCAAATGTAGGTAGCCGCGGCGCCTTCCCTTCCACGGTTATAGATCCTTTAACAGAAAAGTGTTTACGACCAGTCTGTGATTCTGGGGCGCTCACGATGCGAAGATCATGCAAATCAATCGGAATTGGAGCCGAAATGGGGCCTAAGGAATATCCTCCGAAGGTATAGACCTTGTCACCATATACAACACGATCTCCCACCTTAATAGGACGCGAGTCTAACAACTCTAAGGGCAAGGGAGTACCTTGCGGGTTTGATCCGTCAATAAAACTATATGGGCCCTCATTTTGAACGACAAAATTTGTGATTTTAAAACCATCGGAGCCTCGGCGAATTTCCAATCCCCCACTGTATCGATCAGATGGCTCAATGAAACGGAACTTCGGTTGCCCCTCTCCTTGCACGTCCTCCACCATAGGAACCAAATTCACTCTATTTTTTCTGGGATCGATGTATAAATTCTCCTCAGCACCCAGGAGTTGCCGGTCAATCACCCCCTGAAGTTGAGACGCAGTGCCCTCCCATAAAAATAAACTCTGCTCCCCGATGCGAACCGTAACCCCTGCAGGAATACGCGGAAGAGTACCGTTAACTTCGATTTTATGTGATCTGCCGTCGGGATACATCACGAAGATGGGTTCTTGAGAGGTGTTATGGACTAAAAATCTCTTCTCCTCGAAACGAAAGACAGAAAAGAGCCCTCCTAACCGATGCTCACCAGATCCAACCGAAGCCACAAGATGCCCCTGCTGATTTCGACTAACCCGATATTCTCCCCCTATAGCAAAGCGATTCAAACCCACGCCCATAAAAAAGGCGCGTCCATCCCCCCATAAAGTGAATGGATGAATACTGACTAAAGGCGGCGGGCTCTTCCCCGAACCGCCCGAGACAGTTGGCAACAGGGTAACACGCTGCCCTACTCGCAATAACTCACCTGGAATCTCACGCTGCCAGCTGCTTAAAGTGACACCTTGCAGCACCGGATCTAAACAATCATCCGCCCGATAGGTTAGCAAGATGCCTTGTTCTCCACTACGTTCCTCGGGCCTAATCTCGACTACCCTCGCCAACAAACCCTGCCGGGTGGCATGCTCACCCCATAGAACCTGCCGACGAATGACTCCGCCTGATGTTTGCGCCTCAACAATCCCTAACGAATATTCCTCCATATCGAGCTTAAGACGAGCCTTCTCTGAACCCCATACCCCCTCCCCTCGAGCTCGTTCTAAAATGAGAACAACTTTCTGGGAGTTCGAGGAATTATCATAACCCGTTATTTTCCACCCATCTCCTGCCAAACTCTCTAAAAACTCCTTAAGAGAAGGGTAACGTTCTCGGTTCCACGAAATTGATCTCAGCCCAGAGGGTGAAGCCGAACTTCTGGTACCCAATCTCACCTGGTGACTACCCGGACCGCGACCTTCAGCAAACATATGCAAGGGCGCACGAAATTCCCCGATACCCGTGGCACTGGA
>DALYEU010000031.1:0-24125 GCA_031972375.1 bacterium | reverse complement strand
AGGTGCGAGAGGGGGGACTTGAACCCCCACAGCCTTTCGACTACTAGAACCTGAATCTAGCGCGTCTGCCAATTCCGCCACTCTCGCCTCGAGCGTGGGCCCCTGGCCTAACCAATTCTTTCCAGGTTCGTCAATGTCTTCCGCATTTTCCCTATAAGCTGCCGTGGTAATGGAATTGAAGGCGCTTTGCCAAATCGTTTTAAAAAGCATTGAGCTTCCCTTCGATCCCCTGTAATTTGCCGCTGTGTTCTATCGTTTTTGCTTTGTCGTATCCATTTTCTCAGTTGTTTGGAGGGCAAACCAGTCAGGAAGGCCCCGCGCATGAGTCCTCGCTCTCGAAGTTCCCATAAAAATAAAAAAGCCCCTCGTCAGTCTCGTCGTGGTCGCAATCGTTACGAGGCCGGGGCAGCTAAACCGGGGCGTGCGGAGACTCGTTCTCTCGTCGGAGTCTTATCCGTCCATCGGGATGGGTATGGTTTTGTCGTGCCCGATTCTCCTGAATTGGTCGATGTTTTCGTGCCTCAGCGTCGCATGGGCGACGCTTTGGATGGAGATCAAGTCAAAGTGCGCTATTGGAGCAGTGGTCGTGGAGATCGACAAGAAGGTGAGATCGAGTCGGTGCTTACGCGAGGTCGGCGTTTCGTGGTGGGAATTCTCATTCTCGAGGCGGGGGAGGTCCGAGTGCGTGGGGATCTGGGGCCACAGAGTTTCAGTTTTCGAGTGGATCGACAAGATGTGAAAGGTGCCCGGTTGGGTGAATCCGTCGGCATTGAGATCATGACCTATCCCCAAGATCAGACCCCGGGATCGGCGAAGGTGGTTCAGTTATTTGGGGCACGAGGATCTGAATCCACCGAGGTCGATATTATTATTCTTAAGCATCAATTACCGCTCAGTTTTCCCGAAGCCGTAGAAGCAGAGGCTCGACAACTAGCAGAAAAACGGGACCTTGACTTAAGTCCTGGTAGGCAAGATCTGCGTTCTTTGTCCTTTGTGACCATCGATGGAGAAACCGCTCGTGATTTTGACGATGCCATCCTGGTGCATCGAGAAGACGAGGGCTATCGACTTTGGGTGAGCATTGCCGACGTAAGCCATTATGTCAGGGAGGGATCTGAAGTCGATCGTGAGGCCTTGGCTCGGGGTACCTCCGTCTATTTTACTGACAAAGTCATTCCCATGTTGCCCGAGGCTTTAAGTAACGATCTCTGTAGTCTAAGGCCAGGTGAGGATCGATTGACCTTTACCGCCGAAATAGAATTGGATTTTCAGGGCAGAGTACGGCAATCGCATTTTTACAAAAGTTTGATCCGGTCCCAATCGCGTCTCACCTATACGCAGGTTTCTCAGGCGCTCATCGAAAAAAAAGTCGAGGTTCGAGAAAAGCTCGGGCTCGTTTTACCCATGTTGGAGACGGCCTTCGAGCTTTTTGAAAAGATGCGCCAAGGGCGTCTACAGCGGGGGAGTATCGACTTCGATCTTCCCGAACCCGAAATCATTGTCGATTTGGTGAGCGGGGATACTGAAAAAATCGTGAAGTCAGAGCGAACTCAGGCCCATATGCTCATTGAAGAGTTTATGGTGGCCGCCAATGAAGCTGTAGCTACTTTTTTAACCCGGGCCAAGGTGCCCACTTTGTATCGTATTCACGAGGTTCCCGATCAGGAAAAGGTCCGGCTTTTTCAAACGGTGTTACATAATTTGGGTTTCAAGGTTCGACTGCCCGACGAGCCCACGCCTCGACAATTGGCGGAGATACTGCCTTTGGCCCAGGGACATCCCGAGGAGCGTTTGATTAAACACTTGATGCTTCGTTCTATGAAGCAGGCGGTCTATTCTCCAAAAAATCGAGGTCATTATGGATTGGCTTCTCCCTGTTACACCCATTTTACGAGTCCGATCCGTCGTTATCCCGATCTGGTGGTCCATCGGGTCCTACAAGAATTTTTAACCCGTGTGACCGACCGTAAGCCCTCCCAAGCTCGCAAGGCCCGATTAAGCTCCATCGCTGTCCATACGAGCCGCCGAGAGCGCATCGCAATGGAGGCCGAATGGGAGGCCAAGGATCTCAAAGTGGCCCTTTTCATGTCTCGATTTGTGGGGGAGACTTTCTCCGGAGCTATCTCTCGGGTGACTAAGTTTGGAGTCTTTGTCGAATTACAGGAATATTTCGTAGAGGGCTTGATTCCCCTCGAGTTTTTTGAAGACGATGTTTACTTTTACGAAGAGGAGCATCTCAGGCTTCGCGGACGACGAAGTCGACGAATTTTGAAAATAGGTACTGAAATCAAAGTCACCGTCGCAAAGGTTGGAATTGAAGAGCGTAAGGTGTATTTTCGCCCTGAAGTTTAAATTCTAAACCCTTGACATTTCTAGGAAATTTCCTTACCCCCGGGAGATGAATTGGGGAGCTTCTATTTTTTTGTCGATGTACTTTCTCGCCTTGGGCATTTTGGCCCTGTTCGGCTGGCATCGCTATCGATTGACCTATCTTTTTTTGCGGCATCGGCATGATCGTCCCCGTGGAATTCCAACTCCAGAGTCCTTGTCTGATTGGCCCACGGTGACCGTACAGCTTCCTCTCTACAACGAAAAGTATGTGGTACAGCGGCTACTCGAAGCCGTGATGGCTCTCGATTATCCTAGGGACCGACTACAAATTCAGGTGTTAGACGATAGCACTGACGAGACGGTGACCTTGGCTAAGCGGGTGGTCGATGATTTTTTTCAGAAGGGCTTTTCCATTGAATACCGACACCGCCAGGATCGTCAGGGGTTTAAAGCGGGGGCCTTACAGGAGGGGTTAAAGCACGCTTGGGGTGAATACATTGCCATCTTCGATGCCGACTTTTTGCCCAAGCCCGATTTTCTCAAGCGAATGATTCCCTATTTTTTGGGAGAAAATCGTTATGGCATGGTGCAGGCCCGGTGGTCCCATCTCAACCAAAATTATTCTTTCATGACCCAGGCGCAGAGCGTGTTGCTCGATGGACATTTTGTCATTGAGCATTTTGCTCGTAATCGATCTGGTTGTTTTTTCAACTTCAACGGTACGGCGGGCGTCTGGGATCGACGTTGTATCGACGATGCCGGTGGTTGGCAGGGGGATACCCTGACGGAGGACCTTGATCTTTCTTATCGGGCCCAGATGCGTGGTTGGAAGTTCTTGTATGTTCCCGAAGTCGATGTGGCTGCCGAATTACCCGTCGAAATGAACGCCTTCAAAGCGCAACAGCATCGTTGGGCCAAGGGAGCGATTCAGACCGCATTTAAGCTTTTACGCCCCTTGATAAAAAGTCCCTTGCCTTGGAAAATCAAGGCAGAGGCTGCCTTTCATTTGCTCAATAATTTTGCTTATGTTTTTCTGCTGTTTCTTTCCTTCATGATGCCATTGTCCCTTTACTTGCGGGATGTGTATCATCTGGAATTTTCCTTTTGGATCGACTTTCCTGTTTTTATTCTCGCCACCCTGTCCTTTGGCCTGTTCTACGCCGTGGCGCTTCGGGAGGTCTATCCTGATTGGAAAAAACGATTGGGCTTCTTGCCCTTGAATCTGGCTTTGGGGATCGGCTTGGCTGTTAACAATTCTCGAGCGGTTTTGGAGGCAGTAACAGGAAAAAAAACACCCTTCCAAAGAACCGCCAAATTTGCCATCGCCCAGAAGTGCGACCGTTGGCAGGATAAAAAATACAAAAGCTCCTTCCGCTGGACGGTGTTGCTTGAGATCTTTTTGGGGCTCTATTTTATGGGAGCCACGGTGTTTGCTGTGATGAACGGCCGTTGGACCGTTCTCTATTCGTTACTGCTTTTTCAATTGGGTTTTCTGTATGTGGGAGGCCTTTCTTGGTTTCAGGGGCGTTTCTTTTCGGGAACCTTACCCCGTTGGCAGCCCCGTTCCTTGCCTTCGGATTGAAATCGTCTGCGAACCACGGTGAGGAGGGTTTTAACATTGACACCGCCTCTGCCTCGGGACGAGGATGAGCCCGATTTGAAAGACAGAGTACTTCAGAGCGTAGCAAAAATCTTGAGGGAAATATTGTGAAGCGCACCTTTGAAATTGTTTTATTTAATCAGAAATTCAGTTTGAAAAGCGATGCTGAAGAACAGCATGTGCGTAAGGTGGCTGATTACGTGAATAAAAAAATTTTTGATATTCAAGCGAAGACCCACAGTGTTTCTTCTTTGAACGTCGCTTTGCTGGCGGCCTTAAATATTGCCGACGAGTACTTTAGAAGTAAATCGAGTAAAAAGGGGCACAACGCTGAAGCTCTTGATAAATTGAAGCAAATTTTAAATTACGTAGACCAAGCTCTGGAAACCGATTAGACTTGCTCTGTTGGGTTTTGCGGTTCTTTGGTGTTTCGGGTTCTTTAAAAAAAAGTTTTCCCTGCCTGGTTCGTGAATCGGTCTTTTGTGTTTTAGAACCTATCGGTCAGAATGGGAGCTTCCACTGGGGGTGGTGAGCAAGCCCGTGAGCATTGCGTCTCAGCGGGAAGCCTAAAGCCTCTATCGGAGCGCCCCCCTTGTAAAAAGGGTTCTGAACGACAAGGCCGCACGGCTTATGGTGGGGAGTTTTTAAGGCTCTTGAAGGGCCTTTTTTATTGCCCTACTTTTTCAGTTTGTGTTTTGAAAAATCCTAGAAAAAAATTTCAACACGAAACATCTCATTTTCTTTAGGAATGAGGGAAGCTGGCCGTAGGGCTTCCCACGGGATGGAGCGCGTTTTTTCTGGCGGCTCAGCGATAATTCGAATCCCCGTTGAGTGAGGTGTTCGACTTGGGGTGGCCTTGGCGATGCGAATGGATGTGTCGAATGCGGGATCCAACACAGATTCAAAAAATTCAGTCTCGGCTTCGAGAGCACTTGTTGTGGCGTCGGCGTTGGCTTTCCGAGGAGGAGCGCGAGGCAGCTGGGAAAAAGGTGTGGCAATGCCTTCGAGCGAGCGGCCTGTTTTCTGCCTCGAGTCGCCTGGGTTTGTATTGGTCCCATCGAGGTGAAGTCTCCACGGAAATTTTATCAAAAAACTGGCTGGATATGGGGAAGGAGCTTTTTTTTCCTCGTCTTGAAGGGAGAAATTTGACCTGGGCGCGTGGAGATCAAGACTGGGAAACGGGGCCCTTCGGTATTTTGCAGCCGAAGTCCCAGGCGCCGAGTGTTGAAGTAAATTGCCTGGAAGCCTTGATCATTCCTGGAGTCGTTTTTGACCAGGGTGGTGCTCGGGTGGGATGGGGAAAAGGCCTGTACGACCGTGTGCTAACGGGCTATGGGGGGGTGAAAGTGGGACTGGCTTACGATTTTCAAGTGGTGCCGTTCGTGCCTCTTGCTCCTTGGGATGAAAAGATTGACTTCTTGTTGACGCCTTCGCATTTACATTCCTGTCGTTAAGGTTATCCCTTCGTGTCGGTTTACCATTTTTTTCAGGGCTGGTTCTGAGGATTTGCTATGAGACTTTTTTTTATCGGAGACATCTTCGGAGAGGCGGGGCGGCGTGCTGTATTGAAACTTTTGCCCGAGTTTAGGATGCAAGAAAAAATCGATTTCGTGGTGGCTAACGGAGAAAACGCTACCCATGGCAAAGGAATCTCCGTTGCTCATGCTCAATCCTTGTTGGATTCCGGGGTCGATGTTCTCACCAGCGGCAATCATGCCTTTGACATCAATGCCCTGTTTCCTTTGTATCGCTCCGAGCCACGTTTATTGCGTCCAGCGAATTACTCCCCTAAGAGTCCCGGGCGTGGTTGGGTGATTCGGGAGATTTTGGGGGGGCTGCGACTCGCGGTTGTGAATTTAGTGGGGCGAGTGCATATGGAAGGCGCTGACTGCCCCTTTGCGGCCATCGATCGTATTTTGGCGCAAGAGTTGGTGGGGGTCGATGTGATTTTCGTCGATATGCATGCCGAGGCCACCAGCGAAAGTCGGGCGATGGGATGGCATCTCGATGGACGGGTCGCAGCTGTTTTGGGTTCCCATAGCCATGTGCCTACGGCAGATGAGGAGATTCTTCCTCGAGGTACGGCTTACCAAACCGATGTGGGTATGACGGGTCCTTATCGTTCGGTGATCGGGATGCAAATCGAAGCCGTGCTCGAAAGGTTTCGTACCGGCGTGAGGAGTCAATGGCATCCGGCCACCGAGGATGTCCGTCTTTGTGGTGCGGTGGTGGATATTGAAGAATCCACGGGCAGGGCGGAGCGGATCGAACGCATTCAAATAAAATTAGCGAATCACCAGTGATGGGAAAGTTATGGAAAGCGCTTTAGAGCAGATCAAACGGGGCACGGTTGAGATTCTTGCCTCTGAACTTGAACTCAAGAAAAAATTAGAAAAGGGGCTTCCCCTCAAGATCAAGGCGGGTTTTGATCCCACCGCCCCAGACTTGCATCTGGGACATTGTGTTCTGTTGCGCAAACTGAAAACTTTTCAAGATTTGGGGCATGAGATCTGTTTTTTGATTGGCGATTACACAGCCGCCATCGGTGATCCTAGCGGACAAAATGCGACTCGTCCCCCTCTGAGTCGAGAGGCCATCGAACAGAACGTGAAGACCTATCAAGAACAAGTGTTTCGGGTGCTCGACGCCAAACGCACGAGAACGCTTTTTAACTCTCAATGGTTGGATGCCATGACCGGGAGGGATCTAATTCGTTTGGCGAGTCGGTATACTGTGGCTCGTATGTTGGAGCGAAACGATTTTGAAAAACGTTACAAGGCGGGTCATCCTTTAGCGATTCACGAGTTTCTTTATCCCCTGTTGCAAGGTTGGGATTCGGTGGCGATGGGAGCCGATGTAGAACTGGGGGGAACAGATCAGAAATTTAATTTGCTCATGGGGCGCCATTTACAACGGGAGGAGGGACAGGAAGAGCAAGTGGTGTTGACCTTACCCTTGTTGGAGGGTTTGGATGGTGTGGAGAAGATGAGCAAGTCCAAGGGAAATTTCATCGGTATTACCGAAGCGCCTCCTACCATGTTCGCCAAGATCATGAGCATCAGTGATGACTTGATGTGGCGTTATTACGAATTACTTACCGACTGTTCTAGGGATGATCTGGAGCAGTTGAAACAGTTGGTTTTATCCGGTGAGTTGCATCCCAAACAGGCCAAGGTCGATTTGGCCAAGGAGATTGTCGCTTTTCTTCATTCTCAAGAAGATGCGGAGCGGGCTCACGCCGAATTCGAAAGATCTTTTTCTTTGCGAGAAGTGGAAACCTGGGACGAGGTTGTTTTGGAAAACGAGAGCATGACCTTACCCGCTTTCAAAGCGGTAAAAGAGGCTGGATTCGCCCAGACCGGTAACGAGGCCAAGGCGAAGATTCAGGGAAAGAGCATTCATATCAACGGAGTCTTGGTAGAAGATCCTTTCGCTAAAGTCACCGATGAAGGAGAGGGGATTTGGGTCTTGGGTAAGATACAAAAGCGGCGGGTGCAGCGGCGTTTGCGTCTGGTCTTGCCCGTAACTTGCTGAGTGTTGAAGAACTTATGGCAGGATTCGAAACATAAAAAATCCGTTGCCCGAGGGGGGGAGAAAAGCATGCGGCTGAAAACTTACGGACGGAATTTTTGAAGCTGTCTTTTAGGCTTGCCCTGTCAAAGGGCCCTGTAATATCCCCCCTCCCGGTTCGCTTTCCCATTAAGTTAAGTCTTGAAGGAGCATCCCTTGATCGAGCGCTATAGCCGACCTGAAATGGCGGCCCTCTGGTCTGACGAAGAAAAGTATCGCCGTTGGCAGGCCATCGAGGTGGCCGCTTGTGAGGCTTGGGCAAAGTTGGGAAAAATCCCTCCCAAGGCCCTGCGCAATATTCAGGAAAAATCCAAATTTTCCCTCAAGCGGATTGCCAAACTCGAGGCCGTCGTCAAACACGACGTCATCGCTTTTGTCAGTAATCTCGCTGAAAACGTCGGGCCCGATGGCCGTTATCTCCATATGGGGCTTACGAGTTCCGATGTGCTCGATACCTGTTTGGCCTGGCAGTTGAAGGATGCGGGGTTGTTATTACTTCGCGATATCGATCGCTTCCTCGAGGTGCTAAAAAAACGGGCGATGGAGCACCAGTTTACTGTTCAAGTGGGGCGTTCCCACGGCATTCATGCCGAACCCGTCACTTTTGGGCTAAAATTGGCCATTTTTTACGACGAGATGAAACGCAATCGCAAACGTCTCGAATTGGCTGTGGAGCAAATCGCTTATGGCAAATGTTCCGGAGCGGTGGGGACCTTCGCCAATATTCCTCCCTCGGTTGAAAAATACGTTATGGCCCAATTGGGGCTCAAGGCGGCTCCAGCTTCGAGTCAGATCGTACAGAGGGATCGACACGCCTTTTATTTTTCCACCTTGGCCGTGATTGCGGGCACGATCGAAAAGATCGCGGTGGAGGTTCGACATTTACAGCGTACCGAAGTTTTAGAAGCAGAAGAATTTTTTTCCAAAGGCCAAAAGGGTTCTTCGGCCATGCCCCATAAGCGCAATCCCATTCTTTCGGAGAATCTTACGGGGTTGGCTCGTTTGGTACGTTCCTACTCCTTGGCCGCCTTAGAAAATCAAGCCCTTTGGCATGAGCGGGATATCTCCCATTCCAGCGTAGAGCGGGTGATCGGTCCCGATGCCACTGTGACACTCGATTTCATGTTCGGTCGGGTGACGGGTTTGTTGGAAAATCTTTTGGTTTATCCTGAGAGAATGCAACACAACCTCGACGCTCTGGGGGGCTTGATCCATAGCCAACGGGTGCTTTTGGCCTTGGTAGAGGCGGGTTTGGCTCGGGAGGCCGCTTATGCCATCGTGCAAAAGACCGCCATGCGGGTTTGGGAAAGTCGGGAAAGTTTTTGCGAACTTTTAAAAGCCGAGCCCCAGGTGCTCAAGCACATGAACCCCAAGGCGATCGATCAGCTTTTTGACCTGAAGTATCACACCCAGCATGTAAAAACGATTTTTCAACGGGTGTTCGGAAAAGAGTAAACTGGAAATTTTTTTCCAAGGCTATAAGCGGCGAAGCGCTCTGGGGGGCAGAGTGTTTTGGCTGTCGCGATGAAATTTTCTTCCATGTGAGAGGAACTATCCATGAAAGCCCGAGTTACGGTGAGATTAAAAAATGGAGTTTTGGATCCGCAGGGCAAGGCCTTGGTGCACGCCGCCGAGTCTTTGCAGTGCAACGGAATCCAAGATATCCGTGTAGGCAAAGTTTTTGAGATTCAGTTGGGCCAGGTTTCTGAAGCCGAGGCCCGTGTCCAGTTGGAGGCCTTGTCTTCCCAACTCCTGGCCAATACGGTCATCGAGAACTACGAAGTGGAGTGGATTCGTTCATGAAGGTTGGCGTTGTCGTTTTTCCTGGAAGCAATTGCGATCACGATCTCTACCATGCCTTGGGAGAAGGGATGGGGTTTGATGCCCGTTTTCTCTGGCATAAGGATCAGGATCTTCAAGGTTGTGATGCGCTGTTTTTGCCCGGGGGGTTTTCTTACGGGGATTATCTCCGTTGCGGTTCCATCGCCCGTTTTGCTCCTATCATGAAAGAGGTCGTGGCCTTCGCACACAAGGGGGGGCCTGTCCTAGGGATTTGCAATGGCTTTCAGATTCTCACCGAGGCCCATTTGTTGCCGGGTGTGCTCATGCCCAACGAGTCTTTAAAATTTATTTGTGAGACGGTCAGAGTGCGGGTCGAATCCGCGGAGACTCCGTTCACCCGAAGGGTGGTGCCTGGGACCGAGTTGAGTCTGCCCATCGCCCATCGTGATGGAAATTTCTTTATCGATGGGCTGGGCTTGGAGCGTTTAGAAGGAGAAGGGCAGGTGGTGTTTCGTTATGTGGATTCGCAAGGACAGGCCAGCGTCGAAGCCAACCCCAATGGCTCCCTGCATAATATTGCAGGCATCTGCAATGCGGCTCGCAACGTGGTGGGGCTGATGCCCCATCCCGAGCGTGTGAGCGAAGGTTTGTTGGGATCCCAAGAAGGAAAAATACTTTTTGAAAGTCTCTTGGGGACATAGTGAAAACTGTCGGCCAGGGATAATTTTGATTTTTTACGAAGGAGCTCGGGGTGACCCAAGAGATGAAATCATTGGCGCGTGAATACGGATTGAGTGACGCAGAGTATGACAAGATTCTCGCCATTCTGGGCCGTGAACCCAACCAGGTCGAGTTGGGAATTTTTTCGGTGATGTGGTCGGAGCATTGTTCTTACAAGAGCTCTCGCAAGCATCTCAAAACCTTGCCCACCGAGGGTCCTCAAGTATTGCAAGGTCCCGGAGAAAACGCCGGGGTTGTAGATATTGGTGACGGTTGGGGTTTAGCCTTCAAAATGGAATCCCACAATCACCCTTCCTTCATTGAGCCCTACCAAGGAGCGGCTACCGGCGTAGGTGGAATTCTTCGGGATGTTTTCACCATGGGAGCCCGGCCCATCGCCAATCTCAATTCTTTGCGTTTCGGTGCGGCCGACCATCCGCGTACTCCTTATCTCGTGTCGGGAGTTGTTTCCGGAATCGGTGGCTATGGCAACTGCATGGGAATTCCCACAGTGGCGGGGGAGGTGTTTTTCGACGCCTCCTTCAACGGTAATATCTTGGTCAATGCCATGACAGTGGGTTTGGTGCGAGCCGATCGTATCTTTCTGGGACGAGCTGAGGGAGTGGGAAACCCCGTGATGTACGTTGGATCTAAAACGGGTCGCGACGGAATTCACGGTGCCACCATGGCTTCTGACGAATTCGATGAGGGAAGCGAAGAAAAGCGTCCGACGGTTCAGGTGGGCGATCCCTTCACCGAAAAATTGCTATTGGAGGCTTGTCTCGAACTTATGGCCGAAGATGCTATTGTCGGTATTCAAGATATGGGCGCCGCAGGGCTTACGAGTTCCTCTTTTGAGATGGCCTCCCGTGCGGGCAGTGGTATCGAAATGGATCTCGATAAAATTCCCACCCGCGAAAGCGCCATGAGCGCTTATGAAATCATGCTGAGCGAATCTCAAGAGCGCATGTTGTTGGTGGCGGAGCGAGGTAAAGAGCATAAGGTTGTAGAGATTTTTAAAAAATGGGATTTGGAGGCCGTCGAGGTGGGGAGAGTCACCGACGATGGGTGGATGCGTTTGAAAAAAGGCGGCGAGACTGTGGCCGAATTGCCCATCGCTCCTTTAGTGGAGGCGGCCCCGGTTTACGATCGTCCTTCGGCGCCTCCCTCGGATTTGGCTTCCCGCCAATCGTTTGTAGTGGCGACCTCTGATTTGCCTCAGGACCTTAACGATACCTTTAAACGTCTATTAGCTTCCCCCAATTTGTGTAGTCGTCGTTGGGTATGGCGTCAATACGACCACAGCGTTATGACCAACACGGTGGTATTGCCCGGTGCCGATGCGGCGGTGTTGCGTATCAAAGGTTTGCGACAGGGCGTGGCGGTCACTTGTGATTGCAATAGCCGTTATGTGTATCTTGATCCCTACTGGGGAGCGGCCCATGCCGTCGCGGAAGCGGCTCGAAACTTGGCCTGTACCGGAGCTCGTCCTTTGGCAGTCACCGATTGTCTGAATTTCGGTAACCCTGAAAAACCCGAGATCATGTGGGAGTTTAAAGAAGCCGTCCGAGGTTTGGGAGATGCTTGTCGGGCACTGGAAACTCCCGTCGTCAGTGGTAATGTGAGCCTGTATAACGAAACCAAGGGCAAGGCGATTTTTCCCACTCCCACCATTGGCATGGTGGGAAAAATCGACGATGTGACTCGGCACGGTCGGGTGGGCTTTCAGTGCGAAGGGGATTTGCTGTATCTCGTGGGGGAACTCTCGGGCGCTTTACAGGCCAGTGAGTTTGCCCAGGCGATTCTGGGAGTCACCGGAGGCCGTCCTCCTGCCTTGGATTTTAAATTAGAAAAGCGTCTGCACGACTTTTTGATTCAAGGTTGGGATCTGGGCTTATTTCATTCGGCCCACGATGTCAGCGACGGTGGTTTGCTGATGGCGGTAGCAGAATCTTGCTTTTTAGCGAAAACTCCCTTGGGAGTGGAATTACGTTTGCCGGAGACGCCAGCGGGACAGGGACGTTTCGAATTGCTCTTTGGCGAAGGTGCAGGGCGAGTTTTAATTTCGGTGAATGCCCATCGTGCCAAAGATTTACAGGAAGCGGCTCGTGCCGCCGGTTTGCTGGTGCACCCCCTCGGAGCGGTAGCTTCCGATCATTTCAGGGTGAATGATTGGATTGACTTGCCCATTGCAGAACTGCTTCGGGTTTGGGAGGATGGTTTCGCCCACCATGTCATGGGAAGAAAGTAGCAGTCGTTTTTATGTGTGGAATTGTCGGCGTTTTTAATCATCCGGAAGCCTCTCGTATCGCCTATTTGGGGCTCTACGCCTTACAGCATCGCGGACAGGAAGCGGCGGGCATTGTTACTTCCGATGGCAAGAAACTACACGCTCACCGTCGCATGGGTTTGGTGGGAGATATTTTTAACCAAGGGGTTCTCGATACTTTAAAGGGTAATTCAGCCATTGGTCATGTGCGCTATTCCACTTCGGGCGCCTCCCAACCGAAGAATATTCAGCCCTTGGTTTTCGATTACGCCCACGGAGGCATCGCCATTTCTCACAACGGCAATCTGGTCAATGCCCGTATGTTGCGTAGTGAATTTGAAGCCCACGGTTCTATTTTTCAATCCACCACCGATACGGAGGTAATTATTCATCTCTTGGCCAGCTTCCGTCACAGTAATTTGGTGGATCGTGTGATCGAGGCCCTGAAGCGGGTGGAGGGTGCCTATTCTTTGGTTTTTTTGTCGGAAGACACCATGATTGCGGTTCGAGATCCCCATGGATGGCGACCTTTGGTGTTGGGGCAGTTGGGCGATGCGACGATTTTAGCCAGCGAAACTTGTGCCCTCGATTTGGTCGAGGCCCGTTGGGTTCGAGAGATTGAGCCAGGTGAGGTTTTGGTCATCGATCGACATGGCCAACGCTCTTATTATCCCTTTCAAAAGCCGAAGAAGTTGGCCCATTGCATTTTCGAGCATGTTTACTTTGCCCGTCCCGATTCCAATATTTTTGGCCGGGAGGTTTACGAAACCCGCAAGGGCTTTGGGCGACAATTAGCCAAGGAACATCCCGTAGAAGCCGATATGGTGGTTCCTGTTCCCGACTCGGGAGTTCCAGCTGCCCTGGGCTACAGCGAGGAATCGGGCATTCCTTTCCAGATGGGCTTAATACGAAATCATTATGTGGGGCGCACTTTCATTGAACCCACCGATCAAATTCGCCATTTTGGGGTTAGGGTCAAGCTCAACCCCATTCAAGAATTGATCAAGGGCAAGCGCATTGTTTTGGTCGATGATTCCATCGTCAGGGGTACCACGTCTCGTAAAATTGTGGCGATGTTAAGAGAGGCCGGCGCTAAGGAAGTACATTTTCGCATCAGTTCGCCGCCAACTCGTTGGCCCTGTTTCTTTGGGATCGATACCCCCGATCGTAAGCAATTGATCGCCGCCAATCAGAGTCTCGAGGAAATGAAAAACTATATAGCCTGTGATAGCTTGGCCTTTCTTTCCATTGAGAATCTTTTCTATTTTGCGAAAAACCACGGTGAGTGGTTTTGCGATGCCTGCTTTTCCGGAAATTTTCCCGTGGAAATGGCGGATAATCCTGATCCTGCGCGGGTCAACGCTTTCAAGATTTAAAAAAGCGGGGTTCTGCGTACTTTGTCCTAGTGACCCGTTTTTTCCGAAAAAGTGGGTTTTTCAGGCTTTTTTTAAGGTGTTGGCAGACCCCTATCCTGTCGTGGCGTGTTGAATGCTCCATTGGAGCTTGTCGATAATAACATTTGCCTTTTTTTTTTCCGCCTCACACAATCCTGCATCCAAAAATCACCGACCGACGTAAAAGCTGTATTCAGTGTTTAACAATCTACTTGGAGGAAGAAAAATATGTCTAACGACAAGAATAAAAAGTTACTTTTGGGTTCTGCTCTGGCGGGGCTCATGGTGGCAGCGCCTGGTGTTTCCTTGACCTCGGCTGGCGCAGGGCAATTTTTTCAGACCGCTGAATTGTCCGTGGGCTATCGCGTCGCGCGTGCGGATCATCACCAAGCCCCTCAAGGCACACCGGCTCCCAAAGCCGATGGTGATAAAAAATGTTCCGCCGATAAAAAGTGTTCGGCCGATAAAAAATGTTCTGCTGATAAAAAATGCTCCGCGGCCCCAGGCACTACGGGTGCGAACAAGGCCGCCGGTGACCACAAGTGTGGCGCTGGCTCTTGCGGTTGATTGCAGGCGCGCAGGTCTTTGTAGCGTAGGGTCGGAGGGAAACCTTCGACCCTTCTTTTCGCCTATTGAGTTCTGTTTCAGCGAGGTGCTGCCATGGTTTCTATTGTGAAGGGAAATTTCGGTGTGGGAATGGGGTTGAGACGGGAAATTTCCGAAGATTTAGTCCGACAGCTTCCCAAAAACTTAGACTGTTTAGAAATCGCTCCCGAAAATTATCTCAATACCGGTGGAAAATTATTTCGTGAATTTAAAAAACTTTCCGATCACTATCCCGTGTTGTTTCACTCCATTAGTTTCTCCGTCGGGAGTTTGAATCCTTTGGATTGGGATTATTTCAAGGCGGCAAAGCAATTTATTAAGAGGCACGGTGCACAATGGGTCAGCGACCATCTTTGTTACTCTAGCGTATTGGGGGCTCAGTTTCACGATTTGTTGCCCTTGCCTTTCAGCGCCGAGGCCGTGGACCATGTGGTGCCTCGTATCCGTCAAATTCAGGATTTTTTTGAGATGCCTTTCGCTATCGAAAACATTTCTTACTATGCCCATCCGGGTAAGCCAGAAATGAAGGAATGGGAGTTTCTGAAAACTGTTTTGGAAGCCGCTGATTGTGCACTCCTGCTAGATGTCAATAACATCTACGTTAATTCGGTGAATCATGGTTTCGATCCCTACGAGTATCTTAAAAATATTCCCTTAGAGCGGGTACAACAGATTCATGTCGCCGGGCATCGTCTATGGGAGGATTTTCTTTTGGATACTCACGGTGCTGATGTCGTGGATCCGGTATGGGATTTATTGCGTTTTGTCGCGGAGCGAGTGGAGGTTCCCTCACTGATTTTAGAACGGGATCATCATCTTCCTGCCTTGGAGCTATTGTTGAGGGAAGTCAATCAGGCTCGGGATATTTTGCAGGAGGCTCGAAGTTCCGAAAGACTTCTCGCTAGGGGAGGTGCCCTACGATGAGTCAGCTACAAGAAGTAGAAAAGTTTTGGGCAAAAGTTTGTTTTGATCCCAACTATCAACCAGAAGGGCGTTTTCAAACCTATCGAGAATTGGTCTATCAAGGGATGGCCGATGTTTTGACCTCTATTTGTCCCGTGGCTCACGCCATTTTGAGCGAGGCCGAATGGCGACAGATTTTTTGGGAATTTTTGCGGAAAGCGCCACCCCGTTCGGCTATTTTGCGTCAATTGCCCGCTGAGGTTTCCCAATTTTTACGGGATAACAGTTATAATCTTGAGTCCCGTTATCCCTTTCTCGCCGAATTGATGGAATATGAATATTTAGAAGTTCAAGTTCGCTTTGCTCCCGAACCGCAAAGCGTCTGTGTCTCCGGTATTCTACAAATCAATCCGGCCCATGTCTTGCGACATTACACTTGGCCTGTTCACTACATCAGTGAAGAAAATTGTGATCCCGAGACCTTGCCCCGAGGAGATTATTTTTTATCGCTGTGGCGTGATCCTCAAACTTTGGAAGTTCGTTTCATGGAGGTCAGCTCTTTGGTGGCGAGTTTATTGGAGATCCTGGGTTCTGGGGTGGTGGATGGGCGTGAGGCCCTGGAACAGCTTTCTAAGACTTTAGAAATTCAACCCAGCGAAGAATTTTTAAATGAAGGTTTTGCTTTGTTGGAAAACTTCCGTCAGAAGGGTATATTGCTGTCACTTTAATGGAAGATCTACTCTCCAATTGGCTCGCGGATATTGCTCGGGGCGATCGTGTGGCTTTTTCTCGTCTTTACGAGCGTACCGCTCCGCATCTCTTTGCCCAAGCTCTGCGTATTCTCAAAAGAACGGATCTTGCCGAAGAGGTATTACAAGAATGCTTTCTCAAGATTTGGAAACAAGCGGCCGATTTCGATGGGGAACGGGGCACGGCCATGGCGTGGATTGCCACCATAGTGCGAAATCGCTGTTTGGACATTCTGCGGCGTATGCCACGGGAACCAATTGTCACGGCCGCGGTGTCCGAAAATTTTTTTTCCGATGTCGGAACGGATCCCCTGGCTTACTTAGAAGAAAAACGAGAGGCCGGAGCCTTGCAGCGTTGTTTAGATTTGCTTTCCCAAGACGAGCGGCGTGCTGTGGTGACGGCCTTTTGGAGTGGGTTGACTCACCGAGAATTGGCCGAGCGTTTTCAAAGTCCCTTGGGTACGGTGAAGAGTTGGGTGCGGCGTGGTTTGGAGCGATTGAAAGGATGTCTTGAATCATGAGTTCCTTGCTGGAAGAAAAATCCATCGAGGCTGGGGAATACGTCTTGGGCGTATTGGAAGGCGAGGAGTTGCGTCGAGCCGAGCACCATGGCGCTCAAGATCCAGAATGGCATCGTGCTTGTGAATTTTGGGAGAGCCGGTTGGCCCCTTTAGTCTTCGCTTTGGCTCCCCTGACTCCTCCCCGGAGATTATGGAATAGCATCGAGGCCAAGTTGGACGAAGAGGGAGCGCAAGAATCCCTATTTAGAAACTTCTTCCAGAGTTTAAGATTTTGGCGTCCCTTGGGAATGATGACCACTGTGTTGTCTTTAGTTTTGGCACTTTATGTAGCCCGTGGTCTTTGGGAAAAACCTCCGCTACCTTCTTCGCCGATGGTGGCGTGGGTCGGGCAACCCGAAGGTGCTCCGCTGTGGGTGTTAAGTGTCCATCCCGGAAAAAAAATGCTTAAGGCGAGGACCTTGCAAAAAATGTCGGCTCCTTCCGGGAAATCCATGGAGCTTTGGATGCTGCCAGGAGCGGGGCGTGCGCCGGTTTCTTTAGGTTTGATGCCCATGGTAGGCGAAAAACAATGGGAAGTCCCGGAGGCGGTCTTGATCGCGCTCAATTCTGGAATGGGACTTGCTGTGAGCATGGAACCCGAGGGGGGGTCATCCACGGGGACGCCTACGGGTCCCGTCCTATATCAGGGGCAGCTCGTTTCCCTCTAATTTCCCCATGATTTTTCTTTTTTGATCCAAGTCTCGTCGGTTCAATTTTTTTCTATCAGATTACTGAGAAGAGTGAATCTAGGATTGACGTGGGGAAAACGAGAGAATACGGTCGGTGCCCCATGACGGATTTTTATCAATTTTATCTTAATACTAAAGTTTTGTTTCAGCCCGGTATTGCGAGGGATTTTTCCAATGAAATCTCCCAAATGGGGGTCGAGCGTTTTTTTCTCATTTGTGATCCTTTTTTTTATAGCTCGGGTTTGGCTCAAGAGATTATCTCGGGCGTCGAGGCCGCAGGAGCTCAAGTGGTGGGGATTTTTCATGAGGTTCCCCCCAACAGCGAACTCAGCGTGGTGGAGTCCTGTGCTCGTTTAGCGAAAAGTTCGGGGGCCGAGGCCTTGATTGCCCTCGGAGGGGGGTCCGCCCTGGATACGGCCAAGGCCGCTAATATTGTCTTCAGTTTGGGTGGAAATTTAGTCGAAGATTTTTCTGGAAGCCAAACCTTGACGAGCCCCTTGCGTCCTTTGGTTGCCATTCCCACTACGGCGGGTACGGGTAGCGAAGTAACGGGATCTGCCGTGATTCTCGATGCAAAAACACATACTAAGTTAGCTTTTAACGATCAGTATTTGCGCCCCAGTTTGGCCCTCTTGGATCCAGAAATCACCCTGACTTTGCCACCTAAGGTGACCGCCATGACAGGGATGGATGCCCTTACCCATGCGGTGGAGGCGTATACGAGTTTACAATCCAACCCCATGAGCGATGCTTTGGCGCTGTATGCCATCCGCTTGATTCGGAAACATTTACTGCCCGCGGTACTTCAAGGGGAAGATCTGGAAACACGTTCGCAGATGATGATTGCCGCCAATATGGCGGGGATTGCCTTCGATCACGCCATGGTTGGAGTGGTGCATTCGATGGCCCATGCGGCTGGCGGTGTGGCGGGAGTTCCCCATGGTTTGGCAAACCACATCTTTTTGCCTTTTGGGATGGAATACAATCTAGAGGCGGTCGCTGAGCGTTATTCCCATTTGGCCCAGGCTTTGGATATGAAATCCCAGGGACTAGAACCCGAATCGGGAGCGCGGCAGGCGATTGCGGGGGTGCGTCGTTTGCAACAAGAGCTGGCCGAGGCTTGCGGCTTACCCCAACGACTTCGAGATGCGGGCGTACAAGAGAATCAATTGGAAGAAATCGCTCGCTTGGCGGTAGAGGACGGCAGCAGTTTTTTTAATCCTCGTGAAGTAGATTACGACAGTGTTTTGCAAAAAATTAAGGAGGCCTACTAATGGCGTTTTTTCAATCATCGGCACAATTGCAACAGGTATTGGGCGATTTTTTCCAAGAGCTGACCACGAATCCCGAGATCGCTCCCAAGTTGAAGGAGGGAGGATTGAAAATTCGCTTCAACTATACCGATCCCGATTTGGCGATTTCTTTAGATCTGAGCCAAAACCCCATTGCCATTACGTTTAATGACGATCAGTTCAAGCCCGATGTGGAAATGAATATGAAAGCGGATGTGGCCCATCGTTTTTGGTTTGGCAAGGTGAATCTGATTGCGGCCTTAACCCGGAGAGAAATGGTGGCTAAAGGTCCCATCCCGAAGATTTTAAAATTGCTTCCGGCCATCAAGCCGGCCTACCGACTGTATCCCGAATATCTCAAGAATAAAGGGTTGGACCATTTGCTGATTGCCTAGTCTTGGTCGTGTCCGTCCCTCGGTTTTGTGAGCGTTTGTCTCAAGTTATTTTTTACCTAAGGAGCCATTGTGATTTCCTACGATTTGACCCCTGAACAAGAGATGTTGAAAAAAACCATTCGCGATTTCGCCGAGGGGGAAATTAAGCCCGTACGCCAACGACTCGATGAGAAGGAAGAATTTAGCGAAGACCTCACATTGAAGATGGGGCAGTTGGGTTTGTTTGGGATGACGGTGGATCCAGAGTACGGTGGCCAGGGTTCAGACTATTTGAGTTATTGCCTGGCGGTAGAAGAATTGGCTCGAGTGGACGCTTGTCAAGCTGCCACGGTAGCCGCAGAAAACGCCTTGGGTATCATGCCGATTTTCCGCTGGGGGAGTGAGGCGCAAAAACGCGAATACCTACCCGCACTGTGCAGTGGGGAAAAACTTTGGGGTTTCGGTTTGACCGAGCCGGAAGCCGGTAGCGATGCGGGTAATTCTAAAACTCGTGCGGTGTTGAAGGATGGCCATTGGATCATCAATGGCAGCAAGATCTTCATCACCAACGCGGCCAGTCGTTTAACAGCCGGAGTTACGGTCCAGGCCATTACGGGAGAGGGCCCGGGTGGAAAAAAAGAAATCAGCTGTATCATCGTGCCCTCCGGCACTCCGGGCTTTACGGCTCGGGAGATGCACCACAAGTTGGTGTGGCGTTCTTCCAATACGGCAGAGCTATTTTTTGAAGATGTCAAAGTGCCCGAAGCCAATCTTTTGGGCCAACGGGGACAAGGTTTTTCCATGATGCTTTCCACCCTCGATGCTGGACGTTTGGGTATTGCGGCAATGGGGGTGGGGGGAGCTCAGGGAGCCTTCGAGGCGGCCTTAGAATACGCCAAGGTGCGCCAAACCTTTGGTAAGCCCATCAGTCAGCATCAGGCCATCGCTTTCAAGTTAGCCGATATGGCCACCGAGATCGAAGCCGCCCGCACTCTGCTTTACAAGGCTTGTTGGCTGAAGGATCAAGGTCGACCCTTTGCCCAAAACGCGGCCATGGCCAAGCTCTTTGCCTCCGAAGTGATGAACCGCGTTGTAAACCATGCGGTACAGGTTTACGGCGGGTACGGCTTGATGGAGGAATATCCCGTGGCCAAGTTTTTCCGCGATCAAAAACTCCTCGAAATCGGTGAGGGGTCCAGTGAAGTGCAGCGCATCGTCATCTCCCGTTACTTAGGTTGTTAAGTGAGGGAGGGCTTCAGAAGCGCTAGCTTAATTTTGTCTCATTGTTTTTTGAGATAAAACTCGTTGGAAGAATACACCGCGTTTTGATTGTGGATGCGAAAGGTCCATCGGTATTTTCCGAAGGGCTGGGCTTCCTGAGCTGAACAACGTAAATCGGAGATGGGCAGGGTTGAGGAAAGATTATCCGGAGCTTGGGTAGAGCAGGGGAGCCATTTTCCCCGCCAAAAATGTTCTAGTCGAATATCCTTCACTTGTTCGGGGCCAAAGCCCGATTGGTACTCCCAGGTAAAATGAAGGCTTTCTTGGGGCGCGTAATCGTTTTGGTTGCTGGTCAATCGAACCGGGGCGTCGGCCACCAAGATGCCAATCAGCTTTCGTGCGAAGTCTTCGGACTCTCCCCAGGTGCGTACGGGCCCCACGTCGATATGGATAAAATCCAAAGGGCCGTAATATCCCACACCACCGTGTTGGAGTGAGATCAGGTAGTCGCGTAAGGTTTCCTCGCGGATTTCGTCGATATGAAAATCGACGGCGTGACCTTGGGTATGAAGGCTGCGCGGGCTCACCTGCCGTCCTGCTTCGAGTAGGCGTTGGTTGAATTCCTTTCGACGGTAACCTGAAATGATCTCCACCGTATCGATTTGAAAATGGTCTTGGAGATGATCGAGCAAGTCGAGGAGTCGCAGATCGATTGCATTTTGTTCCGCATTGTCTCGGGAACGAAGCAGATGGTGGATAGAGGCTATGGCCTGGGGATCCACTTGGCCTTGATGGCGAAAGGTAACCTCTAAAAATTCATCGAGATGATAGTTGTAGAGCCTGAGTCGACCGTCTCCATGGGGTTGGAAGGCCTGTGCCGGAACCACGAGCAAGAGAAGGAGCGCTAGGCAGTAGCCCAAATTCAAAAACAATCCTTTGAACCATCGAGTGATGGCGGGTAGGGAAAGTGTTTGATGGGTTGTCTCCATCGCAGGAGAGGGGGCTTGTAATCTCAAGTCCTTTGCCACGGGGTTCATAGACTCTTTCTCCTCAGTGCAGATCGTCCAGGGGAGCTCAATGGGAGCTATAAAATCGGGGACTAGCTTTTGCATTTTACTCCGACAGGGACCGGACCATCCTTTCATAGTGTCCCATCGAGATAAACTCAAAACCCCCGGTTGTTTTCTAAGACCCCTCAAGGTGAAAGTGGAAAATGTTTCATGACTTGACGCAAGTGGTCATTATTCCTTGGAAAGCTACCCACAACTCTCTGGTTTTTTTTCCGATAACTAGAACAGGGCCTGTAGAAGTTTTTTAAGGCGCCTGTTCGAGCTTGAGATTTTGTCATTGCCTTTGAGGGGTGGTGTTGTGAAAAAAAATCGATCTATCTTCCAGTTAATTATCCTGTGCTTGGCCGTTTCCTGTGCCCTGGTGTCTTGTAGTGGATCCGAAACTCCTATGAGTGGCATTGTGGCCATCGCCAACATTGAGACCGTTGCCTGTCAGGCTCGGGAGAAGGTCTTGCAGATTCGCAACAATGACAACGAGCAGCCCCAACGGGTGCAGGGTGTGCTTTTTGAGCTTGGAACCAACGAGAAGAGGTATTTCAAGATTCTGGATGTGACGGTAGGCAATAAGGTGAAAGCTGCCGTCGGTAATCAGGTGGATGAGGTCATTTTGCCCCCGGGTGGCGCCATGCAGGTGCGGGTGAGTTATAACCCCAAAGAGGTCACCACGGGTGAGGACTATCACGTCACCTACCTCGATGTATTTTTGAATGGCCCCAAGATGGGGATTATGCAGGTTGAGATTCGCGGTACGGCTCCCCAAGCTGTGGAGGGTTGCAGTCCTGGTGAATCCGGGGTCTTCCGAAGTTTTCAGGTAACCGGAGTTAAGGCCATTCTTAGCCACCAAGATTTGGGTGAGTCGGTGGAGACCGAGCTAAATGTGGCCACCGATGTGCAAGGCGAGTTTGCTCTCTCAGGATCGGAGGGCGAGGCGACGTTGACCCCCGAAGGTTGGCCGACCATTGTCTTTCCTTTGCCCGAGACCGATCCTCCTCCCCCCCTTTCTTCCTTGAATATTCTGTTAGACGAAGAGGTGGGGCCGGTGGATTTCTCCTCGGGGGACTTGGTTTTTGAAAATGCCGTACTCTCGGCACCTGGGGTTGGAGTGTTTTCGGGTCTCACCCTGACCACCGGAAGTATCACCATTACCTCTGCCGAGGCGCCCAAGGTGTTTGGTGGTACCATCACCTTGACGGGGTCGCCCTTGAATGATTCGGGAGAAATGAAATTGGTGGTGGCTGCGGCTTTGGTCAATCCCCCCGTCAATACGGTGGCCAGCGTTGGGGAAGGGGTGTTCGGTTTGGAAATCACCCTGCAAGAAATTCCCTAAGCGTTTCACCACGACAACTTTTCGGCTTGGGGTTTTATTAGAATCCCAGACACTTCTCTTATGTCTCGATGGGTTTGCGAGAATCTCTCTTCGAGTCTCTAAAGTTGGTCCCGGTTGTCTTATCCTATGACCAAAATTATTTTGCAGATGGGGCAGGCAGAGTTCGCTTCAGCACACCGACTTCATGGAACAAATCGCTGCTACCCCCGGCAAGCGCCCTGCCCACGGCAGAGTCGAAATTGCCTAACGAAATCTTTAAGTGCCTCGTGGACGAGGCATTCTCTTTTTAAAAACTTTCGCTGATGTCGATCTTGTGGATCGTATCCCCAGGCCAAACTTTCAAGGCAAGCCCTGTTTTAATTTTAGAGGTCACCCGGGGTTAGGTCGCGGCGGAGTTCCCTGAGAAGATGCCAGAGTTGGTCCACAGATTCGCCTCTCTCCCGAGTAAAATTATTCCTATCTAGGGTTCTGTCCAGCTCTTTTAGATAAGCGAGTTCTTCTTGAGCTCTTGTTATCAACTCCAAACGGTGTGTTTCGGGGAGGATCCGTGGTTGTGAGGTCGGGGCTTCGAAAGTGTTAATGAAGGCGTTCATATCCGACGTGTTGCCCCGTTTTGCCTGCAGTGACCCTTTTAAGTGCCCCAGGGCGTTCTCCATGGAGAGAAATATGTTGTCCCGTATCTCCTCGGTATTCGGTGTTTTGGCTTTTACGGCCGATTCCAGGGCCTTCTGTAAGCGGAGAATCTCCGTTAAGGACACTTCCACGGCAGGTCTTGTTTCAGGGATAGCCTGCAACTCAATCGCTTCTGCCTCAGCGGCTTGGCGCATTGCTGCCAGTTTTGCCTCATTGGGGGTGAGAGGGGTCCATTGATCTGCTATGGTCCGACGCCAAGCGATGAAATCTCCTGTTTGTAACCAACTCTGCAAGGCCTCTAGAAAGGGTGGGACCCATGGGAGCGCTTCATGATTGGGCCTTGGTTTGTTGGAGCCCCAGGTGGCCAACCATCCATGGCGACCTTCGTGGACACCGTAATGCCATTGAATATCCAGCGTATCGATCAACTGGGGCAGGCGGATTGTTCTTTCAGTCGTGGGTTCATGAGGATCGACGTAGTTAATTTTGTGCTCTTGCCTGTTAATAACATCGTAGACCTCTAGTTTTATTCCCAGGCCGCTTTGATGGAGGTAGGGATAGGCCTTAACTGGATAGTTTTGGCTAGAAAAATGAGCTTCCAGGGTGGCGGGGTCAAGGCTTTTTCCCATCAGCAATCCAGTGACGATGGCCATTTCGGGGGTTTCAGCGGCAGTGCCCAAGGGAACCATAGGCTGTTTTAGTACAACAGGTCCCCCATGAATGATGAACAAAACTCGTCTGATCGCTGCCCGGACCTCTCCCAACGTAGCTGTTCCTGCTAAAAGTTCTTCTATCAAATTTTTTGTCCGCCAGGCGGGTGCCATGGCCTGCTGAGGGTAGCCCGCCGTAGGAAGCTCGCTGAAGCCCCTAGGATTAGCGGCGGATGTTCCTGTTCCTTGGCTGTAAAGTCGATTCGGCAACGTTGATTTTGCGGCTTCAATGTTGAGGTGCGAGGGTAAAGGGGTGCCGAGTCCGACAGCGGCGAGTTGGGGCTGTGGCAGCCATGAGTTTCCGAAGCGTCGGATTGAAAGGCTA
>DALYEU010000030.1:13361-24254 GCA_031972375.1 bacterium | reverse complement strand
GGCGCTCAAGGTAGGGATACACTGGAATGCACCTTCCCCTCCCCCATCCCACACATCCTCGAATCTTCCCTACAAAATCTTCCATGACGCTCTGAAGAAAAAGGGAGGGCCAAGATTGGCCCTCCCCCGCCTTTTTCTTTTTATCTTACCCGGAAAGTCCCGCGGCGTTTCGCCCGACACCGCGAGAGCTTGGACACTTTCAGAACAAACAAGATCGGAAGACTCAGGAACCACAGCATAGACAAGCCATTTGTGACTGAACCCGTCCTGGCTTGCAATTGACATGAACCTGCCCCAGATCCTTCCAAGACCGTCCCCGGAGGCAATGGCTCTTGCCCTTCCAAGGTTAAGGCATCGGCCGTCGTTGTATTGTTCGCCAAGCGTGGATCTTCAGTCTGACTGGACACGCTGGCGAGATTACTCAACACACTATCGACCTCACCCACGGGAGTAAGATTGACCGTAACCGTCACTTGCTCATCGACCTCCACATCACCCAAACCACACTTAATCAGGGTGTTGGTTTCAGAGACCGCTTCAACTTCACAAGATCCAGCGTTGTCAGACTGTGCCGTCACCGATTCGATCTTACCCGAGAGTTGATCCACCACCCACACCTCTTCAGCAGGATCAGGTCCGTAGTTTTTCACCACTAAGGTATATTGAACGGGCTGATACTGCTTCACAGGATTGGCATCTATGTTTTTGAAGATCTCTAAATCGGCCTGTTGCGGCAAGACCTTCACCTGAAAGGCATCGGCATTATTTTCGGGAACAGGATCCAAAACGCCCCCACCCACGGTGGCAAGATCACTCAATACCCCAGGCAACCCAGTGACCACTTGATAAGTCACCCGCACCGATGCCCCTACAGCTAACGCGGGCACCGAACAGGTCACCAATCCTTGATCCGCCCCTTGACACGAACCACCACCTCCATCGATGGCGATGTTGATGATTTCAGCAAAGGGACCCGAAGTGAAATCGCTGACCACAACATCGGTGGCAGCTTGAGGACCATGATTGCTAACCAACAAAGTATAAGTGACCGTTTCTCCGGCCTTGACCTCTGCCCGGTCCGCACTTTTGTCGATTTCTAGATCGGCCAATTCCGTCACCTCCACCGGCAAATTGGCGGAAATCGTATTATTGGCCAAATTAGGATCGAAGATGTCCGTCGATACCGTCGCCAAATTAAACCAAAAGCCCGGTTGGTTAGGAGTCACCTCATAAGTGAAAGCCACACTCCCTTGGGCTGGAATATCAGGCAAGGCGCAGCTCATGTTGTTATCGTCAAACAGAACACACATCGCCGGCGCACTAATATTTGCGAATGCCGTGAATGGGCCCAGGTTCATATCGCTGACCGCCACCTCCGTCGCCGTATGGGGTCCTTCGTTAAAAACCTGAATTTGATAGGTCACCGCATCCCCGACACTCACGGGCGGAGGAGTGAGTACTGTCTTGACGATACGCAAATCGGCTCGCAAAGTCCCCACCACTGAGGCAACCGCCGTATTGTTAGATTGATCGGGATCCACCGTCACAGTGGTATCCACCGAAGCCACATTATCCACTTGGCCTTCGTCGGTCAGGGTACCGACCACCGTAAAGGTCAAGACATCTCCAGATTCCAATTTCCCTTCTTGAGGAGTACACACTAGGGTCAGAAATGGCTGTGCCACAGCGGGCAAAGCAGGTGTCGTCTGACACTGCGCTCCCGACTCTCCTTGAACCTCCACCGTCTGCACCTCAATGGGACCCGTCATGAGGTCGGTCACCCGCACCCCCTGTGCCGAAAAATTCACGGGGTCCTGGTTCTTTACCGTAACGGTGAAAGTGACCGTTTCTCCGCTGAGGGCCTGAGGATGATCGACGGTCTTCGTAATACTCAAGTCAACGGCTTGCGGAACCCCCAAGGTACTCGCTACGGCCGTGTTATTGGAGGCGTTGGGATCCTGTGTCCCACTCGAAGCTACCGACGCCGTATTGTCGATCTGCCCATTACCCGTCACATGCCCAACCATCGTAATGGTCATGGAACTACCAGCAGATAAATTTCCGCCATTGGGTGAACAGACACTTGTGAAACTGGGAGGAGAACTTCCCGAATTCGGCGAACAACTTCCTCCACCACTCACCGTCATGGATTCGACCTGAAAGGGACCGGTGAGAAGATCGGTAACACTCACTCCCTTGGCCTGAGCGGATCCATGATTGGTGACCACAACGGTGAAAGTCACCGTTTCATTAGGATTGGCTTGTGGCAAATCCACTTCTTTCGTGATGGAGAGATCGACTTGAGTGGGCACAGCCACCGCGGAGGCTACCGAAAGATTGTTGGACACATTCGGGTCGGTACTCGGAGAGTTTCCCGTTTGTGGATCCTCCGTATCAGTTACCACCGCCGTGTTCTCAATCTGCCCCACACCGTCGATTCTTCCAACCAAAGTGATGATCTCCGTATCTCCGCCGTCCATGGGACCTATGGTGCACGAAAACACCGCGGGTGATGCCACTTCGGGTGGAGCGGAAGGATTACAAGTACCTTGGGTGGGAACCAAGGAAGTGACAGTGAAAACACCGTTCGGCGCAATGAGTTGATCGGTCACCACCACGTTCGTAGCGGCAGCGCCTGAATTGCGCACAGTGATGGTGAAAACTACCGTATCTCCCACACTACTTCCTTGGGAGATATCCACCTCCTTGATCAAAGATAAATCAGCTTCCTGACCCGTGCCATTGACGTCGGCGGTCGCCGTATTGTTGGTAAGATCGGGATCTAAAGTAACTTCGCTTCCGACGGAAACCGTGTTGCTAATCGCGCCCACACCGGTAACCTGTCCTTCGACTTGAATGACAGCACTGGCACCGCTGTTAAAATTTCCCGTATTGGTACAAGTCACCGTCGTGACGTTCCCCACCACAACCGCCGGATCGCAAGTCGCACCTGCAGGAGGAATAACATTGCTCACCGAAAAAGGACCTGAAACCACCTCGGTAAATTGTGTTTGCCCAGGGGGCAGAGTCGCGGGTCCCAGGTTCTCTACCGTGGAAGTAAACACCACCGATTCACCAACATTAGCTTGAGGGGGATTGGCTTCTTTGATGACGGAGAGGTCTGCTTCTTGTTCATTGCCCACCACAGAAGCCACTGCCGAGTTGTTGGAAAGATCGGGATCCTGGGTCGGCGGCTCGGTTCCCAAATCGGCCACCGAGGCAATATTATCGATCTGTCCCAGATCATCCACTTCGCCACTGATCACGATTGTTTCGGTTTCCCCGGCAGCAAAAGCTCCCAAATCGCATTTCACCACCACCACAGGAGGATTGCTATCATCGACGCTACAACCGCCAGGAGCCAGCACTTGGGTCAATGGTCCGGTAATGACATCGGTGAGACGAACTGCATTGGCCGTATTGGGTCCGTCATTCGTGACGGTAATGGTGAATTCCACCATATCTCCAATACTCGCATTGGGATTGTCCACGGACTTGACCACGCTTAAATCGGCGAGTTGCGCCGTCCCATTGACAGAGGCCACCGCCGAGTTATTCGAGGGATTGCGATCCACCGCATCCAGAGCGCTAATGCTCGCCAGATTATCAATCTGCCCCAAACCCGTCACCTCACCCGTATAGGTCACCGAAAAACTTCCCACCGGTAACAGCGGAGCACTACAAGTTACCACAGTCACATTAGCATTCAGAGGTGCAGGAGAGGCGTTACACGCTCCGCCTCCTGGAACGATGAAATTACCGATATTTGTTATCGGACCCGAAACATGGTCGGTCACCACCACGTTTTTCACCGCATTGGGTCCTGGATTGGTCACCACAAAGTTGAAGGTCACCGTTTCACCCACAGCAGCGACTGTCGGCGTAGCACTTTTAGTGATGGAAAGATCCACCACGGGAAGATTGGTGATGACACTCGCAACCGCTGTATTATTCGACATATTGGGATCAGCGGTTTCTGTGGAAGAAACTGAAGCCAAATTATCACTTTGTCCACCCGCCAACACCGTGCCTTTGACTTCCAACAGAGCGGAACTTCCCGCAGCAATCGTGTGGGTATTTCCCGGATTACAATCGATGATCAAGGGCGTAGGGGTCGGACCTGCTGCGGGAATACAAGTGCCACCGGTTAAAAGAGTTGCCGAATCAAATTGGATGGGGCCGCTCATGATATCTGAAATATTCACGCCCTTGGCATCCACCCCGGGGCTGGTATTGCTCACCCGCACGGTAAAGGTAACTTGTTCGCCCACGGCAGCCTGAGGTTTATCCACGCTCTTCACGATTTGCAGATCCGCGATTTCTCGATTCACCGCCACATTGACAGCCGCCGTATTATTATCGGAAACAGGATCGGTGATAGGGGCAAGCACTGTGGCTATATTGGATAAAACTCCCTCGGCATCCGCCCTCACTGAATAAGTAACAACGGCCACACCACCTGCAACGATGCCATTGATCCCACAATAGTAGGCATCACCGATATTCGACAAACTGTTACACCCCACCGGAGGTGCCACAAAAACAAAATCGCCCATCAAAATATCTTGGAGAATCACATCTTCAACGGTCACCGTCCCATTATTGGTAATAGTCACGGTGTAATTCACGATGCCACCCGGCTGCACAAAATCCACGTCAGCGCTCTTTTCAATGGAAAGATCCGCTGAAACCACAGGCCCATCCTCGGTAGCCACTACCGTTACCGCGGCCGTATTATCCGAGAGATTGGGATCTCCGCTTCCACTCGCAGAGACCGTCACCGAGTCCGTGATGGGACCGACCCCCGTCACCACCCCCGTCACAACGATATTTTGGTTGTCCGTCACCGGTAGATCGTCAACGGCATCGCAACGAATTTGTAGCGGGGTAGGCGCCGCTTCTTGATTTAACCATTGTCCTTGATTGACCGTGCAATCCCAATCGGGAGCATCCGAAGTATCCACTTCGGTAATTCGAATCTTACCGAACACCGTATCCGTCAACTTTCCACTGACGGCCTCATAGGGACCAGCATTCTTCACTTGAAGAGTGGTCTTAACAATATCTCCCACTTGAGGATTCAAAGAATCTGCGCTTTTGCGAACTTGAAGGTCGGCCCTCTGCAAACTGGGATTAAGTGAAATAAAACTCGAAACGGCGCAGTTATTCGAGCTACGCACATCTTCGATACTGGAAGAACCAATACAAGCGATATTGTCTCCCTGACCCAATCCCGTGACTTCAGCTTGGTAGGTAAAAGTCGTCACCCCCGGCTCCACATTATTGCCGACACAAGTAACGATTTGCACATTGGGATCGTAAACCGGAATCGTCAGCGCACAAAAATTAGGAAGCGACCCCGCGATGACCTCTTGAGGTCCCACCACCTTATCGGTCAACAACACACTAGAAACAATCTGATTACCCGTATTGTTCACGTTGACCGTATAGGTCACCACGTCCCCGGGATTCACATTGGATTGATCGATGCTTTTCGTCACTGACAAATCCGCTTGAGGAGCTGGTTCAGCAAGCCCTAGAACAGTGACCACAGCCGAGTTATTCGATTCGTCGATATCGTTGATCGAAAGACTATCCACCGTCGCGATGTTTGCCACCGGTCCCTCTGAATTGACAGTGCCCGTAATGGTAATGGGCGGAGCGAAAGCTCCCGCTGCCAAAGGTCCCAAGTAGGTACAGCCCTGATAATTACCGGTCAAGTTTGGCGGACTCGGAGGATTAGGGCCCACCATGTTACAAGTCCACCCCGTTCCTGAAGCTAAATTCATGGTTACATCGCCAAAAGTGACGTCGGTCACGATGATGTTGCTTACCGGATTGGCTCCCGTATTTAACACCGATAAGGTGTAAGTCACCGGATCAACTCCGGCCACGGGAGTTAAGAGATCCGCCGATTTAATCATCACTAAATTGCCGTTAGGCAAAGGTGCTCCACTGGAGCTGACCACACTGGCCGTCGCCACATTATCAATCGTGAGTAAATCATCCTTGGGGAATCCCGCCGAACCAGGAACATTGCCATAGCTATCTTGCACCACCCCCACTTTGTCCACCTGACCCTCGTCATCCAAAGTTCCAAGAATACTAACTTTCATATTGCCACCTAAGGCAATGGAGCCGACGGTACAAAAAATTTCGGAGGAGTTGGTGCCGTTGGTAAAATTACAATTTCCCTGACTGGGATTGACGGCGGTAACCGTAAAAGGACCGGAAAATAATTCCCGCAATACGGTGTTGGTGCTGTTACTGTTGGAAAATACAGCATTATACGGGGCATTTCTGAGATAAACGGTAAATTCGACGGTCGCTCCAACGGGAGCCTGGGTTTCTCCCGGAGTCACGGAGACTCCGTTGATCTCCGTCACCTGTTGGGTGATTCCAAGATTGGCAGTCGCAGCTTCTGCTCGAGAATAAACCAACGTGGAACAAAGAAAAAATACCAAAAACCACGGAGAAATTTTTAAGATCTTCATGGCCGATCCCCTTTTCCCAAGGAATGACAGAGCATGAGCAGCAAAAGGAGAGGAAGGCGCAACGACTCCTTCGAAGCGCCGGAACATGCGCGCCACAAAAGAAGGACACGAGGATCCTGAAATGGATTTTCCTTACCCGGAATAGCCATAACTTCCCCACCCTGAGTCAAACACTCACACCTAGTTGTTAGGAAAAATCCCCTTCAGAAGAGAAGAAAAACGGAAACGCCCCGATGGACCACCGAACGCGAAAGTCGTCCGCACCTAGTCGAACAACTCGAACGATTTTTCTCCCATGGATTTTTCCCTACCCGGAAACACCTACTTCACAATGAAACACGATGAATGGTGTTCATGGTGGGGAAATTTTTTATTTTTAGCAATAGAAAAAATGTACAGATTATTTTTCTCGATGAAATGACACAGAAAAAAAATGGGGAAGAAGAAACATGACGAAAAACCAAGGAAGTCCATTCGAAAACATGCTCCATCCATTTTTTTCAGCAGAAAACCGGGAGGACAAAGCACAACCTGAGCTCACCTTTTTTTCTTCCGTCTCTGCCGGCACAAATAAGGCCTGATCATCCAAGCCACTATTTTTAGCCATGATCTTTAAATCGTTCAGACTGAGACATTGATCTCCCACACACTCACAATGCACAATTTCGTCCTCGCAAAAATTATCGACTCCTTGAAAGGGTGGATCCACCGGCCCCACAGAGCGATTCCCCATAAAATCCTCGAGGATTCTCTGGACACAAATTTGATAGCTTTCTCCGGGCATGAGTCCGGTGATCTCGAATTTTCCACAATCTTCCAGACAATTGTCGGGCTCCTTACCTTTTAAAGTCAGACGCGGCGCCTCCACTCCCGACAGGCTACCTAGAGCATCGATCCGACTTAAATCAGGATTGATATTCCTAGCGACCACTTCAACTCCGCGCAATTCCTCACCAGTGTCGACAGACACCACACGCCCTTGCACGCTGCAACTCGATACCGAATTCGCACGATAGAGTTTTTGAAAATAAGTCACATCATCGCGATGCAAACTTAATTGAGCATCACCTCGAAACAATAGCGGAAACATGGTGGGGATATCTTGTAGAAGCGAATCCGAGCAGACCTCCCCCTGACGACAGGACAGCGAGCTTTGAGGATTGACCTGGGCATGATCCATCCCCAACCAATGGCCTATTTCGTGGAGAAACAAAGCCTTAACCTCCGCTTCACTCTCTAAAACCTGAACACAAGGCGGACATCCGGGTTTTTGCAAAGCCGGGGCGATACAGGCTCCACTAAAGATGGCCTGCCCTTTTTTAACAGCAGTCAAAGCGGGATCAGGGTTGTTTCCAGCAATATCCATGAATCCCGCAAAGCCTAAGACAGAAAATTGCGCACACTCACCGAACATGGATTCGAGAATAGAGCCGTCCTCATCGAAAATAATCGGGGAGTAACACGGTGTTTCGGGATCGTCATCGTAACAAGCGGTCGCTCCGGTGCCATAAAAGTCTTGGAAATTTTCTGCCCGAGTATCACCCCCATCGGGAAGATCTGGGCCCTCCTGAAGCAATAAATCAATACCGGGAATCTCACTCCAAGTCTGAAAAGCCGCAACGATCATTTGTCGGGAGCTCTCACGATCGTAGACACCAGGCTTCAAGGCTCCCCCCTCGAAATTATAAGTGACCGTATCTTGCCATCGAAAAGGTACCCCATTGATATTGGTCTTCAAGGGCCCCCCGGCTTGGACTGGAAAAGAAAATGCCAGACCTAGCAAGCCCACTCCAAAGGCCAAACACAAGGGCCAAAAAAAACGAGAATATGAGGTTAGAAAAAAGAGAGGGACCCCAATTTTTTTGAAAAAGCCGCGAAACAAAGCCATAGATCTCCTACCCGAAAAAAGAACCCAAGAAACTATCCATCCCTACGGACCTTGCTTATCGGCACACGACGAAAAAAGTTTCTTAAAAGAACCCCAGCACCCAAGGGAGCAAAATCATTTCAGAAATTGACCCGGTTTCAGAAAAAATTTGAGGAGCGAAAAAAGAAATTAAAAAACGGATCCCAGTATTTTCCCCCCTAAAAAAAAACGGGATCCAAGAGTAGTTTGCCTCTTAGATCCCGTAAGATTATTTCTTGGGAATGATCGCCCACAGCCCATTTTAAAATCCGCATACACAAGCGGACGAAACTACTTGGGACGACGTAGCATTTTTGCCACCTCATCGATGTGCTCGGTTTCTTCGCGGACCAACTGACGAGCCAATTCTTCCAAAGCAATATCGTTTCCGGCTAGAGCCACCAATTGTTTATAAAGCTCCAGTGCTTGACTTTCGAAATCGAGACATTCTTGTAAAATCTTATCGATCTCGTGATTTTGGGTTTCTGGCACATGGGCCGCGACCAAAGTGGGATGTCCACCGTAACTGGTGATCTTTTCACCGATTAAAACGGCATGTTGCATACTCTCTTGAGCCTGAGAACGAAACCACTCCTGAATGGGAATGCGGTTGTGTCCCATGATCATGAAAGAATAATGAAGATAACGAATCACTCCGGCCATTTCCTCCTGAAATATTTTATTCAGGGCTTCCAAGACCTGAGGACTGGATGCTTGACTCATGTAAATCACTCCTTTGCTGGATATTTTTAGATCGAAATAGAGGGGAAAAATTTTCCTCAAGAGGGGCGATAGTAGCTCCTTTAAGAATTTTGCCCAAGCAAATCTTACCTTGATTCCCAGTGAAAAATATTTTTACCCTCCCCCCATGGCATCTGAAAAAAAATCTGTCGCATTTGTTTGTGTTGGTAATTCTTGTCGATCTCAAATGGCCGAAGGTTTTGGTCGTCATTTATTAGGCCCAGCGTGGGAGGTCTACAGTGCAGGCAGCCGACCTTCGAGATTGATCGACCCCTTAGCCATCGAGGTGATGGCAGAACTTGGCATCGACATCTCCTCGCAATCCTCCAAAAGCATTGCCGATCTTCCCATAAAAAAATTCGACCTAGTGGTCACCATGGGCTGCGGCGATGCTTGTCCTACACTGCAAGCCGTAAAGCGCTTGGATTGGCAGATCCCCGACCCCATCGGGCAATCCCAAGATTTTTTTCGGGAAGTGCGTAACGAATTGGAGCGAAAGATTCGAGCCCTGGTTGAGGAGAAACCGATCTTAGCATCATGGTGAAGGCTGGGACTCACTGGCCATAGGAGCCCCCATTTCTTGAAAAAACGGAGCCAATAATTTTTCCAAGCTTGGATTAGGCTCGCCGTTCACTAAAATTTTTCCCTTCTCAAATTGGACCTTCAGTTCCAAAGTGTCTGCCTTGGAATCCACCCGAGCATAGGGAGCCAACGCAGCCAGGCCTAAGGACGACCCCTGCTGGATATTTTCTAACCACGCCTGCAATTTTGAAAGCCGCTGTACCTTGAAATCAATCTCCAACAGTCCCTCTTCAAACCAACCCTGAAGCATCACATCACGGAACCGGCCAATCCAATGCTCCCAATCGGGAGAGGTGCCCAAGCCCAGAGGCATGGCTCCCGCTACCTTTGCCCTTTCCAAAGGAGTGCGTAGCTTACAATCGATTTGAGCCAGAAACGCGTTGGCCCCTAAATTAAGCATTAGGTGGAAATCCATTCCCCCTTGAAATCCTGTGAGGGGTTTCAACCAATCTTGCTTTTGCTCCGGAGCTTGCAGCTGGTTTCGAGAGAGCACGACGTAGTCGTTCCAAGGGAAAATCCAAGACCAACGAAACTGAAACTCACCCCCTGACACATCAAATTGAGCATCTTGCTTAAACTTCAGATCAAAGTGATCTCCAAAGGTAAATCCCATTTCTTGGGGGTGAACAAAAAAGGTCAAAAAAAGTTCTTGGTGTTTTCCTTCGGAGGTCTCACCCACATAGTTCAGATTTTTGATTTTGAAATCGTAGTCTAGCTGATCGGGGTAGACCGCCAGAGCAGAAGAAAAACGCTGCCACAAAATATCAGTATTATTGGTATCAATAGGCCTTAGCATCATGCTCGTCAGCATATTTTCATAATGACGAAGCCAAGTGGAAACGACCTGCTGGTTGCTCATGTTGCTATAGACGGCGCGGTTATCGATACTTAGCCCCTGCAAATCTAAAGAAATTGCAGGATCAGCTTTTTCTGCCTGCTGATTAATACGAATCTGGCCTAAATCGATCCTCACCTGGGCAAGACTATCCTTACCTTTTTCTTGAAGAGAACTATTCATCTGCAGGGGAGAGACAACGACCCGATCTCCCCCCACTTTCAAGCCTTCCCAAGAAAAGGTTTGCGATTGGGATAAAATATTCAAACGGGCCAATAAGGCGATGAGCTTATCGCTGAAATTTTTGACAACCTGGGGAGAAAGGTCGGAAACAT
>DALYEU010000030.1:0-13261 GCA_031972375.1 bacterium | reverse complement strand
GTGACTTCCACTCTTCTTCGGGAATGGATTGAAAACTGCCCGAGCTTTCGAATTTCCAGGGACTGATTTCGATAGAATACTTTCCATCGTTCCCTTGCCCCCCTTCTCCAAAACCATAGAAATTAAATTCCGTCAGGGCTTGCCCTGACTTCCGCTGAGACTTCACCCCCAAGGCCATGGGACCTAAATTCAAAAACTCGGATTTTTTCTTGGCACTTTTCCATTCCAGCCCATCCACACCCCATTGCAACAAGCTAGGAAAGAGCCCAAGGCCTTTATCAATGAGTATTTCAGGGCCTTGCACCAGGAGTTGGCTCTCTTGGCCCCCCACCTCATTGAGGCCAAAACTGCGCGCCGAAAGAACCTGTAAGGTATCTTCTGTCACCTCAAAAAAGGGACTATCAATGGAGAAACCTGCACGGGGCTGTAAAACTCGGGGAATCTCGATGACAATTCCACCCTTTCCCCAAAGACTCTGAGAGGCCTTCGCCCCTTCTAGAGAAAGGGGCTCCTTCAAACCTAAAGCGCTGAAGTCCAAAGTAACTCGGGGAATCTGCAAATAGGGACGAATCCAACCGCCCAGCTCCCCCTCCCCAGGAGGAATGATGAGCTTAATACCGTAAGAGGAGTAGGTCTTGCCCTGGCGAAGTGCTCGAAGGGAAGAAAGGGCGCGCTCTCTTTGAAAAAAAGCCGCCCCAAGCGCCAACAAAACAAAGACGAGAACAACACTAACAATCTTCTTCATACGGAAAATCTCCCCACAGAACTAAAAAAGCCTCCCTCGAACGATTCGAGGGAGGCTCAAAGTAACAAAGAGCTAAAAGCGCACAAAGAAGATTTTGCGCAATATTTACTTGGACTCGGCTAAGGTCTTGAGACCTTCCCGCTTGGCATTGACCAAGATCGACATATTGCCGTGGGGATGTTTATTTTCCCGCATCAACTGATGGCCCAGACCGGTCTCCTCGAAGGTCCAGGTTTTGGAAAGACAGGGATCCACCTTGCCTGCAATTACCAAGTCGTTAATTCCCTTGGCCTCAACATCATTGGCAAAATGAGAACCCTGAAAGCGCTTCTGTCGCATCCAATGGTAACGTAAATCCAAGGTAGCATTATAACCGGTGGTTCCCGCACAAATGACGACCATCCCCCCCGTATCACAAACGAATCCACTGGTGGGCACGGTGCTCTCACCAGGATGTTCGAAAACGATGCGAGGGCTTCGTTTCTCGCCTAGAGCTTCCCAAATGGCTTTACCAAAGGACCGGGCACCGGCAAGCCACTTGTTATAGGCTTCCGTATCTTTCCAATGGGGCAACATCCCCCAATGGTTAAATTGATTTCGGTTAATGACACCGACGGCGCCCAATTTTTTGCAGTACTCGAACTTGTCTTCTCCGGAGACGACGGCAACGGCCTTGGCACCAGCAGCTTTCACAATTTGAATGGCCATACTGCCCAAACCTCCAGCACCGCCCCAAATCAACACGACGTCATTTTCACGCACCGCATGTTCTCCCCAGCGGTAGAGCATACGATAGGCAGTGGCACCGACCAACATGAAGCAAGCCGCTTCTTCCCAAGTCAAATGCTTGGCCTTGGGCAAAACCTGATGGTCTTGCACCTTGGTAAATTGGGCAAAGCTCCCCCAATTGGTTTCGTAGCCCCAAATACGCTCACTAGGCGCATACATGGGATCTCCGCCCGAGGTGACCACAGGATCATTGGGATCCCAGACTCCACAATGAACCACCACTTCGTCACCCACTTTACAATTCTTTACCTCGCTGCCAACCTTCCATACGATGCCGCTGGCATCGGACCCACCGATATGGAAAGCCTCTTTTTCTCCGGCCTTCTGCCGCGCAGCGATCACGTCGATGGGAATTCCCAAGGCAGCCCACACATTGTTGTAATTGATACCCGCCGCCATCACATAAACCAAAACATCTCGCGGGCCAATTTCAGGAACCTCGACCGCTTCCACCTGAAAGGCGTCTTTGGGCTCACCAAAACGCTCAGGACGAATCAACTGGGCATACATTTTTTTGGGAACCACTCCCAACTCAGGAATCTCACCAATGGCATAGATTTCTTTGGACATGACTTTCTCCTCGATCAAGGGACAAGACCTCGAGCCTTGCGCACCTCTTGGATGATTTCGTTCATAATACGGTTGAGTTCAAAATCTTTCGGCGTGTAGACGCTTGCCACTCCTTGTTGCAAGAGAGCCTTGGCATCGGATTCGGGAATGATGCCGCCCGCTACAAGAGGAACCCCGCTCAGCCCTTTGGCTTTCATCAAACGTAGGGTCTCGGGAATCAGCACAAGATGGGAGCCCGAGAGAATGCTTAATCCGATAATGTGCACCCCTTCTTGCAAAGCGGCCTCGACGATTTGCTCAGGAGTGAGACGAATCCCTTGATAAATGACTTCCATGCCGACATCGCGGCAACGCACGGCGATTTGCTCGGCACCGTTGCTATGACCATCAAGACCGGGTTTACCCACGAGAATGCGTAATTTTTCCCCCGAATCGGCTTCGAAACGCCTTACCGCCTCACGAACAGCTTCAATGCCTTCGTTACCTTCGGAGAGGCGCACCCCGGAAATTCCCGTGGGAGCGCGATATTCACCGAAAACCCGACGCAACGTATCGGCCCATTCTCCCGTCGTTACACCCGCATGAGCAGCGGCGATAGAAGGGGGCATGATGTTTTGTCCAGAACGTGCGGCCTCTTCTAATTGCCGAAGGGCCTGGCTTACTTTGTCCCCATCGCGACTCCTTCGGAAGGCCTGTAGTTTTTCGATTTGATCGCGCTCAGCTGTTTCTTCGACTTTGAGAATACCTTCATCTTGTCCGGCAGTCAGAGGACTGGGCGCAGTCTCCCGATAACAATTCACCCCGACCACGGAAATTTCTTTGGACTCGATGGCCCGAAGCCTTTGGGCATTGGATTGAACCAACTGTTGTTTCATGTACTCGACGGCATGGACAGATCCACCCATCTCCATGATCTTATCGATCTCTTTCTGGGCGGAGTCGATCAACTGTTGCACCTTGGCTTCAATCACAGGGGAGCCGTTGAAGATATCGTCGTACTCCAACAAGTCGGTCTCGTAAGCGATGATTTGCTGCAAACGCAAGGACCACTGCTGATCCCAAGGCCGTGGCAAACCTAAAGCCTCATTCCATGCGGGAAGCTGTACCGCCCGGGCTCGCGCATCCTTCGACAAAACCACCGCCAACATCTCGAGCAAAACCCGATAAACGTTATTTTCGGGCTGGGCCTCGGTCAATCCCAAGGAATTCACCTGAACCCCATAACGAAACCTCAACATCTTTTCGTCATTCACCCCGTAACGCTTCTCACCGAGATCTTTCCACATGCGAGTAAAAGCTCGCATCTTGCAAAGCTCTTCTAAAAATCTCACTCCCGCATTGACGAAAAAAGAAATGCGTCCAAAAACCTGAGAAAATTCTTTCTCGGGCACCTGACCGGTGGCTCGCACGGCATCTAAGTAAGTCGCCGCATTACACAAAGAAAACGCCAACTCCTGCACCGGCGTGGCCCCGGCTTCCTGCAAATGGTAAGAACAAATATTGGTGGGATTCCACTTGGGGATGGATTGCACCGTATAGGTGATCATGTCGGTAATCAAACGCAAAGAAGGCGCCGGAGGAAAAATATAGGTCCCACGACTGAGGTATTCCTTCAAGATGTCGTTCTGCGTAGTTCCTTGGAGCACCCGAACATCAACGCCCCGTTGTTCGGCCAAAGCCACGTAGAGGGCCAACAACCAAGCCGCCGTCGCATTGATGGTCATGGAGGTATTCATTTTCTCCAGGGGAATGCCCTCGAAAAGATCCGCCATATCTTGAAGATTAGAAATGGGAACACCGACCTTTCCCACCTCACCTCGGGCGAGAATGTGGTCGGCATCATAGCCAGTCTGGGTGGGAAGATCGAAAGCCACCGATAAACCGGTTTGTCCTTTGGCCAAGTTGGTTCGATAAAGCTCGTTGGAAGCCTTAGCCGAACTGTGGCCAGAGTAAGTCCTCATCACCCAAGGTTGATCACGTTTCGTTACCATCGTTGCAGGCCTATTCGGTTTTTAAAAGAGGGTCAATCGGGGTTCGAGCTCGAAACTAAGCGGGTTTTTTCTTAATCAGCAAGCGACGCTCAATCTCGAAGATTTTTTCCGGGATTTTTTCCTTACCCAAATCTTTCTTGTTATTTTCTTTGATGAACAGATCGGCGCCAAATTTTTCCAGAGCTTCTTTGGGACGAATATTTTTTAAACCGATCAATTGAAAAGTAACAATACCGCCATGAATACCTTGGGGGCCTTCCTGTTTGGCCAAGACCCGAGAAATGGGATAAATCGTATCTCCGCTGACGGCCGGTTGGGTGTGATACCCCTCGGTATAGCCTAAATCGATCAAAGAATTTTCTGTGGTATCCCGACTAGCCAACCCGGCGAGCCAAGCGAAAACCAATCCTCCGTAAACAATGGGCTCGCCGCTCATGGCTCCGCTACGACCGGTGGAATACAAACGATCGTAATGAAGGGGATGGGTGTTCATGACCCGGTAGGTCCAAGGAAAATGCTCGTCGGTAATCGTACGCCCGTTGGCGTGCACTAAGACATCACCCACCTTAAAATTTTCGAAATAGGTTCCGACTCCGGTGAGATTGCTGGGATAGACGCCCGTAGCGGCGGGAATCTCCACCGTGGGCTCGACTTGTTCGGGAAAGGGTTGTCCAGAAACGGTGGTGGGCTCGCTGGCCTTGCCCGCCGCGGCTACCATGATCTTGCGATCGTACTGCAACACCAATTCATTTTTTTGATTCAAGGCGATGGTGCGAATGGTCACGATGCCCGGCTTACCTTCCTTGGCTTTGACATCGAGAACCTTGGTGAGAGAACGAAGCGTATCCCCCGGATAGACGGGCTGCACAAAGCACACGTTGTAATATCCCAAATTGGCGATGGCCTTTTCGCTATCGTTTTGTACTCCCAAAGAAAGGGCGATATTCATCACCAACAGGGGAGACACCACCAAATCACGGAAGCCGTGGGCCTTAGCGAACTCGGCATTGGTGTAGAGGGGATTGGCCTCCATGAAGGTCGTAGCAAACTCCACCGCGAAGGCAGGATAAAGAGTCACACCTCGGGGATGGCAAAAGACCTCACCTGTTTTAAAATCTTCGAGCACTCGACCATACTGAGGAAATTTAACCTGCTGTAGATCGACAGATTGGGATGGAGCGGATTCTTGAAACTGAGGATAAGCAATTTTCATAAGTCCCTTCACCTTGGATTCAAAGATTTTTACACAGCAAATCTAAAACTGACGCCCCAGGGGCGCCTTAGAGATATTGTTTGAGCAAGGCTGGAGCAATGACCCGCAAGGCCAAAACTTCTTCAGCCCCTTCAAAGATCGAAAATACCCGAGCATCTACATAATAACGGCTCACCGCATATTCTTCGGCATAACCATAACCACCGTGGATCTGCAAAGCCTCACGGGCCACCCATTCACTCACCTTGGAGGCGTAAAACTTCACCAAGGAGGCTTCCATCTGCCCCTGATGATCGTCCATCAAACCACAGGCATGGTAAGTCGCCTGTCGACAGGCTTGAATCAATGCGGCCATGCGCACTAATTTCCACTGAGTCATTCCGTATTCGAAAATGGGCTTGCCGAACACCTTGCGTTCGTCGGAATAACGCAAAGCCGCCTCAAAAGCTGCTTGCATCACTCCCAAAGCTCGAGCCGCCGTCTGCAACCGCCCTCCGGCGAAACCTTCCATCTGCAAATAAAAACCGTTGCCTAAACCCGCTTCGCCGCCGACAAGATTTTCCTCGGGTACCCAGTAATTTTCGAAAGCCACCTCGTAGGAATGCATACCACGGTAACCGATGGTGGCGATGGCCTTACCTTCCATATGACCACCGTGCTCCGGTTGATCGTAACTAAACTCATGCCCTTCGAATCGAGGCTTTTCGGCAATCAGAATGGAAAAACCTCGGTGTTTTTTCGACATATCGGGATCGGTGCGGCACAAGACCATCAAGCTGTCGGCGTAGCCCGCGAAGGTACACCAAGTTTTCACTCCGTTGATGACCCAACCCTTCTGTCCATTGGATTCTTGGCGACGGGCCGTCACTTTCATTCCCGCCACATCGGAACCGTAATCGGGCTCGGTCACAGCCACGCCCGCCATTTTCTCCGCCGTAGCCAAGAGAGGTAACCATTTTTGTTTTTGCGCTTCGGTTCCGCCTTTTAAAATGGCCTTGGAGAGAATCTCCGGACGGGTGATGAGACTTCCGGCGATGCCCAGAGAACCCCGGGAAAGTTCTTCGGTCACCACGACCATGCCCGTGTTATCAGGGCGTTCGTCGTCTTGAAAACCGCCGTACTGCTGGGGAATGGACAAACCAAAACAACCCAATTCGCTCAGCCCCCGCATTACCTCTTGAGGAATCAGCAGATCATGACGGTGCACTTTCTCTGCGAGGGGCATAACTTGATCCTCGGCAAATTTTTTGAAAGTTTGCCGGAACATCTCATGGTGTTCACTCAAACCATAACTACCACCGTTGCCGGCCTGTACCAAAAGTTTGGCGATGCGAGCCACGTTATCGGTGGCCAAAACCTTCTCGACGTCTTTGGTAAGAGCCGTATTCCACAAGCTATCACGCAACTTGACTTCATCCACACCCCACTCATGAAAATGGAAACTCACTTTGTCGGAAAAATGGGAAACCATCTCGGCGGTGAAAAACTCAGCCAAAGCCCGCTCTAGCTCTCCAGAATTTCGTTCAGCGTATTCACAAATTCGCTCGGCGGCGTAGATCTCCGACGCCACCCAAGCATACTCGTAGGCCACCGTCTGAAAAGTATCCAACTTGACCGTGTCGATTCCCTTGTCGCCCTTGGCCTTAGCGGCCAAGTGCTTGCCCACGTGAGCGAGAAGATCCTTGGAAAGTTGGAGAGCTTTTTGGGTATCCATAGTTTTTTCCTTACGCTGAAACTGCCGATAATATCGAATCGCAAGATCACGCCATTACAACGACGTCATCCAAGCCTGGACAACTTCGGGCAATTTCTGACCCGAAATCCAAGCGCGCTGCACCAATTCCCAATAATAACGATAGGTGGCGCGATCATGGAGATCCCCGTCGTGTTGAATGGGGCCCCAATCGCTCTCTTGGGCCTTGATGAGAATAGCACAGCCTTTTTGCACCAAACTGTAATCAGGCTGCATGGCAGCCACGATAGAATCGATTTGGGTAGGATAAATCGACCACATTCTCAAGAACCCAAACTCGTTACGGGCGCGATAAGCATCCTGATAGGTTTTGAATTGATCCTTCAAATCCAGGGTGACGTTGTGGGCAGGGATGATCCCATGGGCCAAGGCCGTGGCAACCACCTGGGACTTCGCTCGAAAGATCAGGGCGTGCTCGAACTGTCCGGGAGACTTCATGCAAGACTCGGGGATAGCCCCGTGGTGAGCCGAGACGAAATCCATCAAACCAAAATCCAACACCTGCATCCAAGGTTGGCTGGCGATTTCCTCCACATCACGCAGAGCACCGTGGGTTTCGATCAAAACGTGAATGGGAATCTCCCGCTGCACGCCCGCTTTTTTAGCTACGTCTTGGATATAGGCGATCATCTCTTTTACCTGATGACCCGCCGTGGGCTTGGGAATGGTGATATAAGCCATGGTATCCCCAATGGCGGGCACCAAGATATCGACGTCTTGTTTCCAAAAGGGATTTTGATAGTCGTGGATGCGAACGCCGCTCATCTTATGCTTGTTGAGGGCCGACTTCTGCATGTCGACGATCATCTGGGCATGTTCTTTCTCACGTCCGGCGGGAGCTCCGTCTTCGCAATCCATGGTGATGTCAAAAACACCGCCCTTGCTGTTTTGCAGCTCTAAGGCCTTGGAAATCAGTTTTTCTGATCCGGCGAAATGTTCGCAGGCAGGCACGACCGGAAAGGGTTTTTCTCCGGCAAACAGGGCTTGGTTGGGGTGGATATTTTTACTCATGATGGCTTTCCTCTTCACAGAGTTCGATTAAAACTCCCCCGGTGGATTTGGGGTGGATAAATGCGATTTTTTTACCGTGGGCGCCGATCCGAGGCTCGGAATCGATCAAGGCGACACCCTGGTTTTTTAAGGTTTCTAAATGCTGTTTGAGGCCCGTGACCCGGAGACAAATGTGGTGCAACCCCCCACGCCCCCCCTTTTTCTCGAGAAAACTCGAAATGGGACTATCGGGAGATGTTGGAAATAAAAGCTCGAGATTACTTTCTCCCACACCAAAGAAGGCCGCACGAACCTTTTGGTCCTCGACTTCCTCGATATGCTCGGGAGCCTTACCTAAAAGATTTTCATAGAGGGTGATGGCAGCTTCGAGATCGGGGACCGCGATGGCCACATGGTCGATTTTTTCAAAAGACATGATTGGAACACTCCTCCGCAAATGGGCGGCCAAGCCCATAGGCCGCGAAATTCAGCTTTGTCAAACTCAAATCCCCTGAAAAATTTCAAATCCTCCATCCTTTTTCAAGGCCTCACTTTTTCCCCTTGACTCTCCCGAGAGGGGATAGACAGTATGATTTCGCCATGTCGTTTCATCAGAAGCTCATTCGAACCCTACGTTGCCGAAACCGCAAATATATCGGAGTTCTCGCGAAACTCATCACCACACTCTCTTCGATGGGAGCCGATATCGGTAATATTTCTACGGTGAGCTTCGGAGAAATTTACAACATTCGTGACATTACCATCATCGTCAACGACGAAGACCACCTCAGCGCGGTGGTCAGCGCCGTACGCAAGCTCAGCGATGTCGAACTCGAATCGATCATCGACGAGGTTTTAGAAATCCACCGGGGCGGAAAACTCGAAATACGGCCCAAGGTGCACCTGACCTCCATCGAAGATTTACGTAAGGTCTATACGCCGGGCGTCGCCAGTGTCTGCAAAGTCATCAAGGACGACCCTTCCCAAGCTGATATTTATACCACCATCGGCAAAACCGTGGGTCTCATTACCAATGGCAGCCGTGTGTTGGGACTCGGCAATATCGGTCCCGTTGCCTCCATGCCGGTCATGGAAGGCAAGGCGGCCCTCTGCAATCAATTTTCCGGCCTGCATATGTTGCCCATCCTCATCAACACCCTTGATGTGGAAGAATTTGTCCAAGCGGTCGAGACCATTCATAACACCTTCTCTGCCATCCAACTTGAGGACATTCGCACCCCCGACTGCTATAAAATCGAAGAGGTTTTAGACAAGCGCCTTAAAATCCCTGTTTTTCACGACGACCAGCACGGCACAGCAACCGTCGCCCTAGCCGCCCTAATCAACGCAAGCCGCATCACCCACTTTGATTTAAAACAAGTCACCGTTGGTCAGATCGGACTGGGAGCCGCGGGTTCGGCCATAGCCAATCTGATCATGAAACATACCGGCAAGGCCGTCTTGGGCACCGATCTCGGTGAAGAAGCGCGAAAGCGCTTTCGCGACATGGGCGGAGAGGTCGCCGAACTCAAAGATATCATGCGCCAATGCCAAGTGGTGATTGCGACCACAGGGATGCCCGGGCTTATCAAACCTGAAGACATTCAAAAGGGACAAATCATCTTCGCCCTCTCCAATCCCTTTCCTGAAATCTCCACCACCGATGCCCTCAAGGCTGGCGCCGCCTTTGCCACCGATGGCAGCCGCGTCAATAACCTCTTGGGATTCCCAGGGATCCTCAAAGGTGCCGTAGACGCCAAGGCCACCCGTTTTATTCCAGAGATGTTTCTAGCGGCAGCCCAAGCCATCGTCTCCGAAACCCCAGAAGATGAACTCATTCCCGATCCCCTCAATCCCCTCGTGCACGCGGCTGTGGCCAAAGCGGTCAGTCGAGCCGCTATCCAGGCTAAGGTCACACGAGATTTCAGCTGAACTTGCACCTGATATCCCATGAATAAAATCCCGTCCGACGGCCTCGACCCAATATCCATTGCCGTGAGGATTTGTTCTTGCCTAGCCGTCCACAAATAATTATGGAGCCCTCCCACTGGAGAGGAACCCATGCCTACCAATCAAAAAATGTTCGATATCCTGAAAGAGAAAAACCAAGTAGCCGAAGCCGGAGGCGGTGACGATCGCATTGCCGCCCAACATAAGGCCGGAAAGCTCACCGCACGGGAACGCATTGATTTGCTCCTAGATCCCGGCAGTTTTGTTGAGGTGGATCGCTTCGTCACTCATCGCTGCAGCGACTTCGGCATGGGCGATAAAAAAATCTTGGGCGATGGCGTCATTACCGGCTACGGTACCGTCGAAGGCCGTACCGTGTTTGTCTTTTCTCAAGATTTCACCAGCTTTGGTGGTTCCTTGGGCGAGGCCTTTGCGAAAAAAGTTTGCAAGATCATGGATCTCGCCATGAAAACCGGGGCCCCCGTCATCGGACTCAACGATTCGGGTGGAGCGCGTATCCAAGAAGGTGTGCAAAGCCTGGCAGGTTACGCCGAAATCTTCCAACGCAACGTCATGGCCAGCGGAGTCGTTCCACAGATCTCCGTCATCATGGGACCTTGCGCCGGTGGTGCCGTGTACTCTCCCGCCCTGACCGATTTCATCCTCATGGTGGAAAACACCGCCCATATGTTCATCACCGGCCCCGAAGTCATCAAGACCGTGACCCACGAAGAAGTTACTAAGGAAGAACTGGGGGGTGCCCTGGCCCACAATAGCAAATCGGGAGTCTCCCTACTCCGAGCCCCCAATGACGAAGCAGCCCTGCTCAAAATTCGCGAGTTGCTCAGCTTTTTGCCTTCAAACAACGCCGAAGATGCTCCCCGACTTTCCACCCAAGATAGTCCCCATCGGGAAGACGAGGCCCTCGATCAATTGATTCCCGATGAGCCCAGCAAGCCCTACGATATGCGGACCCTCATCAAAAGCACCTTGGACGAAGGATATTTTTTCGAGATTGGTCCCGACTTCGCTAAGAATTTGTTGGTGGGCTTCGGTCGTTATAATGGCCGCACCGTCGGAATTGTCGCCAACCAACCCATGATCTTGGCGGGCTGTCTCGACATCGACGCCAGCATCAAGGGAGCCCGTTTCGTCAGGTTTTGCGATGCCTTCAATATTCCCGTCGTCACCTTTGTCGACGTGCCAGGCTTTTTACCAGGCACCGATCAAGAATTTGGCGGCATTATTTTGCATGGGGCAAAATTACTCTACGCCTACTGCGAAGCCACCATTCCCAAGGTGACCATCATTACCCGGAAGGGCTATGGCGGCGCTTACGACGTAATGAGCTCCAAGCACATCCGTGGTGATATCAATTACGCCTATCCTTTTGCAGAAATCGCAGTGATGGGACCGGATGGCGCCGTCAACATTATCTTTCGCAAAGAACTCAAAGAAGCCTCTGACGCAAAACAAGAGCGAGACCGCTTGATTCAAGAATACCGGGATACCTTCGCAACCCCCTATAAAGCAGCAGAATTAGGCTATATCGATGAAATCATCGAACCCAGAACCACACGTAAGAAGATCATCAGTGCCTTGGAAATGCTCAAAAACAAGGTGGACCACAACCCATCGAAGAAACACGGCAATATTCCTCTGTAACCCAGTGCCATGGGGTGAGGCGACGTCACCATGATCCAAAGAAAAAAAATTAAAAAAATTCTCATCGCCAACCGTGGAGAAATCGCGGTGCGCGTACTGCGAGCCTGCCGCGACTTGGGCATTCAAAGCGTAGCGGTCTTCAGCGAGCCCGATCGCAACGCCCTGCATGTGCGACGCGCCGATGAGGCCTATGCCATCGGGCCCGCCGCTCCGGCGGAGAGCTATCTCAATTGGGAAAAAATTATTTCGGTGGCTCAGCAATGCGGCGCCGATGCCATCCATCCCGGTTACGGTTTTCTTTCGGAAAACCCCCATTTCGCCGAAGCTGTCGCCAAAGCCGGACTAATCTTTATCGGCCCTTCTCCCGATGTCATCCATCGCATGGGTTCCAAAATCGAGTCCCGTAAAATCGCTGTGCAAGCGGGGGTCCCCCTCGTGCCCGGTATCGAGCGCCCCTTAAAGGATGCTGATGAAGCTTTAGAAGTCGCCCGACAAATTGGCTTTCCCGTGCTCATCAAGGCCGCCTCCGGAGGAGGTGGAAAGGGAATGCGCACGGTGGAAAAGGCCGAAGACATGAAGGCGGCCTTCACAATGGCGCAAAATGAAGCCCGCTCCTCCTTCAAAGACGATGCCGTCTATTTGGAAAAACTCATCGTGGGGCCCCACCATATCGAAGTTCAAATCCTGGGAGATACCCACGGCAACGTCATCCACCTGTTTGAACGCGAATGTTCGGTGCAAAGACGTCACCAAAAAATTATCGAAGAGTCTCCTTCTCCCTTCATCACCGAGGCTACCCGGCAAAAAGTTTGTGAAATGGCCGTCACCCTAGCCAAGTCGGTGGGTTATTACAACGCGGGCACCGTAGAATGCTTGGTCGATAAGGATCAAAATCATTACTTTCTAGAGATGAACACTCGCCTCCAGGTGGAACATCCCATCACCGAGATGGTCACAGGCATTGATCTCGTCAAAGCCCAGATCCGCGTTGCCGAAGGCGAAGCCCTTCCCTGGCAACAACAAGATATCCAGCAACGGGGCCACGCCATTGAATGCCGCATCTACGCGGAAGACCCTTTTCATAATTTCCGCCCCTCCCCTGGAAAGGTCATTGAACAGCAATATCCCCTGGGGCCTGGCATTCGGTTGGATAATGGTATTTATCAGGGCTACACCATTCCGATGGAATACGATCCCATTTTAAGTAAATTGGTTTCTTTTGGTGCAGATCGCCAAGAAGCGGTGGATCGTATGCGCCGAGCTCTTCGCGAATACCGCATCAGCGGACCTCGAACGAATTTATATTTTCACCTGCAGGCCCTGAGTGTCCCCGATTTTATTCAAGGGCATTACGACACACACTTTGTCGAAAAGCATTTAGCAACCCTGCTCAAGGTCGAACCTGAAGATAAAACCCTCCACCTCATGGCGGCGGCCCTGGCCAAATACCTTAGGGATCGCCAAGTCAGTTTGCCAAAATCTGATAGTGTGGGCGGAGAGTCTTCCCTATGGAAAGATCAAGGGCGCAAATCCCAATGGTCCTCGAGGAAATCCCGTTGAAAAAGACCTATACCGTTTTATCGGACGAAACCGAA
>DALYEU010000029.1:0-24428 GCA_031972375.1 bacterium | reverse complement strand
CTCCCCCCACTCCTGGCATCAACTCCAAAAACAACTCCTCACTCGGGCGCAACAACTCGAAACCCCGCGCTGGATCTTCAGTTCTCAAACTTATTTGCAAGCAATGGGACAACGATTGGGTCTGCAATGGAGACCCGCCTTGGTTTTAGCCATGGGAGGCGATGGTTCGCTGACGTCGGGCGCCTCCCCGTCGATTTTACCTAAGTCCCACAGTCCCTCCACCGTAAAAGACAGTGCACCGCCGCTCTGGGAATCCTCTTGGTCCAGTTTACAAGTCAAAGCTGTTCCTCAACTCAAAGTCGAACTAGAAAACTGGCGGGGACAGCTCCAACAACATATCGAACGTCTTCAATATGCCGCTTCTGTACCGGAAACTCCTTCGCTGCCATCCACAAAACGTCGCAGCAGAGCGGCCACATCCTTAGAACCTTCCCAACAAGCCAAGCTCGCCCTATTGGAACGTCTCCGCAAAGAAGAACAATTTGTCGCCCAAGCCCTGGAAAGGGGAACCTTACCCGCACTTCAAGCCGCATTGCTCAATGCCGAAGGTTTTAACACCGGACAAAATAACCTCACCTGGAGTCCTCAGCCTCGACTTTCCGTTGAAGCCGCAAAATCCCACACCTTGCTAAGACCGGCCAAAAAATACGATCCCACCACTCCTCCCTTGTGGGATGTGGCCCAATTGTTGTTTCTGGTTCGCTCCACAGAATACGCCGTCAAGGGACCCGCAAATAAACTAGAAAAACAACTCACCGAACCCCTTCTACAAGGGCTGAAATTCCATTTTGGAGAAAGCCCTCCCGTATTTTTTCACAACCTGACACGCTACTGGGGGCATTGGTTTAGCCAAGAAATTAACCGCAGCCAAAATCATCATTTCCTGCCCGACCTCATCGGTCACGCTCCCCGTTTGGCAAAAGATCTGGCGCTATTTTTTCGTCAAGAGCACGATTTGTTGAAGGCGAGTCCTTTGGAAATTCAACGCTGGTCCCACGAAGGACATTTGCTGAGCGTTCCCGAAATTCTTTGGATGCGGGGCTGGTTGCTAGGCCGTTTCCTTTCCTTAGAAAACACCACTTACCCGCCCGAGGCTCTGGATCTAGCCACACGTCATTTCAACACCCTGTTGTCCCCCGTCCTCTCCCACAAGAATTTAACCCAACTATTCGAAGCCCCCGCCCAAATTGAGGCCTTGTGGCGAAGGGCTCAAATAGAATCCCACGAACGTCCCTGGATCACGCCCCATCTTCCCAAACTTTATGACCAAGCCCTCGCTCAACAAGACCCTCTCGGCCATTTTTCCGCCCAGTTGGAAAAATTGAAACCTCCCTCACCCAAGCCATCGTAAAAAGCGGTTGCCTAGCTTCTCAAAACTCCCTAACCCTCCGCTTATGCGCAAATTTTTAGTGGGAACTCTACTATGGCTGTCGGTCTTGTGTGTTTTCCCCGCTTTGGGAAATTCCGCCGAGGCACCGGTTCTTTATCGTGTGCAACGGGTAGTCGACGGCGATACCCTCGACATTCAAGAAATCGGCCGAGTTCGCTTGATCGGCATCGATGCTCCCGAAACCCATTTTTCCGAAAAACTCCAACGCCAAGCGCGACTCTGGAAAAAAAATCAGGGCGAAGTGTTCGAACTGGGAACACAAGCCACCCAACAAATCAAAACACTTCTGGAAGGTCAAAAAGTGCGTGTGGTGTTAGGGCCCGAAGCCCACGACGATTATGGACGAACCCTCGCCTTCGTTTATTTTTCCCGAGGAAAAAACCAAGTGCAAAAAATTCTACAGGGAAAAAATCCTGGGAAAAAACCAGGACCCATAGAGGAGTTTTTTCTCAACCAACTGTTAGTGCAATACGGTTTTGCCGAGGCCCTCACCCGCTACCCTTTTCCCGATCCGGAGCGATTTTCCCGCTGGGAGCAGGAAGCTAAAAATAAAAAATTAGGGATCTGGAAACGAGAACCCTAATCACCAACTTCCTGAAGAACCTCCTCCACCGGAAGAACCTCCCCCGAAAGATCCTGATGAGGATCCCGAAGACCAAGAACCAGAGCCAGAACTGCTCGACAACATGGGTATCGCTAACAATAGGATCTTCTCATAACCACATTTGGGATTATGACAATGGCGAGTAATTTGTCTTTGTCCTTGGGCATAATGGGTCGCCGATTGCAGGGTACGGGAAGTCTCGACTAAAGTTCGTCGGCCACATTGCTGGCAGGGTTTCGCGTTGGAAAGCTCTACCGTGAATCGCTCCAAGGTTTGACAAGAAGGACATTGCCAATACTCGTAATTGATCCCACCCGCCATTTCTTCGGCTAATTCTTCTTCGGTTAAGAAAGCGTCATCGGCGCTCTCCGAAAGCATCTGCATCGCAGTGCCGCATTGGGGACAAGAAACATGGTAGTGAACTAGGCGCCTCAGAAATAATTTCCCCAATTCACGCCATAACAAAGTCAAGCCCCCCATCGCTCCCGCCAAGCCCCATAAGAGGGACGTTTGCAAGGCGAAGACTCTTGCCAAAAGCACAAACAGCCCCACGCTCAACACCACTCCCCACAAACTGAAAGATGCAAGACTCTGGGCGATTTGTTTTTTTTGAGTGAAGCTTTTGCTCGAGGCGTAGCGGAACAACTGAAGCAAACCATAAAGCCCACTTCCCATGAGAAAAAATCCAGAAACCACCCAAAGGAAAGGTCGGGGCAATTCGGAACCTTGAGCAGGAATCGCCTCCAAATTTTCTGCCGAACGAGAAGAAACATAGGTCTGGGGCAGGGAAGAGTTCATGGGTTGAAGCGTGAGAGTCTTGCCCTCGGCAGCCGCCAATTGAACAGCCGACTGTTGCGTCAAATCGAACAGGCCCCTGGCGTACTGTCCCTGTTTAAATTGAGGAATGCCATAGGTCTCAATCAACCGCTTACTCAAAGCATCCGTCATGATGGGCTCCAACCCATAACCTACTTCCAGTCGAATCTTCCGATCTCCGAGGGAAAATAAAATCAATAATCCGTTATCTTGCTCCTTCTTCCCAATCCCTAAACGCTTGAATAGTTTTTCTGCGTAATCCTCCAAAACCTCCCCGTTTAAATGATCCACGGTCACCACCGCCAACTCGATACCCGTATTTTTCTCTAGTTCTTGAGATATTTGATCTATGGCGCGAATCCATTCCGCATCCAAAATACCCGCCGAATCTTGGACAAAACTTTTCCGTTCCACTTGAGGGTTAGGCACATCCTCCCAACGCAACCCGAGAAACAAAGGCAAGAGCAGAAATATTCCCATATACGCAACGGCAAGTCCGCGATAAGGGCTCGTAACTTGACCCATATAATTTTCCTTCTTTAAAAAATTTCCCGGAAATTAAGGCTATTCGAGTTAACCGACCACGAACTCCGGCTTATCTTAAAACCGGGCTTCTATTCTACAAGGGAATCTTCCTTAAGAAATTCTCAGGACGCCTCGTGCCAATCTAGGGAGAGATAAAATTTCAATTCCTCGATCCAAAACTTCAGAACTTCGGAAGTACCCCCTATCCTACGAAGCGTTGAAAAATCCCCCCGGAACAACTGAGAAAAAGCCCAAACTTCAGGACATAAAACTCAGAGGGACTACTTGGCAACGCCAGTCCTCTTGCCTTTCCAAATCCCCAGCGGCTTCCATAAACCTCCACTGATAAAGCAAGCCCAGCCCCAACGAAGCAAACGAACCATGGCCCAAGCCGCCCACAAGGCCCACACCAACATGACTATTCGATAGACGAACAGCGGAACAGAAAACACCCAAGCCTGAGGAAGAACGGCAGCACTTAAATCTTGATACCAACGCAATTGGGCAGGCGTAGATAAATTTCCCACCAATCGCATCTTAGGATTCCCCAACAAACCTTGATGGATTGAAATTCCCACCACCAGCAAGGCCAGCGGCGTGTATATGGCCAACAGAATTTGTCGAAGATTAAACCATAAAGTCGACGTTTGAATTTTTTCCCTGCGTCTCGCCAAGGCAAATATCCATCCCACCACTCCTAAAGCTGCCCATTCGGGAAAATCAGGAAATTGAGACAAACCGATGCCCAATAAAAACCATGAAACCATTCGCCATGGACTCAAGGCCACTCGCCCCAGAATCCATGCGGCCACAGCCATTAAACAAAACACCAACCAAAATAAAACCACGGGCCCCACGGCAGGCCCATGCGTCCAAAGCACCCAACGGTTTCGAGGAAGATGGAAAACTTGCCGAGCATTGACCCCAGGCAAACCTAAATTAATTTCCGGACTCCGAAACAAAGCTCCCATTCCCTCTGCAGTTTGCCAAGTGATCTCTATTTTTTGAAGACCGGGTACGATGGGCAAATTGAGTCGACGCTTTTCCAAATACAAGGCTTGAACCAAACCATTGATCTTCACCTCTTGTAAAACGGCTCCATCCGGCAGAGTAATGGCATGCTGCCCTCCCAAAGAACTCCGTAAAGTCAAACCCAACTTAGCCTCGGTGAAACGCAAACCAGGGGTTACTTCCAATAAAGAATTTTCCAGGGTCAAGGTGGATCCGGGCACCGCTTCAGGTCGAGAAATTTTCCAGCTCACCTGCTCCCCAGGCCAAGGCCGCCATTGTGGCAGCCAATTATTTTCTATGCCCGTCATGACAACGGGGGGAATCCCTGAAAAATCAGCATGCCACACAGGACTCAGATCCAATTGCCAACGCTCAAAAACTTGGGACAATTTGGAGGCCTGTAACGAGATTTGGGAGCTTTCCGCTAAAACCGATTTGTACTCGAAGTTGCTCTGCTCAGGAGCCAACTGAATCAAAGCATTACCCTCTTGCACCACGATACCAGGAGTGACCAAGGCTTCCCCAGGCAATAGGGGAATCTGCACCACAATGGGAACAGCACTGGGCCCCACTCTTTGCAATTGGTTATGGATTTCCCATTTTAGACCCAAAGAAAAGGACCTGGTGAATTCTACGAAAGGCAACAGCCCTTGGGTGGAAGCCGCTCCGCTAAATTGATTCAATGCTTGGGAAGTCGAGGAAAGTTTTTTTAATTGCAGGGTATTGGCAATACGCCCTCCTGGCAAACGTCCCTCCAAACTCCAACCCTCTAGTTGGGTCTCCAAATATTGAGGGACCATGGGTAAAACCAGGGAAAGAAGCGCACGGTCGGGTAACTTTCCCGACAAGCTGACCTGATGAACCCCCGAAGACAACAAGATCCAAATTCGACCTGAATCGTCTCGATACAAAGTAGGGAAATCCTGATCGAGCACCTTAACTTCCGCGGGAGACCACTCGCCTTCGCTTCCAGGCAGAGGAACGGCAACCGGAACCTGGGCAGACACTTGCAAGCGTATCTGCATTTCTTGCTCCCCAACCTCTAAGGCCATACGACTTAAAGAGGCGCACTGGGGCTCACACTCTGGTGCCTTCAATAAACGGGCTTGTAATTGCTCTAAAATCTCAGCGTTGGGAAAATCCGCTCGAGCCTCGGAAGAGCCTAAAAACGTCGTCCCCCCTAAAACTAAAACAACGAACAAGGCACGCACCGACTTCGCCATCCCCGTTTTCAACTTACTTCTAAGTTCCATGACACAAGAGAGCAGGAACAAAACCAAAACGATCCGTAACAAAGATAAAATTCGATTCACCGTGGGAGAAAGAAAATAAAATTTCAGCATCTGAGTTTTGGTCACAGGACCATGCCAAAAAAGCTCGACCTGATTCCATTGCCAAGAAGGCATTCCGGGTCCGGTTTGAACTTTAGCCCCAGGTTGCTGTTCTTGAGATAACGACGCAATACGTTGCTTTTTCAGTGCACTTGTCTTCTGCTGCGCCTCTATCAGGGGCACCGCCTCGGGATGATAATTATCGTCTTGGGGGGATGGAGCCAGTTGTGTAGCCTCGGGCACTGCATTGAATCTCCCTCTGCCACCACCCAGCTGCCCATCCATTGGAGCAATTTCCCGCGAATATTCCAAAACAGGAAACACACCGACGGAGAGCTGTTGAAATAAAAACGGCAGAGCCCATAACAACAAAAGCAAGAAAGCGAGCGTGCGATAGAAAGCCATGAGCTTTTTTAATTTTCCCAAGGGCAAGACACGCCACAATGCCACCCCCACTACCACGGCAAGCCAAATCCAATAGGGAGCGTCCCGTTCTGTAAAAGTCAGCCCAAAAGCAAGCAAGGCTAGCCCCCCCCAAGGCCAACCCCACAATTTCCCAAAGGCCAAGGCCAAAATCAAAACCATAAAAAGATCCAGAAGACTCCATTGGGAAATCCAAGTATCACGCGCCTCATCGACTCCACTCACAGAAAACAGGCGCCAACCGGGAGGTAATAGCAGCTTCCCAGCAACCTGTTGAAAATCCTGGTCCCATCCCACCGCATTGAGGTGACGCACCGGAGACGGAATTCGACTCTCCGCATTGAGCTGTAAATCCCCCTCACGCACCTCCACCCCTGAAGGCCCCTGTGGAGATAGGCGAGTAATCAATTGATCCTGGCCGTTCAAGTTGACATGACCCAATTCGACCGGGGCTTCCATGTTGAGTCGCCAAGAATGACGCAATGTCCCCGTAATCACATCGAGCAAGGTCAATCCCTCGCCAGTGAAATCCAAGCGCCACTGGCGGTATAAGCTCAACTGATTAGGTACCATAAAATTGGCCCCTCGTTGCAGCTCCACCCAACGCAAGGACTGCCCTGAAGTCAGCGAATAAGCGGGAAATTGTCGCCATCCCTCGGGCAATTGGGTTTGTTGCGGATCAACGGCCACCCCTCCCTCCAACTGAACCGAACGTAATTCGGGCTGAGCCTCGAAAACCCAAATCTCTTGGGAGGGCCAAGGTTCTCCATGTTCGGCTAGAGTCAGCGAAGAAACCGGCCCCTGACTTCGCACCGTCCATTCCACCGTCCATTGCCCTGGCTGCAGTTGTAAAATCAAACCTCGCTGGGCGTCCAGACGAGCAGGCAACTCACTTTGTAACTCTAGGGGAATAAAACCCTCTGGAATAATTTTCCCCAAAGTGATTTCACGAGGAGGACCGCTCACGTCCAACTTAATGTGGTAAAGAATACGAAAGGGAATGGCATCGGTGAGCTTGCGAAATACGGCCAATTCTAAACTCGCCGCCCCCCCCGAACTTCCATCGGAATGCCCCAATCCCAACAATCCAGGCTCACTTCTTTGGGGAAAGTCCACCGCACTTCCATTTAAAACGAGCTGTAAAACTCCAGTGGCGGGGGGAATGGAAAGACTCTCGGGCAATTCGGACCAACGAAACAAACCACCGACCGAATAATCCCCTGCAGCTAAAAACAAAAACGGCCGTTCCTGTCGTTCTAAAACCGGAGCTGCTTGACCGTTGACTTGCACCTCCAAAGGCCAACGTCCCAACTCACCGGGAAGCGGAACCCAAGCCGGAGCTTCTAATTTCCACGATTGAGAAAAACTCCCCCCGGATGAATCGAGATTTAAGACCAAAGGGGAACCCCAAACACAAGGTTTGATTCCGGGACCTGCCTGTAAAGTAGCGCAACGTTCTTGCTCATGATCCTGCAAGACCCAGGGAACCCACTCTTGCAAATCCTCGGGAATCTTTAGATCGGCGCGCAAGGTGCCAGCTTCCAAAGCAAAACCAAGTAAAAACAAACAGAAACAAAAACAACCTTTCCAAATTCTATGGACAGACACCTGCATAAACTCTCCCCCTTAAGTTGGAACGCAAAAAATCGGTCGCTTTTTTGTCGGCTGAATTTATTTTTGGAGACGATTGTGACCGGGAAAAAAGATTTAATAAAAACTTTTTTCTCCTGAGAAAAAAAAACTCTATACTGGCCCGTCCGCTCTTTTTCTGTATTTCCAAATTTGCCTAAACGAGGTCCCTACCGTGCCCATCAAACTTTACCAATTTCCCTGCCCTTCAAGCTTACCTAATTTAAGCCCCTTTTGTATGAAGTTAGAAACCGTCTTGCGCATGGCCCAAATTCCTTACGAGGTCGTCACCACCCGCAATACCCGGCGAGGCCCTAAGGGAAAGCTTCCTTTCATAGAAGACCAGGGCAAGCTGATTGCCGATTCGGCCCTCATCATCCACCACCTAAAAAATAAACATGGTCTCAATTTGGAAAAAAATCTTAGCCCACAACAAAAAGCCACGGGATTGGCCTTCAGCCGTATGTTGGAAGAGCATTTCCATTGGGCTATGATTTTCAGTCGCTGGATTGATCCCCAAAGTTCCCCCCAATTTTTAAAAATCGTATTGGGGCCCCTCCCCGCTCCGCTTCGAATCGTGGCAAAAACCATGATCTGCCGACGCATCTCCAATAATCTCTACGCCCAAGGACTGGGGCGTCATCAACCAGATGAAATTTATCGCTTGGCCCTGGAAGATCTCGATGCCGTGGCTACTTTCTTAGAAAATAAATCCTTCTTGTTGGGAGAAGAGCCTTGCTTATGGGACGCGAGCGCGTTTTCCTATTTGGCCAATCTCGTTTACGTCCGAATCCCCTCTCCTCTACAACAAGCCGCCGAGGGGTTCCCTCAAGTTTTGGCCTACTGCGACCGAATGATGGCTCGCTATTTTCCGGAGTTTTCTCCACATGAACACAAACCCAACCACCCCTAAACCCTCGCCCACAATATTCTGCGCGCCCCGATTGCGTTCCCCCGCCCTAGGTCTGCTTTTTGCTTGGTTTATCTTAGGCTGCTTAGTCTTCCCCAAAAACGCCCGGGCCTTGAATTATGAAATGAAAAAAACTGCTTTTTCTTATGAAAACTGCTCACCCGTGGGAGAGGGAAATCCCTGCACTTATACCGAATGGGATTATCCTGTGTTTACGGACGGAGCCCCAAGCTCAAGCCTTCGTGAAATCAATCACCAGATAGGAAACATCCTACTGCGTCGAGAAGAAGGACTTGCCCCAGCCGCCGACCCCAAAATTTATAGCGAGCGCTTATTTGCGGAGTACAAAAATTTTCTTAAAAAATTTCCCGATGCCGCTTCTCTCTATTGGTATGAAATTAAAAGCGGAGAGGTTTTACTCAATACCCCGGAGATTTTGAGTGTATCCCTTAGCCAAGAAAGCTACCTCGGTGGCGCCCACCCCAATCGCCTGGTCACTTTCAAAGTGTTCAATCCTCAAACCGGCGCAATCTACTCCTTACTTGATTTCTTCAAACCCGAATCCGAGTCCTTCCTACTTAAAAAAGTGGAAACTGCCTTTCGAAAAAATCAAGATCTCAGCGCTACCCAAGATTTAGGCCAAGCGGGTTATTTTTTTTCCGATAATCATTTTGTTCTACCGAAAAACTTCGCCCTCACCCCCGAAGGCGTAAATTTTTTCTACAACACTTACGAAGTCGCGGCTTACGTTGTAGGCCCCATCGACTTTACACTCAGCTACAAAGAGTTAAGCTCCATCATTCCCAAGCAAGGAATCCTGCAAAAGTTTTTACAACCCCATTCCCACTGAGCAGAGACGCTAGTTAAAAAGCATTTCCCACCGGCAACCGCAGATTCAAACTTATGGGCAAGGATTCACAGCAGATCACCTACAGTAGTTATTTCCTCTCGAACTCTGTCCTAAAGAGACTTGGCTGAAAAGCACCCTAAAAAAAAGCACGAAACGAGCGCTAGAGAGGCCCGTTTCGTGCTGAAAAAATCCAATCTAAAATTCGGATGAGCTAAACCTTAAAACCCCTTCACCTTGGGGGCCTTGCGGTAACACATATTGGCGATCCACCAGCCCATCAAAATCATGGCGGGTAAAAACAACCAATGCTGAGCCGACCAAGTGGTATGCACGTTAATCATCGTCCAAACCAAGGGAATCGATAAATAAGTGTTGTGTTTGGAGCGCAGTCCCGCCAGCGCGACCACCGCTGCATCGGGGGCCTGACCATTCTTGGTCGCAGTGATGATCTTTTGCTGAGAGGGCCAAATACGAAACCACACATTGAAAGCCATAATGGTACCAAACATGGCCCCCACATGGATTTGCACCGCCCGGTAGCTGAAATCAGCCCAAAAATTGAAAGCCCAGATCACGCCCACAATCAGGAGATACCCGATAACCACCGCGGCCTTGATGTTGGTCTTCCCCACGGTTTTCATCAAGGTATCGTAAATGACGAAACCGAAAAAGGTGACCAGGAGCATCACCGCCGTAGAAACTCCGAAACTCATGTTGGGCTCAGCCAACACCATCTTGCCGTGATAAAAAACCAATCCTAAAAGCAGTACTCCGGTCAACCAAGTCCAAGCTGCTCCCCAACGAAACCAAAACAGGGCCCGTGGCATTAACTCAGGAACCACTTTCTTTTTGGACTCCGCGTCTAAAGTGGGAGCGAAAGCGCTATTAACCCAGTTAAAGAAATACAAAAGGCCAATCCAGAGGATTCCAAAGACAATGTGAAACCAACGCAGAAAAGATTGGACGATATCAGTGGCCATTCTCGCCTCTCCTTATAAATGAGTGATAAAAAGACTCATTCGATAATTATTATTGAATCCGTAGGAGGATTTTTCACAGCAAGGACAAATAGTTCCCAGCCAACGGCATTATGAAAAATATTTTGTTTATGGAGTGGGGGAACCGCTTTTTCAAGAAAAAATTCCCCTTTCAGAAAAAACCAAAAAGCGGCTCCTCAATCGTTTTAAAAATTGACGCCCCCTGTGTATTCGACCCGTTTGCCAACTCGCTCCGGTCTTGCGAGGCTCGAGTTAGAACGGAAAACAATAATTCCACAAAGTAGAAACATCGGAACCCGCAAGCACAAACTGCAAACTCAAGAAATCCGCCAATTGAAAGAAACCGGCCCCAAATTGAGATAACGTTTCGTAGCCAGTTTTCGACACCCCATAAAAAAAGGTCGATACCCCTAGGCGTATCGACCTTTCCCACTTAACTCTCACTCACTCTCAATGAAAATTTTTTAAGATCTCAGCTTATTTCCACGCGACAACAAAACTTGCCTCCGAAACCTAAGCAGAAAAAAACTTGAGGCCAAAGAGCAGGCCGTGAAAAGGTCTCCCTTACCCTTTTGTGGAAGTACCCTCGGACACCGATAGGCTCAGTTCATCGACCCACCCTTTGCCTCAATTGAGTCCCTTACTCCGAAACCCTAGGACCTAACCTACTAGTTTCTAAGTACTAGGATTAGCAAACAGCTTGCCAAATTGTTTCGTTTTAAAAAAAATAAAACCTATAAAATTCAAAATGTTATATTGTGGTATTTTTTAAAAGACTGTGCTCCAAGGGACTCCCCTCCCCAAAAGAACCCATAAATGGAGAGTAAACTCTCCCATCTGCTTCCAATCAAAAACCCGAGCCTGAACTGATCTATTTCAAAAAATAGGTCTCAAGGTTCCAAAAAATTCATTTATTGAGGTACGAACTCCCCTAAATAAAAAAGAATCCCAAGAAAAACCTCAAACAATTCAAAGCCACCATTATTGGCTTTGTTTTTGCACATAATCTCACCTAGCCGATCGTCTGCCCTGCACAGATGACTCAGCTTTCAAAGCGCTCCTTACGCAAAGAAGGGTTAAGTGAATTATGAAAAAACAGTTTTTAAAAAGTTCTCTCCTGGCCTTAACCGGCCTTTGTCTCAGTGCCAGCTCGGGATACAGCCTTGATCCGATTGATGTGAGTTCACAACTCAAGGGTAAGCATATTCTGGAAATCAGCTTACCCGAAGGCATCACCCCCCATGTTTACGGCACTACCGTTGAGAATGGGGTCTACGAGGAGTTAATCATTCCTAATCTCTTAGCCAGCACCCTGACGGTAAAATTGCGGGAGGAAACTCTAGAGGGCATGACGGTCGGAGATCTCGACGAGGCATTTTCTCTAAAAAAAGAGAGTTCCTTTGAGGGCGACTTTTTTGTCCTGCAGCTTAAGGCCCCCACCCTCTCCGATCCAGCTAACGACTATAAAGTCAATCTCTTTGGCGTTGCTGAAGGTGAGGATATTCTAAAATTTAACTTAGCTAAAGAATCCACTTTGCGCTTCCAAACCGCCGAGGGCGCCACCATGCAGGTCATCGACGAATCCGGTGTCGATGCTCCCAAGGATATCACCACCGCTTTGCAATTGTTTAGTGTGGTTGAAGACGAGGGTGATGCTGAAAATGACATTCGCATTCGCTTCCGCGTCATCGGGGACGAGGCCGAAGTTACCCCAGAGCCCACTCCGGTCGCCACCCCTGAGGTGAGCCCCGAAGCCACTCCAAGTCTAAACGCCACCCCGACGCCTAACGTTGACGAAGGTGTCGGTGCAGGTTCTTCCGGTGGGTGCAGCTTGGGCAGCGTGGCCAACTCCGGCGGAATGTTACCCACTGCGCTGATGTTGGGCATGGGCCTAGTTTCGGTCTTGCGCCGTAAAAAATCCTAAATCCATTTTGTTTACAGAAGGGATTTTAAAAACACCTGGAAGATAAACATTCTGAAATGTGTGCTGTTAAATTTGATCTCTGCCCTGCATCGATAGCTCCATTTTGAAAGCGCTCCTAAAAAATAAGGATAGAAAAACTATGAAAAACCGTTTCTTAAAAACCTCTTTCTTAGCCCTAACCGGCCTTTCTCTCAGTGCCACGGGATATAGCCTGGATCCGATACTGATAAGCTCTCAGCTCAAGGGTAACCATGTTATCGAAATTAGTTTGCCCGAGGGCGTAACCCCCCATGTTCATGGCACCACCATTGAAAATAATGTAGACGAGGAATTAATCATTCCCAATCTCTTGGCCAGTACCCTAACGATAAAGCTTCAGGAGAGCACCTTTGAAGGTATTTACCTCAATGAACTCGACGAGCCTTTCGCTCTTCAAAAAATCGCCAGTAATGAAGGCGTCTTCTTTATCCTACAGCTCAAGACCCCGGCACTCGAGGCGCAAAACACTGTCTACAAGGCCACATTAGATAGCGTTGCCGAAGGTTCCGATCCCCTGCAAATACTTTTGGCTCAGGAATCTACTTTAAGCTTCCAAACCGCCGAAGGCGCCACCATGCAGGTCATCGACGAATCCGGTGTCGATGCCCCCAGGGATATTACTACGGATTCGAAGTCGTTCCTCATGGTTGAAGACGATGGGGATGCTGAAAGCGATATCCGCATTCGTTTCCGTGTCATCGAAGACGAGGCCGAAGTTACCCCAGAGCCCACTCCGGTCGCCACCCCAGAGGCGAGCCCTGAAGCGACCCCCGAAGCTACTCCGACTCCCGATGTCGATGAAGATATCAATACCGGCTCTTCCGGCGGGTGCAGCTTGGGCAGCGTGGCCAACTCCGGCGGAATGTTACCCACTGCGCTGATGTTGGGCATGGGCCTAGTTTCGGTCTTGCGCCGTAAAAAATCCTAAGCTCGTTCTGTCCTCAGAAGAGACTTAGAAAATAGGTCGTTTTGAACTTGATCCCCCTTTGTCACTGACAAAGGGGGATTTTTTTTCTTTCACTCTTCCCCTAAAAAATACCCTTTTACTCTATCCTCTTTACCGGAGAAAATCTTCCGACCGGAACATACTTCAAGAAACCGTCTTTCATAAGAAGGAGGATCACCATGATCCGACGAAGTTTCCAAAAACAAATTCTTTTAAGCTTTTTGACAGCGGCTCTCCTCAGTTGTCCGCAATACCTACAAGCCGAAGAAGGAAAAAAAATTCCAGCAGCTAGTGTAGAGGTTTTTACCGAAGGCCAAACGGTGCCACGTTCTTACGAAGTTCTTTCTCCCATCAGCGAAAAAGGAAAAAACGACCAAGACGCCTTTGAAAAAATCAAGAAAACAGGCGCGAAAATGGGGGCCAATGCGGTCATCGATTTTGAATGTGAAGCGGTTTCCAAACAAAGCTACTACGGAGGTTGGGGTGTCGGAGGAGCTCAATCGGTATGTCGAGGTAAGGCCGTACGCTGGCGCTAAAATTTCTTTAAATTTACCATTGCTTCCTGCCGTTTCCCCCGCTAAGGGGGGAAACGTTGTGCGGAGTTTTTCCGCAAAATGCAGGCGTATAGCTCAGTTGGTTAGAGCGCTGCGTTCACATCGCAGAGGTCTGCGGTTCAAGTCCGCATACGCCTACCCTTAAACCTTGATCATTTCATCGCAAGCATCCCGAGAATTTTTTCTTTCCGAAAAATCTCCCTGTGCCTTCTCTCTATCTCGTTCAAAAAATACTTTCAGTGCTCGCCTGACGGGGCAAAGAAATTGTCCTACTGAGGGGGTGAGCTTGGCAAAGCCCTCTTAGAGGGAATGGCGCTGACTCCTCTTACAATCTGATTCCATGATTTTTTTTTTTCGAGTACGACTTTCCAAACTTACTTCAACGGAAAGATCCCCACTAAAATAAGGTCTCGAAAATTGTCCGCCTCCTCCCAAACTTCAAAACCCCATTCTCCTTGCGGTTACCCACCTTCCCACGAAAAGGTCCGCGCCATCCTACAGGGATTGAAAAAACTTTACCCGGAGGCACGCTGCGCCCTCGACCATAAAAATCCTTTTGAATTACTGATCGCCACGATTCTTTCAGCCCAGTGTACCGACGCTCGCGTCAATAAAGTCACCCCCGCCCTCTTCACTGCTGCCCCCGATGCCAAAAGCATGTACGCACTGGGAGAAAAAAAACTCGCCCAATTGATTTCCAGTTGTGGACTCTACCAAAGCAAAGCGAAAAATATCTTGGCAACCTGCCTGTTGTTAACGAAACACCACCACGGAACCGTGCCACGAGACCGAGCCTCGCTGGAAAATCTGCCCGGAGTAGGACGAAAAACCGCTAATGTGGTTTTATCCAATGCCTTTGGCATCCCCGCATTGGCGGTGGACACCCATGTGTTTCGCATCTCCCAACGCCTGGGCCTGGCCCAAGCCAAAACACCCGAACAGGTCGAGCGCCAGTTAATGGAAGTCATTCCCCAGTCTGAATGGATTGATGCCCATCACCGCATGATTCTCCACGGACGTTCCCTATGCTCGGCCCGACGCCCGGACTGCCCAAACTGCCCACTGAAAAGATGGTGCAGTTTTAAAGCCTAATCCATCGCTCCACCCAGACTTGAAAAAAAGCTCCCCTTGATTGGCTTTGCTAAAACCACTTAACTTCAGGAAGGGATGGCACAAACAGAAATCCTGGAATGGGCGAAACCAAAGACCCATTTCCAAGTCATCGATTGGATGAAAAAATCAAAATTGGGGTAAAGAAGTCGGCGACCTTAACCCGCTAAAGTGGGCAATCCCCCATCTCAAGATAAACTGGGAAAGGATCGGAAGGTACGCCGTCGACTTCGCTAACAAGATGGAAATAAAAACCGAATGAAAAGTCGCTTCCTGAGATGAAATCCTCAGGAAGACCATACAAGTCATTCGTGCCCTCAAAGAAAAACTTGGCACTCATATGGTTACCACTGAATTTAATCGGACCCTCGCCCCAAATTTCCTGGGCCCGAGAGAGATCGAAATCATCAAAACCGCTTGAGACAGGTATACTATAACGGGTCTCCGTTCCATCTTGGGTAATGGCGGCAAATAACGGAGCTTCTTCCCCGTCTCCAACCTCAATGGCGTCACCGCGCCCTATCAGACTGCTCCACATCTTCGATTTGGATAAATCATACGAGGGAGTTCCACTTACGTAGACCTTAAAACTTACTTCTTGGTCATTTGGAATGACAGGAGCCGTCATTGTAAGACCTAGACTACAATCGTTTGTGTAAGGAACGATATGACTAATAAATAGCGATTGATCCGTAGCTAATAAACCAGCGCCACAGGTTGAATCATAAAAAGCCTCTTGCTTTGCTTTCTCCGGATTAGCCCCGTAGTATTCGCAAGGACGTCCATCAACCTCAATTTCCTGAACACTTGGAGATTCAGGTGGTAACTCCACAGCCTCTCCCCCACAACCTAAAGGAGAGAGAAACGCAGCCCCAATTAGATTCGCTTGTTCCTTGAAGACATAGCCCGCACGATTCCAAAAGCCGACCTCACCACCCTGGATAGCGCCCCGAGCTGCCTCTAAATACCGTGTAGAACCAACCTGTTGCCCAGTTCTAGGAGCGCTAACCCCCACAGCTAAAGATGAAGGATCTTCTTGAGCGGTGTGTATGAGATTTAAAACCTTAGCAGCCAAAGTGATCGCCATAAAATATTCTTTCAGATAAAAAATGATCCCTTTCACAAGGGGGAGCGCACACTAAGCCTGTTATCCTATATTTTTTTTTAATGTTTCGAAAAAAATCTTTCCGCCGGAAAAATCCACCCGCTGTTCTCAATGAGAAGTCATCCAGCTCAAGGTTGTGCCGGCAAAGCCGGTGTCGGAGTTGGACGCGGCGTACTGAGGACCGCCGCGCTCGGAGGGGGAGTCGCCAACACTGGAGATTGTGGAGGCGCTGATGGCAATAATTCTTTGGGCAAATGAAAATCAAAATTTAATTTCCACAAACCTTTGTGTCCCAAGGCGACAAAAATATCGCGGTAACGATTGGCAATGGTGATATCCCGAATCTCTCCGGGAAAGGTATGCTCCGCCACCTTTAAAGGTTGGGCTGAATTGCTAAAATTATAAACCGCCAGATGCCCTTGGGGTTCGGGAATAAAAAGAAAACGGTCGTCCTCAGTCAGAGCTAGGGGAACCGCCCGCCATCCTGTTGGGGTCTCCACCGCACTGAGATTGGCAAAGGTACCAAATTCTTGCAATGTTAAGTCTCGACCCACGCTAAAGATCTTCACGATCACTTGTCGAGACGAGGCATGAACAAAGGAAACAAACACTAAATTGCCGCCGTGGGAGAGCAAAACCCGATCCGCCAACCAATCGTTACTTCCCAAAGTCATGCGTGAAAGCGGTAACTTTCTTGGCACGTCCAAAGTGAGAATGCCACTTACCCCAGCCGCTAAAAACGCGGATTTGCCATCGTTAGAAAAAGCCACATCACGCACATCTTGAAAAGGAATGAGCTCCAAAAGCTCGACTAATTTTTTTTCTACGAAAGCAGCCGAATCTTCCGACCCTAATTTTTTTAAAATTCCTAAACCCGCTCCACCAGCACTGTTGCCCAAACGGGACAAAGCGATTCCTAAAGTGAGATCTTGCCCCTGCATCGCACCATGAATACCCAAGGGAACAACGGCCCCTTGAGCTTCCAACTTTCCTAGAAACGGAGCTGTGCGCTGCAATTGATTCCAGGCTCCGGGGCTTTGGGGCACCATACCCAATCCTCCCAGTACACTACCCTCGGGCAAGGTTCTGGGATCACCCGCCAAAAGATATAACACCGCTCCCTCGGTCGCACCCTGAGGAAAGACCCCGTCTAAGGGAAAAAATCCCGGAGAATTTTTTACCGCCTGTACTTGGAGATCATTACCCTGAAGCCAAGCCACGCTTCCTCCGACGGCGCTAACCTCGTCCCCTACCCACAACTGCTGTCCTTTCGAATCGGACTTCACCCAAGCCGCACTTTTGATGGCCGGCTTCACCGCCATTTCTCGGGCTTGATAAGAAACCATGGGCTCCCCTTGAGCTTGAAATGCCCAAATCCGCAGCTGGTTTTCTTCCACTGTCAAAGCGACCCGTTCGCCATTGATTTTTCCAGTTCTCACGATGGGAAGAGTTAAAAAGGTGGGGACTTGCTCAAAAGTGATGGGAATTTCCCTCCAGGTGGCCGCATCGTAAATCTTGATTTCAAAGCCACGAGATCCCTCAACCACCATCAAAGCCTGCTGAACACCGGGAATAATCTGCAAAGACTGCACAGGAAGACTCTTCCCAGAATCCGTAATTTTAATGCGCTGCTCTGCTCCCAAACGGCCGTTGGCCAAGACCTCGAAAACCCTCAAACCAAAATCCTTACGACCTTGGGAACTACGATCTTGACCAATGGAAGCGACTAAAAAATTTTTTCCTGCAACCGAATAATTCACCAAACCCGTAATGGATCCCCCTGAGGGTAAGATAGCCACGGGCGCCCCTGAGGAAAAATCTAAAATCTGCAAATTCTGTTCGTCAGCCACGTAAACAAAACGATCGTAGAAACTCAAAATTTGCGGATCCTTCAAAGAAACCGCCGTAGCGCCTTTAAGCACCGGACGACGCGGATCGTTGAGGTTCCACAACTCGACGGATTTTTCCAGAAGAGCGAAGACAAAAGGTTGTCCTTCCAAATCAAAGGAGGTCACGCTCTGAATTTTACGTCCTAAACTTGGCAGCTTGTAAACCTGCCCCGGACCCTGCACCAAGATCCAAGCCCCTTGGGTGTCTTGGACAAAGACTCCCGACAAGGCAGGATTCTGTCGATGGGTAAAAGAAAAAAAACGCCGTAAATCCGTTTCTAGAGGAATACTTTCCTTCCATTGCATTTGGGGATCGTAAAAATCCAACTGACGATTACGAGCCGCCACCCAACGGTCTCCCCAATGTTCTAGACCCAGCCAAGGCGCAGGAGATTGGGCTATTAATTTAAATTGCGCTGGAAAAACCCTTAGCGGCAAACGCACGGAAACCTCTGTCACGCCATCGCTAATGCGTCCCTTTAGAATCGCCTCCACGGGGTTTTCGATGTCCCCCACCACCAGCATCGTCGAGGCATCGTTATTTCCCATGATTTCAAAAGAACTCGGGGGCGGGCCTTCCCATTCCCAAAAATATTGCAGACTGCGATTGCCGCTGTAATTAACCTGTAGTTGGTCAGCCAAAACCACGCTGGTGCCTTCGGGAAGATTCAAGACCGAAGGGGGCTGAATGCGGATAGCCGATTGAATTTCCGTTCCCTGTTCCTGAGCTTGAGGAATTTCTAGGTCGGGCTCGGGTGTGCTTGTCCGAGGCGCTACAGTCGCTTGAGGAGGCTCAGGCATTGCCGAAGCCGCAACTGGAGCGCTAGTCTCGAGAATTTTCTCTTCCGGAGAAGGCGAACCTTCTTGCGACGCCACCGGAACTCCACCACTCTTCTTTTTTGCAGATTTTTTCTTGAAAAAAAGTTGCCAGGCCAAAACCGCCACTAAAATCAATAAAACCAGTAATAAAAAACTTTTTTTGCCCTTCATGGGGGGGTTTTATTACAGGTGCGACTAGGCACAAAGAAATCTTTTTGTCTATATCCGAGGGTCCTGAGCCGTCCCTAGTATCATTGCTGTTTTATCCGGCCAGAGCCCCTGGAATTGGGCATTGATTTGTCCAATAAATAGGGCCTTGCCACAGCTCCTCTCTTTCTGGGCGTGGATCTCAAATGATGAGTTCCATCAAGCTCCGTGGTGCGCCGAGCAGAATCCGATTCTTCAGAAACGGATTCTTAGGAATTGCTATCTCTTTGAATGATCAACATTGAAGCGCCGGTTTTTATTTCAAATTGGGGATGCTCTTCCGCTAGGTAACGCAAGCGAGGCATCATGGATTCCACAAGAAGATCGGTTTCAATACTTGGTTGAGGAAATTGCATTTCCAACAATAACTTCGCGCTGCCTAAGAACACCTCAGGATCCGAATTTAATAACTCTGACTCCAAGGCACCTAAAAATTCTTGAGAAAAATCCTTATGGGCTTCCAAAGCATAGATCCCTTTCATGGCTTGCAGACGAAGCAAGACATCGGTTTCGCCGTTCCAAACCTGCCAACAAAGGTCCTCTATTTCTTCTTTCAGTGCTAATTGCTGAGGAGGCCCTCCCGCTAGCTTCTCTATCAAATAAGAAAAAGACTCTCTTCTCACTTCAATTTCGGGATGGGTTTCCGCAAATTCCAACATATGCCCCATGAGCAAATCCGAATCCCATAAATGAGAACAGTCCTTTAAGAGAGAAAGGGCCCAAAGGCTGTTATCCAAAGTCCCATGGTGAGCAAGATCCGCAAGAGCATCAAAGATCTCCCCGCGCTGACGGAAACCTGATGTGTAGATTACTTCACTCAGAAAATTCCGGGCTTGCTGGGCAAGCTCTCGATTCTCTGCCTTCACAAGAGGTAAGATCGCTTGAACCATTTCTAAAGGGGCTGGATGCAATATCGCAAGCCCGGACAGACCCAACCAACGAACCTCAGCATCGCCATCATTGAGGGCCGCGGCAATGGCCGTTTGAGCAATTAGTTTTAAAGGAGTCGAAACAACATGACTGGGTGACACATCCGCATTCCGGCGAATGAATGCACCTTGAACAGGTAAACGACTCTCTTGGTCGCAAACAATAGCAATAGCCGCATACAAATTTTCAAGAATAGCTTTTTTTTCCTCGCGTGAGGCCCTACGAAAGAGCATGGGAATCTCTCGGAAGGAGACCAAGGGATCACCAAGCAAATGATAGGAAGCCATTTGATGACTGATTGGATCCTGCATCCCCCGTAATAGGGAATTCAATTTTTTATCTTCGGCCTGCGCCAAAAGATCGTCTAAAGACTCCCCCACAAAAGGGTCCAGTCCATCTTGAGTAAAGACTCTACCAAAGACACGATCTCGCAGATAACACCACACCAATTTGCCAAACTCCGCCATCTCGGGCGAGGTCTCGGGATGCAAAATAAAAGTCACCAATTGATCGGCCGAAAAATAAAAGGCGCTGGCACCCGAGGCAAAGGCCTCGTTGGCATTATCCCAAGGATGCCCTTTTTCATTTGAAGTTCCCCTTAAATAATTGGCGTCCTGCAATAGCTCGTAATTTTGCCCTCCTAAACAAAGAGGATAAATCGTCTCGGTCCAATCCGTGTCCTTGAAGATTTCCCGATCGTTGAAGAGGTGATGCATGAACTCGTGAACATATGTACTTTGAGTAGAAGAAAAATAGTCAAGCTCTGCAGATTCGAAAGAGCTACTAAGATGGATGGTACCTTCCCAATAATGGGGACTATAATCAGGGTGTTGTTCCGATCCTATATTAACTGTATCCGCATCCCAAAAAACATCTTGCATCGAATTATGGGCATACAAATTCAACCCAGCAGCGAGTGAAAAAAGACTTTGCTGTTGGACTTCCGTCAATGCACCTTCTGGAAGGTAAAAATGAATGGAATAAAAAGTATTTCTCTCTTGATCCCAAACCCCTTGGAAGCGGTGAACCAAGGAAGTCTCACTTGCATCGGGGGGGAGATAAGTAATTTCTTTGCTGAGTCTATCTGCCTGCAACGGGGAAATATGCCTCACTTTTTTTTGATAGACCTCAGGGGTCACAAAAGGTTTGGCATAGGGTTTTAAAAAACTGGGCAATCGCTGATAGAAAGATTCCGGAGAGACTTTCTCCTCTGACTGGCTCGGGTTGGAGACTGGCTTGGAGGAAGAAGAAATAGTCATTACACCTAAATCGCCCCACTGAAACTCGTCCCCAAGACCCGACCCACTCGCTCTAAACTTTTCAAAAAGAACACCCATCACTGTCTCCTGCTCAGCTTCCCAAAAATAGAAGAACCATCATAACTCCTTGGAAAATAGCAAAAAGCGCGCCAAAACAAATAATCGTTTAATTATTTAATATTTATGAATTATTTCTATATTGGGATTTTCTTATTGAGGGGTGTTTTCCCATAATGGGATCGCAATGGAGAATAAAGTCTCCATACCTTGGAGACCTAAATCTAACGCAGACTTTTTGACTAAGTTAGAGACTTTGTTGCCTATTTGAGAAAAAGAGAAGACTACAGACGTCATCTTACTCACAAGCAAAAGAGAAGATTCTAAAGCACCACCGCCAAACGGGCTTGCTCTAATTCCCGCTGGGCCAAAACCACCGGATATTCTTCTGGGCTAACATCTCCAGAAACGAGGCGCGCCTCTAAGGCCTCTAAATCTTTGCGAACAGCTTCGCGCTGGATCTGACTACTTAACTGGGCACTATCGGCCATTACCGAGATCTTATCGTCGAGGATTTCTAAAAATCCCCCCGAAACCACTAAAGCTTCCTTTTTGCCGCTCCGCTGATAATACAAAGCTCCGGTAGCCAACTCTCCTACATAATGGGCATGCCCCGGCAAAATACCCATGGGGCCTTGCGCACTGGGCAGAACCACTTCTTCCACCTCAGTTTCGAGGATATTTTGTTTCGGCGTCACCACGTGCAGTTTCATAAATTTGTCCCGGGTCAAGAATCGTAAGAGTCTTAGGCCGCCAACTTTTGCGCCTTCTCAAGAACCTCTTCGATGGTACCCACCAGATAGAAAGCCTGTTCGGGAATATCGTCGTGCTTCCCTTCGAGAATTTCACGGAAACCTTTCAAGGTATCTTTTAATTCGACGTATTTACCCTCTAAGCCCGTAAACTGAGCCGCAACAAAGAAGGGTTGGCTGAGGAAACGTTGCACCTTACGGGCACGGGCCACCACCAGCTTGTCTTCTTCAGAGAGCTCATCCATACCCAAAATGGCGATGATATCCTGCAAATCTTTATAGCGCTGCAACAACTGCTGCACATTACGAGCGATCGAATAATGTTCCTCGCCAATCACTTGGGGATCAAGGATTCGACTGGTGGAATCGAGGGGATCCACCGCGGGATAAATTCCCAACTCGGCGATTTGTCGCGAAAGCACGGTCGTCGCATCTAAGTGGGAGAAGGTTGTCGCGGGCGCTGGGTCGGTTAAGTCGTCGGCGGGCACGTAAATGGCTTGTACCGAGGTAATCGAACCCGAATTGGTCGAGGTGATACGCTCTTGCAAACCACCCAAATCGGTAGACAAGGTAGGCTGATAACCCACCGCCGAAGGAATACGACCCAACAAAGCAGAAACCTCTGCACCGGCTTGGGTAAAACGGAAAATATTGTCGATGAACAAAAGCACGTCTTGATTTTCTTCATCGCGAAAATACTCGGCCACCGTCAAGGCGGACAAAGCGACGCGAGCACGGGCTCCAGGGGGCTCGTTCATCTGACCGTAAACCAAACAGGTCTTGTTGATGACGCCCGAGTCGCTCATCTCCAGGTAGAGGTCGGTACCCTCGCGGGTACGCTCACCCACACCACCAAACACCGAATAGCCACCGTGCTTCATGGCAACGTTGTTGATGAGCTCCATGATCAAGACGGTCTTTCCGACGCCGGCACCACCGAACAAACCGATCTTTCCCCCCTTGGAATAAGGAGCCAGAAGATCGATAACCTTAATCCCGGTTTCAAACATCTCTACTTTAGTGGACTGGTTGGTAAACTCAGGAGCCGCGCGGTGAATGGGCAATTGCTTTTTAGAGGCCACGGGCCCGGCTTCGTCTACGGGCTTTCCAACGACGTTAAGGATGCGCCCCAAAGTCTCAGGACCCACCGGCATACTGATGGGATGTCCGGTATTTTTTACACATTGGCCGCGCACCAAGCCCTCGGTAGCATCCATGGCGATGGTTCGAACCGTATGCTCCCCTAAGTGTTGAGCCACCTCCAACACCAAGTTGTCTGGCTCGTCACTGACAGAGGGGTTGCTCACTGTCAAAGCGGTATAAATCTCAGGCAAGTCGCCGGTCGGAAAGGAAACGTCCACCACGGGACCAATAATCTGGGTAATTTTTCCGTCGTTTACTTTCTCAGTCATACTGGACTCCTATAAAAATCACTAAGCGCTCAGGGACTCGGCACCATTCACGATATCCATGAGTTCCAAGGTAATGGCCGCCTGACGGGCCCGATTGTATTGCAAGGTTAGGGTCGCCATCATTTCTGAAGCGTTGTTGGTGGCGTTTTCCATCGCGCTCATGCGGGCACCCAACTCGCTCGCCAAAGATTCGAGAATGGCAAGATAAAACACCGTCGTCAGCTGCCGCTCCAACATTCCATTTAAAATGGTCTGAGATTCTCCCCCCCAAATCAAAGGACGGCCATAGCGTAACTCCTTGGGAATGGAATCTTCTTCGGAAAAGCTCTCTTCGACGACCTGGAGAGGCAACACTCGTGTCACAGTGGGAACCTGGGAGATGGCGCTCTGAAAAGAATTGTAGGCGATATATAAATGATCGAACTCCCCACTTTGATAACGGGAGCGCCAAACTTGAGCCAAGCTTTGGGCCTTGGAAAAATCAAATTCTTCAGCGTTAAGAGACTCAACCTCTTTCAGTTCACGCTTTTTGGCACGAAAATAATCTCGTCCTTTACGACCGATCACAGAAACTTCGACACTCTCGTACTGAGTGGCTTCATGGCGTAAAAAATCTTCCACCTTGCGCAACAGATTGCCGTTAAAGCCTCCACAAAGTCCACGATCGCTTGTCAGCACTAAAACAGCTGCCTTCTTAGGAGACTCGACCACACGCAATAGAGGATGTTTCCAGGCTCCGGCCGCGGGGACTAAGCGTCCCAAAGACTGTTCGAGGAGTCGGGCATGGGGGCGAGCGTTGGTCAAAGCCTGCTGGGCACGGCGCAACTTGGCTGCAGCCACCATCTTCATGGCCTTGGTGATCTTCTGGGTGTTTTTCACCGAGACGATCCGTTTTCGAATGGTCTTTAAAGTCGCCATAAATACTCAATCCACGCTGG
>DALYEU010000028.1:22268-24600 GCA_031972375.1 bacterium | reverse complement strand
GTACTCGCCGTCCAATAGAGATTGGAGACAGGAGCCCCAAAGACGAAAGGCGCATTTCGCGGAATTCCAATGAAATTAGCATCCGCAAAAACCATCTTGAGACTTTGCAACTCCTCAAGTGTAGGCAAACGCCACCCCTTACGCCCTCCGGTTCGAGCCGCGCGACAAGCTTCATAGGCCTGCTCCCAACTCACCGGTGTCGCCGACCAGTTGGCCTGCCAGACCAGATGAGTTTCCTCATCCTCAATGGCCTCATATTGAAAGGATTTTAAGGGAGTATAACGCAGAGTCGCATCGCTAATGTACTCGTCCCAGGGAGCCGCCTGCTCCGCTCGAAGCGGCAACCCCACTGCCAAAGCCACGGACAGCGCTACACCCAAAGAACACCAACGCCAAAGAAAGTGCTTCATAGCCCATCCCTCCATCAAGAGAAGTGAATCCACCTCGATGGCGCAGGCAAAAAAACTCCCTCCTTCAGGGAATACCCACCCCCCAGACGCAAAACAAAACAGGAACACCCGGAAACTCGGTTGGAGTTTTCCTTACCCACACCCTATCTTGGAATTCTGAATCAACGGAGCTCAGTGTAACCGAGTTACCAACACGAAAAAAGACAGGAAAAAAATCTAGGAGACCTTCATGACAGTGAAGCCCTTTTACTGTGGAGCCTTCACCCAATCGGGAATCTCAACTCCTCCCTTAGGAGGAACGGGATCGGGCAGAGCCTCCATTTGGTAAACAGAAGCGAGAAAACTTTTTAAAAACTGCTCGCTCACGCGGATGCTCTGGTCATCTTCGGTTACCAAAACCTTCAAGTTGAGCGGAATCTTTGTGCCATTGGGAATTTGCGAGGCCGTAGCCAAGGGAAACAAATTAATTGCCTCATTTGCCTCGGGCAAGTCCTGCCATTCGCCGGTTTTCAAGGAATCGTAAGCCCCCTTCAATAGAGCACTGGCTTGAGTTTGGGCTTCTCCGGTAAAGCGCCAATTCAGATAGCGGTCTGTCTCCGAAGGAGAATCTTTCAAGGCAGAGAAGGCTTTCAAGGCATCGAAGCTATGAACCAAAAGGGAAAAACGATTTGCAATCGTCGCCTCGCCTTCGGCGCTTAGATCACCCCAACGACTGTCGCCTTCCGCAGCTGCACCATTGATATCCGCCAAAAAACTCGAAGTTAGAGGCCACTCGGAAAAACTCTCTACTCCCCAATCGTAATCGGCCAAGGCTTGTAACAAATAGGAACTCGTCCCCACAGCAAACTTAGCGAACAATAAATCTCGGGCCGTCAAAGGAATGCCCGCATCTGTGGCGAAAATTTCCTCTTGCAGTTCATCTTGTTCAAAACCATTGAGGGAGGTGTTCATGCACTGGAGGGTGTTTTCTAAATCTTGTCCCAATACCCTCAGGTGATTTCTCAGCTCCATAGCAGAGATTTCCCGATCGTGGAGTGACTGAGACCAGAGCGCAAATAAAGCTTCCGTATCCACAGCCTGTTCTTTGGAAGTCAGAAACAGTTCTCCTAAAGGCAGAGCCCTCTGCTCAAGGATTTGCTGAGGACTTAACTCGCGCAACTCCTTGAATGGGAGGGGATGATATCCCAACTTCTCCCCAAGCTGCTGGGTGTTTTCAGAAAACAAGGTATGGAGCGATTTAGAAAGGCAACAACGCAAGGCCGTCGCCTGATCCGCAGGATTGGCGCAGTAATTTTCTTCTGCACACGCGAAATCCCCCTCGGTCATGCAGTAAAAAGCCGCTTCAGTAGATAAATTAACCGAAGACCCGACATCTGTGGTGGCATCGATCGGTCCTGGCTGATCGTTAAAAAAACCACAACCTCCCCATAAGGGCAATAAGGCCAACACAAGAAAGAAACGATAACGAACTAACTGCATATGCGTACCTCAATCCCATTTGGGGATAAAAACATCATCACCTCTTAAAAACCCGGATCCTCACGGGTTCTCGAGACTGGAGGAATAAAGTTGAGTAATTTGTCGATTTGACCTGCGCTCAAGCAACATTCACGTTACAAAACCCTAATACGGGAAAGATTCAGTTTTTAAACTCATCCCTTCGAGCCCCACTTTTTAAAAAATATCCATTAAGTCCCAGATCTGCGAGCCGCACTCACCATAGCGGCAATCCCCCTTTGGGCCCTATACCAAAAACTGTCATAGGGGGTTCCCAAACGCTCCAACTCTCCTAAGACCGCCTCCCTGACCCATGGATCGCCGACACGGACCTCGCTCACCGTAAGCTGATTGATTTCCTTTCCCGTCCCCACGTCGTAGACCAGATCTCGCCTCAAAAGAATCTCCCCTTCAATAGAGGTATG
>DALYEU010000028.1:0-22168 GCA_031972375.1 bacterium | reverse complement strand
CATCCTTCCCACCGGATCTTTCGAGGTGACACCTCGCAAAGTCTCCATCGGAACCCTCAACCTGGCTAAGTCACGCTCCACCTGCCAACTCAATCGCCCGTAGTACTGACGACGTGGTGCCTCGGTCGCCCGATATAGACCGTTTAGGGCATCCCTTACCTCAGGATGGGCTTCGCGAGCCCAAAGCTCCAAGTGCCCATCCGTCATGGAGATTGAACCTGAAGCTGCGGCGATCAGTCGGGCTTTACCCGTAGAGTCCGCGAGATCCATGGGGTGGACCCAAATCAAATTACCCCCACCATCTATCAGCGCTGGAATCTTTGTAAAATGTCCTGGCCCATGATCCTGAAAGCCCAAGAGACTCCCCTCGTCGCTGAACTCCAAATAAACCCTATGGGGCCCTTCTCCCTGCAAGGTGCAACCGATGTTACGAAGAATTTCACGATTCGCCTGGTTTAAATCGCCATGACCAGGAGCCCGCCACAATGCTTCATAAACGTCCAATGCGACGCCAGCTACTTCATAACTCCCATGCTCCGCAGAACGCCGCGCTTGTAAGGCGAGGATCCTCCGGATCTCAGGATCAGAAACCCGACTTCCTATATTCTGCAGAACCCTCAATACCGCCAAAGTTACCTTACCTGCCTCGGTCACCTCCCCTTCTCTTGATTCTCTCCGATTCACCAGTTGTACCTTGGAAAGCCATCGGGGCAGTTTTTCTGCCCAATGGGGATCTCGATTCATCTCCCGCAAACCAATCTCACCCACCACCCTCACAAACTCCAATTGGGCCTCCGTCTTACCCAAAATAGTTTTGGAATTATCGTGATCAATTATATAGGCATGGAGCACTTGCAGTTGATCGAGGTAGGATTCCAAACGAGTCGCGAGTGGGCCACGCAGCTCAACGGCAATATTAGAGGCGTTCATTCTCAAGGAAAACTCATCGACCAGACGCAAGATCTGGGTTAAGTCTTCCATATCCGCTCTTCTTTCAGAGCGACGCTGTTTGTAACTTGTCTCGGCCTCCGCGAAAAGTTCTGGGATTGATTCTTGTAAAGCATTGAGTCTAACGTCGGCTGTCCGAATTAGGTTATCAGGCGTTACGGTGGATGGAGTCGACTCAGGCGCATCCAAAGAAGCTACGACCTCGCCCTCAGGACGAACCCAAGAAACACTCTCCTCCTGGCGCATGGTTTTGAATTGAGCTTTCATCCGCTGGGCCTGTTGAATGAGTGATTCGGTATCACGACGCTGGGATTCACTTTCGTCTCGGGTTGTTGTCAGATGACGCACTAAGCCTGAAAGCTTATTTTCGACGGCAAGGGCGATACGCTGACGTACTGAAAAATCTTCTACACTGTGGAGTTCTGCTCCCACGCTTTCGGCAAAAGACAAAAGACGCTCTGCCTGGCCTAGTGTCTGAGCCACATGTTGTTCAGCGCTATGACGGGAGCTCCCCTGTCGAAAGTTTGCTACCATCGAGTCCATCTCTCCAAAGGTAGACGCCACTCCCTGCCAACTCCTGAGGATTTTGGAATATGCGGGGGCTGTTCCCAACAGCTTCTCCGGATCCCCCTCAATTTCACCTTGTTCTGTAAGATCAGAATTCACGCCCGCACGACGTCTCGCGATACCGACACCAATGCCTATTAGCAGGGCGCTCCCAAGACCAAGGGCCACAACTGGAGTCGAAGATCCCAAAAGCTCTGGTACGGCATGAAAGAAATCGGGAACCCCATTGCCACCCGTAGCGAAGATCCCCAAACCAGGAAGAAAAGCCCCCGAAGTGCCAACCGTAGCATCCGTTGTCGGCCGTGCCGACCCCAGCAAGACATCGAAGTCCTCGGGCCTATTCAAAATAATGGGTTGCTTAGAAGGCTTGTTTAAACTCTGATCCAATCTCTGCAAATTTTTAATAGCGTATTCACCGCTCAATAAACGATCTAAACCCTGCTGCTGAATTTGGAGCGATCGCTTCTGCAAAGGATTTAACACAACCTCTCCCTCGGTCTCTCCAGGCTGTAATTTTACGATAATGTTTTCGAGGGAGATTAAACCTTGAAAAATTTCTTGAGCTGTCTTCGCCCCAAGCACTACTTTCCCAATCAAAATTGCGCCACGCGCCCGGGTCCAACCGGCTTTTTTCATGGCTACGACCACTTCTCGGACCTGCAAATAAACTCCTTTCCCCACGTCGTAGGAAGAAGAAGCCACCCGATTTAAAATTACTTGATGTAAGGCCTCTTGTTGCTCTGGAGAAAAACCCGCCCATTCCAATGAACTCCAGATTTCCTGAAAAATATTTCCCCGGGAACCGCGTTGCATTTTCCATTGAGTGGAAGCCTCGATAAGCTGAACCGACCTCAACTGATGGGGTGGGGTTTCCAACGAGAGTATTTGACTCACCCTGGCGATGGACTCCGCGGAGGTGTTGCCTGCCTGCTCGTAGCGCATCAAAGCGGACAAAACAGCTCGCCCATCTCTGCTATTGGAGTCATAGCCCAATGATGAAAGCTCAGGCAGAAAAGACTCCAAGCTATTTCGAAGCCCCACTAAATTTTGGTAAGTCGTTTCTGTTTTGCGCTCCATCTTGCCAAATCGCCCATGGGAAATAAGATCTACCCCTTTCCCCGCCAACCACATTTGCGCATCCATGACACCAGCCGAAAACAAACGTTCTCCAAGTGAAAGCCAGGGACCACCGTCATGTCCCAAAGCCCCATCGATACCGTCTTCCATATAGCTTGCTAGGGTTAAGGTTCCCACCCGAGTCGACCAATCGACGACCTTGCTATGGCTCCATCGAGAGAGTCCACTGAGGCTCGCATTGCGTCTTGCAATTTGCCGAGCCGCTCCGGGCGAATGCCACACTCTCTGCGTGACCCCATCAAGCCTCAACGCTCGATCTCGAACACGATTGAGCGCCATCCCTCTCATATGCAGCAAACCAAAGGTGACCATCGCCATTCCCGTTCCATGGGTGAGATTTCCCCAGGTAAGAGAATCTGCGTCTCCCGAACGCAAGGCCTCGATACCCATACCTGTAGCCGTAAACCCTAAGGCTTCGGGTCCCATTCGCCAAAACCATCGCTTAGCCGCAAAATTTTTCGGCAAATTCATCACCCGGCTAGGATCCAGCAGTAACAACTGACTACTTACGCCCAAGCGCCTGGCGGTGCTCCCCACGTAGATGGCATCGGCGACGGAGCGAAACACTCGGCCCACACCGATGGATGCCAAACCCACCCCAAATTGGATCAAGGCCTCTCGCTCTGAATCGGCAAAAAATACCGAGAGGTTCTTCAGTGCGTTCAAGGTCTCCGTTACCGCCGCGTCACGGGGAATCCACGCCAATAAGCCCGACACCCGACTCTCTAAACCGGGTTGGTCCCGTAAGGTTTCCGCCAGCCCCAATGCGGCACCGTATTCCCCCGCACGACTCAGGGCGAAAGCCAATTCAAAATAAATCTTCGAAACCTGAGCCCGAGATAAAGTGGGGTCCCCTAACTTGCGCAAACTCTCCAGCAAAACACCCCCGGCCGCGGTTTCTAACAATAGCTCTTCCAGCCCCTGCCAATCCTTCAAGTTCACCAAGTCTTCCAGACTGTTCACGTCACCACGCAACATGGCCGTCTGGAAACCCATCATCATTTTTTTGTAGGACTCCATCAGGCGCGGTGCCGTGCGATTGGCATCAGACCACACCTCAGGGCCATGCTCATTGGTCAACCAAGCTATTCCATTTTTTTCACGGGATACAATTTGCGACATCACGACAAGATCGAGAACCGCAAGGCCATCGGCCAAACGCTTTCTATTGAGGGCCATGTCATTTTGCGCTTGAAGCTCCGTAGTTTGGGGACCGGGAGGCAATTTCAATAAACTCGCACGGGCATCTTCGAAACGTCCCTCATGAATCTCCAACAAGACCCCGGCCCATTGGCTAAGAGGACGGACCTCAGGATATTTCTCACCCAGAGCTTGGATTTCCGCCAGCACTTCTCCGGCCTTAAGGGTTTGTCCCGCCTGCTTGTATAGCTCTACGCTATCCAACAAATAAAGAACCCGATTCTCGACTGGCATCTGCGCGATCAATTGATCGGCTTGTTGCAAACAGAATTCAACTCTCTCACCGATCCCCAACTGCACATAAAGTAAAGCGGCCTGCTGAAAGCTATTCACCGCCTCGGTCAATAACTGGGCCGATTCGGCCTCGGTGTTAGGCAATGACTGGCCACGTCTCACCCCATCAAAGACCTGTAAATAACCCGAAGAACTCGTCGTATGAGCAGAGCGCCATGCTGCAGAACGCTCCCGTCCTAGAAGTCGCAAGGCGTTCGCTATTTGCAGACTTTCTACCAAAGCGACTGTGTTTTCCCCATTACCCAAAACCTGCAACATATCGACGTCGTGGGCGTCCAAGGCGTTGGCATAGAGCAATTGAAGATCGCGCTTCACTTCATAACGCAGAGAATTCTCAGACGCGGAAGCTCCCGCTGTCTCGGGCAACAACTCTGAAACAGCGCGGTTAGCCTGCTGTTTTAACGCTTCATACTCGGATGTAAGGGCAGCACTCCCTGAGGAGTCGGAGAAAAATGCTTCGTACTGAAACAAGATTTCACCCAAACGAGCCCCAGCAGACAAACCAGCCCCAGCCTCCGGCAACTGTTGTAAAGTCGCTCGGACCAAGGCCCAATCTTCTAAAAAATTTTGCTGCCAAATAGATTCTGAACCTTGGTCTTGCACGAAGGAAGGCGCTTGTTTCGCCAAGTAGCGCTCCGCACCACACACCAAAAGATCGATGGTCAAAATCTGCTCACTAATCTCAATCGATCTCTCCCCAGATTTTTCTTCCAAATCCCCCAACAAGCCCTCGCGATGCTCCTGCAACCGGGAACAAATCTGGCGAACCTGAGCGTAACTTTGAGTCTCCAGAAAAAAACCCAAGGCCTCTTGTAACTCGGTCAGTGAATCGGAAGAATTTAAAAAATCCTCGGCAAGTTGGCGAGACCAGCCCTTAACTTCTCGGAAATAAATATTTGATTCCGTAACCCCTGCTACTTTGAGTTCGGCGTAAACCAAAGTCAACCACGCCAATCGAGCCGCGGGAGAAAAATGATTTTTTAAAATCAAGGTAACTTGTTGCCAAATCTCGTCGAGGTAGCTTGCATCATCCATGCCTTGAGCCAAGCTCCAGGCACGAGCCAAAACTTCAAGCTGATCCTGCCCCTGCTCGGCCCGAGTCAACAGCCCCTGAATATGTTGTTGGGTGCCTTCTTGCTGAGCGGCAGACTGCCGCGTGGTTTGCGAAGAAGAGGGATCTTCTGTGTTTTTAGTCGCCGTAGGCGCGCGAAACAACAACGCGCTGGGAAAACTCCGCGTTAAAAATCCAAAGCGTTCTGAAAAATTTCCAGAAGCAACGGGCCGTGCTTCTTCACCTCGAAGAGACTGTTCCGAACTCGCGGCAAATTCCCCTTCTCCCGGAAAGATCGGCACGATGAAATTGAGGTGTTCTAACTTTAGACCCAAGCGACCCGGCGTATTCATAGAAAATCCCCTTTATCCGAACCCCTGAGGGTAGAGCAAGAAACATGCCATCGCCCCAAATCAAAAACGCTACACAACTTATTGAAATCATTTGTATTTATCAACATCTATTCCCTACTTATCGAAGCACTTACTTGCAATGAGAACTCCAGTTCCCAAAAATTCCCAAGCTGCACCTTCTTTGAGGTCTATAGTCACCAGTTTTTTTCTCATCATCGAGCCATTCGCCACAAAATCAAGACCACAGAGCATCGCTCCAGGAATTGCTCTATGAAAAAGCGACCTAAAGAAATTCGGAAATAATTCTTAATTCGTAGGAAAGTAAAACCGCTGCTCCCCCGCTTCCATAAGACGGAGCCGCCAGTGCTTTACAAAATTCAGAGAAATTCACCCAAGAATCATGAAATGAGAAAATCAATCATGGGGACGAAAACGAATCCTATGAGGACCTATCGCAATAAAATCCCCGGGCTGGAGCTCCCAACACACAAGCATTTCTATCGCCTAAATCGACGCTCAACCCTTGAGGGATACCCGCGCCATTTCCCTTCGCCACTTACTTTTCTGAAGCTTCGAATTAATTCGATTTGAAGGTCAAACTATTGGCGTCACCCACCATGCGATTATAGGCTTCGATCCAATCGTTTAAAACTTGGGCCTCGGGCTTCTTACCTTCGGACAAATCTCGCTTCAGAAACTTAGCCTTCGTGTAAAAATTTTTCAGCGAACTCTCGAACGCACTATAAAAAAAAGTTTCACTGGTTTCCTGAGTGTGAGCCGAGGCGTATTCAATAAACTGCTGATAAGCAGTCTCCACGCCATCGAATGCGCTGCCATAGGCAGAAGCATCGATCTCACCCGACCCCTGAGGCATGGTTCTAAGCAAGGCACGGGCCTTCATCATGAAATATTGTTTTTGCCAGGGAAGCTTTTTTCCCTGCTCCTGCTCCAAACTCACTAACTCTTTTTCGTCGAGCTGATCTTTGACTTTATCGAGTTCAGCCGAAGCAATTTTCTCGGCGGAGAAAAAACGGTTGAAGCCCAGCATGAGCTGGGTATGCATGGTCTTGCCTCCCGCACACTGATCGTCTTTGTAATCTTGTTGCTGATAATAATCGGCGGCCTTTTGGGTCAAGGGCATCAGTTCGGCATAGGCCTTGGACAGATCTTCCATGGCCTGATCCAATTGGGGCAAAGCCGGTGCCAAACTTTTACCCTGTGTCGCCGCTTGATGACAGAGCTGAATTCCATCCGAATAGAGCCCGTAAATCCCGTAGGCAATATAGGGTTCGGTACAGGTGGGGCCGGTACTTTCATTAGCCCAAGATAAATATTGTCTGCGGCTATCACTTGCACGAGGAGCAGTGCGATTGAGACACGCCACATAACCGTTAATTTTTTCGATCAAAGTACTGTCGGTGTCGCTCGGTTGAGAATCGGTCTCTGCGGCGGGAGCCTTCGCCTCTCCCCCTGCAACCTCACCCGCTTTTGAGCTGGTATCCTCCCGATGGCATCCCGCCATCACCCCGACAATCAACAACAAAGCAATTTTGCTTCTAAAGGAAAAATTTAAGCCCATCCCTCTCACCTTTTAAAATAATTAGAAACGCCTAAAACCCCTCTTTTGATAGGGCTTCCCATCTAACTTTTCCAGCCATTAGAGGATGAAGCAACGGAGTGAAAAGGAAAAAATATAAAAACTTCCTATTTTTTTCGACCTACTCCAAAGGCAATGATCCACCCTAAAAAGATACGAGGATGAAAACTAACAAACGAAAGCAGGGGATCTTGAAAAGCAAGGATCCCGCCCATAATCGGGCTTCATCAGCTCGAAAAGAAAACAAAATATTGCCGCCAGTCGCCTTACCCCATCATTACGATGCAATCTTTAGGGCTGACTGATTCCCTTTCCCAAGGCAGCTGAAAGTCGTTCGGTTATCTCTCCATTGACGGCGCTAACCATGACAAAATCGACCATCACGGGGTCTCGATGCTTTCCCTTAGCTTCAAGAATTTCCACCTCATAACGAAGATCGCCGTTACGGGGATAATCGGTAATCTTGTAAATAAGCGGCTTGCCTTGAGAAAGCTTTTGCACATCTTGCAAAGACCTGACGCGATGAATTGCCTCTTCCGAGGAGAGCAGTCGCTTTTTACCATTTCGCACGGCATCGGGCATATATGGCAACACGCTCGATTTTTTCAGTGTTACCCGATGAATCTCTCCCTTGGGAACCTTTCGATTCCGGTAGGAAAAATCAATCCACCAATTTGCTCGTTCTTGAGAATCGAACAGCATACCGACAAAATATTTTCCCGGCGGCAAGCCTTCATAGTAATCGCTCGTATCGATCTGATCGGGAGGAGTCGTCCCCATCAACTGGGTAATAAATTTTTGAACTTTCTCCGCTTCAGAGCGCTCCCCATAAAAGCCTTTAACCACCAGAAAAAAAGTTTCCTGAGGTAGAGGATTCAAAGCGCCCATCCAGTGGGGACGATCTTGACTGGCCAAAGTGCCAGCCCCCCCCATCAATAAAATGCAAAAAACCAACGCTATTCTTAGACCCATGCGTGAGAAGTTCCAACTGAAACGCATAAAACACCCTTCAAACATTCCTTAAAATTTTATACCGGCACAAACGATCCTGACAGAGGGCTCATCCTTGCTGCAAAAAAGGCCAAGCCCTCCATTGGGAAAAATCGTCGTAAAGAAATTCGGGCTCGCCCCGCTCTAGCTCCTCCCGAATTCCAAAACCATGGCTTAATAAACAGGTGGGCAAGCCAGCGGACTTTCCCAAGGCTAAGTCTACGGTGGAATCACCAATCACCACGCCCCGCTGCAACAAATCGGGAACCTCACGAAGAATCGGTGACAGAACTTGTGGATTGGGCTTCTGCACGCTCAAGGTATCTCCGGCAATCACCCACTGAAAACAATGCGCAATCCCCAATCCCGCCAAAATCTTATCGGTAAATAACTGCGGTTTATTGGTCACAACAGCTTTTTGCCACGCAAAAGTCTCACGAAGAAATTCGTCCACACCAGGATATAAATTCGTGTGATCTAGGCAATGAGCCTCGTATTGCCGCCAAAAAGCGAGAAAAACTCGCCCCAAATCCTCCTCCGTAGGATGACCCAGGGCCTCCCGCACCAATTGCTTCGCCCCCCATCCCACCAGATCCTCGATTTTTTTCTGGGGCAAAGTGGGAAAACCTTGTTCGGCCAAGGCGGCATTGAGACTCAGGGCGATATCCTGTTTTGAATCGATGAGGGTTCCATCCAAATCTAAAATTAAAAGCTTATTCATGGCCCCCTCGCCCTAGCCCAGGAAGTAAAACTTTTTCAAGCAATGCCAAGGGAATAGCCCCCTGACGCAATACGGCTCCATGAAAACTTTTTAAGGAGAATCGATCGCCCTGCCGCTGCCGCATCTTAGCCCGCAGGGACTGAAAACCTAACATCCCCGTCAGATATCCCTGGGGAACCGTGGGAGCAAGGCTGTACCAATTCACATCGGCACGCGCTGCGGCCAAACTCATGCCCGTAGTTTTCGCGAGAAAACGGGCAGCAAGCCCATGGCTCATCCCCTCCGTATGCAAGCCCACATCCACCACAATTCTACAAGCCCGCCACAATTTATCCTTCAACTGAAAGAGTAAATCGGCCCCCTGTAAATACCCCTGCTCCGCCATAAGCTCCTCGCAATACAAGGCCCATCCCTCGTAATAACTACTGCACTGAAACAAACGCGCCATCACGGAAGGATTTTTTTTCTGCCAAGCGAACTGCAGATGGTGGCCCGGATAGGCCTCGTGTAGCGCCGTAAGCTTCAAGGCATGCACATTGTGTTCTTGCAATAATTCTTCGGACTCGACTCCACTCCTTGGTGGCGGAGTGACAAAAAAAACTCCACGGTTGGCACCGCGAAACATGGGAGGATCCACATAGGCCGCATAGGGGATGGTGGCCCGAGTAAAGCTTGGAGTCCACACCACCTCCAAACTTTCCCCCTTGGGAAAATCTACCAGAGATCTTTCACGCAAAAATTTTTTTAAAGCGGCACATTCCTCTTCATAAGCCCTCAGCAAGCGACCTCGTTTAGGATGGCGACTTTGATAAATTGGAAGCAGCTTCTTCCAATGGGGTCTTCCCGAAAGTTGCTTCGCCACATCGCGCAAGGCTTGTTCCGTTGATGCCATAAGCTCCAGCCCCAAGGCCTTGAGCTGCTCGGGACGACGCCTATCGTGATGATAGTGCCTCAGTTGAAAACAAAATTCCTCATACCCTGCGGCAAATTCTCCTGAAGACCGACGCCACAGAGGCCCCCGCAACCAAGCCAAAAAATCTCGAGAATTTTTTTTAGCCTCATTCAGGGCGGCAGAGATCGAGTGCCGCTGTTGAGGGGCTAAATCAAAAAGTTCGCGCCGCAACACCTGAAGAAAGAGTTGATATCCCTCCAATTCAGCTATCGCCAATTGGGTCCATAATTTTGGAGGATGACGGAGATTTTTTTGAGCCGATAAAAAAACTTCCCTGCCTGCGTGCAATGCATCCAAACAGGCTTTCAATTTTTGTCTCGGATGGGACAAACGCAACAAGGAATACCACAGGCTATAAATCAGTTCCCCCACGTAGAGCGTTGGATTTTTTTCACAGGCTCCCCCCTCCCCCCATTGCCGTAGTTTCAATGCCAAACTGCTCGACAACAGTTGTCGCTCCAACCAGAGTTCGGTACCCACGGTGCCAACGGGCAAAGCTCGGAGCTGAGTCCGGTAGTCTTGCAGCATTCCGAGATAACGATGGCGACGGTCCTCGGAAAAATCCGCCACTCTACCAAAACAACCGGACCATCCCAGAGAGGCTCCCCATACTGGCTGGAAATCCGCACTCTCTTCAAGATATTGACGGACTAAGCGCTGTATGGAAGATCCCTCGATCGAAGATTCAGACTGAAGCCCCGTGGCTTTTCCCATAAAATTTTCTCCTGACCACTTGGTAGATGCGTTGAATGTGGGTATCTTAATTCGAGGAAAAAACTAAAAGGAATTTTTCATGGCCCGTTGTCGATATTGTCAGGAAAAAACAGGCTGGTTTAAGCGCAGCTGCGGCGATTGCCAAGAAATGCTCGAAGCCCTGCGCCAGCTACCTCAGGGTTTTTCTTTTCGACAGCTCTTGGATTGTCTCATGGCCACCCGGGCTTCCAACGAAAAGATCCGCTTGTTTTTAGACACCGATTGGGAAGGCCAGGGAAGTTTACGCGACACCATGACCGCCCACATGACCAACCAGTTGGCCAAGACCATGGGACAGGCCACCGACATGGTTCCCCAAAAAGTAAAAATGATTCGGGAAGCCGAGACAAAAAATCCCACCCCTAACGATCTTCCCGGAGAAATCAATCCCTACCGGCGATAACAAAGAAAAACAAGATCAGCGGACCCGTTTAAAAAACTGATTGAAACGCGTGATGGCCAGATCGATGTCGTCGATGGCAAACACCACCCGATAGTGTTCAGGTGTGCGAGACCATTCGGGGCGATTGACCTGAACCCCACCGTAATCCCGCAAGAGCTGCCGAAGGTTTTCCGAGGTGATCAAAATACCCTCATGGGACAGGTGTCCGTCAGTCCTCGGAGGAACATAATAACGTCCCAACAGGGACTTAAAATCCACCAAGAGGGAATACCCCCCTTCGGCGGGAATGAAACCTATCCCTTTCTCCGAAAAAAATTGGGTCAACTTTTGATAGCGCACCTTCAAATAATCGCTGTGTTTGGGGATGTGTTCCTCCCACCTGGGCAAAAGATCGATGGAGGCTGATAAACCTAAAGCGTCGGGTACCAAGCCCTTTCGCTCGCGCAACGGGGTCATCCAACTCGGTTGACCGAGGGCCCAACCCATACGGAGCCCGCCCATGGCGAACTCCTTAGAAAGACCACCAAACAGCACCATATTTTCGCCGAGAATCTGGCGCATCTCCCTCTCCATCCCGGACACATAACGCTGATCCTGAATTTTGAGCAAACCCGAGATCCCATCCAACATCAGTACCCCACCATAATTTTTTACACATTTCGCGATAGCCTTAAGGTCGTTCAGCTCGTAATACTGTCCGGCAGGATTGGAAGGTAGGTTGAGCAACAACACAGGTCGAGTCCCCGCAGGCATAGCCCGCAAGGCCTCCCGTAACTCTCTAGGATTGACGCGGTATCCATTTTGCTGTCGAGTAGGCAAAACCTTGACTTGAGCTCCAGATAAAGTGGCAGTGGAATAAAAAAGTCCGTAGGCTCCCTGGGGAACAATCACTTCCAGCGGAGTGCCCCCGGATTCCTGTTTTAGAATACGCAAGGTCTCTAAAATCAAACCCTGCACTCCATAGCCCAAGGCTAGTTCGTCGGGAGAGTAAGAAACACCCCGGGTCGCACGAACGAAATCTAAAACAGCATCGCTAGCCCCACTCCGTAACAAATTGGGATCTTCAGTGAATGCTCGACGATAAATCTGTTCCCAAGGAAAGGCCTGGCCTCGAGTCGGAACCCATTCGGATTCACCGAAACTAAGATCGAGCACATCCTCTGCCGCATAAGCATGACGGGCAACCTGTCGAGGACTGTCCCAAAAGGTGGCATGATCTCCTAATGACCGACTCCAGGGCGTCAGCGCTGCCAAGGCCCCGTGAACCGGTTGCTGCTGCCAAGAAAAATGTTTTACGAACCAAGGAGGCTGCCAGCCCATTTGGGATGCGCTTTCAAGATAGTTAAAAAACAATCGGTAAGCTTCTTGGGTGGGCCCGCTGACCCGCGAATGAGCCATTTCTCCATACCGCGTGATGGCACGGTACAAAGAGGGATCCTGAATCAAGGCAACGCTTAGAGGAAGATCCGATGCGTTAAAACGCCGTCGCATATCTTGAACCAAAACAATCCCTTGAGCCAACAAAGGATTTGTCGCCATTCTTTTAGTAATAGGATTCTGCCCGGATCTATCCCGAAACGGAAAATCCTCGAGGAGTATCCAACGAACCCCCTGCTCTACCCCTCGCTCTAAAATGTTAAGTAGCCTTCTAGATTTTAGGATATCCTCGCGTCTCAAGCTCAATACCCCGACTTTTAGCTCTCCCTGCTCAACCGCCGTTTTCAGCTCGGACAAGTTATCCGCACGGTAGATCCGTCCCTGCAAATCGGGCCGAGCTCTCGATAATCCAGAAGTGAGAGAATCCTCCACGCCTAAGGTAAAAACTTTCCCCCCATGGGTTGTAAGAATTCCAACGAGTCCTTCCACTAAAACTTCCGGCCTGGGCCCCATAAAAAGAGAACTCTCGGGAATGGAAATCCCCCAGTCTTTTTCTAGCTGAAGTCGCAAAGGACCCCGAAGAGAAGCCTGCTCCAAGCCCGCATGCTCTGTGTATCCCCAACGCACATTTCCCTGACGCGGTAAGCCCAAGGTGGCTACGCCCTGCCAATGGCGACCATAGGGTATACCCTCCACCAGAAATTGATCATGCCGACGGCCCGGAACCCCCAATGCCTTCTGAGCGGAAATAATATCCCCCGAGTTGGGATCGATAAACTCAAAGCGAACACCGTAACCCGTTTCTAAATCCGCTAGAGGTTGAATATTTGTCCCGGGATCTTGGGTCAGGACATTATGATTGAGAAAAACCGGCTGATAACCCGCGCGATGGAACATTTCCTGTAAGACCTGTACTCCTGGTCTCCCGGCTAAATTAAATAAAACCCCTCCCCTAGGAGTTAAAAATTGCCTGGCCTCTTGCAATAACTGAAAAATGAGATCGAGCCCATGGGGCCGCATAACATTTTGTATGGGAGAGTGGTAATCCGCCAAAGCCCGCTCCGATAGCGCACCACCCTGGGGAATTTGAGGAATACAGGCCACCACCCAATCTGCCCTCCACCGAGAATCGACTTGAGAAAAACCCTCACTACGAAAAAACTCTGTGTTAGAGACCTTATTGATCAAGGCATTGATGCGACTGACCACCGGCGCTGATTCGGTGATATCCACCCCCACGGTGTACTTGGCCAAACCCAACTTAGCCAAGTAGATGGAGAGCCAGCCCGTACCCGAACCGATTTCCAATACCTGATTCGCTGGTTGAGAACTTGAACGCAAGCGATGGACCACCTGGGCCGCAAAAAACAAAGACCAAGCCTCGGGTAAAAAAGTAGTCGGTAAACTTAAAAAAGTGAGTTTGGTGTCAAGCCCTGGCAACTCGTAGTCCCTAACCAAGATCCCCTCTCCCTCCTGGGCATGACGGTTAAGTTCCTTCAACTGTGCAATAGCTTGTCTTCCGAAACTTTCGGTTTGGGGATCGGATAAAAGACTTTCAAGGGCTAAAGCCAACTGAGTTTGATTTCCATCCGTCGCACCCCGACTGCATTCGTTTAAACGCCTGGCGTAATCCACCGACGTCTCTCCTGAACGAGGTAAATAGGACCTTCTGGGATCACCTATGGCGATTGAAGATACCAACGGAGCCCGATCAGTACCGACCGTACCGCCCGGAATGGGCTTCTGGGCCGCCATCGACAAAGCCGAAACAGAAATATCTCCCCGCACGGGTCCAGGCTCCACGGAGGCCATCCGCAAACCACCGCTCAGCGCCCACTCGGGCATCATTCCCCGCATTCCCCCGAACAGCGCGCCCATATCCCAATTTCCCCACAGCGAATGATTTTGCTCCCAATGACGCAAAACCTGCTCACCTTGCCCATGTCGATGGGCCCACGGGTTTCCTGCCACCGTATGTAGGATCCGGGCACTGAGGGAAAACTGCAAAGCCAAAGCAGAAGACTCAAATATTTTTTTAACGAAGGAGGTCTCCCCTTTCCAGCCCAAGGATTCTTCCAAGGCATGGGAGAGGGTTAGAGCTCCGACGCTACTCAAAGGATGTAGCACCCCAGACAATCGGGGAACCAAGGTCGCTCTCCATGCCGAAGGCGTAGCCAACGCTGTATCCAGCATGGCCGCGCTGGCCCGGTGACTAGCGAATCCCACGCTGCGCAACACCAACATGCCTAAACCCAAGGAACGAAGCTCCTCCATATTGGTGGCACCATCCCAGGACTGCATACCGGGTGTTAGATATTCCTGCATCCCCTTGGAGGCTAACCAAGATACAGGGGTTTCCAAGCAAGCCGCCATTCCCCCAGCCCGTAGACGAGGAAACCAAGCAGCCGCCCGCAGGCCCCGTACCGCCCCCAGGGAACTCGGCAGGAGAAAATGACGCGTCCACGTAAAGACCCCCTGCCCCACAGCCATACCGAATAAATTTGTCGGTGAGGTCACCTGTTGGATGAAGGCAGGAGCGTGGCGCGCCAACTGATCGACAAGCCCCCCTTCCCCCCTCATCGAGGCTAAGGCCGATCGAACCTTACTTTGCAGAGCGGGATGGAATCGCAAGGTTGGAGCTTTCCCTAAACACTCATACACCAGTAAAGCCAGATCAGCACACCCGACTTGCTCCAAGTGACGCCCCAAGCGATACAAACTTCTTAAAGAAGCATGCGTCTCCGGCTGAGCCGCCAGGCCTAAAATCTGTCGCAGAACAGCACTCCCCCACCTATTTTCCAAGGCATCCCGTGTTCTCGAATCCATTACCCGCGCTAAACTCAAGCCAGAATCGGATTCTAACGCACGCACCAAGGGACCATGGAGGCCATGTCCCAAAGAAGAGTCCAACAATGCGGCATAACTTAAGCCCCTTTGCGCTGACGTCGAAGGGGACCCATGGGAGGGACGAGAAACCTCCGGGGCATTTTGCTGATCCTGGAGAGAAAACCTATTGTGGAGAGAAGAAGAAAATAAACCCATAACACCCAAATCCGAAACGATACTTCCCGAGAGCAGAGCACAACAGAAGACGCCTCACCTTTTTAGTGAAATCGCTTTTGTTAATTCCCGAAACCCTGAGGAAAGAACATCTGTAAAATCAAATGAGATAGCTGTGCATCGTCTGGATTTTTGGAAAGTTGCCTATATTTTGACAGGATGATCAAAAATCAAAAACACCCCTTAACTTCATCGTATAAATTAAACGATGGAGCGAAACTCATCCCAATAAGATGATGTCTTGTTAAAACAATTGAACTTCGGGCTCGATTACGGTCTCCGTGAAAACCCCAAAGAATAAAAGAGGGATCAGAAAGCACCATCGGCAGCGGCTTCATCTGCAGGAGGTATAACCCATTGCGGATCGTCTACACAGACAGCTCCCTCACCAGGAGCATCGACACACACCTGCCCCTCGGGACAAAGCACATCGGCGCACTCGCTTAAGGATTCGCTGCCACAGCCCGCCATTCCCAAAACACAAAACAGGATAAAAAAAATACCGCTCTTGATCTTAAAGTAACGCATAATCCCTCTTTGAATCTTAAGGCATACAAGTCAAGACACCGTTGAGATCCCCTTGGCAAGTCAGACCTGTTTGACAATCAGCATCGGTTTCACAGCTCTCGCCTTCGCCATTGCCCCCGCCCCCCGGATTAGGAATCTGACACTGTGCGTCCCCATCTACCACGACACAAGCCTCTCCCGAGGGACAACTAAAATCGACACAGGGATCCAACACCCCGCCGCAGGATGCTAAAGCAAAAGCAAAGTAGATAACGCTCATCACAAGATAAAAACGATTTTTTGGAGAAAACATGGCGCGCATGGTTGAAATTTTCGGCAGATTTTTCAAGAGTTTTCTTTTAGGCTGGGCGGAGTCTTGCGGCCTTCGCAAAGCGTTTGCTAGGCCTGCCTGGGTGATAGGAGAAAAAGCATGGATTTTAAAGTAAAGACTGAGGTTCGGGTGCGCTTCGCCGATGTGGATTCCCTAGGGCACGCGAATAACGCAAAGTTCTTCACCTACTTCGAACAAGCGCGAGTGACCTTTTTCAAAAAAATTCTGGCCCTCGACTTTACAAAAAACCAATCACCCCCTGCTCACAGTATCATTCTCGCTTCCATTCGCGCAGATTTTCGATCGCCGGCTTATTTGGATGAAATACTCGAAGTAAGAATCCGTACCCGACAGTTGGGGCGCTCGAGCTTTATCTTCGACTACGAAATCGTCGAGCAATACACCCAACGATTGGTCGCCACGGGCGAGAGCACTCAGGTCTATTACGACTATCGGGAAAACAAAAGCCTGCCACTGCCCGATGTCTTGCGCCAAGAATTTGAGAGGATCGAAGAACGAACCTTCTAAGACCACAGGTTGTCGATTTTAAAAAACAAAATCCTATCTTACTTATATTCTAAAGAAACGATTTCGTGCTCGACCTCTTCTCCGCCTTTTTTCAGAGGAACCACGTCCCCCTCTTCTTTTCCCAAAAGTCGTTTGGCCATGGGAGACTCTACGGAGATCTTGCCATTCTTGACATCGGATTCATGAATACCCACTATTTTGTAGGTTACCGATTCCCCCGTATCCGAATCTCGCAAGGTCACGGTGGCACCGAAGAATATTTTTTCGTGGGTCAAGATGGCGGGATCAATCACTTGGGCACGTGCAGTGATGTCTTCCAATTCGGCGATGCGACCCGCGAGATGGGATTGACGTTCCTTAGCCGCAGAATACTCGGCGTTTTCGGAAAGGTCACCATGGGCACGGGCCACTTCGATATCCCGAATATTTTTCGGCTTTTCTACCGTTTTCAGATGATTTAATTCTTCTTTAAGTTTGATTAATCCTTCAGGAGTGATGGGAATGAGATCGTTCATACCGTGATCCTTCTATTTTACCTATCCTTAAAAACCCAGATTATACTGCTGAACCGGAGCTGAAGCAGAATCGGCATTTTCCCACTGGCCCCAATCCACTTTCACACTGCGACGATCCGTACCATCGCGGGTTAAATAATAAACATGACCGTGGCTCACACCGTATTCATAAACTTCTTTGGTGATTTTAACGTCGTTCAAACAATACTGTTTCAATTTATCCCACTCACCTTTGCGATAATAATCGATGGCATCCAAACCATGCCCCGTCTTACCCACCGATAAAGTTGCCTGGGCGACACTATCGAGACTCACACGATGACCTATCTTAGAAGCGATGTCTTCCATCAGGTCTAACATGGGCAATCGCTCAGTATTCAAGTGCATATAACGCTGTAAGACCGGCATATCGAATTTACGATGATTAAAACCGATGATCAAAGGGGCATCGATAAGCAGATTCTCCAACAAATGCAGTTCATTCTCCAAATAACACTCGTACGCATCCCGATCATAGCGGTAAATCCCCACCACACTGATGAGCAAATCCTGGAAATTCCTTCCCCCCACGTCCTCAAAAGTACGCTGCGTTTCCAGGTCGAGTACGATTTTATCACCACGCATAAGACCTCCACCCCGGGCTTTCACCAAGGCCCTTCCACTTCAACTACAGTGCTCCACGACTAACTCTTCTTCGCTTGGCAACGTCATTTTTTTGCTAATTTTTTTTCTAAATCTTCCAACCAAGGCTCAGGTTCAAGACCTGAAAAATCACGCAAATGCTCTATCACCCCCGGCAAATCTTGAGGACGATAGGAAGTCGTTAATCCCACGCAGGGCATTCCCGCCCCATGAGCCGATTCAATACCCCAAGGACTATCCTCAAAAACCAAACATTCTTCGGGCAAAAGACGTTCGCTGGGAGCGACAAAATCACGATTGAGTAATTCTAGAGCCAATTGATAGCCGTCAGGATGAGGTTTACCCCGAGGCGTCTCCCCTGCTGCCACAATCAGGCTAAAATCCCGCTCAATTCCACCTATTTTCAAGAGCATTTCAATTTCAGAACGCAATGCACCCGACACGATGGCTAGATGATAAGACGAGGACAAACGCTTAATCCAAGCAATAGCACCAGGGACAAAAGGGGGCTGGGTTTCCATGGCCGTCTCGTAATAGCGAGCCTTTCGCTGAATCAGATCAAGAATCCGATCGGCAGACCAAACCAAACCCTGATCTTGCAACACGGCCGTAAAACAATCCCTGTCATCCATACCCAGATAACGCTCGTAGTAATCGTCTCGGCTCAAAATCACCGACTCCTCTTGCAGCACTTTTTGAAAAAGTTCGAAATGCAAGGGTTCGTCATCGACCACCACTCCGTTAAAATCGAAAATAAAGGCCCGAATCATACTAACCTCAAGGTTTTTCCTGAAACGACGAAACATCCACCCAAGAGGCTTCTTGGGGATACTTTTCCATAAATTCGGAAACAGAATACAGCTTCACCTCCCGGCATTGTGGATCCGATTCACCGATGCGCGGCCCTAATTCTTTGGATTTCAACCCCAAAGAATTTCGATAGGTGTTGTTGTAATGCACTTGAAAAAAAATACGATCGCTAGAGGCGTTCCACCAAGGCTGTTTGACGTTCCAATATTTGTTGAGAATTTTTTTTCCCTCTAAGCGACAACGCTCTCCAGTTTTTAGATCCAGCACATCGATGATTTTTCTTCCTTGGGAAATGGCCTCTACCGCAGCCAAAAAACGACTATCCGCCGACCAAAAAGGGGCCCCAACCTCTCCTTCGAAACTCACCGCTATTTCGGAAACCTTGCGGGTTTTCAAATCAAAAACTCCAAGCCAGTCGTGCTGAGAGCCATCCACACTAAAGGCCAACTGGGCACCATCGGGACTCGGAGCCAGATAGGAAAATTTTTGCCGTCCGAAAACAACCCCTTCGTGAACAGGACTACCCTGCGGCAAATCCGAAACTTGCAACAGGGTTTGAGTCTGCCAGGGTACTTGTAGCCAGAGAATCGCTTCTCTATTTTGGGGATCCAAAGACCATCGTCCTTCTCCCGCCTGAGACCTTCCGCCCCACAAAAAAACGATGCACAACAATAAAAAATAAAGACACGATTTCATCATGAATCTGATCCAAGTGGAGAAACCCTCAATCCTCACAATCCTTCACCCCATCAAAAAAGAAACACCGGACCCCCCTTTCAGAGGGGCCCGGAGTTGATCTGTGGAGCGGAGGAGGATCGAACTCCCGACCTTCGCATTGCGAACGCGACGCTCTCCCAACTGAGCTACCGCCCCGATTTTTTATAAGGGTCTCCCTTGTTTACCCAGCTTGAGGCAAACATCAAACCCTATTTTCTTTTTGCTGGCTTATCGCCCCCTTAACGGCCCGAAGAACCACCGTGGGCCCCAGGACAGCGACAGGTTGGCCCCGTTTACTGGAGGAAAGTGACGGAGTAAAGACTTTTAGCGTAGCGACGCCTCCCCACCCCCGAGCAGAATGGAAACGCTCAAGACGAGTTTTCCCTTTCTTCCAAGTGAAGAAAAAAATAGCCTTAAGTCACCGATTGATCGCAAAAGACCGACTGGAATTTTTTAATAACCCTTTGAAAAGGTTCTGGATGGCACGAGGTTGACCGTACCCGATACCGAGACTCCGCTAATTCAAAATCAGCTTCGCGACATAAATAAACCCCACCGCCAGGATGAAGGTGGATCTTAGATACCCCCATCCCCTTTCCATATTTTTAAATCGAGAGCTCTTTTTGATTTTATTACCGGCATGCCGTGCCAAGGCCGCGATGACCAAGAAGGAAAGCACCACTCCCAAAGAAAAGGCAACCAGCATTAAAAACACCGATTGGGTTTCTCCCTTAGCCATTCCCGAAAGATACGCCGCCACCGCCGTTGGACAGGGAATCACTCCCCCACTGATTCCAAGTAATATCGCCATTTTATAGCCCGGGCGACGAACTGAAAAAACGCCGTGCTGCTCGTCCACGCTCTTCTCTTGTTGATCCATGCCACAAGAATGCTCCGGATGCTTATGCTGGCACAGGGAAGAATGACCCGTCCGCTTGGAAACCAGAGCATAGTAGGTCAAATAACACCCGATACCCAGAATGGATAAGGCTCCTACCCATTCCAGAGCATGGGTAAACATTACGGTATCCGCATGACCATGCTGAGAAAGTGTGTGTCCCGCTAGGTGCGTCAAAAGGGCAATTAAAAAAAGCACGATAGTATGAGAAAAAGCGCTACCCAGGGCCATCGCCAAGGCATGTCCCATATTCTTTTTTCCACTCAACATATAGGCGACCATCGCTGTTTTACCATGGCCTGGTTCAAGGGTGTGCATCACTCCGAGCATAAACGAAAAAGGTAATAAAGCTTCCTGCAACATTGGACTCCTCCACACTCGATTTATCCCCATGGACAGGTCTATCTAAAAGATCAGACCTGAACACCGTATCTTTTTGAGAGTATCTCTTTGAGATTACAAATAGGCTTCGTTCTGCTCAAACCAACGAAGCTCAAAAGAATCTTCATCCAATAACTCTTCCTGTCCTCCGTCCTCCTCCCCATCTACCTGCCCCAACAAGACTCTCTTTCTTTTCAGAAGTTGTTTTAACGAACGCCTTAAATCCTGTTTTTTTTGTTTTACGCTAAACATACCAGCAAACACCGCGGCAAATGCACTGTCGATGAAAGAACGGTCCATGGCTCGATAAGCCATGGACTGCCGATAGGATTGGACGCCAAGGGCCATCCACATCTGCATGATTTGAGCGATTTCACCTTCGATCTGGGCCATCTCTAGTTGTACTTGGCTTAGATCAAGATGGGGATCTAGCAACTGTGATACTTGTTGAGTTTGTCTTAATTTTGTTCCCGTACGATCGGAAGATAAAATCGACACCGAAGAATGAGCTGAAACTTCACGCGTAGAATCAGGGCGGATCAAGATCGCCCCCCATTCTTTTGCCTGAGCGATCTGGGCCGAGTGCTGAATCCCAGCGATGACCTGTGAATATTTAAATAACCCCTGAGCCACATGGAATAGCTGGCCCTTAGCTCCCGATGGGGCTTGAGTCGGTAACATCATCGAAGCGAAAATCCGATTCACCGCTCCCGACTTTCCGATAGCAGCATCTCCCAACATGGCGAATCCCCTACCCTGTCCAATAAACGCAAGGCGCTGATCCATCCCGAGCATTGGGGTGTATTTAGAAAAACCTTGTGACAAATTTCCAATTTGCCCTTTTAAGCCAGCTCCTGGTTGTGCTGAAGCAAGTGTCGCCACCAAACCTTGAACGAAAGCGAGGGATCTTCCCCCAGCACCCTCCCCTGTAGCGGCCAAGGATTTTCCCAAGACTACTTGCCCCGATTGTTGACCTGCGCTGGCAGTGGATGGAGAAGACTTCGAAAGCATCTGGGGTAAATTTCCAAGCTCTCCTTTCCCTCCTCCCCCTCTCTGCGCTGAAAAAAATGTCGTTATCGAACCTTGACCGAAAGCTAACGATTTTGCACTAGAAGCTTCCCCCATGGCTGCCGAGTATTTTCCCGACACTATTTGTCCCGACGGTTGGCTGTCGCTAGTGCTGACTTGGAGAGCTCTTGGAAAAACCTGTGTCGAACTCGTATTGGAATCTCTTACCTGAGTTCCTGCAAAGCCTTGTTGAAACCCAAAACTCGAACGGGTCCATCCCGAAGTATTTTCAGAAAATAAAGCACCAGAACCGCCCGCCTTCTGGGAACCGTGATGACAACTACCATTGCATATATGCCCCAAAGCCGCACTGGCCGAAGCCCCTTGCAAGGAGCTTGATAATTGAGCCACAGGACTCGCCTGAGCAC
>DALYEU010000027.1:0-26216 GCA_031972375.1 bacterium | reverse complement strand
TCCCATAAAAAATCCATTTCTGATCATTGAGGATTTGCGCATAGTTTTTAGCGAAATATTTTTTTCGATGAGGGCAACGTTGGTTAAAGCGTGGACGGCGGGGAAGTCCTTTTATTAAGGTCTGTAGATTTGAAACTGGGGTGATTTTTAAAAAGATAGGGAGTAAATTTTAAAAATTTCTCAAAAAAGTTCTGGGACAATTTTGGGTAACACGAAGTCCAATGAAGTTCCCCAAAAATGGTCTCTGAGGGCTTGAGCGTGATTGGATGGAATGATTCTTTGAAAAAGATCATGAGTCCAGTTTCATTTTATGGGGTGTTTTTTTTCTGAGTTTTAACGAATTAGAGGAACTATGCAAAAGATCGAATCCTTTCTGGAGATGCAGGAAATTTCCCGATGTTGGAAAAAATCAGGGGAGCGTGTCGGTTTTGTGCCCACCATGGGTTATTTGCACGAAGGTCATTTGAGTTTAGTGGATCACGCCAAGCGATCCAACGACAGGGTGGTGCTTTCAGTTTTTGTGAACCCCACTCAATTTGGGCCGGGGGAGGATTTTGCTGCCTATCCACGAGATTTGTTGAGAGACCAACAATTGGCCGCCGGGCGGGGGGTGGATGTGTTCTTTCATCCCCAGGCTTCCGAGGTTTACGCTCCTGGTGACCAAACCTCGGTGGTGGTGACCGAATTATCCCGGGGTTTGGATGGCCCCATTCGTCCTGGACATTTTCGTGGTGTCACGACGGTGGTGACTAAGTTGTTGCTGATGGTGTTGCCCGATCAAATTTTCATGGGTGAGAAAGATTACCAGCAACTGAAGATTATCGAACGTCTTGTGCAGGATCTCAAATTCCCTGTGCGGGTCGTCGGTGTAGAGACTCAACGGGATCCCGATGGTTTGGCCATGAGTTCTCGCAATGTCTACTTGAACGCCGAAGAGCGCCAATCGGCATTGCGAATTTCAAGTGCTTTGCGTTTGGCTCAACAACAGGTACGTCAGGGAGAACGGAACCTTGAGAAAATTCTTCAGCAGGTCTACGAAGAACTGCGGGGCGGCGTGGGTATTCAAGTGGAGTACGCTCAGATCGTGGATCCCGAGAACTTGCAAGAACTGCATCAGTTGACGAAGCCTGCGCGTTTGTTGTTGGCCGTCAGGGTTCAGGGGAAACGCCTTATCGACAATGGCCCCCTCGATTTTTAATCCGTCGTTTTTTTGGAGTTGTCATGACTGTTGCGGAGAGTGCTGCCATGCGTTTGCATGTGGCAAGAAATTTATTATCGTTTTCTGAGCCCTTGAAAAGTCCTGGGGCGATGGTGGTCGCGGAGGGAAAAATTATTGCCTTGGGCAGCCCAGAAGAGCTTCGTCGGCTTTATCCCGAGGTTCAAGTGGAGGATTGGGGGGAGGCCACGATATTGCCCGGTTTGGTCGATGCGCACACCGATCTTTCCCTGACCTTATTGGATAAAAACGACTTTCCCTTCAGTCGCACCGAACAGGGGCGGGTTTTATTTATGAATTGGCTGGTGCAACTCAGTCGCTATAAGGCCAACTTGCCGATTTCTGAACAACAAAAGGCTGTGCAACAGGGTTTACGGCGGCAGCGTGCTGCGGGCATCACCACCCTTGGAGATTTGTGCCGTTATGGATCGGTGATGGCGCTTTACGAGCAGTCGGGTTTGCGTTTGGTATGTTTGGCGGAAATTGAAAATATCCAAAGAAACCGCGCTCAGGAAGAGTTTGAGCAGGCCCTCGCCTTAGTTGATGAGATTGTTTACCAGGAACATTCACGAATGACGGCGGGCTTGGCCCCTTTTTCGGCGTATACCCTTTCGAAGAATCTTCTGAAAATCGTGGCTGATCATGCGAGACAACAAGGCTTGCCTTTTCATTTAGTCGCAGGGCTGAGTTTTAGCGAGATGGAGTTTTTTTACGATTCTTTGGGAGAAATTACCGAGGTCTTATTTCGTGAGGCAGGGTGGGCTGACAGGATTCCGTTTCCCCATCGGATGACTCCCATTCAGTATCTGAACGAAATGGCTTTGTTAAAATTATCTCCTGTTTTGGTGGGTGGATTGCATTTGGGTCCTACAGATATCGCCCTCGTGAAAAATCACGGAGCCATGCTCTTATGGTCTCCCTGCGCTTTTCGTGAACGACAATTGGGTGAGATTCCGCTGAAAAAAGTTCTGCAAGAGGGGATTCCTTTTGCCTTGGGAACCCTAGGAAGGGCTTGGGGGGGAGGTGTGGATCTTTGGGAGGAATTGCGTTGTTTGCTATCGACTCTTCCTGAGGACCAACGTTCCACCATGGCTGAGGTTTTATTGAAAGCGGCGACCTGGGGTGGAGCGAGGGCTCTAGGTTTGGGAGATCGAATCGGAACCTTGGCGATGGGTAAGGAGGCGGATTTTATCGTGTTAGCCTCGGAGATGGGTCCAGAGACCTTGTGTCGGGAAATCGTCGAAACCGGAGGGGCTGAAACCCTACTGGCGGCTTATCGGCAAGGGGAGCGGCTTTAAGGGCCCTTGTCTCAAGGAGAATTTCTTCGTTACAATGGGGGCAAGGAGGGGTTTATGGGGCAATCATGGAAACCAAAATCTCAAGGTTCTGGTACCGTTAACTTTGAGGAAGAACCCATCGGCGAGGTGGACCACTACTACAATCATCTCGGTATTGCGGGGATCCACATGGAATCGGGTCGCCTGAAATTGGGCGATCAAATTCACATCAAGGGGCATACGACTGACCTTAAGGCCACGGTGATGAGTATGCAGGTGGACCACATGGATGTCCGCGAAGTCGGAAAAGGGGCCCATGTGGGTGTGCCGATTCAAGACAAGGTGAGAGTCCACGATCGGGTTTATCTTATTCATTCTTAGTTTCTTGGGGCTTTGTCGTGGGAGTTGTTTTCGGTGGTAAAACTTCGGCGGCGCCTTCGCCGCGTGGGTCGCTCGCTGCTGAAAAACGACGTGTCGTGGGGTCGTAGCGCACGGCCTGGACATTTCCCCATGGCGCTACGGGAGTGAAAGGAATTCCTTCGGCCTTGAGGGTGCGGCGTTGGAATTGTGCCGTGCTGTGTTCGAGGAATACCGTGGGTGGGTAGATCTGGTAGTGAAGTCTGGGGCTCGATAGGGCGCTCTGTAGGTCTTGCCGCAAAAAGTAAATTCCGTAGAGTACTTGGAAAATGGTGGTGATAATTCGGGGGCCGCCCGGCGATCCGATGGCCAGGATTGCTTCTTTGTTTTGGGTGACTAAGGTGGGGCTCATGCTGGAGAGGGGACGTTTTCCTGGTGCGATGTTATTCTGCTTGCCCTGTATCAATCCAAAGGCATTGGGCTTGTCCGTCTGTGTGTTGAAATCGTCCATTTCGTTGTTCATGAGAACACCGGTATCTCCCGCTGTGACGCAAGATCCGAAAGCGAGATTGAGCGTGAGAGTCATGGAGACGCTATTGCCGTTGCCATCCATGATGGAAAGATGGGTGGTTTCTCCTGGAGCGGGTTCTTGCAGAGGCTCTTCAGAAGCAGGATTGGTTTCTGGAAGACTTTTTTGTGCATCGAGAGACTTGGCGATTTTTTTAGCTTCTTCTTTTGCAAAGTTTTTTGAAATCCAGCGTTGAACTGGCAAAGGGGGAAGGAAGTCTGGATCTCCCATCTCTTGGTTGCGGGTTGTGAAAATGCCCCGAAATAAGGGGACAAACCATGCCCAGCGTTGCCAATCCTCTCCCTGAATTTTTTCGAGGGCTTCCAAGGTGTTGAGAGCGCGAATCACTGAAATGCCCCCTGAACTGGGCAACGGAACTCCCCATAAGGTTCCCCATGGAAACTGGGTAGAAAGGGGGAGGCTCTCCAAGGCTTGGTACTCTTGGAAATCCTCCAGTTGTAGTAAAGCTCCCTTGTTTTGGAGGGACTCGGTCAATTGCTGGGCTAGGCGACCTAAATAAAATTCTTGGGGGCCTTTGTCGCGCAAGGTTTTGAGGGTTTCAGCCAATTGACTTTGCACGAGTCGCGGGGAGTCCATCTCGATTTCGGGGCTTGGATCGGGGGCATCGCTCAAGGTGAGAGGCGTGGCTGGATGCAAGGGAGCCAGAAAGGGACGATAAATTTTAAAGGTGTGATAGTCTCGTCTCAGACAATCACTTCGCTCCTCGATTTTTTTTTGCAGCAGCAAGGAGGGAATGTGCCCTTGCTCAGCCCAATGGATGGCCTCTGAGAACAGCTCATTCCAGGGGAGTTTACCCCAGTGGTGATGAAGAAAACCGAGTCCAGCCACTTCGCCCGGAACAGCGATGGCCAGGGGGCCGGCTTGAGATGCCTCCCAGGGAGTTTGTCCGGAGGAGAACATCTGAGGTGTGGCCTTCAAGGGGGCTCGTTCTCGGAAGTCGATGGCATGGGTTTTTTTTTCTTGGTTATCCCAAATTAGGGCCATGCCTCCAGCTCCTAACCCGGAGTTGTGAGGCTCGACCACGGCTAGGGTCAAGGCTGCCGCGACGGCGGCGTCGACGGCGTTTCCTCCCCTGAGGAGGATATGGGTGGCCGCTTGGGTGGCAAGGGGATGTTGAGTGGCCACGGCACCAAGGCCTTGAGGGGAGTCGAGGGCCAAGGCTTGTCCCCAAGACAGAACGCAGAATATTCCAAGAAAAAATCCAGCAAGCCGCATGGGGACTTATTAGTGATTTGTCTAAAATTCCCCAAATCTTTTTTGAGCCTTTTCCAAGGTTTTTTCAGAGCGACCTTTTTCTAAGATCATCGAGGTGTGGAAAGAGGTGCCTCTATAAAAAGAGCCCGTGATGTTTCGGATCTGAAATCGCGAATTCATCACGGGCCTCTTTATAAAACGAAGAGCTCCGGAGAAAAAACTTATCTCGCTTTTTTTTCTCGTAGGATCAGCATGCTCAAGACACCGAACACAATCCATAAACCTTGGAACGCAGGTTGGTGAGCAGGGCTATTTTGCAAGGCGCAGCCAGAACCAAAGATTTCGCCACCGAGAATGACCGTGGTAACTTGAGCGGTTTGGCTGAGGGCCTGCTGGGCCGGATTATTGAGCGAGAGGGTGACGATGTTTGTGGCCATGCCGAATTCTTCGGCCGTAACTCGAATCGTAACGACGGCGCTCTCACCTTCTTTGAGATTGCCCAACTCGCAATTTACGGTGCCAGCAGATTCACTGCATGGGCCGGAAATGGTGTTAGCTGAAACGTAGGAGACATTTTCGGGCAAGGGATCATTCAACACCACATCGGTGGCATCCCCTGGGCCATTGTTGGTGATGTTAATGGTGTAGGTAAAACTCTCACCTTCAAAAACGGGAGAGCCTCCCAACCCATCGTCTTTTGTGACCGTAAAACCGAAGGTTTGAAATTCATAAGCCCCCACATCGCAACGGGGAGTATCGGGGTTGAGTACGGCGATGGGGCGGGAGAAGGCACGTTGGTCTTCGCTCAATGTGTTTAATACGACTTCGGTGCCGAGGCTGTTAATGAGCGTGGTGATATCGGGGGCCTGGCAACCCGTGTCCGGCAGGTTGTTGCCCATATCGATGGCGGGGCTTCCGGAGAGTAGACCGTGGGTCTCCGTAGGACCGCCATTATCCTGTAAATCGCTCAAGCCCACATCGGAGACATCGGTTTGATCGGGTAATTCGGCGTTCAGGGGAACGACCGTGCAGTCTTGAGAGGTGCCTAGAAGATTAAATCCCCCCGAAAAAATAAGGGGAGCGCAATCTGGGCCGAAGGTAGCCGTATTTTGTGCCACTAAAGAATTGAAGAGGGTGGGGAGGGGAAAGGTGACGACCGCATCGCCAACGACTAAACTTTCGGGGATATATATTCCACCTCCTGCTCCATTGCTATCGGTGACCTGGTTGTTGACAATGGTGCTGTTGAAATAAGTGTTGGTGAAGCGGGGTTGAACTACGGCATTACCCTCGATTTCTCCACCCTGACTCAAAGCGAACCCGTTGAAAACACCGCCACCTAACAAGGTCGCTTGGTTTGAACTGATCGTGGAATTGACCACAAGCAACAAGGTGGAAATGTCGTGGGAGATTCCGCCTCCGGTACCGGTAAAGAGGGGGGTGGAAGGCGAGTAATCGGTGTAGTTAGCCTGGTTGCGACTGATTGTGGAATTGGTGATCAGTGTGGAGGTGACGGGAGATCCGTAGTTGGTATGAATACCACCGCCATCGTAAGCGATATTGCTATCGATGGTGGTGTCGTCGATCAGAGCCAGTCCAAATTGTGAAAGGGCGCCGCCTTGGAAGGCTTGATTACCGCTGAGGTTGCTGAGGCTAATGGCCACCACTCCAACGTTGAGAATACCTCCTCCGACAAAGGCTCTGTTTCCGCTGATGAGCATATTTTGCAGAGCCACAATGCCGCTGATAAGTTCATTGCGGATACCTCCCCCTCCTACAAAACTTTCACCTCCCCCGCCTTGGATATTGAACAGAACCAGGGCGACTTGGACCTCGAGGCTGGCGCCTCCAGAAGGACTGACTTCCAAGGCTAAGTCTGTAGGAAAGATGTCGATCAGGCGGTCTTCCATTCCCGAAGAAAAGGTTTGAGTTAGGGTAGTGTTTGTGGGGCCGCTACCCAGGATGATGACGGGAGCCAGAATATCCAGATCTCCCGTTTGGTTGGCGTCTTCTTCGGGACCATCCAAACTGAGCACATAGCTTCCAACTTGCAGATAAATGCTGTCGTCTTCTCCCAGCGTACCTTCGGAGAAATCGGCGCATCCTCCTGAATAAGTTCCGGTGTTCACCGACTCTACGGCATCGCGGAGCGTGCATTGCCCCTCCACGTTGAAACCATCGGTGGTGACATTGGGGCGGAGGGTGGCGGCTTGGCTTGGTAAGGTAAAAATGAGACAAGAGATAGAGCTCAGTGCCAGAACCCGAAGTAGGCGTCGAACTTCCATATTTATTCCTCCCAGGAAAAAATAAGTGAGAAGGGCCAGGTGCAAGCTAATTTTTAGAAAAGGTTAGAGTCAGGATAAGGTAGCGTTCTCATGGATGTCAAATGGGCATTCAGCAGGTTTTGAACGTTATGAGGAAGAAGTGGATAAAAAACAGGCTGGAGGTTTGGAAACCCCCAGCCGAGCGGAATGCTTAGGTTCTATAGATTCAGGGTTCTGAAATACGGTTACCCCACTGCAAGCTTTCAAAAACCTCGCTGAAATTTAAGAAAAGATTTTTTTTATCTCCTGAATCTCCTGCGAAAACATTTTGGTATCGGGAATTTGCCCTTGTGGAGTCAGTTGATCAATGAGTTTGGGGAGAAGTTGGGTCAATTGTCGACTGGTCTCTTGGGGTTGTAGGCCGGCTCGGTTGGCAATCTGTTGCACGAGTTGTTCTCCCAAGCCCTGTTGAATTTGCTGGGGAGTGGCCGGCATATTCTTTTCTGTACTCACCCAGGATTTCATGAGCTCCCCCAAACCTTTTTCCTGAAAGGACTGGACTAGGGCAGTAAGTCCCCCTGTGGAATTGGGCCCAGAGTCGAGCATTTGGAGTACAGCTTGCAGAAGATCGTTCTTTCCGCCTCCGCTTAACGAACGCACGGATTGGACGAGGGTATCGAGTAAGGTCATACGGGCTCCTTATGTACAAAATATGAATGAAGCACGAAGGTGTATTTTTTACCTCTGATCGACAGGTGTCAATCCAATGTCCCAAGCGGGATTTTTGAGAGTAATTTTGCCACTAACGGAGCCTAGGTGGTGGTTTGTGGCAAAGACCGAAGTATCCAAGTGTTTGGAAGTTTGGTTTTCTTTTGTAAGAAAAGGGGTGTTTTGGGAGGCGGTAGCGAAGAGTCTTCCGTAATTAGGGCGCCTTTTTACACCAGTCTTAATGAAGATTAGGTGAGGTAGTGGGATTTATTATCAGCAACTTTAGTTATGGAAATCCGATAGCAGGAAACACTTAGCGCCGAGTGTTTTTTGGTGCTAGGACTCCTGGCCCCGGATCGGTAAGAACTGTAAAATTCTGGGGTTAAAAAAGGCTTTGTGTTTGTTTTTTCGGAGGTACTCCTGACTATGAATCCCCCTATTCGCTTCAATCCCGAGCTGATTTGCAAAAACCCTTATAACGACGATGTCGGTGTTTGTGAGGATATTACCCCGGCTGCTAAAAATAATGAGCAGGGGCAGAGATTTACCGCAGAATACAAGCAAGGGTCGGCCGCAGCCCAAGGAAGCCAGTTTGTAGCGGGGTACTTTGGTCAAGTTCCTCAGGCAAAGTCGGGAGGTTTGGGTAGTGTATTGGCCTGGGGGCCGCTGGGCTTACTCGCTAGCACTACCGGTTGTGCCAATCAGGGAATACAAGATGCCCCGGAGAACGGCCCTGAGACCTCTGATCCGGAAAATCCCGATCCCCAGGCGACGCCTTCTGATGGATTGGGGACTCCCAAAACCAGTTTTGCGAATAGTGATTGTACTGTGCCCGCCGATATGGCTCTGGCGGCCTTGGTGGACTCCGTGATGGCCCTGTGTGGCGATAGCGTGGTAAGCGAGGGAGACGTCGGTGCTCGTCTTCTAGAGCAAATTGATCCCGCGACCGGTGAGTTAGACCCGTTTCAGGTGGGAGCTACGGCCTACATCGAAATCAATGTGGCCGGGATGCCCATGTCTATTCCGGTTAAAAATACCAGTTTGGTGGCCGCCGATGGGGGGCGTTATGTGGTGAGTATGGCCTCCGCGGAAAATCCTGAGCTTTATTTACAGAGCGAGCCGATTCCAAGTAATGGAGGGGGTTATTATCGCCCTCACTCTGCCATTTCTGGGCTTCGTGTCGTTAATATGAATGGGGCTGTTGAGAAGACACTGCATCACGCACCCCTCTTATTTACCTTTCCTCCCACGGGAGTGGCCTCTTCCAACCATAATCTCCCTCCTGAGGTCGAACAGTCCTTGGTTAAGGCCTTCTTTCCCAACAACGCGGTCGATGTGGTTCGATCTGGGGATAATTTTTGGACCTTAAACGCCAATTTGGTTTTGAATAGCTCTGTAGCCGAATGGAATAAAAACCAGGGGCCTGGTTATCAGCGTTCGGTGGTCGATTATATGCCCATTACCCTGCATGGTTTTTCAGGCAATACCTTGGAGCCTCTTACCGTGGAGTCGGGCGAGTTTGTCGATGCTATGTCAAACGGAGCGAGCAATGCCATTATGCTTCCTGGTTATAATCCGGCGGGCGTGGCGGTGGTCCAGTCGGGCAATTTAGAGGGGCGTCTGGTCGTTGTGGCCCAGGGTCTGGTGGATTCTCAGGGAGAGTCCCACAGTGATAGCAAAATTTTTGTCGTGGATCCTGCTACGACAAGTTACTACGAAATTCCCCTGAGCGTTAGCGTCTCCAGTGTGTTCCGTGCTGCTGATCAGCGTGGTGTGGCTCTAGTTAATGTCGAGGGGGAGGCCCATGCCTTGGTGGGATCTGCCAATGGATCGGGTCAGGTGGCCCTGGTTAACTTAGAGACTGAAGTGGTCGAGTATTTCGGGGTATTTAATGATGAGACCTTATCTTCTGATGAGGGGACATATCCCGCTGTTGCCGCAGTGGTGGCTGACCCTGAGAACTCTGATCGGGTTTTCGTGGTGAGTAAGCCCAATGCGGAGGGTGAGGTCTTCGCCACTACGCTTTGGTTAACAGACAATGACGATCTGGGAGTTAGCGTCGGTGATCGCGGGCCCCTCAAAAAAGTGGCCACTGGGGTGGATCCCTTGAGTCCGGTGACCGCCTTGGTAGAGTCTGGGGCTTTGGTGATTCATACGGCTACCCAGTTTCATCAGGTACCCGTGGTTGCCGTTCAAGACCCTACGGGAAACGGTAACTGAGCAAGTTTTACCAAAAGTGTTGAGTAAGCAGACCCGAATTTTCCGTAAAGGTGAGTTCGGGTTTTTTTGTTGTGACGGGGATCGATAAAACACCCGTGTTAGGAGATCTGAGCTTTTTAGGGACCCCCTGCTCGGACGAGGGGCTCAACGCTGACGAGAAAAGATCTTGGCGTGAATTGAATTAATTAAACGTTGAGTGATTTTTTTCTCTTTTTTGGAGTGTTTTTTTTCTGGTTTTGTTCGTGGAGAATCCTCAGGCCATCTAGGGTGAGAAAAGGGTCCACCTGGGTGATGGTTTCGCTTGCCTGAGTGATGAGACTTAAAAAGCCTCCCGTTGCGATTACCGGACACTGATTTTTTTCTTCCTGTTGGATGCCCCGGACGATGCCATCCACCATTCCGATGTAACCGTAAAAGATTCCGGCTTGAATGCTTTCGATGGTGCTACGTCCCACGATACGACTGGGTTTGCGTATTTCGACTCGTGGAAGTTTAGAGGCCCTTTGATAGAGCGCCTCATTGGAAATTGCGATGCCCGGGGCAATGCACCCTCCTTTGTAGGTTTTGGATGGGCTGACGTAGTCGAATGTCGTTGCTGTACCAAAATCGACGATGATCAGGGGGGCCCCAAATTTTTTGACTCCAGCGACGACATTGACAATGCGATCCGCCCCCACTTCTTCGGGGTGGGATAGGCCTATTTTGATGGGGGCAGCCATGGCCGGGGTGACGAACTGGGGACGTAAGTTGAAATAGCGTTCGCACATTCTTTCCAAATTAAATTCCATGGGAGGAACCACGTTGGAAATCATGATGGTTTTTACGTCTTGGGTATGGAGTCCCGCGAATTGAAATAATTCTTTGAAGAAAATTCCGAATTCGTCAGCTGTGCGCTCTTTTTTGGTTTCTAAGCGCCAATGGTGGAGCAGTTGGTCGTTTTCATAGACTCCCACCAACATATTGGTATTTCCCACATCGACGGCTAAAAGCATAGAGGGTCCTTCTTTTCTTGAGTTTCGAATATTAGGGAGACGTCTTCGGCCATAAAAAGTCGTTCTTCTCCTGAATTCAGTTGAAGACGTAGGTATCCTTCGGGGCTGAGGCCGAGAATACGGCCTGCATAATCAAGGTGGTCTTTAGTAATTTTGGCCCGGTGTCCTAGGGTTCCCGAGGCCTGCTCCCAGGCTCGTATCAAGGCTTCGGGTCCCTGTTCCACCAGAAACTCGAGGGTGAGGAAGATTTCCGGAATAAGATGTTTTAACAAATCAGCTCGGTCCCAGGGCTGGGGATGGAGTTGGTCGAGGGAGCCGGCTTTGTCCTGGAGTTCGAGGGGAAAATCTTCTGTTTTTTGGTGAACGTTCAAACCTATTCCCAAGACGATGCATGGAGGTAGTTGTGGGGCTGGAAAGAGAAGTTCGGCAAGCATTCCTGCAATTTTTTTCTGCTGATACCAAAGGTCGTTGGGCCATTTAAGTAAGATCGGGGTTACACCTAGATCTTTTAGGGCACGTTGTAGGCTGAGCCCTGCCGCCAGGGAGACCAGGGGCCACTGTGCCAAGGGAAGTTTCGGACGCAGCAAGAGGGAAAAATACAAACCCATGCCACTTGGAGAGGACCACGTACGGTTTTGCCGCCCTCGTCCGTGGGTTTGGGTGTCGGCCACCCAGAGAGAGCCCGTCAAAGCTCCTCGCTGAGCTCCTTGTTTGGCAAGATCATTGGTGGAATGGGTTTCGGAGTAAAAAAACGCCTCGGGAATCCACGGGGAATCTTGGGGAAGGGAATGGACGACTTGGGAGAGTGATGGCATGGCATTAAGTTAGGGGGGAAGGGTTCGGGTCGGCAAGGTGTTTGTTATATTTATCTTTTTGAACAGGGGAGCGAGCCCCTGTTCGGGGAAAGTGAGTTGTTTTTTTTCTCGCTTCCATGTTCAATGGGCTAGGGCGGTGTGTTGGATTTTCTTTAAAAAATAGTGAGTTGAGATAGCAATTTCAGAGGGCTAACCACCGATAACGCCCGCTAGTGCCTGTGGTTTTCTGTCATGGGTTCCACGAAAAAGGGTTAAGGAAAAAGGAAGTGTCTATGAAAAAATTTATCATTTCAATGATGTTGCTGGGTATTAGCGGTACCGCTTTTGCCGTGGACCCCAATCCCATCGGAACTATGGATGGAATGGAATTGGCCCCCCCTTGCGAAGGGGACGACTGTCCGCCTCCTGTTCCTGGGCAAGATCCCGAGGGTGGGCAAAATTACGCCGACGATGCAGATAAAGATCTTATCAAAGACGCTGTTGACAATTGCAAGTATGTCAAAAACCCAGATCAAAAAGACGGCGATTCCGATGGTCATGGCGATGCTTGTGATAACTGCCCTCTTGTTTCCAATCCTAGTCCCTTTCAAGACCATATGAGTCATCTACAGATGGATGTGGATTTTGATGGAGTGGGTGATGCTTGTGACAACTGTTCCGACGTAAAAAACTCTAATCAACTCGACGAAGATCAAGACGGTGTTGGCAATGCTTGCGAGCAGGGAAATGCCGGTCTTGGTTTGGCGGGTAAAAATTTCGATTCCGATCACGATGGAGTTCAGGATTCGGTGGATAACTGTGCAAATGTTCTCAATCCCACACAGGTGGATGCTGATAATGATGGCGTGGGCGATGCTTGTGACAACTGCGTCTCTCAGTGCAATAACAGTCAAAAAGACGCCGACGGTGATAGGATTGGCGATGTCTGTGATTCTCAAGCAGGCGGTTTTCTAATCCCTGTCTCTAAAAAACCTGCTCGGGCCGCTCTGGTGCAAGACAAAGATCAAGATGGTATTCCCGACAATGGGGATAACTGTCCCGATACCTGTAACGCTAACCAAGTAGATAAAAACCAGAATGGTCGTGGCGATGCTTGTGAGCTGATGAGATTAACTCCTGCTACCCAGGAAGGTTCTGATCCCCGCAATCCCGGCAATTCTGATGAGGGAGACGGTCGAGGTTCTTCTGGAGAAGGTGATTCCGAAGGTGGCTCTGAGCAAAGCGATCCAGAAGTTCCCACAGACGATACCGGTGGGTCGGGCGGAGTTCCTGTTTCTGAACAATCGGAGCCAGCGGATTCAAAGGGGGCTGGTGGAGTAGGTCTAGCTTCCGAAGTACTTAATCCCGCGGCTTCGGGTTTAGTGCTTTCTGGAAATGGTGGATGTTCCTTGGGCGCGGTGGGCTCTTCTACTTCGAGCGCTCTCTTATTGACGGGCTTTGTGCTTCTCGAGGTGTTACGGCGCCGTCGTCGATAGTGGTAAAGGATTCCTTTCGAATCCTACAAAGTTTTAAATAAAAATAACAAGGCCGAGGTCCTTTGACCTCGGCCTTGTGCTTTTATAAAAGCCTGTGGAATTTTTCTGACGATCCTCAGGATTTTGGGGCGGGCTCTACGGCGACGGCCAGAGCCTCGGTGTAGGTGGCCACGATTTTATCTCCCACCTGTAAGCCCGCTAAGGAGCTTTTGTCTTTTACCTGTAAAGGGATGTCTTGTCCGTCCGCTCCTTCCAAAATGACGGTTGAAGTGGCTTTGTCGATGCTTTTGATCAAAGTGGTGACATGGGTCACTTTGGCTTGGGCCATTTCAGGTTTTTTACCGGGTTGACTGGCTCCGGTGGCATCGAGTTCGGTTACCTGCTTGGAAGGTTCGTCGCCGGGCTTCGCCTTGACGATTTCCCATAGGACCGATTCGTAATATTTAACACTGACCAAATCTCCCTTTTTGATGTGCTTAAAGTTTTGCACCTTTTCATCCACTTTGATGGCTACGGTATTGCCCTTAGGACCTTCCAAGATTAAGGTCTGTTTGTGGTGGTTGACATCAATGACCTTGGCCGTGAGGGTTATGAGTTCGCTGTGCCCTGCCGTGTCCGTGGCTACGAGACCTTGTCCCTTGTCTGCGGCCTGGGTTAGGGGCGTGACTAAGGTGAGGGTCGCAACAGAAGACAACATAAGAAGATGCTTCATCGGGATTCTCCTTTGGGTAAGGTATTAAATTAAATGGAGCTGCCATTAGACTGTGAACGAGGGGATCTTTTCAAGCGTCATTTTTTTCTGGCTTGGGCCAGGCGAAGAGGGAGGGCGATGAGCTGACTTCGCTTTGGGGTACCGGGGTGGCTTCTGTCTTAGGGGGGATTTCTCTACCTTGCGGATCCCAGCCGCCTCCGAGAGCACGATAGAGACGCACTACGGCGACTAATTGGTTGCGCCGTGTTTCGGTGAGAGACAGTTGGGATTCGTAGGAGCGACGTTCCGCATCCAGAACTTCTAAATAGCTGGCGACTCCGCCTTCGTAGCGAACATTGGCGAGGCGTAAGGCATCGACGGAAGCGGCAACATAGGCTTCCTGCTCTTTGCGGATTTTTATCAGTTGTCGGATGGAAATCAGGGCATCGGAAACTTCTCTGAGCGCTTGTTGAATAATTTGCTGATACTGAATGAGGGCCTCTTCGAAATTGGCTTTGGCTATTTCGAGATTTCCTTTGCGTTTTCCCCCATCGAAAAGGAATTGAAATAAAGTTCCCGTGATGGAGGACGCGGCAGAAGTGGCGTCTAGCAATCCTCCCCCCACGGTCATGCCTACGAAACTCGCTAGGTTAATTTGCGGAAAAAATAGGGCCTTGGCTTCTCCGATTTTGGCATTGGTGGCGATGAGTTTTTGTTCACCTTGTCGAATATCGGGGCGCCTTTCTAGTAACGCAGAGGGTAAATCGAGGGGGAGCTTGGGAGGCATACTTTGTTGGTTGAGTTTTTGTCCTCGAGGTACGGGAGCCGGATTGGCTCCTAGCAATAGGCTGATTTGATTTTCTTTGAGTTGGATATCCCGCGAGATTGCGGGAATTTCACGAGCGGCCACAGCCAATTCGGCTTCGGCTTGACGAACATCCAAGAGGGAAACCCAGCCGGCCTTGAGTCGTTGACGGACTAAATAAAGCGAGGACTGGCGGGATTGAACGGTTTTTTCTGTGATGCGCAATTGAGCATCCAGGGCCAGCAGATCGAAGTAGGCTTGGGCGACATCGCTGAGTAGGGTGATTAGCACATTGTTGCGAAATTCTGCTGAGGCGAACAGTTGGGCCCGAGCAGCTTCCGTGCCTCGTCGGTATTGGCCCCAAAGGTCCGCTTGATACGATAGGTCGATGCCAACTTCTCCAGCGGTGCTTGTCCCTAAATTTCCCGGGGGGACAGTAGCTTGATCTTTTTGCGCCCAACTTCGAGAGATTCCCGAACCAAAACCCAATTGGGGAAATTGCTCGCTCCGTACCCAGTGGTATTGTCCTCTGGATTGCTCTACTCGTGCAGCGGCGATGCGTAGATCTTTATTATTGCGCAGGGCTGTTTCCATCAACTTTTGCAAGACAGGATCACGAAAGACTTCCCACCAGGGCAGGTCCCCGAAGGGAAGTTCGTCGGCTGAGAGTGGGACCGAATTTTCTCCACGATATTGGTTAGGTAGGTCTACTGCGGGACGTTGGTACTTTGGCCCCACGGCGCAGGCCAAAGGCAACACGAGCTGGACCGTTCCCACACAAAGGGCGAGCATTTGCTTTAGAGTAATTTTCACACAGCCTCGACTTTATTTTTAGAGGCCCGTTCGTTGAAGCCTTGAACCACTTTATAAAAAACCGGAATGATGAAAATTCCCAAGGTGCTACCCAGCAACATACCCCCGAAGATGGTGGTGCCCAGGGAATGGCGTGCGTTGGCTCCCGAGCCCGAAGAGAGCATGAGGGGAACAACGCCGAGAATAGAAGCGAAGGAGGTCATTAAAATGGGACGAACTCGCAGTTGAGCCGCTGCCAATGCGGCTTCCATAACGCCCAAACCTTCTTCACGTTTCAATTTAGCGAATTCCACAATGAGAATGGCGTTTTTCGCTCCCAGTCCCACCAGGGTGACGAGGCCGATTTGGCCGTAAATGTTGAGATCCATGCCAGCCAGCGCCAAGGCCAATAGGGCTCCGAGAACCACTAAGGGGGTTCCAAGGAGTACGCTCAGTGGCAGAGACCAACTTTCGTAGAGCGCTGCCAAAAGCAGTAAGACGAAGACGATGGCTAGGGCGAAGGTCATGCCCATTTTTCCCGAGGCCTTGTTTTGTTCGTAGGCAGTTCCCGTCCACTCGTAACCCATATTGCGCGGTAAGATTTGTTCGGCGACTTGTTCCATGGCCGCCATCGCCTGGGAAGAACTATAGCCAGGGGCAGGCCCCCCGTTAATTTCCACCGCTTGGTAGAGATTGTAGCGAGTGAGGTATTCGGGGCCCAGAACGGGAGTGACCTTGACCAAGGTGCTTAAGGGAACTTTGTCGCCTGAACGATTTCTAACGTAAAAACGCTCGATATCCTCGGGGGCCACGCGAAACTTAGACTGGGCTTGGGCGTAGACTCGATAGACTTGACCAAAGCGAATGAAGTCGTTGATGTAATATCCTCCGAGATAGATTTGCAGAGTTTGATAGACGTCAGAAACATCGACGCCCAGAGTACGGGCCTTTTCTCGATCCAAATCCACTTGTAGTTGAGGGACGTCCATACGAAAGCCTGTAAAGAGTGTGCCTAACTCGGGTTGTTGTTTCGCGGCCTCCAGAAAATTTTTCGTCGCTTGAGCCAATTGGTTTAGGTCGCCTCCGGAGCGGTCTTGCAATTCGAAGACGAAGCCCCCCGCATTACCAAAGCCCGGAACAGGTGGAGGGGTGAAGGGAAAGATTAACGCGTCGGGGAGGGCGCCGAGACGTTGTCGTAAATTCTCAGTGATGTGAGTTAAGGTGTTGCCCGCTTCATCACGTTTTTCCCAGTCCTCCAAAGAAACGAAGAAAGAAGCCACGTAGGAGCTTTTGGTATTGCTGAGCAGGCTGGTGCCTCCTACGGTGGTGTACCATTCTACTCCGGGGGTTTCTTGGAGAATGGACTCCACTTTTCGACAGACCTGGTCGGTTCGTTCCAAAGAAGCCCCGTTGGGAAGTAATACGTTGATAAAAAAATATCCTTTGTCTTCGTCGGGAATGAATCCTCCTGGAGTCCAGCGCAGCAAAAGAACGATGGCGGCCAGGCAGAGACCCAAGGCCATCATGCCCTTAAGACTATGGGATAGAAGGTATTGCACCACAAGGCTGTATCTTTTGAGGAAGGCATCAAAACCACGATTAAAATTATCGAAAATTTTTTGCAGAAAAGGATGGCTTTGACTCGCGGGGCGCAACAATAAGGCGCTGAGGGCCGGGCTTAAGGTAAGGGCATTGACGGTAGAAAACAATACGGAGATCGTGATGGTAAGGGCGAATTGTTTGTAGAGTTCTCCAGTCATTCCACCCAAAAAGGCGACGGGGACGAATACGGCGCATAAAATGAAAGAGGTGGCGACTACCGGGCCGGATACCTCTTTCATGGCTTTGAAGGTGGCTTCCTTGGCGCTTAATCCTTGTTCGATCGAATGCTGCACCGCCTCCACAACGACAATGGCATCGTCCACCACGATACCAATAGCCAAGACTAAGCCAAATAGGCTGAGTGTGTTGACACTGAAGCCGATGGCGGGGAAGAGCAGAAAGGTTCCCACCAAAGAAACTGGGACCGTCAGTAAGGGGATGAGGGTGGCTCGACCACTTTGGAGAAAAAGAAAAATAACGAAAACCACAAGCAGGATCGCTTCGACGAGGGTGTGCAGAATTTCATCGATGGATGCGGTGATTGGTCGCGTAGTGTCCAGGGTAATGGCGTAGTCTAAATCGGTGGGAAAACGGGTCTTGGCCTCGTCCATGAAACTTCTGACTTGCTTGGCTACTTCCAAGGCGTTCGCCCCCGGCAGCAAAAACAAGCCCATGACAGCGCCGGGATTTCCGTTGACTCGCGTTAAGGAACCGTAGGTTTGGGCGCCTAATTCCACTTGAGCGATATCTGCTAGCTTGACTTGCGATCCATCGGGATTGGAGCGGATGATGATTTCACCAAATTGTTGTGGAGTTTTGAGAAGCCCTTCGGCGACCACGGTCCATTGGTATTGTTGTCCCTCAGGCACGGGGGGGGCGCCGATTTGTCCTGCCGCTGCTTGGATATTTTGATCTTGTACTGCCTGAATCACCTCTTGGGGCGTCACCCCTAAGCTCGCCATGAGATCGGGATTTAGCCAAAGTCTCATGCTGTAATCTTGCGCGGTGAAATTGGTGACCTGTCCGATTCCCGGGATGCGGGCCAGGGAGTTGATGATATTAATTTCGGCATAGTTGCTCAAAAAAATCGAATCGTAGGTGCCTTGGGGAGAAAGTAGCGAAAGCACCATCAAAATATCCGGACTGGTTTTATTAACGTTGATGCCTTGGCGACGTACCGATTCTGGAAGTTGGGGCTCGGCGAGGGAAACTCTGTTTTGGGTATTAACTTGATCGATATCGACGGAAGTTCCTAACTCGAAGGTAACTTGCAGAGTCATTCCCCCGTCGTTGGCGTTGACCGACTTCATGTAAAGCATATGGTCCACTCCGTTGACTTGGCTTTCGATGGGGGTGGCTACGGAGTCTTGTACCGCTTGCGCATTGGCACCGCGATAGGTGCTAGTAATTTGCACGGTGGGTGGGGCGATTTGTGGGTATTCGGTGATGGGAAGACCCATGAGCACGATCGCACCCAAGAGAATCGTAAGGATAGCGATGACCGATGCGAAGACCGGTCTTTGAATGAAAAAAGCGGCCATGGATTTGTCGGGTTAAAAAATTAATTTGGTGGTGTCGGCGGTTCCTGATTGAGATTTTTGAGAATATCTTCGGCGGTGTAGGGTAACAGTTCTGCCTTTACCTTGAGATTGTCTCGCACTTTCTGAATGCCCTCGACAATAACTTGTTCTCCGGCCTGGAGTCCCGATTGGATCACAATGGAGTTTCCGATGGGGTTGCCCACTTGCACTTGACGAGTGTGGGCTTGTTGATTGGAGTCGACGACCCAGACCATCTTGAGATTTTGTAGTTCGTGAATGGCCTTTTGGGGCACCAGGATTGCGTTGGGTATCTCGCGGACTGTGGCTCGGACTCGGGCAAAAAGGCCTGGCTTCAAAAGCTTTTGTGGATTGGGAAACTCGACCCGTACCTTCAGGGTTCCGGTGGTAGAATCCACCGCCCGATCGACAAAGTTCATGGTGCCGGGATAGGGCCAAGGGGTATTGTCGGCTAATAGTAATTGGAAACGAGGGGCGGGTACTTTTGTTTTGTCTTCGGCCTCTAAGTAGCGTCGCGTGTACATGAGGTAGTCTTTTTCACTGATGTTGAAAGATACCCAGACTGGATTGAGCGAGGAAATAGTGGCCAATAAGGTAGGCTCGCCTCGTCCTACTAGGGTGCCCACGCGTACGGCGGTAGCGCCTATCTTGCCTTGGATGGGGGAGCGTACTTGAGTGTAACTTAAGTTAATCTCTGCGTTGGCAACTACGGTTTTCGCCGCATTGACGTTGGCTAGGGCGGATTCGTTGGCGGCGACGGCATCGTCGAAATCTCTTTGTGCGACCGCTTGGATTTTTACCAGCGGGGTTAGGCGATCGACGTCTTTTTGAGTACGAGAATAGCGCGCCATGGCATCCGCCAACTTGGCTTGGGCATCCGCGAGGTTTTCTTGATAGGTTTGGGGATCGATCACAAACAGCAGTTGGTTTTGTTCGACCTCGGCTCCTTCTTGAAACAAAATTTGTTGGATAAAACCCTCGACTCGAGCGCGAATCTCGATATTGGTCGGAGCGTCGGTTTGTCCTACATAATCGTAAAATTCAGGGATGGAAGTCTGTAGCGCCGCAACGACTCGGACTTGGGGTAGATCAAGGCTAGAGGTCGCTTCTTTGGGAGTGGAGCAAGATACGGCAACGAGTAAGAGACTACAGCACAGACAAACCCACAGCCAGTGCAGTGGTATCCAGCGCAAGTATGAAACAAAAGGGGAGAGATACTTCGGCTTGTGAAGCAGAGTTGACTCCTTTTTAGGATGAAAAATGAGTTCGACTTCTTAAAAGCTAAAAAAAAAATCTGCAATCACTTGTTAGAAAGGGTTGAGGATTTTTTATGTGAGCTTTTCGGATTCGGAGGTTGACTCGATGCGGCGTGCCTCCTATCCTTCCCCGTTATGAAGCCTTGGGACCTGATCCGAGAAAATTTAGGGCTCAAGATCGGCAGTGTTACCGCTGCTGCGTTGTTCAGCTTCGTCTTACTTTTCGCCATGATCTTTGGCGGACTTCCCGTCGAGGTTTTTAGCAAATTCACTTTTTTACAGAGTCTTCTGCTTTTTGGGGTGGTTCTCACTTTTTTGGCGTTTTTGGTCGCAAGCGTGGCGACGCATCTTTTGATTAGACGTCCCTTGACTCGTTTAACCTCCGTACTGCGTCAGGTGGAGTTGGGGCAGGGGCTTGCACCGTGCAAAAATAGCAATCACGATGAAGTAGAAAATTTACTCCAACGTTTTAACCAGATGATCGGACGTTTACGCTGTTTGGAGAATCATCGATTGTCCGTAGAACAAGAACTCAATCTCATCCAAGAAGAACTTCGTTCCAAGGCATTAATCGAAGAAAAAACAGCTTTGGTGGTTTCTGCAAACCAGAATTTAGAAAAAAGCTTAAAAGAGTTGAGGACGCTCTACACCATTTCCCAAGCCTTGACCGCTAGTTTGGATCCCGAAGAGTTGTGCAATAAACTGAGCGAGGTGATCTCCGAGAATGTGCCGGTTTCCAATTTCGCCATACTGTTGCGCGAAGAGGGGGGCCAAGAATTAAAAGTCAAATCGGCGTCGGGCTTTGAGAATAACGATCTGGTGAGGCAGCTTTCTTTTACTTGCGACGAAGGTATCAGCGGGCGGGTCTTGCGTGAGGCGAAGACTCTCTATGTAGCTGATACCTCCTCAGAGCCGGTCTACTTGCATTACAAAGGAATGAAATTAGAGAATGGTTCTTTTTTGTGTGTTCCCATGGTGCTCAAGGAAGAAGTGCTCGGCGTTATTAATTTTTTCCGCCGTGATACCTACGCCTTTAGCGAGGAAGAAATCTTCATGTTATCCATGCTGGCCTCTCAGATGGCCATTGCTGTAGAAAACGCCAGACTCTATGCCAAGACCAAAGAATTATCGCTGATCGATGACCTTACCAAGGTGTTTAATCGACGACATTTTCAAAAAATCTTGGAAATGGAATTTAAGCGGGCGAAACGTTTTCAACGGCCCCTGTCTCTTTTGATGATTGATGTGGATCATTTTAAAAGTTTCAACGATCGGTTCGGTCATTTGGAGGGAGATCGAATGCTGATTGAGATCGCTCGAATTTTTCAATCCAATCTTCGCGAGGTTGATACGTTGGCCCGCTATGGTGGTGAAGAGTTCGCGGTCATTTTGCCCAATACCTCGTTGGAAGATGCGTGCAAGGTCGGTGAGAAGCTTAAAAATTTTGTCGAGCAGATGAGTGAGCTTCGCGAACGGCAAAGTAGTCCTAGACATAAAATTACGGTGAGTGTGGGAGTAGCCGCTCTTTCCGGATCCCTCGAAAGCGCCGAGTCTTTGCTCAATCGAGCCGATAGGGCGCTTTACCAAGCTAAAACGACGGGAAGAAATCGCGTGATGGTTTTACAAGACGATCAGTCGCAGACTTGTCTTGATTTTCCCTTATCTTCCGGAATCGAATCGACTTCCATGCTTCAAGAATCTTCATCGTGAGGATGAAAGATGGGGTATTGGGTGTGGGCAAAACAAATTGTTTTTTGGTGGAGATCCCCAGGGATTAAACTTTGGGAAGCCAATTGAGGGTCCATCGGCGAACTTTTTGGTAAAACCCTAAGGTTTCTTTTGTTACGGTACCGGTCCAAAGCTTTTGATCGACCTCTTGTAGTTGGGAGAGGCTGCCTAAATCCCACCAATCCCCCTGATGTAGGTAGACTCCGAGGGATTCCCCTCGCGCTAAGGCTGGTTGATAGACTTGTCGGATAACGCAGGAAGACCGATCGGCGGGCAAATCATCGAATAGGCTGGGATCGAGCAAATGGGCTCCCGAAAAAATTCCACGCGACAACATTGATGGAGTGGCGTTTGTGTTCGGTTCTCCCGCGATGCGCCAAATTTTTTGTTGGGCATCGTATTCTACAAAGCTTTCCACGGCGGCAAGATGGGGGCTGACACAGGCCAAAGTCACCCGGTTGCCCTCCCGTTGATGTTGTCGCCAAAAGCGTTTCAGATCCAAGGGAAATAAAACATCACCATTGAGCACCCAGGTGGGGTTTTGGGGTAATTTTTTTAAGGCCTGGGCAATTCCTCCTCCTGTTCCCAGGATGCTTTGTTCGTGGCTAAATTGCAGGTTGACGAGCTTTTTCAGTGGGCTGAGCATGTGGACGAGCACATCGGGGCAGTGGTGCAAATTGACCACGATATCGCGGATGCCCGCTTCATGGAGAAGGTAAAGGTTATAAGCGAGCAAGGGAAGTCCGCCCACCGGTAAGGCTGGTTTGGGGCGATGCAGGGTCAAGGGGCGCAGTCGTGTTCCCAAACCTGCAGCCAACAAAATCGCTTGATGGGGAAAGGAATGGGTCATGGGTCGTTCGTTCTAATTCAACTCAGGAACATATTTTGCCAACATTTTTCTCAAGGGTTCTTGTTCGGGAAGCGCGGCAAAGGCTTGTTTGACGTGGCTCAAGGTATTGGCCACATGGGGTAGAAACTTTGGGTTTTTTTTCACCGTGGCGATAAATTGAAAACGTCCGGCGTCTTTGAGTTTTCTTTGCAAGGTGGTGCGGTGAAAATCTTTGAAAAATTTCTCACGGGGATAGTGGGGGAGCCCTGCATTTTCTCGGACTTGTAGGTAATCTTCAACGAGTTGGCTGACGGTGGAGGGCGCTAAGGCGATGTAGGAGTCACGCAAGAGGGCGACCAGGTCGTAGGTGCTGGGGCCCAGCAAGGCGTCTTGAAAGTCGATCAGATAAAGTCGGTAACCGTGTAGTAATAAATTGCGACTTTGAAAATCCCGATGGGTTAAGGCTGTGGGAATGTCGAGCAGCGAGGCGACGAGTTGTTGTCCTAAGTCGAGAAGCTCCCGGCGTTCTTCCGGAGGTATTTTTTTCTGAAAACGATCTTCGATGCCGTACTCGAGAAAATGTTCGAACTCCCACAACAATAAATTTTTGTCGAAGCTACGTCCGTAGGCCATGCAATCGGGATCGGGATATTGTTCTCCGGTTTTTTGTAAACGCACGAGCAGTTCGATGGCTTGACGGTAAAAAAATAAGAACATCTCGGAATTGCTTTGCTGCAAGGCTTTTTCCAGACTGAGGTCTCCGAGGTCTTCGAGCAGGAGGAGCCCCGAAGGGAGATCGGTAGAAAGCACTTCAGGACAGGGAAGTTGGTGGCGACGCAAATAACGGGCGATGTTGAGAAAGGGTAATTCCGCCGTTTTTCCTTGGTAGTTGGTAATTTCTTCGGAGACGCTTTGTTTACCTTCGGGGATTTTCATCACGATGAAGCTAGCTCCCGAGTCCGAAAAGGCGCGGAAGTATTCTCGATAGGAGGCCTCGCCGAAGAGTTTTTCCAGACGATTGAGGGGGTGTCCCTGGGGAAGAAGCCCTTGTACGGCGGTAAAGAGAGGATCATGCATGGCTTGTCTCCGGTGTAGCGAAGGTCAATTTTTTTTCAATTGTGCGCTGAGCAATTCTCCCAAATTGGTGCCGAGGGGCTGGTGATGGGGAACGCGATGGGGACGATGCTCTTCCTTGCTTTGTTGCGATGGGCGGTCTTGAGTTTCTTTTGAAGTCTTGTTGCTTTCAGCGGAAGCCTCTTTTTTATCGTTACGGTTTTCTGGGGGAACGACATCTGTTTTTGGAATCGAGGGTTTAGGGGTGGATTTTTTTTCTGTCGTTTGAGGCGAAGAGTCCGGGCTCATGTCGCTTGCGGTGGCCTTATACAGGGGGCGTTTGAAGACGAAGCCGGCGGAGGACCAACGGGAGTCACCGGAGGTTTCTCGGGCTAGGCTATCTTGGAAGGCCTGAAGCTTAGAGTCGAGATGATCCAACTGGTGCACCAAGAGTGCCTCCAGGGTCATGGGTTCTTTGGGGGAGCCGTATTCCAAATGTCCGTGATGGGAGAGAATGATGTGCATCAAATGATGTAAGATTCGCGGAGGGAAATCTTCTTGTCGGGCGGCGGCCTTGAGCAAAATTTCCACACTGATGGTGAGGTGTCCCACCAATTGTCCTTTATCGGTGTATTCGAAGACCCGGTCGGCGCTGAGTTCTTCTACTTTTCCAAAGTCGTGGAGGATCAATCCGGCCAAGACAAGATCGGCGTCGGCTTGGGGATAATGCTTGAGGATGTCTACAGCCACTTGGCAGAGCTTGAGCACATGTTCCAGAAGTCCTCCGACCCAGGCGTGATGGTTGCTTTTTGCGGCAGGACTTTTTTTGAAGTCTTCGACCCAAGGAGAATTTTCCAGAAGGTCGAACAATAGGGATCGGACGGCGGGGTGGCGTAAATTTTTACGACACAATTCCAAAAGCTCTTGGTACATGCCTTCGATGTCATGGGAGGTGTGGGGAAGAAAGTCTTCGGGAGAGACGAATTCAGGAGCTAGGGCCTCAAGGGCCATGACATTAAATTGCAGGCGCTCCTGAAATGAGACCACGTGTCCCTTCACTCGTAGGTAATCGAGCTTATCAAAGGCGTCGACCCAGTGATTGGCCCGTTCCCAAACTCGGGCCTCGATTTCTCCGGTTCTGTCGGTTAGTTTTAGGTTTAAATAGGGTTTGCCGTTTTTATCCTTGAGCAAGGCCTTGTGGGTACACAAGAAAATGCTTTCTACGGGCATGCCCTCTTTCAATTCAGAGACGAAGATTTTATCAGACATGGAGCGCCCCTAACCCATTCCCCCCCATGGGGCAACTGCTTTGCCGTGCGAGAGGGTGATCCAGGAAAACTTGCTATGAGGTCTCGGATTAGCGCTTGACACTCTTGAGCATACTTCGCTAGGGGTAGGCCGCCCCTCTGGTTAAAATCACCAGGTTTATTAAATAGTTACAAGAGAAGAGCGCGAGGAACCTCAATGAAACTCAAGGCCCCTTCCCAGGGAGACAAAATCACCATCCGACAAGGTCAGCTTCAGGTGGGAGATCACCCCATCATCCCGTTTATCGAGGGCGATGGCACTGGGCCTGATATTTGGAGAGCTTCCTCTTGGGTTTTGGACGCGGCGGTTGAAAAGGCCTATGGCGGTAAGCGCAAAATCGAATGGTTCGAAATTTATGCGGGTGATAAAGCCAAAGCCGTCTACGGAGATGCTTGTCCACCTAATTTTCTTCCCCAAGAGACCTTGGATGTGATCCAGGAGTATTTGGTCGCGATCAAAGGGCCTCTGACCACTCCCGTAGGGGAGGGCATTCGTTCTCTCAACGTCACCATTCGACAACAGTTGGACCTTTACGTTTGTTTGCGTCCCGTGCGTTATTTTTCGGGGACGCCCTCTCCCGTCAAGGACCCTTCCAAGGTCGACATGGTCATCTTTCGTGAGAATACCGAGGATATCTACGCGGGCATCGAGTGGATGGCGGGAACTCCCGAGGTCAAGAAGATCATCGATTTTATGGAAAAGGACATGGGGGTGAAGAAGATCCGTTTTCCCGCCACCAGTTCTATCGGCATCAAGCCCGTCTCCGAAGAAGGCAGCAAGCGTTTAATTCGTTCGGCTATCGATTATGCCCTCAAACACGATCGTAAGAGCGTGACCTTGGTTCACAAGGGTAACATTATGAAGTTCACCGAAGGGGGATTTCGTAAATGGGGTTACGAATTAGCGAAGAGCGAATACGCGGATCGAGTGGTCTCGTGGGAAGACTGTCAAGGCAAGCCTCCTGCTGGAAAGATTCTCATTCAGGATGCTATCGCCGACGCCTTTTTGCAGCAGATCCTCACCCGTCCCGGGGAGTACGACGTCATCGCCACTTTGAATCTCAACGGGGATTACATCTCCGATGCCTTGGCGGCTCAGGTGGGAGGGATCGGCATTGCTCCTGGAGGCAATATCAATTTTATCACCGGGCATGCGGTCTTTGAAGCGACCCATGGCACTGCTCCCAAATATGCAGGACAAGACAAGGTCAATCCGGGTTCGGTGATTTTGTCGGGTGTGATGATGTTGGAATATCTCGGTTGGCAAGAAGCGGCCGATCTTATCGTGCGAGGTTTGGAGAAAACCATCCTTTCAAAGGTGGTGACCTATGATTTCGCCCGATTGATGGATGGAGCGACTGAGGTGAAGTGTAGTGAATTCGGTAAGGCCATCGTCTCCAATATGTAAGTGGGACCCAATATCATTTTTTTAAGAGAGGTCATTATGGGCAGGAAGAAAATTTCTTTAATTGGTGCGGGTAATATCG
>DALYEU010000026.1:0-26284 GCA_031972375.1 bacterium | reverse complement strand
TGTTCCCATTGATCTAAGGAGGTATTTTTTGCGGTTAAGCGGTGGAGAGCCTTTTTGGCTTTTTTTGCTGCCAGTGAGTTGGGGTATATTTGGAGTATCTCTCGGTACAGCGCCTTGGCTTTGGGATAGTCGCCTCGACCTTCCGCGGCACGGGCTTGCGCACTAAGAGTAGAGCCTCCATGGCTTTGATCCGATATTTTTAGATTAGAGCGTGAAGTGGAGACGTGATGATTCGATGCACTAATTAGTAAAGACACAAGAATACTCCTTACCCTGGAAATTCTTCTTATCTATCCTTTGCGACGGAACCAGATCACTCCAGTCCGACGCCAGATTTTACAAAAATTTAAATAATGGATACCGAAACCTGAGGAGTTCTCGATCTTGTGGAATTAAAGTTGCATAAAAAATTCCCTATTGAGAGGGTGCCGATCCCTTGGAAAAGAATAGCGAGAAGACAAAATAAGGACTAATTTTTTGATTTTTTTAAAAAAATTATAAAAAAACTAAGGTGATGTAGGGGGAGGAGAATTAGTTTTTCCGAAGAGTTTTACCAAAATGATACCCACTTCGTAGAGAACCATAAGGGGCACGGCCATCAAGACTTGAGAAAGTACGTCAGGACCTGGAGTTAAAATTCCTGCAACTAAAAATATCCCTACAATAACGTACTTTCTAATCTGACGTAGCCCCTGGGCTTGGACCAAACCTAGGCGTCCTAATAAAAATAAAAATAAGGGGAGTTCGAAGATAATGCCAAAAGCGATCAATAGGCGGAGCGCCAAGGAGAGATAATCGCTCATTCGAGGCATCATCACGATGGGAGTGCCCTGGAGAATATTGACGGCCATGGAGAAGCCTGGGGGAAAAACCACAAAATAACCAAAGGACGCTCCTCCGATAAAAAGGAAGCTACAGAGCAGAGCAAGGGGTAGAACGCCGCGTCGTTCTCGAGGTAAAAGTCCGGGACGAATGAAACTCCATAAAAAATAAAAGGCCCAGGGCGAGGCCAGAAAAGCACCGGCCACTAGGGAAATTTTAAAATAAGCGAAATAAGCTTCGAAAGGACTTGTGATAATGAAATGGGAGTTTTCAGGTAAGAGTTTTTCCAGGGGAGCCATCAGGATCTGATAGAGATCTAGAGAAAAATATAGGCATGCACCTGTCGCCAAAAATAAAGCGATGAGCGAGCGTAGAAAAACCCAACGCAATTCCTCTAAATGATCCAGAAAGGACATGGAACGATCGTTCATGACTTTGGCTTTGTTTCTTTTTTCGAAGCTTCTTCTTCACTCATACGTAGTTCGTTTTCGATACCTTCTTTAAAATCTCCCAGAGCGAATTTGATGTGGCGTACCCATCGCCCCATTTGTCTGGCTACTTTAGGAAAATCTTTAGGTCCTACCAATAAAAGAGCCAGTAAAACGATAACGATTAATTCTCCACCACCTAAACCAAACATGCTAAATCTCTCCTTGCCTATTGGCGGGACGAAGCTAGCGCAGGGAGGTAGGCATGAAAAGGTTTTTCCCTGATTTAGGAGGAGCGTGGTCATGGAAAAAGTAGGGCAGGTGCTACACCCTTCTTATCTACAACACGAAACAGGTTTGTTTCACCCCGAGTGTCCCGATCGACTTCAGGCTATCGGGAGTTATTTGGCACAGGAAGGATTGAGTGCCCATTTAAGAGATATTCCCGCTCGCATCGCTCAAATAGATGAGATCGCCTGGGTTCATGATTTGGCCTATATTCGTGACTTGGAGCGTAAGGCCGGAAAAGCTCCGTATCATCTCGATGCTGATACCGTTCTAAGTTCGGCTTCCTTTGAGGCGGCTTGCTGGGCATCTGGAGGGCTTTTAGAGGCAATAGATAGGGTTTTTTCTGGAGAATTAGATCACGCTTTTGCCATGGTTCGCCCACCAGGACACCACGCCGAGCGAGATCATGGAATGGGTTTTTGTTTATTTAATAACGTGGCCATTGCCGCAGAATATTTAGTAAGGCGTTATGGGGTAAAACGAGTTGCCATCGTGGATTTCGATGTCCATCACGGTAATGCTACTCAGCATATGTTTTACGATCGTTCAGATGTTTTTTATGTGAGTACACATCGCTATCCTTTTTATCCTGGTACAGGCGCAAGTGATGAGCGGGGCAAGGGCGCGGGCCATGGTTATAACCTTAATATTCCCATGGAGGCTGGTCAGGGAGACGAGGCTTTTGCCCAGGTTTTTCAAGATACGCTGCTTCCCGCTTTAAGAGATTATCGTCCTGAATTTTTATTAGTTAGCGCGGGATTTGATGCGCACTACCGTGATCCTTTAGGAGGAATGGCTCTGACCGAGTCAGGTTTTGCTCGAATAGCCTTACAGCTCAAGGAAGTTGCCCGGCAATTTTGTGAAGGTAAAAGCGTCTACACTCTAGAAGGTGGCTACGATTTATCGGGCTTGTCTCGTAGTGTTGCCGCTGTGTTGCAAGTGTTGCTTCAAGATCGTTTTGTATTTTCTGAATCGAAATAAAATCTTTTTAAACTTTATTGGAGGTTTTGTGTTGCGTCCATGGTCTATTTTGTTTTGTGCTTTATCTTTAATGTCTTTTACGGTGGGATGCTCGGCAAAAGAGGCTCCGGCACCTACCCAACAACAAGCTCAGCCCCAGCCTTCCACACCCGTACAGGAGAAAAAAAACATGGCAAATTTTAGTGAACCTAAACAAAGTCAAGTTGATCCGAGCAAAACCTATGAAGCGTTGATTAAGACTGACAAGGGAGAAATTCGTATTCGTTTGATGGCAAAGGAAGCTCCTTTGGGAGTTACCAATTTTATTCAGTTGTCCAAAGGTGGTTTTTACGACGGATTAACCTTTCATCGAGTTGAACCAGGATTCGTCGTTCAAGGAGGAGATCCTTCGGGCAATGGTACAGGAGGCCCAGGTTATACAATTCCAGCGGAGATTGGTCCCGCTCATATTGAAGGCGCCGTAGCTTGGGCTCGTACCGGAGATCAAGTAAACCCAGAGCGTCGCTCCAGTGGTTCGCAATTTTATATTACCTTGGCTCCGACACCATTCTTGGATGGAGCTTATTCAGTATTTGGTGAAACCGTGGCGGGGTCCGATGTGGTTAAATCAATTCGCCGAGGTGATAAAATTCAATCCATCGAAATTTTGGAGAAATAATTTTTCTCAAGAAAAAAAATTTTTTCGTATAAGAAAATTCAACCCCTTGTCTTTAAAAAGACAAGGGGTTTTTTTAAGTTTTCCTCGTTAAGCCGGGTATCCCTTAGTTTTTAAGGGTTAGGAGAAAATACCATCCTGGTAAATGCCCGCGGGCCTCGACTTAAACTTTTCTGGAACTGTATGAATCGCGATCCTGGGTGATGTAGAAGTTTGCTTAGTGGGGGCTGCGAGTCTACCAAGACGATTATTCGAGATCTTGAGTAAAAAATTCTGCGCTGCTCGGTGCCGGACCTGAAGGCCCAGTGTTGGAAGTGGCAATTCCGGTACCCACTCCTGTATCACCCAACTCGGCGTCTCCGGCGGTAGGAGAGGTCTGGATGGGGGCCTCGTAAATGGCCAAGTCCAAGCCTTTGGGGAAATTAAAACTCAGAGTGGGATAATTTTGCGTAGCTTTTTCCATAAAGGCTAACCAAATGGGGGCTGCAGTGCTACCTCCGGTTACGCCATGTCCTAGGGATTTACGCTCTTCATCAAAGCCTACCCATACTCCGGTTACAAGATTGGGCGTAAAACCAATAAACCAGGCATCGGTGGCCTCGTTGGTGGTCCCGGTTTTTCCGGCAGCGGGCTTACCAAGGGCACGAACCCGAGTTCCGGTACCGGCTCGCACCACGTCGCGTAAAATGCTCACCATCGTCATGGCAGTTTTTGGAGAAATCACGTAGCCCGGCGGAATGTAATCCCCCGTGAGCAATTTACGTTCGTAATCTGTAAGTAGTAGGTCGTCTTTTTCGATCAACTTACTGAAGTTGGCCTCCAAGGTAGAATTAGTCGACATTTCTTCCCAATTTTTAACCGGATTTGGAGAGGCTTCCGCTTTTTGCGCTTGTTTTGCTGAATTGGCTTTAGAGTTTGCCTCCTCACCATCCCCAATAGGACCGGCAGGAGCATCAGCTTCTTTTTTTAGATCTTTGACTTCTTGATAGGACACCAACAATTCAACGTTGGGTTTTTGGTATTCCTCGACGAGGCTTCCCTTGGGATCCACAATTTTTTCCACGTAGTGGATATCAGGCAAGATCCCCCCTGTGACGAAGCTTCCATAGGCTCGAGCGAGCTCGGCCAATTTTACTTCGTTGGCTCCCAGTGCCATGGAGTAATACTTGTAAATGGGGGTTGTGAGGCCCAGTTTGCGCATGAAGCCAGCCACATAATGGGTACCGATGTCCATTAAGATGCGAACGGTGACGACGTTACGGGAGTTGACCAAGGCATGGCGAAAGGCCGTAGGCCCATAGTATTTGCCGCCGTAATTTCGTGGACTCCAAAATTTACCAGGAGATTCTTCGTAGGAAATGGGAGAGTCTGAAATAATTGTCCCCGGGGTATACCCCTTATCGAGAGCAGCTGCGTAAATCAGGGGTTTAATCGAAGAACCAGGTTGTAAGAGAGCCTGAGTTGCTCGGTTGAATTCGCTCTTTTTGTAGTCTTGACCTCCGATGACTGCTTTTACGGCCCCCGTAAAAGCCTCATAACTAAAGAGTGCGGATTGTACTTCGGGACTCTGGAAGAGACTGAAATTTTTACTGCTTGAAACGCTTAAACTGTCTTTATCAGAGGGGGTCTTGAGTCGAACCTCAATGACATCACCAGGGCTGGCCTTCCATAATTTGCCTTTATGGGAAGAATTTCTCGCCCACGTCCAATCGGCAGAAGCGATGGTGCCGGAAGTATTCCCCACCTGAACTTGCAAGTTGTCTTTATCGATCTGAGTGATGACGGCTTCGTAGATGCGATCGGCCTGGATCGGGGTGGCTTTGAGCATGGCCTTTTTTAGCCCTGGGTCATCGTAGTAATTGAGCTCATCTAGCTCTTCCATTTGTTGGAAATGGTACTGTTTGAGAAAATCGTCGATCTGTTTTTGACCTTCCAGGTGCTTGAGAGGGCCCCGATAACCAAAGCGCTTAGAAAAGTTTTCTACCCCATTAAGTACGGCCCTTTGAGCTTCTTGATTCATGGCCAAGTTGGCGGTGGTGTAGATTTTCCAACCGCTGGTGTAGAGTTTTTCAGTACCGTATTTTTGTTGCAGATCACGGCGTACAGCTTCGACAAAATAGGGGGCGTACTTGTAATTGAAGTCCTTGTCTGTGCCCGCCTTGTAGACATGTAGGGGCAAAGCCTTGGCCTCTTGTGCTTGGGCCGGGGTTACATAGCCTTCCTCGACCATGCGATCCAAAACATAAAACATACGCAGTTTAGCTCGTTCGGGATTTTTCACGGGGTCGTGGATTGAGGGGGCCTTGGCCAAACCCGCGATCATGGCCATTTCGGCAAGATTGAGTTGGTCTAAATTTTTGTGGAAATAATTTCTCGCGGCGGCTGCGACTCCATAAGCGCGATTACCAAAATAAATTTCGTTTAAGTAGATGTAGAGGATTTGTTCTTTGGAAAGATTTTGCTCGATGAGAGTGGCAAGAATCGCTTCTTTAATTTTACGGTCGTAGGTTCGTTCCGGAGTGAGCAGAAGGTTTTTTGTAACTTGCTGGGTGATGGTGGATGCTCCCTGTGTGACCTCACCCGATTTGAAGTTACGCCAAAAGGCCCGTAGGATTCCGTAAGGATCGACACCGTGGTGGTCAAAAAAACGTTCATCCTCACTAGAAATAAACGCCTTGATGAGCAAAGGTGGGATCTGCGCAATGGGGGTGAGAATTCGAGCCTCTGTCCAAAACTCTCCAATTTTTTGACCAGAATCGTCAAAGACCTCGGCCATAACCTCGGGGCGGTAGTCTTCGATTTTATCCAGTTTGGGCAAATCTTTGGAAATATGAAGGTAGAAAAAGATCCCACCTAAACCCGCCACAACGATCAGGAATAGGACGAAAAAGAATGACCACTTCGCTAAACGCCACAGGCCGGCAAGAAATCCTTGGGGGGTATCAGGGGATTTATTTTTCATCAGGAGGCCCACCCGGGGCTAAAAGTTAACAAAAATTCCCAGAGATTTTAAGGCTCTTATCAAGCTTCTCGAACTAGAGCAATAGGAATAACCAAGCCTTTGTCCAGTGAGGATTGCAGGGTTAACACCATGATTTTCCTTGACCCTCTATGGGAACGCTTTTTAAAGGAATTGGGCACAATTCATCGATGATAACGCATGCTAAGGAGTTTTTTTATGACCTCCCCATTTTCCCGCGGATTTTTTCGAGATCAGTCAAAAAAAATTGGTCTTGCTCTTTGCTTTTTGGCTTTTTTGGGTATGGGACTCGGATGTAAGAAAAAACATAAAGAAGAACTCAATGTTATTCCTTTGCCCCCACCTCAAGTCGTGATTTCGTCTTCGCCTACTCCTGCCCCAGTGGGACTTCCGACTCTTACGGAGACTGTGCCTTCAGCGGAAACCAGGGCAAGTGCTTCCGTTGTTCCTGAGACGGTGCCTGAATCTCAACCAGAGACCCAAGTTCAGAGAGGTGTGGGGGCGGAGACCGCGGTTAGCCCTGAATCCCAAAGTTCCTTGGAAGAGAAAACCCCAGGCATACCTTCCTCCAATGATTCGGCAGAAAGTTTGCCTAGCGTCGAGGCCCCTTTAAAAGGAGGCACCCCTAATTCGACAGGAACCCAGTCACCCGCTTCTTGGTAAAGAGGGGGGTGAAAAGAACGGGGGTTTTGTTTTTTCAATTAAAATAGGGATAGAGAACGGTGTGGAAGATCCTAGGGTAAAGCGGGCAGGGGCATCACCGAGGCCGCCTGTGGTCCTTTAGTTCCTTGTTTGACTTCGAATTGTACCCTTTGCCCTTCTTCAAGGGTAGAAGTTGGATCGCCTAGAATTGCCGAGGCGTGGACGAAAATATCCTGACCACCTTCTTCTTCGATAAACCCAAACCCTTTATTGCGGTTGAACCACTTAACGATGCCTTGGGACATAATCACTGCACTCCCTCTTGGAAAGGGTCTCAGAATTGATGGAAATACGGACTTGGCAGCTCTGAGCCGAACCGGGCTCCCCCATACTTATCTTGAGGTAGGCTGTCAACCGGCACCTAGTTATCCCTTCTTTTGTAGTTTTGCTCGATCAAGTTTTCATTGAAGTGGGCATTTGGATAATCGAGGAGTTTTAGGGTATTGGAGCTGGGCTTGGAGATGAATTCATGACTTCTGAGGGCGGAACTGTATCTAGTACAATCAAAACCTCGTCGGATTTAAGTAATCCCAGACGATCCCGTGCTAAAAATTCTAATTGTTGACCATCTTTAAGACGCAGAATTTCCTGTCGGAGTTCGGCTTGTTTTCTTTCTATTTCTTCATTTTCTTTTTGTAGATTTTTATGGAGCGCATTGAGACGCATAACGTCAAGCAGACCGTTTTTTCCGAACAGTCCAAAAAAACCAAAAACAGAGACGATAAGGATTACCCCCAACAAGATGGATTTTCTTAAGGTCTTACCGATAGGGGTGGAGCGGTTTCCCGTACGTCGAGGGGTAGAAGAATTAGACATCGAAGGGACCAGATAACAAAAATTTTTAAGCGTGGCACTAGTTTTTGTCATCGATCCTTAGCTTGATGATGTCTCTTGATTCTTGAGGACTTTTCATTGCAGTAAGCTCAGCCTAAATATATAGGGACTCCCCATGACCGTCATTTTAGGAATTTCTGCATACTATCACGATAGCGCTGCCGCTTTAGTAAAAGAGGGGCGCTTGGTTGCTGCGGCCCAGGAGGAAAGATTCACTCGCAAAAAACATGACGAGCGTTTTCCAAAACATGCATTGGATTTTTGTCTAGGGGCGGGTGGTTTGCGTCCGCAAGACGTCGACTATGTTGTGTTCTACGAAAAGCCCTGGGTGAAATTCGAACGTCTTTTGGAAACCTACTTGGGTTACGCCCCTCAGGGACTAAAATCTTTTATCGCTGCCATGCCGTCTTGGCTGAAAGAAAAACTTTTCCTCAAAGAGATTTTAAAAAAGGAATTGGCTCAGGTTTGGGCTTTAAAAGCCAGCGATGTTCCTCCCTTACTTTTTACTGAGCACCACCAGTCTCATGCAGCTTCAGCGTTTTTTCCCAGTCCGTTTCAGCGGGCTGCAGTGTTGTGCATGGATGGGGTTGGGGAGTGGGCTACAACTTCCTTGTGGTTGGGCGAGGGAAATAAAATGCAGCCACAGTGGGAGATCCGCTTTCCCCATAGTCTAGGCCTGCTTTACACGGCTTTCACCTATTATACGGGTTTCAAAGTAAATAGCGGGGAGTACAAGTTGATGGGATTGGCTCCCTATGGAGAGCCTCGTTATGTGCAGACCATTTTGGATCACTTTATTGACCTAAAAGAAGACGGTTCGTTTCGTTTGAACATGGAATATTTTAACTATGCGACCGGTCTCACCATGACTAATGCCAAATTCGATCAGATTTTGGGAGGCCCCCCGAGAAAGCCTGAAGATCCAGTGACCCAGCGGGATATGGATTTGGCTCGCTCTATACAGGTTGTTACAGAAGAAGCCGTGTTGCGTTTGGGTAAAAACATCCGAAAGGAAACAGGCGAAAAAAATCTCTGTCTAGCCGGGGGAGTGGCACTCAATTGTGTGGCCAATGGACGACTATTACGAGAGAGTGTCTTCGAAAAACTTTGGATTCAGCCCGCTTCTGGGGATGCCGGAGGTGCCATCGGAGCTGCTTTGGCGGCTTGGTACCAACATCTTGGGCGAGATCGTCATCCCGAAGGACAAGACGCCATGTTGGGCTCCTATTTAGGACCGAGTTTTTCTAATGCTGAGATACAACAATCTCTTGAAGGTTTAGGAGCCGTTTTTCATCGTCATCATGACCAAACCCTATTTCCCCATGTGGCGGGTCTATTGGCCGAAGAAAATGTTGTGGGCTGGTTTCAGGGGGCCATGGAGTTTGGGCCTCGCGCTTTGGGCAATCGTTCTATTCTTGGCGATCCGCGTTCAGAAAAAATGCAGAGCGTGATGAACTTAAAAATTAAGTTTAGAGAATCTTTTCGTCCTTTTGCCCCGTCCGTTTTGGCTGAAAAAGTCCAAGAGTGTTTTGAGCTTCAAGAACCGAGTCCCTATATGATGTTGGTTGCTCCAGTGAAAGAGTCACTTCGATTACCCATCAATAAGGAGCAGGAGTCCTTGTTTGGCATTGAAAAACTCAAGGTGGCTCGTTCTAAAATTCCGGCCATTACCCATGTGGATTATTCCGCTCGAGTACAAACGGTTCATCCTCAGACCAATCCTCGTTATTACGAACTCATCAAAGCTTTTGATCAAAAAACCGGGTGTCCAGTGTTGATCAATACTTCTTTCAACGTACGAGGAGAGCCTATCGTGTGCAGCCCAGAAGATGCTTACCGTTGTTTTATGCGCACTGAAATGGATTACTTGGTCTTGGAAAATTTTGTTTTAGCTAAACAAGATCAACCTCGAGAAAATCTTGAAAAATATGGTCGAGATACTTTTGAGCTAGATTGAGGCGGACGATGGAAAACAAAAATAATCCTGTCTCCTTGAAGGAGCTACGACATTTTGGATGGTTGGTAGGGGCTGTTTTGGGAGGCCTCTTTGGTGTGTTTTTTCCTTGGCTGTTCGAGCGAGCTTTTCCCCGTTGGCCTTGGTTGATTGCGGTGCCATTGATAGTGCTTGGAACCTTCTCTCCTTCTCTTTTGCGAGGTCCTTATCGGGCTTGGATGTTTTTGGGGAATATCCTCAATTGGATCAATACTCGCATCATTCTAACCCTATTATTTTTTCTTGTATTTGCTCCTTTGGGATTTTTGGCTCGACTCTTAGGTTGGGATCCCATGGGGAGAAAATCGGTTTCTCATCAAACGAGTTATCGCATTCAGTCGAAGCAACTCAGTTTAGAACAAATGGAAAGGCCTTACTAATGATAGAGATGGTAAAAGATCTTTGGGGATTTCTGAGAATTAGAAAAAAGTTTTGGTTGTTGCCTGTTTTACTTGTGATGTTGCTTTTTGGCACTTTGCTGGTTTTCAGTCAGGGTACTGTGCTAGCGCCATTTATCTATACGGTTTTTTAGGCCGATCGCTCCTCGGGGCTTTGTGCAAACTTTTTCTAACTCCCCCCAAAAACAGCGCTCTTTCGCGAGTAGGTTACCTGCGTTTTTTTTGTTTTTGTTTTCTTTCGTCGTATTTTTCGAATTAGCTTCTCTGGCTATCGTCCGTAGTGGTCTTCTGCCCCGAGATCTTCCAACTTACTCTTGGAAACAAATTTATTCAGAGTTTTGGATTGGAAATCAGCCCGTTTGGGGCCGTTGGCATGGTTCCAACTCTGAATATCAGCATGTTCGGTCTTGTTTTTCTGCGAACTATCGGGCGAATGAGTACGGCATGAGGGATGTTCAGCGTTCTGTTCAGGATACGACTGCCAGAACCGTTATGTTGGGTGATTCCTTTGTAGAGGGATATGGTCTAAATCAGCAAGATCGTCTTAGTAATCTTTTGGAAGCTCTTAGTGGTAGACCCCATCTTAATTTTGGAACTTCAGGATACTTCGGACCTACCGAATACGCTTTAGTCTACCGTCATCTAGCCAAGCAATTTAGCCACGATACCATTTTGGTGGGTATCTATCCTGGAAATGATTTTATCGACGATGATCCCGAAATATGGAAGCAGACTGGACGATATCAGCCCTTTTTGGTGGGAGAATATCCTCATTATCGATACATCTATTCCGGAAAACTGTCGCAGGATACCGCATGGAATTTCTCTCGAACCCTTAAAGGATTTCTCCGGGAGTTTTCCCATTCTTACGGACTCATAGGCGGGCTCTTCAAGGGGCTGAAGATGAACGAGATCAATCGGCAACTCGCACGGGGTTCTGCTCCTTATTCAGGCTACTACGATTTTACTGAGCCTCAATGGCAACGTCTGCGTTATGCCCTTGAAGAATTGCATCGTGAAGCCCCCGACAAAAAAATTAGCGTTTTGCTATTTCCTTCTCCTGTGGACAGAGCCCGTTATCGACAAGAAGGCGAAGCTCCCTTGCAGAAAAAAATGCTCGATTTGTCTAATACCTTGAAGTTCCGGCTATTGGACCCTCTACCTTGGTTGGCGACACAAAGTATGGAAGATACCGATTTTTATCTATTACCTTGCGATCATCACTTGAGTGCAGAGGGAAGTCATCAACTTGCAGAATGGGTATGGCAAGCTGAGAAAGGAAATAAATAATGAAGTCCAGAATACTCAGTTTGTTACTCATGGTGGGAATGTTTTTGTTTTTTTTAGAGGGAGCCACCTGTGTTCTCGTGAAGGCGGGAGTCTTATTGCACGAAGCCCCCACCTATAGCTGGAAGAATGTGAGTTCCCAATTTTGGGTGGAGATGGATCCGGTTTTTGGGGTTTGGCATTCTCCAAATTCTCAGTATCTGCACCGTCGTGCCTGTTTTTCTGTGGAATACCAAGCTAACTCTTTTGGAATGAGGGATCCTGAAAGGAAAAAATTAGGGTCAGAACATCGCGCGGTCGTTTTGGGCGACAGTTTTGTAGAGGGCTTTGGAATTGCCCAAGGAAAACGTTTTACAGATCTCTTAGAAAAGCATTCGGGTAAGGAATATCTAAATTTCGGAACTTCAGGTCATTTCGGACCTACTCAGTATTATCTTCTTTATAAAACCTTGGCCGCACAATTTTCCCACGATGAAATCATTATTGGGCTTTACCCTAAAAATGATTTTACCGATGACGATCTGGTTGTGTGGAAAGACAGCGGGAAATATCGTCCTTTTTGGGTAGGAAGCTATCCTAATTACGAGATGGTTTATTCTGCAGAGCATCCTAAGGGATTGCCCGGTGGTTTTGGAAATTCCTTTAAGGCAGTGCTTCGAGAATATACCTATTCTTTTAATCTCTTCGAATATCTTAAGGGTTTATTGCAGTTTAAACTCAAGGAACTGGCTTCAAAAAAATCCAAAGATGCCTTGGGTTTTTCTGCTTATCACGATTTTTCCGAAGAACAGTGGAATCGTATGCGTTTTTCTTTGGAGAAAATCCGTGAGCTTGCCGGAAACAAACCGATTACCTTACTATTATTTCCGTCGCCCTCCGATGTATTGCGGAATCAGGGGGCCAAGATTCCTCCTTTGACCCAACGTTTACAGACCTGGGCTCAAGGGCAGAATATTCAAGTTGTGGACGTCTTGCCTTTCATTCTGAAGGAAGGTGAGAACTGGCAAGCCATGTATAACTTTCCTTGCGATAAGCATTTTAGCGAACAGGGGCACGCCAAAGTGGCGGAAGCTGTGGAGCAGAGCCTAAAATAAGCGGGTTTTATTGTTACTTCTTAGAAAAAACATCCAAGAGTCTGAGGCTGTGAAGTCTCTTTTATGTGGAGAATCCTCCAGTAGAATTTTAGCTCAGGATTCCCCAGGACGTGGGCGTCCGAAGTATTGGTAAGTGAGTTCCGTAGCCATACGACCTCGTGGAGTGCGTTGTAAAAAACCGCATTGAATCAAGTAGGGTTCGTAGACATCCTCTAGGGTTCCTACTTCTTCACCGATGGCCGAACCTAGGGTTTCGATTCCCACAGGGCCACCGGCAAATTTGTCGAGGATGGTAAGAAGGATCTTTCGATCCATGCTGTCGAGACCTCGTTCGTCTACTTCTAGGAGGTTCAAGGCCTCTTGTGCGACGGTTTTATCTAAAATTCCTTGCGCCTTGACTTGAGCGAAATCGCGAGCTCTTCTGAGCAGGCGATTGGCGATACGGGGTGTTCCTCTCGCTCGTCGAGCGAGTTCTTGGGCTCCTGCCTCGGTCAGTGGGATATCTAAGATACGACCCGAACGAGTGACAATATCGGCGAGTTCTGTTTCCCCATAAAACTCTAAGCGGGCGACGACACCGAAACGATCCCTTAGGGGAGAGGTGAGGAGTCCGGCTCGAGTTGTCGCCCCCACCAGGGTGAAAGGGGGTAAATCCAGTTTGATGTTACGAGCCGAAGGGCCTTGGCCGATAATGATATCGAGTTGGAAGTCCTCCATGGCTGAGTATAAGACTTCCTCGACTGCCGTAGAGAGTCGGTGAATTTCATCAATGAACAAAACATCGCGTTCCTCTAAATTGGTGAGCAAGGCGGCAAGATCACCGGGGCGTTCGATGGCCGGTCCCGAGGTTGATTTAAAATTGGCACCCATTTCGTTGGCGATGATATGGGCCAAGGTGGTTTTTCCCAATCCAGGAGGTCCCGAAAATAAACAATGATCTAAAGATTCATGGCGTTGTTTCGCGGCCTCGATAAAAATACTGAGCTTTTCCTTAAGAGGTATTTGGCCCACATAATCTCTTAATAGCTTGGGGCGTAGGGACTGCTCAGTGGCTTGTTCTTCGGAGGAAGTGGATTGTGGGACTATGTTTTCATTTAGTCTATTCATGACAACGCCTTTAAGCCTGCTTTGACCAAGAGTTCTAAGGTCCAATTTTCTTCAGAAGGAAGGGTTTGTAGAGCCCGTTGAGCCTCTTGCCGGCTATAGCCTAGATTGACTAGAGCGCTGATGGCTTCTTCTGTTTTTGTGGCATGGATAGCATTGTGGAGGGGAGGAGATTCAGCTTCAGTGATGATCAATCCTAATAGTTTATCTTTCAAATCGACGATGAGACGCTCTGCGGTGCGTTTACCAATTCCTGGAATTGCGGTGAGTGCGAGTATATCTTCCCGGTGAATAGCCGAAGCCAGCTCAGGAACAGTCAAGCCCGAAAGTAGTGCTAGTGCCAATTTTGGACCTACTGAATTTACCTGGATGAGATAGAGAAATAGGGTTTTTTCTTGGGAATTGGAAAAACCAAACAGCAACTGTGCATCTTCTCGAATCAAGGTGTGGATAAAGAGGGATATTTCAGTTCCTATGGGAGGGAGCGATTCCAAGGTGGGGCGAGAGACATAAACTTGATATCCCACTCCATGGGTAAGAAGGATTAGGGAATCCCGCTCTACTTGAAATAATTTTCCTTCAAGATAGGCGATCATGGGATTTTAACCTTGTTTTGAAAACGATAAGAGTAACAATGGCATAAAGCTACTGCTAAGGCATCGGATGCATCCGTGAAAGCGCATTCTTTGAGTTTTAACAGGCTGCTGACCATTTTTTGAATTTGTTCTTTATTGGCATGGCCGTAGCCAGTCACCGCCTTTTTGACTTGGTTAGCCGTATATTCATAAAGCGGTACTTGGGCCTGTTGGACGGCGATCATGGCAGAACCACGAGCATGGCCTAGCTTTAAGGTGCTAGAAATATTTTTTGCGACAAAGATATCTTCGATAGCCACCGCATCGGGGCTGAATTCCAATAAAAGACGACATAGCTCTTTGTGTATGTGGTAGATGCGTTCGGCTAGGGATCCTTTGCTAGAGGGGAAGATTCCTCCATTGTCGATATGGACAACACGGCCCGATGTTTCTTCCACAAAACCGTAGCCCGTTACCCGGGTTCCAGGATCAATGCCGAGGATTCGCATAGTGTATCATGAAAATCCTAAGAAAATTTTTCCATCTCTTCTTCGGAAATATCAAAATTGGCATAAACATTTTGCACATCGTCGTGATCTTCGAGGTTTTCCATCAGACGAAGCATTTTCTGAGCCGCATCACCAGAAATGGAAATGGTATTTTGGGGGACCATCCCCACGGAAGACTCGGCGATGGGAATATTCGCTTGTTTTAAGGCTTCTGAAACAGTTTCAAAATTAGCAGGTTCGGTGACTACTTCGAAACTGTCCCCCATATCTTGAATATCTTCGGCGCCATTTTCTAAGGCCACTTCCATGAGTTTGTCTTCTTCGACGGAAGCTTTGCTAACCAGCAAGGACCCCTTGGGTTTAAAAATCCAGGCGACGGATCCGGACTCGCCCATGTTTCCTCCACCTTTGCTTAACATATGGCGTAATTCGGCAACGGTGCGGTTTTTGTTGTCGGTTAACACTTTGATAAGCATCGCAACTCCACCAGGACCATAACCTTCGTAGGTATTTTCTTCGTAGGAAACTCCTTCCAGCTCTCCCGCTCCTCTTTTGATGGCTCGGGCGATGTTGTCTTGGGGCATATTTTGAGCCTTGGCCGCCTCAATCGCGGAACGTAAGCGGGAGTTTCCCGTAACATCACTGCCCCCGATGCGGGCAGCTATGGTGATTTCTTTGATGATTTTTGAAAACACCTGACCACGCTTAGCGTCTGCGGCACCTTTTTTTCTTTTAATCGTAGCCCATTTTGAATGACCGGACATAATTTCCTCGCTCTGATTTATTTCCCAATTTATTTATGGATGCATCGCTTTAGAGGACGATGGGAATTCGTATAAAATTTCGCCCGCAAGTGTTACCCAAGGCATCTTGATTAAACAAGGGAATCTTTCAGGTTTTGTCCGGTTTCGAAAGTCAGGATTGGAATTTTTCGATCAAGTTAAAACTTTTGATTCCGCCGCGTTCTAGACACTCTTTCCAGATTTCGGGAATAGAACATGGGGTCAAAAGATACTGGAGGTTTTTTCCCCAACAATGGCGAATGGCCGAACGAATTCGATAGTTCGCGATACGGCCCGATGGATACTCGAGTAAGGAGTTCATAAAATCTTGCAGTGCATTGGGGTAGACGTAAGCGATTCCTGGTTTTGATTGGCGTAAGGGAGAACCTAAGGGTAAGAGAGTTGTCCCCATCCACATGGCGCGTCCTTTGAAAATGGGCCAAAACAAACCTAGACAGCGTTCAAGGTGCTTCCACAGTTCTCCAGAAAAAAAGATGGGACTTGCTTCGTTTGCAAAATAGTAGGTGTCCAGGCGTGCGCAGGATTCTATGATTTCACCGTGATAAAGCGGTGTAGGGTGAATTTTTCCTTGGAGATCGATGGAAATAGGGCTGATCTGTTTTGTGGGCGAAGCCTCCCTTAATTTTCTGTAATCGGAGAAATAGCGGTTTTCTTGCTGGATTCCAAGATTGAACACTTGACGAAAGCTGAGCGTTTTATTTCCTTGTGTGTCGGTGTTTCTATCCTGACTGAGCAAAACCGCCAAAAGGTTTTTACCATGTTTCTCTAGGAGAGTATTGAGTCGAGGATCCTCTTTGGAAAGAAACACGAAGGACGGGGTAAATCTCTGGCACAGTTGCAGAAGTCGCTCGTTGGAGATTTCTGGGGGCAGACTCAGGGTTTGTAGCCCAAGAGTATAAGCGCCTAATTCAACGAAGCATCGTTGTGGGTTTTGCCCTGGAAATAAATACAGGTATTGATCAGGTTGTGCTCCCAAATGTAATAACCCCAGGGCAAAATGCTTCACCTTCGACTTGTAGAGCCACCAGGGAATGGGGTGGAATTGTTGATCCTGAAAAAATCCCAAAGCCCCTTGATCAGGCTTTTCTCGAGCCAGGTGGTAAAATCTCTGCAAAATCGTAGGGGTCATTGCATTTCAAATTCCTTTTCGAAGCCATATTGAGTTTGGGCGACATGGTCGTAGACCGTGATCTTGACCTGGTATTTTCCCGAAGGAGACGTCTTGGGAAGCTTGATGTGATTGGCGAACAATACCTCTTGATTGCTGATTTGCTTCGTGGAGGCAATGGCTTGGGTCTGTTCAAAAACGATCTGTCCCTGGGGATCTGTGACTTCTATGTCCTCACTAAAACTGGCTTCTTGATTGCCTTGGGTTTGAAACCCTGCGATTTTAAAAAAGGCATAGATAGGATCGCCCCTTCGGAATGGGGTTTCATTTTGGATCTGGCTGGGGACTGGGCCAGTGGAGAAGTAAAACTCTTGCAGTTTGAGTTGAGTGCTTTGGGCCTGGGGTAGGTCCTTTCGTGTCGTATTTGCGCTGGCTTTAGTCTTGGGAGAGGAGGAGGTCCCTTGTTTCATCCAAGATAATTTTCCAAATAAATTGGGGATAAGAATTTTTATTCCCTGCAATGGACCCACACCATAGTCTCTTTTGAGATAGTTGTCTGGATGCTTGAATCCAATATAGGCGATGACGAAAACACAAAATACGCCGGAGATAATAGACCAGAGGGCTTGTTTTCCTGTTGTGTGACATACGACAAGAGTATCAGCGGCCATGTCCCCAAGGCGTTGCTTTTTCTTACTGAGTACCATGAGGGGGTAGCCTAAAAAATAGTCGAGGGGGCGTAGGCAATTGCGAAGCAGGGCACTGGTTCCGTCTAAAGGTTCTCCATGCAGTTGGACGACTCCCCTGCCAAAGAGAGCCTTACCAGGGGTAGTACCAAAGAAAAATTCGAGTAGGGTATAGTAGGCGATAAAAGCGACGGGTAAATTCCAGTAGAGGACCATCGAAAAGAGTGGATAACGGGGCGACATGATCAACACCAACCCGTAAACGCCAGTAAGGGCGAGAATGAGATCCACAAGCTCCGCAAAGATTTTGCTTAGGGTTGAGGCTACGGGTGTATGTTGCAGCTGGACCTGGGGGAGAAAACGACGGGTTTTTTTTATGACAAGGGTAGACGCGGCCCTGTCTCCAAGCCGTTGATGATAGGCCGAAGACTCCATCGTGATGACAGCCACAAGAAATGCTGGAAAATAATCGATAACCCTGAGGATGTTACGAAGAAAAATGGCTCCCAGGGAGGGGCGTCTTCCATTGTTGTCCACTACTCGAAGTCTGGTAAAAAACTTTCCCAAGGTCGCGCCGAATACCGACTCCATTAAGAGATAATAGAAAAAGAAAACCGTCAGACTAAGGGCGAGGTGTAGAACGAAGCGGCTCTGGAGCTGATGCAAGGTGGATAGGTTTGGAAATTTGAGCGTTGATAGAAGTAGCGCTCCGATTAACCAATAAAATAAAAATCCTATCCAAGAATCAATGAGGAAGGCCGCAAAGCGATCGCGCAGGGGGGCGGGTTGAAAGGGGAGTCCAGGAATGAGGTTGCCCATGGGGGCTGAAGGTAAAAACACTTCTGTCGAACCAGAACTACGGCGCGGAGTTGGCTCTCCCATGGGAGCTGTAATTTCGTCGTGGATTAATACTCGATTAGAGCGGGACTGGTATTCCAGCTCCGTGAGTTCTTCATCTTCATCGTCATCCCAATGGATCGGCATGGTATCTTACTCTCGCGCTATGACAAAGGTGTCGTTTGAGTTTGGATGATCTTGAGGACTTCTGCGGGATCATCGGTGATCAAACCGTGGACGTCTAATTCAAGGCATCTTTTAACATCATGGAGATGATTAATGGTCCAAGCAAACACTTTTTGATCGTGTCGATGGGCCCGAATCATGAGTTCTTTTGTCAACAGGGCCTTGGAAGGATGGAGACTGAAAGGGTCTATCCATGGACTTGACCAAGCGCGTCGAAACGGCAAGGCGCTGCCTTCGTAAAACAGTAGACCCCGACGTAAATGGGGAGCCATTGTTTTAAATCGATACAAGGTAATGGGGTTAAAGGAACTGAGCAACACCCTATCTTCCACCCGAAACTCCTTGAGCCGCTTTAACAAAAGCGACTCATTTCCACGGCCTCTTAAGTGATTTCCTTTAATTTCTAAATTAATCAATGCAAAATTTTTGCATAATTCTAAGGCTTCCTCCAAGCTTGGAATGCGCTCCTGAGATGGGGAGGATGGGGTTCTTCCGTATAGACGCCTCGATTTTAATTCAGAGTAGTTAAGCTTTTCTATATGCCCAGGAGTTCCTGTGAGTTCCGTAAGCTCGGCGTCATGGATAACCATCCATTCTCCAGAAGCACATTGCCACAAATCCATTTCGACACCATGGGCTCCTTGTTGAAGTGCCAGTTCAAAGGCAGGAAGTGAGTTTTCGATTTTATGAAGACTGGCACCACGGTGGGCAAGTACATAGGGGGTCTTCATGAGCCTTTCTCCATGATTTCGACTTCTGAACGATATTTCCATAGTGAGGCAAGGTTGAGGGCTGCCGTTTCCGTTCTTAAAATATTTTGCCCTAAGGAAACGGGCTTAAAACCTCGCGATAGGGTTTCTTCCTCTTCTTCGGGAGACCATCCCCCCTCGGGTCCAATTAGTGCTAGAACCTCCTCGGCGGGGTGCGCATTTGAAGGGGGCCACAGCGGGTCTGCCTGTCGCGTTCGAAGGAAAATCTTTTCTCCTAAAAACTGGGCGGCTGTCTTTTGAAGCCAATCTTGATAAGGGCAAGGAGGGTCGATTTGTAGGGCTTGAAATCGCTCGCACTGTTTAAGTGATTCTTGAGATATTTTTATTAATCTTTTTATTTTATTTATAGAAATATTATCTGCATTTTGGTGTTGGGAAAAACGGGTTAATAAAAGGCTCAAACGGTTTACTCCAAGCTCTGTCGCTTTCTCAACGAGCCATTCCATGCGACTCCAACGGATAAGGCCTATTCCCAGCCAAAGGCTAGTCTTCCTTGAAGTTGGGGCTTCTAGTAAGGATTTTTTCCATTGTCCTCTCCATACACCTTGAGATTCTTGCAAGATAGCTAGGCCCTTGGCCCCTTCTGGCGTGATGACCTCAAACAAATCTCCAGCATTTTTTCGTAAGACGCGGCGTAGATGATGTAAGTCTTCCCGAGACAGAGAAAAAAAACCCTCTGGGTCTCTAGGGTTTTTAATAAAGAAAACAGGCATAATCTTTAAAAGAGGAACAGATTATTCGTTAAGGATCAAGGGCGCTATCTATCTACTTCATGCCCATTCTTAAAGCTCCATCCAGACGTAACACGGTACCATTGAGCATGGTGTTTTCTACAATATGCTGCACCAAAGCGGCAAACTCCTCGGGACGACCTAGTCTTGGAGGAAAAGGGACTTGTTTGCCGAGGGAGAGTCTGGCTTCTTCCGGCAAGAGGGCCATCATCGGAGTATCAAAAATGCCTGGTGCGATTCCCATAACTCGAATTCCCCAGTCGGAAAGATCTCGGGCCAATGGCAGTATGAGAGAGGCAACCCCACCTTTGGAGGCGGCATAGGCACTTTGCCCGCGTTGTCCCTCAAAGGCTGCGATGGAGGCCGTGTTAATCAGCACGCCTCTTTGACCATCTTCCAAAGCTTCGCTCTGCACAAGCAGTTCGGCTGCCAGACGGCATAGATTATAGGTTCCGATGAGGTTCACCTCGATAACTTTTTTAAAAACATTTAGGTCAGCGGCTTTGCCATTACGGTCTATGACTTTTTGGGCCAATGCAATTCCTGCGCAATTGACAATCGCGCGTGGGGTTCCCCACCGTTTCTTAGCTTGCTCTAGGGCTTTTTGAACGGTGACGGGATCGGTGATATCTCCGCCTTGAAAAGATGCATTTTCTCCGAAGCTCAGTACATGTTCTTCAATACCTTCTTTAGGTAAATCGAATACGGTGACCTTAGCTCCAGCAGATAAAAATTTTTTTACAACGGCCGCCCCTAGTCCAGAGGCTCCACCACAGACAAAAGTACTTATTTCAGATAGTTTCATTTTTGACCTCAGCGAGTTCCAATAAAGTGAGTTTGCCTTTTTGTAGAGCTAAACCCTTACGGCCCTGTAAAGCTGCGGATAATTCTTCTTCAACCAAGGCGCAGGCCCGTGGAGAACAAAGTTTTCGACTTATCCATTCTTGAGAGTCTTGGAGTTGGTCGACGACGATTTCTGTGAGATCCTTAACGGTCATGATCAAGCGGGAGGCGATGCGTTTTTCCTGGCAAATGGCTTTTAAAAAGGTTGATAGGTAGTCTATGGCTCGGGATTGGGCTGAACTAGGCCGAAATATCTTAGGTGCTGAAAAGGTGGGAAGATGGGAGAGAACAACGGGGTTTTCCATGATTTTAAGAAGGTTTTCGCCTTGTCGTTGCAGTTCTCCCGGATTTAATCCCCTAAATTGGGATAGTTTTTCCAAGGTGTGAGGACGTGCCTGGGCTAAGCTGATCAAAGTTCCATCGTCGGCGATGCGTTTTCTGGGAATATTGATCAAGCGGGCTCGATTTTCCCGCCATTCCACCAGAGCACACAAAACGCCGAAGGTTTCAGGGTTAAATCTTCCTCCTTGGGCCAAACGAGTTGCTAAGGATTGGATATTGGGTTCGTATAACAGGGGGTTACTAGTGGCCTCACTGAGTTCTAGGGCCCATTCCCAACGTCCTAGATCGCTCAGTTCTTCACGAAGTTTCATTGTTAGCGGAATAAGATATTGGACATCTGATAGGGCGTAGCTACGCATTTCTTCGCTGAGGGGTCGGCGCAACCAATGGGTGCGAGAATGCATCTTAGGTAGCTTCACCTTGAGTACACGATTGACCAAATCTCCTAAACTCACGGATTCACCATATCCGCAAAGGGCTGCAGCCTCAAAAGTATCTAGGACGGGTTTTGCGGTGATACGATAAGCACTCCATAGACATTCTTGGTCCCCAAATGCCGAGTGCATCACCTTAAGGATTTTAGGATCCTCAAGAAGACTCAATAAAGGTGCCATTGCGTGGCGCCCTAGGGCAGGAGCATCAAGCAGCCAGGCTTCTTCCTCAGTTGCCAATTGGATCAGGGCTAATTCAGGATGAAAGGTTTTTTCCCGAATAAACTCCGTATCGAAGGCGAGGAACGAACAGTTTTGAATTTTTTCGGCTACCTGTTTAAGGCTAGTATCGTCTCTAATTAGATCGAGATGCAATTTCATGATCGGAACATTCCTCACATCGTCAACAATAGGGTAGTCCATCCCTTTTGATTTCTTTGCTTAATACATTTCATGGGAAGAAAAGCCTTAAGTATTTCTTGGCGTTCTTTATAGAGGATTCCTCCCAAAATCAGCACTCCACCGGGACGAACCCTATTTTTGAGTGAATTTTGTAGTTCTATCAAGGTTTTGGGAATGATATTGGCGACTACGCAATCAAATTTTTTCCTAACCTGTTTTAATTCGGAGTGAATGGGAATTTCTTCCGATTCGTTGTGGTCTAAAGTTTCTCGTGCCACTTGACGTGCTTCAGGATCATTTTCGATGGCCTCCACCCAGGTAGCTCCCCGTTTTTTTGCCACTAGAGCCAAAATACCCGTACCACATCCCACATCGAGAATACTGAGAGGTTTATCTAAAGAATGGCAAATCCATTCTTGTAATAACCAAGCTGCGGATTGGGTGGTGGGGTGGGTGCCGGTGCCGAACGCCAATCCGGCTGCCAAAAAAATGGTATGAGGGGAACTCTCGTGTTTTGGAGAGGGGCGAGGGTCTATGGTAAGGGGCTGTTTCTGGAGAGACTTGGGTTGGGGTAAGGGAAAAGGGTGCAGATACTTTAAAAAGTTCTGTTTCCAGTCGTCGGGAGGGGGGAAAGCCACTTTTACCGAATGAAAAAGGCCCTTTGGAAAAAATTGCTGTGACTGATGGATGAGCTTTTTTTTGAGAAGCTCCACCGAGGATTTGGGAGGAATCTGGGCAATGAGTTCAACCCACGACCCATGACCTTTTTCTTGTAGCGTGAAAATGCCATTTTGATAGAGGAGGCCTAGAGCAGTTTCTAAATTTCTTGAGGCCAAACGAAAAATCAAAAGTTTTTTAGAAGAAGGTGAAGCCATTTTTTAGTTCTGTCGTTCTATAGTGATTTTTATAACCCTTGGAATAGGGCAGAGTAAGGATCTTCCTTGAAAGCAATCGTTCAAACTTTTGTAAAGTTTTTAACTCGTTTCTACTTACCAATTTTATTTTTAGGCCTTGTACTGCTTTATTTTAGTTGGCCTCGGGTGACTTACCTGTTTGGTCACATTAGTACCGACCCCATCGATTTACTGCCTCGTCACTACCATAGCGTCCAGACACTTTTACAGCTTCAAGATAAAATCGATCAAAAACGTCGTGTTGATATATTGTTCGAATCCAAGGATCCGGAGATCACCAAACGGATGCTCCAAGATCTTAAGCCCCATTTGGAAAAACTTCCGGAAGTAGGGCAGGTGTTGATTCGTAAGCCTGGCTATGATTTTTTAGATAAAAATAAATTACTCTATTTGGATGAAGCCGATCTGCTGTCGATTCGAGACCGAATTGATAGAAAGATTCAACAAGAAAAGCTCGGAAAATTTTATATTAGCTTCGAAGATGAACAGGGTGATGAAGAATTAAGTTTTTCAGATATTGAGGAAAAATATCGAAAAAAATATGGTTCCACGGGGGAAACCGCTTCTAGTGATTATTATCAGAGTCCTAGCGGTACTATTTTTTCCATTTTCGTAGAGTCAAAAGCTTCAAATCTCGACATTGCTCAAGAAAAACGTTTAGTTGATTCCATTGACAAAGCTCTTTCTCAATTTAATTTCAAGTCCTACGATCCTGATTTTAAAGTTACCTTGAGTGGCTCAGCTAGGGTTCGCGAGTACCGTCTTTTACTACGAGATTTGAAAAGGGCCGGTATTATCTCAGGTCTTATTATTTTTCTGCCCTTATTGCTTCGTTTTCGTAAGCCTCAATACGTTTTGTTGATTTATATTCCGCTCGTTCTAGGGATTCCGGCAGGCTTGGCTCTTTCCTCCCTATGGATTAGCCACCTAAATATTACCACTTCCTTTCTATTTGCCATTTTGGGAGGACTGGGGGTGGAGACAGGCATTCATCTGTTTTCTCGCTATTATGAAGCTCGTTTGTCGGGTCTCTCTGTTCGAGAAACCTTGGAAGACATTTATCTCTCCCTAGGAGCTCCCATCCTGACCGCTGTTGCCTCCCTAGCCAGTACTTTTTTCTTGATGATGTTTAGCGATTTCAGAGGGTTTAGCGAATTTGGTCTCATTACAGGTATAGGACTTTGGGTAGTACTGGCTTTTTATTTCGTTTATTTTCCTGCCCTGTTGATTCTGGCGGAGAAAATTCATTTGTTCCGTTTTCATAAACAAAGTCAGGAAGAAAAAGTCTTCCCGCTTCAATTATCTCCTTCTTTCATTAAGTCTTTATTGATTATCTTTAGCGCCTTTACACTTTTTTCCTTGATCGTACTTCCTAAGGTTCCCTTTGAATATAATACGAAGAAAATCCGAGCTGATATTTCGGATCAGGCGCAATTTAGGGCAAAACAGAAGGCGACTCGAGGAGGTAGAGTAAATATTCCTGCAGCGGTTGTTATTCATTCCAAAGAGGAGGCACAAGCTTTAGAAACAGCCATCGAAAAGATAAAAGGAGAGAGAACTCGTTCTGTGATTGAGTATACGAGTTCTTTCTACTCTTTGGTTCCAGAGAGGCAAGACGAAAAAATGGGAATCATTCATCAGATCCAAGATTTGCTCGCGGATGATTCGATTCGTTTGGTGCCTGAAGACAAAAGAGGAGATTTAGATCGTTTTAAACTAGAATTACACAAGCCCAAAAATTTTAGTTTTGAAGATATTCCAGAAGCCATTACCCAGCAGTTTATTGGCAAAAAAGAGGTTTCTGGTACAGTTTTCCTCATTTTTCCAAAACTAGGTTTGGAAATGGATGATGGGCGAAATGCTCTCGAGCTATTGGAAGAGATAGGAACCATACAAACAAATCTAGGAACTTATCATCCTTCGAGCAGCTCAATGGTTTTTGCTGAGGTCTTAAGGACCATGTTCCGCGATAGCAAAAAAATTCTTTTCTTTGCCGTTGCGAGCGTCTTTTTCTTTGTTTATCTCGATTTTCGTAATTGGAAAAAATCCGCGTTAGTGATGTTTTCCATTCTGTCGGGCGTTCTTTGGGTTATGGGAGTGCTTTATCTTTTGGGGATAAGACTCAATCTTTACAACATGGTCATGATTCCCGCCGTTATGGGAATGAGCGTTGATAATAGCATTCACGTCTATCATCGTTATGTGGAATTGGGCCGGGGTTCCTTGGCGAAGGTATTGAGTACCACGGGATTGACCGCAGCATTGGCCTCTATGACAAATGCCGCAGGTTTTGTGGGCTTAGCATTTTGTAGTCATGGGGGGTTGCGTTCTATGGGATTGGTGGCTGTGGTTGGAGTGGTGACTTGTTTAATTACCACTCTGGTTTATCTTCCAATGATTTTACAATTCAAAGAGTGGTTAGAGGATCGAAAACTAAGAACCATGGCCTGATCGACTTTGCCATTTGTTCTTTATTCGAACACAATAGTCTTATTGCCGTAGGTAAGGATGCGATGCCTGGCGTGCATTCGGACGGCAAAAGCTAAAGCGCTTTTTTCTTGGTCCCGTCCTTTACGAATTAGGTCTTCTACATGATCCCGATGACTGATTCGAGTGACGCTCTGTTCGATAATGGGACCTTCGTCTAAGTTTTCAGTTACATAGTGGCTTGTGGCTCCGATAACTTTAACCCCACGTGAATAGGCTTGGTGGTAAGGGCGTGATCCTTTAAAGGCTGGCAAGAAAGAATGATGAATATTGATGATAGCGTTAGGGTAGGCCGCGACAAAGTCTTTGGAAAGAATTTGCATGTAGCGTGCTAGAACCACCGCGTTGATTTGGTGTTTTGTAAGCAAATCGAGAGCAGTCTGTTCTGCTTCTTGTTTGTTTTCTGGAGTGACCGCAATACAGTGATAGGGAATTGAAAAATGGTCTGCTACTTCTTTGAGGTCTGGATGATTGCTCAAGATTAGGGGGATTTCAACATCCAGCTCACCTAAAGCATGTCTAACGAGTAGATCGTAAAGACAATGGCGATACTTGGAGACAAAGATCGCAAGTCTTATTTTTTCATCCGAAAAATAGAGAGAAAATCTCATTTTGTGTTGTCCGGCCAAGTCAGCGAATTGTTTTTTGAGTTCTTGCCGACTGAGTTGAAACCCGTAGAGGTCCCATTCGATGCGCATCAAAAAGGTAGAAGTTTCAGCATCGGTGTGTTGGTCCAGGTCTAGGATGTTTCCATGGTGTTGGTGGACAAAATGGGAAACCTTTGCCACCAGACCTGGTTGGTCGGGGCAAACGATAAGAAGTATTGCGGTCGTTGCAGAATGATTCATTTCGTCGACTCTAGCATTCTAGCCTTGGCCTCTCAAGGGTTTGGAGTTAACATCTCCGTTTCACCAAAACACCTGTGATTTTTGGGATCAAATGGGTTTTGGGAAATGTTCGTTGACAAGGGCCTTTTTTTTTAGAATTAAGGGAGCCCTTTTTTAAATCTCACCCATTGGCTGTCATGAGGATAGGTATCCTGGATGAATAAAAAAGACCTTAAAAAGTTTAAAGACATTCTCCAGCAACGTCGC
>DALYEU010000025.1:0-28302 GCA_031972375.1 bacterium | reverse complement strand
CGCTTTTTCCATAATTCAGAACTGGCTTTCATGAACGGTTTTCTCCCATAAATCGGCAATTCATCCTCTAAACCCTAGCTTCAATCAATGGCAACCCTAACTTTAAAAAAGATATTTTATAGAGAATTCTGGGCTTTTTTTGGATTTTACAGGATGGGGAAAATAAAAACAGACCTGCTTTAAAGCATCACTTCGGGGGAATGGTAGAAAAAAACATGGACAGAAAACTCCCTAAAATCGTCTTTTTGGATTCAGCAACCGTGGATTTGGGTGATTTAAGTCTTCAGTCTCTGAGTGATCGGGGCCACTTATTCACCTTCAAAAAAAATCTTAAAGTTGTGGTGCCACAGGTTTCGGATGCTGAAATTGTCATTACGAACAAAGTGGTGTTGGGTGAGGCAGAACTGCGAGCTATGCCGCATTTGCGTTTGATCTGTGTGGCGGCCACCGGGGTCAATAATATCGATTTGGCTGCGGCCCGTGCCCGGGGCATCGGAGTTTGCAATGTGGCTGGATATTCGACAGAGACCGTCGTGGAGCATACTTTGATGTTCTTGCTGGCGCTCTCCCACCGCTTGATCGAGCACCACGATGCGGTACGTGCGGGGGATTGGGGGCGTTCAACCAGCTTTGCGGTACTAGACTTTCCCTTTAGTGATTTGCGGGGAAAAACCTTGGGGATTGTGGGTTATGGAAACATCGGCAGGCGTGTAGCCCGTATTGCTAAGGTTCTGGGCATGAAAGTTTTAGTCGCCCGACTTCCTGGCAGAAAATACAAATCGCCGCAGGATCGAGTGTCCTTGGTAGACCTACTGCAGACAAGCGATTTTATCTCGCTTCATTGTCCCTTGACCGAATCCACCCGGGGGCTCATTCGGGAAGAGACTTTGAAAAAAATCAAGCCGGGCGCGGCCCTGTTGAATTTAGCGCGAGGCCCCTTGGTCGATGAGGGCGATATTGTGCGGGCCCTGAAGCAGGGGCGCCTGTCGGCCTATGCCACGGATGTGGCTGTGCATGAGCCTTTGCCTCCGCGTCATCCTTTTTTGCAGAAGTCCCTCGCTAATAAAATTTTGCTCACCCCCCACGTAGCATGGGCCTCCCGGGAAGCGCGGCAGCGTTTGATCGACGAGATTGGCAAAAATATTGAGGCCTTTCTTTCGGGGAAACGAAGAAATCGTTTGGTGTAGGCACACTCTGTTTGGTGTCGGGTTTATTAGGGATTTTTTTTCTGAAGAAAAGGCACTCTCCATCCGTTCTTTCGGTCGTAGATCCCGGGAAGATGGGCCATCAGACCCACCGTAAACCATCCTTCTAAGGCGTTCGGATTTGAAAACCCCGCAAGGCCAGCCGACAATCCCACTCCTAGGGGTAAGTTAGAGATAGCACCATAGAGGGAGGCTTCGACGCCCCATTGTCCCTGGTGGGATTGAGGGTTGTATTCCCAAGTAGGGCCTAGAAGAAAGGCTAATCTCGTGGGGAAAGGTAAGGCGCGCTTTTGGCTGATGATGGGGCTATTGAGCACCGCGCTCAATTTAAATCCGTGAAGCATTTTAGGGGCGGAACCCTGCTGGATGGGATGGCCTCGGTAAGCCACGGAGAAACCACCTTGGAGATCTTTTTCCGGCGATTGTAAGGATCCGGGACCCAAGAGCAACATGGTTCCCAATTCGATGGGCATATGGATGCGTGCAGCGGTGAAAGAATGACCCGAGAAATTTTTGGTAAAAAAATTACTCCCCATGGCGATGCTCATATAATTGCCCAGCGAGAGAGTGGGGGTCGGGATGTTGTTCCATAACCTATCGGTGTCGGCCCGGCGGTAAATGAGGATGCGTTGATTTTCCATGCCCAACTTAGGGGATAAAAGTTGCTCCTCCATGGCCTTTAAGAGAATCTCCGTTCCCGCGTAAAGGATTTGTTCTTGGATGAGGGCTTTGATGTTCTCTTGTGATTGTGGAGTGGGATCGGTGAGCAAAGAGCGGCCGGGTTGATAGAGCATTGCTGCGGGAGCTTGTTCTCCTGGTGCATCCTCAGGATATTCGTTGAGTGTACGTCCCCCAAAAGAAAAGAAGTGGTTAAGTATGTAATCGAGCAGTTTTTCGTCGTTATGTTGTTGGATATCTTGCTCGGAGAAGACGGTGGATGGGGGAGAAGGATTCTCTGAGATAAAAAGAGGCGTCTTACTGTAGGATGCCTCGACAATGCGAACTTGAAGAGGGTGGGGAAGATGGGCGTTGATCCGGTCTTCGACCTTGGCTTTGAGTATGGCCCAGTCTTTTTCTGCGCGTCTTACGAGGTGAGCGTCTTTGATAAACTGGGGTTGAATATCGATGCAGAGCTGTAATTCAAGCTTGTCTTCGAGACGAGCAAAACGAATATCAGGGATTTTTTTGAGCCTTGTATCGAGGCCCGAGGTGGATTTGAGATCTACAAGATCTGGCGCCGCCTCTGGGATGGAGTAGTTCTCCAAAAAAACTCGCTGCTGAGCTATTTGGTCTGCCAAACTATGGTGCGGGGCGTTTGCTTTTCCCTGAGCCACAAGAGGATCGGGATCCTCCGAATCATAAATTCCATCAAGATCTGTATCGAATACCGCGCTATGAGTTTCTCCAGGTTTGAGACTGGCTTGATAGAGTTCTACAAGTGATTGATTCAGGGGATGAGGAGAAGAGTTGAGTGAGGTTTGATTGAAAAAAAGACTCACAGAATAAACAGCCAGTAGTGCCGTGAGACGTTGTTCTTCTAAGTCGGAGCTTGAGTTCAACGCGTCTTGGAGTCTTTGGGTGTAGTCTGCAATTTCTTCAGGTTTATTGAGATCACGGGGAGGGGGAACCCATTGGTCTTGATAGGTGAAGTTAATGATATCCAAGGCGGGGTGATGGCCGTTGGATGGTGGGGTAGTTAAAATCTTTCTCAGAATATCGATTTGATCACGGGGCGAAAGCGATTTTAAGTCGTAGCAGGCGCCACTCCGGCTCATCGAGAAAATATCACGAAAAAATTCAGCTTCGTAACTGAGGGCGTCTTGAGGCACTCGATCTTTCGCAAACGCCTTGCGCCCTCGGGGACGTCGGCCGCTTTCTTCAAAATAATCGTGTTGGTCTGGGGGAGCTAGGCAGCAGTCTTTTGCTACTTTGGGATCATAGTAACTTCGGTCTGGTGTATCTTCGGGTTGGGAATAATCAGGGATTCGAGTCGCTTCTTCGATAAAGCACGCGTCGCGGTAAATATTTTTTACTTCCACCTGAACATATTGACACTTCTTTGCGGAGGATCGGTGGACATTGGCTGCGCTGGGGTCGTCTTGGGGTACCTCGACTTCGACAGTACAACCCAATTCGTCTTTGAGGGGGGATCGTTCTGTTTTCCAAGGATCGGGTTTGGATTTTGAGACCTGAGGAGGTGCCATTGTAGATCCATCGATGAAACGGATTTTAACTTTGAAATATGGGCCAAGTGCTGGGCTTATCGTGACGGAGAGGGGGGAGTTGTTAGGTTTTTCTCCGTAGAAGTTTTCCTGTGGAGCCATGGGGCAGGGCCGCGGTGAATTGAACTTCTCGGGGTACTTTGTAATGGGCCAAGTGTTGCTCTGCGTAATTGAGTAGTTCGGATTGCAGTTGTTCGGAAGGTATGGTGTGGGCATTGAGTACGACTTGAGCTGCAAGAAAACGGGACCCGCTTTTACTGTGGGCCTCAAATACCAGGGCTTCTTCCACTTGGGGGTGGCTTTGTAGCACACGCTCCACCTCTAAGGGAGCGATGCGGTAGCCCCCAGCACTGATCAAGTCGTCATTCCTACCGTGAAAGAAATAATTGCCCGCCATATCCCGGCTCGCCAGGTCCCCACTTAAAAACCATTCTCCCTGAAAACAGCGGGCTTCTTCTTCGGGTCTGTTGTGATAGCCCAGCATGAGTCCTGGGCAGGAGCGATGGGTGGCGAGAACGCCTATTTCTCCGACGGAGCTTTCGCTGAAGTCTTTTTGCAGAATGGTGACTTTTTGTTCTGGCAAGGGTTGGCCCGGAGAACCTGGGACGATTTTTTCCCCCACCCTCTGCACTAAATAAACACTATGCTCGGTCATGCCGAGGCCTTCATAGATTTGTTTTCCGCTGTGTTCGTAAAATTGCTTTCTTAATTCGGAGCAGAGGCTTTCTCCTGCGCTGTTGCAGACGCGAACTTGGCTCATTCGCTTATCTCCGTTTGCCAAGAGATCGTTAAGCCTTCGGTAAATGCCAGGAACGCTCATGAACACCGTCACTGAGGCCCGCTGGACTACGGCGAGCACGTTTTCGGCGGTGCAGGGCCCCGAATACAGTACGGAGGTCAGTCCGTGTCTCCAAACGTCTAGCATGCCTGCGGTGAGCGCGTAGCTCCAATTAAGCGCGCTGGTATTGAAGATGACGTCGCTAGCTTTGAGGTCTTGCCAGTAGCGCGCGCGAGAGTCGTGGGCACGGATGCTTTGATGGCTATGGATGACCGCTTTAGGCATTCCCGTCGTGCCACTGGTGTAGAGCCAATAGGCCGGATCTCGTGGCAGGACGGGCCTGGTGGAAAACTGAGACGAGGCGTGTTTGATTTCGTCCTGCCACCTCAGGCAGCCTTCAGGGATTTTTTCCTGAGGGGTTGTGACCAGGAATATCTTTCGCAAGGTCGCTGGGCGGGATTGGATAAAATTTTCGGGCAGTAGGCTTGGAGTCGTAACGAGGGCTGTGGCTTCGCTATCCTGCAGCAGCAGGCGAAGTTCAGGTTCCTTTAACAATGGGGAGGTGGGGATGGGAATAATGCCTGCAGCCACGGAGCCCAAAAATGAAATGGGAAATTCGGGTAGATTGGGAAGTCTTAAGAGGACGCGTTCTTTCTCGCGTAGGCCACAAGCGAGGAGCGCATTGGCCATGCGATGGGACATGGCGCTCAGGCTTTCATAAGTAATGCGCAAGGGAGCTCGCAGCGACTGAGAGGTGGAGTCTGTCGCAAAGTAAAGCAGTGCCGTTTTGTGTTTATTGTGGAGGGAAAGGGCGTGTTTATCCGCGCAATCGTAAGCGAGGTTGTGCAGCACTGAGGCCGTATCACCGGATGACGACTTCAAGGGGTAGCTCCTACAAAACGATTTTTTCTTGGTACTGACCAAAGACCTCGCGAAGTGTTTCGCTGATTTCTCCCAGGGTGGTGTAGCATTTTACCGCGTTTAGAATGTGGGGCATGAGATTTTCGCTGCCCTGGGCCGCTTGTTTTAAGGTTTTCCGAGCTTGTTGCACCTGCAGGTTATCCCGATTTTGCTTGAGCCGTTCAACCCGTCGACGTTGGTCTAGTTCAAGTTGGGGATCCACCCTCAGGATATCCTCCACCGGAGCCTCTTGTTGTTCGAACTTGTTGACCCCTACGATGATGAGATTTCGATTTTCGATAGCCTTCTGATAGAGGTAGGCCGATTCTTGAATCTCTTTCTGTTGAAAACCCTCTTCAATCGCGTGTACGGCGCCGCCCATGCCGTCGATTTTTTCAATATAGGCCAGGGCTCGAGCCTCGATTTCGTCGGTCAATCTTTCGATGGCGTAGGATCCCGCCCAGGGATCGATGGTATCGGAGATGCCGGTTTCGTAAGCCAACACCTGTTGGGTGCGCAGTGCCAAGGTGGCGGAGGCTTCGGTGGGTAGTGCCAAGGCTTCGTCCCTCGAATTGGTATGCAGGCTTTGGGTTCCACCGAAGACGGCGGACATCGCTTGGTAGGCGACGCGCACGACGTTATTGTCGATCTGTTGGGCCTGTAAAGTGGAGCCTCCGGTTTGGGTATGAAAGCGTAACATGCAGGAGCGATCGGAAGCTTTGAAGCGTTCTCGCATCAACTTGGCCCAGAGGCGACGTGCAGCGCGAAACTTGGCGACCTCTTCCAGAAAATTATTGTGGGCGTTGAAGAAAAACGAAAGCCTGGAAGCGAATTCGTCGACTTGGAGACCGCGTTCCAACGCGGCTTGTACATAGGCCAGACCGTTGGCTAAGGTGAAAGCGACTTCTTGCACCGCTGTCGATCCGGCCTCGCGGATATGATATCCGCTGATGGAAATGGTATTCCAACGGGGGACATGGTCTTTGCAGAAGGCGAAGATGTCGGTGATGACGCGCATGGAGGCTTGGGGCGGATAAATATAGGTGCCTCGAGCGATATACTCTTTGAGCAAGTCGTTTTGTATGGTTCCGCTGATTTTTTGTGCCGAGACTCCCTGCTTTTCGGCGACGGCCATATACAGGGCGAGTAGGGTGGAGGCGGTCGAATTGATGGTCATGGAGGTGGAGACCTGATCCAGAGGGATTCCAGAAAAAAGAATCTCCATGTCTTCTAGAGAGTCAATGGCGACGCCGGATTTTCCCACTTCACCACGGGAGCGGGGGTTGTCGCTGTCCAAACCCATCTGAGTGGGGAGGTCGAAAGCTACGGAAAGCCCCGTGCCGCCCTGGGCGATCAGTAAGCGGTAACGTTCGTTAGATTGTCGGGCGTCGCCGAATCCGGCGTACATCCGCATCGTCCAATATCGGCCTCGATAGGCCGTGGATTGAACGCCTCGAGTGAAGGGAAAACTTCCAGGAAACCCCAGTTTTTCCAAGTATTGGGGATCGGCCGTCTCGGGAAAAAAGACACGATCGAGTTCGATACCCGAAAGGGTCGAGAAGGATTTTTGTCGTTCGGGATTTTTTTCCAGGGTTTTTTGAACCTGGGCTTCCCAGTCGCGTTTTGCTTTTTCAAACATATCCGTCATGGCGGGGCGTCCTTTATGAAAACCCTTGGGCTAATTCAATGGAATTTCTCTGTCTCTTCATTGCTGGGGCTACGAGAGGCAAAAGGCCTCGGCCTAGGCGGCTGCCGAGGGCTGATCGAAGTGGGCCAGAGATAAAAATTTTTGGTAACGCTCTTGGATTTCCTCGGGGAGGAGTTGTTGGAGTCGTTCGCAACTGAAACGCTCTACGTTGAAACTGGCCATGACCGAACCGTAGATCATGGCCTTTTTCAAGTTGGCAAAGGAGGCGTCTCCTGTCTTGGCCAAAAATCCCATAACGCCACCGGCGAAGGAATCTCCTGCTCCGGTGGGGTCTTGAATATCTTCGAGGGGTAGGCCGGGAGCGCTGAAAATCTCCTGCTCGGTAAAAGCTAGAGCCCCGTATTCTCCCTGTTTGATGAGTAAAATTTCCGGACCGAAACTCCGCAAGACCCGACTGGCCTTGACCAGATTGTGTTCTTGGCTCAGGGCCCGAGCTTCGGCTTCGTTGATCACCAACATTCGAATGCGTTTGAGCACCTTGAGAAGATTTTCTCGAGCGCCTTCAATCCAGTAATTCATGGTGTCAGCGGCGATGAAAGGTTTGCCTTGAAGTTGATCCAGAGTTTTCAACTGAATTTCAGGATCAATGTTGGCTAAGAATACAAAAGGGCTACTGCGAAGTTGTTCGGGAAGCTGGGGATCAAATTGGGTTAAGACATTGAGTTGGGTTTCGAGGGTGTGAGCTGTGTTGAAATCATAATCATAACGACCGGTCCAGCGGAAGGAACGTCCTTCCAAAATTTGTAAGCCTTCCAGATTGATGTCGCGGGAGCGAAGAAATTGAAGATGATTTTTAGGAAAGTCTTGTCCCACCACGGCCACGAGACCCACTTGAGTATGAAAAGCGGCGGAAACGGCGAAGTGGGTGGCCGAGCCCCCCAGCCCTTCGTGAATTTTGCCAAAGGGGGTTTCAACGGTATCCAGGGCGACGGTGCCTACCACGGTTAAGGACATGGGACCTCCAAAAAAACGCGGGCCGTCTCACTTAGACGGCCCTGCAAGATTGATGAAAAACTCGAAGAGCTTACTGCGGAAGCTCGGGCTTCTCTACATAGGGATAGGGGTCGCTGTCTAGGGCCTTCATAAAGGCCACGAGGGCAGCTTTTTCTTCGGCGTTGAGATTGAGCTTCACTACCCTGGAGTCGAGCCAGGGATTGGCTTCACCGCCCTTATCGTAAAATTCGACGACTTCTTCGAGGGTAGCTTGGGACCCATCGTGCATATAGGGGGCGTGTTTGCTCACGTCACGGACAGTTGGGGTTTTAAAGGCTCCCTTATCGGCTTCGACCTTGGTGATTTCATAGCGACCCAAGTCGGGCTTCGCTTGGTTCATCCCCACACCCAGGTTGTGAAATTGACTATCGCTGAAGTTAGAGCCCACATGGCAACGTGTGCAATTGGCCTTTCCGAAGAAGAGTTCACGACCCATTTTTTCTTGTGCGGTGAGGGCGCTGCTGTCGCCTCCAGATTCGAAACGATCGTATCGAGAATTTCCGCCCAACACCGTTCGTTCAAAACTGGCGATGGCCTTCGCGATATTTTCCTTGGAAGGTCCCGTACCGAAGGCTTTTTCAAAGAGGGCTTGATAGCCGGGAATATTTTTAATTTTATCAACCGCCACTTCGTGGTTGGGCATGGCCATTTCCACAGGATTGATGATGGGCCCCAAGGCCTGTTCTTCCAAATTTTGAGCTCGACCATCCCAAAATTGAGAGAGCATATAGGTGGCATTGATCACGGTGGGAGCATTGCGAGTTCCGGTTTTGGCCTGGACTCCGGTGGAAACGGGATGACCATCGCTCCAACCCTGATTGGGATTATGACAAGTGGCGCAGGATACGGTGTTATCGACGGAGAGACGTTCATCGAAATACAGCAATTTGCCCAAAGCGACCTTCTCGGAGGTGGGGGGATTATCTTGAGGAAAGTTCAAAAAAGGATCCAACCCCAGGGGAACCTTGATGAAGGCGGCGCCTTCGGCGGGTTTCCAGGTGTTTTTGATATCGACTTCGATGGCCTCGGCGACTGGAGTTCCGCTGGCGCTAGGCGCGGGATTGGGCTGAGGTTCTGGCGCCTTTTTACAGGCCCAAGGGCACAGTATCATCAGGGTCAATAGACCCAAAGTGCCTGTAAAATTTTTTTTAAAACCCGGCAAAAAAGCGGACATGACAAATCTCCTTTTAACTTGACCACTTAGGTCAGGGATTCTATCACCGCTTCCGCCAAAGCCCAAAGCCGATTGTGAGGATGTCATGGGAGGAGGGACCGTGAAAATACTTTTAAATCTTTTGAACCTGGCGACCTTTGTCTTGTTGTGTATCGCCTTGGTGACGGGGATTCACTTGGAGCGGGATATTTCTGGTTTGGGTTCCCATTTGGGTTGGATCTTAGGTTCCCTCTTGCTTTGGATGTTCACCCAGATCTTGGCGATGATGTACATGTATCGCATGGAAAAATTCTGTGTGGAGATTGTCGAGAAATTTGAAGGGAAGAAAACTCAAGGGCAGGATCCCAATCCCAGCAAGTAGGAAGGTAAGAGTGTTTATGGGCTTCAAGGCTTATCTGTTAATCGTGTTGCATTTGGTTCCCTGGGCTTTGGGGATGGGGGCGTCGTTTTATTTCGCTTTTGTGGCTGTCCCCTTGGCCAATCGTTTTTTAGAAGGTGAAGTTCGACTGCAGTTTTTGCGCCGTAATGTGAAGTACTACAGTCCGTTTTTTCTGCTGATGATGTCCATCGTGGTGGTGACGGGGGCGTGGCGCCTCACGGATTACAAAGTAATTCTGGGCGTTCAGTATTTCCAAAATGTAGCGACGGTTTTGGTAATCAAATTAATTTTATTTCTGACGATTTATTTGATTGCGGCCTATCAGAGTTTTGCCTTGGGGCTGCGCATTACAGGTCAGGGAGAGAAGGCCATGTCGGATCCGGTGGCTGCCGAATTGGTAGACCGTACGGTCCAGAAGATGCGCCTTTTAGCCGGCGTTAATCTCGCCTTGATGACCATCACCGTTTTCGTAGGTTTGGTTTTGAGCCGTATTCCCTATCAGTCTTAGCGGGTAGGGTTGTCAGACTACCTTATGCTGGGTCTTCTTCTGTTGTTATGACTATCGAAATGATCTGTTGTACCTACTGAAATAATCCCTACGGTCGGGGTCGATCTCGCGGACGACAGACCGAATGATGGGGTTCATGCCCTCCTTAAATTGTCGCTGGAGGCCCTCAAAATCTTGTTCTCCCTTGAGATACGAACGGTAGAGTTCGTCGAGATGGGTCGCTAATTTTTTTGGTACTTTTTCTAAAAACAGCTCTGTCTTGTAATGATTACGGAGTCCGTGGGACTTGGCGTATTCTAATAATTTACCCTCTTCGCTAAGAGCAGATATTTGGCGCTGATAATCGGCGAGTTCAGATTCTCCCCAAGTAATGGCTGCGCTCAGTCGTTGCAGATCCCTTGCAAAGTCTTCAGGTTTGTAACTTTTCTTTAAAAGTTTTTTGTAGAGAATGGGGAGCTGGTCTCTGGCGATTTCTTGATGATTGAGTCGGGCCTCAAGAGGAAGCGTGGCGGGCCAGGTGTGCTCGGCTAATAAATAGGCTTCGGCTCGTTGGGAGGCTGTTTCTAGGGTTTCAAATAAGGGGGGGAGAAAATTGAAGTTGTGTTGATTATTGTAGGTCGCATAAAAAACAAAGGAGTGAACGGAGGCGAGAGCTTCGATACCATGGGTGGGGAGGTTTTGTTTTTGTGTTCTGATGATGTGTCCCACAAACCATCCCTTGGTCCAGAGGGTTTGGGCCGGGGGCACTTTGGTGTATTCATCAGCCTGGATGGATAGGCTGCGTGCCAAGGGAGCAGCTTCCAACTGTAATTGAGGATGCCAGAGTTTTCCAACGGCTGCGCCTAACTCGTGGGATAGAGGGATAAGCTCTGCTTCGGAGACGGGAAAAGGAAGGTCTCTCTCGGTTCTATCGTGATTCACTTGTCTGAGCCAGTCGGCCCAGGTCTGGTTCAGTGAAACGGTTGGGGTATGGGGATTAACGCTATGAAAACCCTCTCTAAAAGAGGAAAGGGCCTGGTGCCAGCGTTCTTGAGCACGCGGCAGTGCTCTCCCCGCTGTTTTGCAGCTTTTGTGGCGCAAAAGGTAGTAAAACTCTTCGGCCGTGAGGGGAAACTTGAGCTGGCCCTCCGCATCGCGAAAATGTGCTTCCGAACGAATTTGTGCGGCGGTGAGCCGTTGACTGGGTGATGGGGTTTCACCTCGGAGGCCGGCATTAAATCCTGACATTTGCAAAGACAAGACTCGAAGGGCCGCCAGATCTTGAGGATTGGAAGCTGTTTTAAGGTCGGTGAGTAAATCCTCCACAAGTTGGCGCCGCTTGGAGCCGGGAGGGAACTCGCCCTCTAGACCTCGCAAAATCGCTGTGAGCTCGGCGAGATTTTTTTCCAGTTCTTGCTGCAGGGATTTGCTACTCTTGTCTTGAAGGTCTCGCCAAGGAGCCTGCCAGTATTCTTCTGCAGAGATGAGCTTTGACAAGCGATCTTGGAGTTGGGGGGGGGCTTCGGTAGATTTGGGGGCAGGTGGGGCTTTGACCGCAAGTGAGGAAACAGGTTGAGCTTTGGGCAAGGCGAGGGTTCCGTCCAATAGGCTGGCTAAATGGCCGGTATCAACGGCATATTTGAAAAGACGTTCAAAATCCGGGGGCAGCGAAGTTTTGTTTGCGATGGCCCTACCGAGCAAGGCACCGTGGCTCCAAAGGGCCTCAGCGGGTGTGGCTGGGCCAGTTTTGAGGGATGGTGCAGTCACAGGAGAAATGGGTGCCGCCGTATTTTGAATAAGGCCCCAGTGGAGACCGGATAATTCTAAGTAGAGATTTTGTAGATGGGCCAAATCCGCAGTCGAAACTTTTGCTGATTTTGGTAGTTCACGGATAGCCTTGTTCAGTTGTGCAAAAAATAATACTACCTTGGGGAGTGGTCTATTCCCCACCTTGTCAAGGAGGCTTTTAGTGGCTCTACGCAAGTGGAGCACTTCCTCCAGAAGTGGGCCTAGCTGGCTCTGTTGGCTGAGTTTCCACGCTTGTTTCCAGGTTTTTGTCTCCACTTGAAAAAAATCTTCAACGGCAGCGGTTTTGGGCGGAGCAGGGGGTTCTCCCATCAGTAGCTCGTTGAGCCGGTTGGTGCGAATGGCGTGGTGAAATAGTTGAAGAATGTTTTCCGGGGGTGGGGTTTGCTCTCGCAAGGATTTTCCGTATAGGGCGCCGCGACTCCACAGGGCCGCCACAGGTGAAGCTGAAGCGGGCTGGGAACCCGAACTGACGAAGAGTGCTGGAACGAGTAGCCCTGCACGAATGAGAGGGGTTTGTAATTGTAGGGGAGAAGTTTCGGTGGATGGGGCAGGAAGACCTGCCTGAGTGAGACTCCAATGAATTCCACATAACTCCACATAAACGGCTTGTAAGGTTTGAACCTCTTCCCCGTTTTGAAGCAGAGACTGGATTTGTTTTTTGACCAATAGATTTCTGGGGAATATATTTTTCTGTCGGTAAAGTTGGCGTTGTTTCGGTGCCAGCGCATCAATTTCCCCCAGCAGGGAACTGATTTCTTCGACTATTTCCTTTAGGTTCATTCCTTCGGGGGTCCCAAATTTTTGGGCGAACTCCCAGGCCTGGTCCCACGACTTAGAGGTTGTTTTGGAAAAAGTTTTGGGGATCTGTCCAGAGGCTTGGGAAGGAGAGGCCGGGATTGGCCCGCCTTGACCTGGGGTGGACATGGCGAGGGCGAGGGGGGGATGCCACGGGCTTAAGTAAGAAAGCTTTCCCCATGGGGCGAGCAGGCGTCGGCCCTGGTGGATGAGCTGACCGTCTCCCAAGGCCTTAGCTTTGCTGTGCAAATAGTGTTCGAATTGTTTCCAGGAGGAAAGCGTGGTTCCCAATGCCCGATTCATTCCTTTAAAACTGAGGTGCAGTTCTAACCCGGAATAAAATAAATCTTGATAATTTTGGTCGAGTCCCTGTCGAGAGAGGTTTTCTAGCCAAGGGACCAGCATGGTTCCCCCAATGGCGCTTATTTCGGGAATCAGTGGGGTGCTGATACGGCTCAGCATTTGGGCGGAGAATCCGGCTTTCAGGGAATTAAAACGGTTTATCCTCTGTTGCAGTTGGGAGCCGGCGGCGCCCATGACTTTCATGCCCAGGAGCATGCTGGCTCCATGGTGCCATTCTTGCCACAGGGAGAGGGGATGCCAATCCTGGGGGTTGCCGGCTATTTGCCCCACGATTTTGTGGGTTCCGGTGAATACGGTGGTTTCGGTCAAAAAACCCAACCCATAAGCCAAGGATTGAACGCCGCGATAGCCCATCCAGTGTTGGGTAAGACCCCCGGGTCGGGTTAAGCGGAGCAGCGCGCCCACTCTCCCCATCTGGGAAGCCATGGGGGCCAAGAGGGTGGCGGCCATGGTGTCGGGTCGGCAGATGGAGTGTAATAGAGCCTGGCCGCGGTATTCGAATTGGTCGACGAAAGAACCGTGCCCACGCAGAATATCTAATTGTCGCTGGGCTTTGGCGCCGATCTCAGAGTGGGGATTTTCTCGAATAATTCTTTCGAAGATTTTTTCCGCTTTGGCTTGTGCTGCGGCTAGATTTTCGGGAGAGGCGCTGGCTTGTAGATGTCGGGCGCGACGGTACAATGCCTCCGGTTTTTCCCGCAAAGTCGGAGCGCCATGCTCGACGGCAGGTCGTGAGTCTTGAGTCTGCCCGGAGATATCTCTTAACCCCAACAACAACTGCGACAAGTCCCAATCCTTCCTCGAAAAATAAACAAAAACTCTATGTTTGATGGATTAAAAAACGCTGGAATTATAAAAAACCAGGGCCCGTCTTCTCGGATTTTTCATAAAAAGGTTGTTTTGATTTTTGTGGGGAGGAGGCTCTTGCCAGGTGTCGGAAATCATATTTTAGGGTGGGGGCAAAGGTTTGCAACACCAAGCGATTTATGTTTGAAATGGCTCCATGCAATTTCCTTCCCCCGAAATCGATGTTTATCTGAAAAAATTAGCTTCTCCCGTTGATCCCTTGCTGCAAGAGATGGAAGAGCTGGCGCGAAGTCAGAAATTTCCCGCCGTGGGTCCTTTGGTGGGGCAATTTTTATTTCAGTTGGTCAAATGGGGAGGGGTTCAAAGAATTTTTGAATTGGGAAGTGGATTTGCCTACAGCGCTTTATGGATGGCCCGTGCCTTGCCTCCTCAGGGGCATATGGTGTGTACGGAGTTTGATCGAGACAAGGCGGGTCTCGGTCTGAAGTTTTTAGAGCGGGCGGGTTTGCGGGATAAGGTTGTGTACGAGGTTGGCGATGCCCTGAAAAGTTTAGAGGCCTACCGTGGCCCCTTTGACTTGATCTTTCTTGATCTCAATAAAGAACAATATCCTCAAGCTTTGGAATTGGCCTTGTCGAGATTGAAGGTGGGAGGTTTGCTGGTGGCTGATAATGTCTTATGGTCGGGGCGGGTGCTCGATGCCTCGGATTCTAGTGCCGCTACAGAAGGCATTCGCCGTTTTACCGAGAGTATTTTTTCCCATCCCCAATTGTCTTCAAGCATTCTTCCCTTGAGGGATGGACTGAGCTTGAGTTTGAAACTGGCTTAATAGCGTCTTGTCGTCAGTTTTTTGCTCGGTCAAAATTGCTTGGCATCGCCGTTGCTCAGTGGGTTTTTTCTAAATTTTTTTATTCTTTCATTCCAGTTAACTTTTTTCACGGGGGAAGCTCTGGAGGAGGTTTGGCTCCTTCGGTAAATTTTTGTGCCTTTTTTGTAGATGGCGGGAGTTGTCTTAGCTTTAAATTTTTCAAGAGGCATGGGGTCGGGCGAAAAATAGTTTTGGTTTTATTTCTTCGGAAAAAAGAATTGTTTCCCTATCAGGGATTCGGGAAGACATTCCATTTGGGCCGAGCCTTCGGGATCTTCGTGGGCGTATTTGTAGTCTTTACCGTAGGATAAATTCTTCATGAGGGTTGTGGGGGCGTTTCTCAGTTGAAGCGGCGTGGGAAGCGCTCCAGAACGGGAAATTTCTTCTTTGGCATTTTTGTAGGCTTGGTAACTCGAGTTATTTTTTGGGGCACGAGCGAGGTAAAGGGCCACGTGGGACAGGGGAATCCAGCCTTCGGCAGAGCCGATACAATCGTAGGCCTGCATGGCAGCGACGGCCAAAGAAAGCGCATGGGGATCGGCAAGACCGACGTCCTCGGAGGCGAAGATCATCATGCGTCGTGCTAAAAAGAGGGGATCCTCTCCGGCCTCGTACATTCTCGCCAGGTAGTAAATGGTGGCATCGGGATTTGAGGCTCGCATGCTTTTGATGAAGGCGCTGATGAGGTTGTAATGTTCTTCTCCGTTTTTATCGTAGCGTAGGGCTTTGCTTTGGAGAGCCTTAGATAGGGTGTCTTGATCTAAGGTTTTGGTGTCATCAAGAAGTTCGGCGGCGATTTCCAAAGAATTGAGCAATTGTCTGGCATCGCCTTGGGCATATTCGATGAGGAACTGGACAGCTTCGTTTTTTATCGCGATGTCCAGAGCTTTGGTTCCCCGTCGCAGGACTTGTTCCATTTCTTTGGGACCAAGCGCTTCCAGGGTAAAGACCCGGGCTCGGGAAAGTAGGGGGCCAATGACCTCGAAGGATGGATTTTCGGTGGTGGCTCCAATAAGCGTGAGGGTTCCGGTTTCTAAATGGGGGAGCAGGGCGTCTTGTTGGGCCTTGTTGAAACGATGAATTTCGTCGACGAAGAGCAGGGTTTTTTTGCGGTGGTACTTGAGTTGGTTTTTGGCTTCGGCGACGGCCTCCCGAAGTTCTTTAACTCCGGATAGCACCGCGGAGAGATTGATGAAGTGGCTTTGGGTGTGGTGGGCGATCACCTGGGCCAGAGTGGTTTTGCCACTTCCTGGGGGGCCCCAAAAAATTAACGAAGGGAGGCGGTCTTTTTCGATCAGTAAACGCAAGGGTGCCGTGGGGCCGAGTAGTTTTTGCTGGCCGAAGACCTCGTCGAGGTTTTTGGGACGCAAACGCTCAGCAAGTGGGGCCTGTTCTCGTAATTGGGAACTCGCAGCGTGTTCGAATAGATCCGACATGGGAGAGGCCTACCTCGCCGGATAAAATTTCGGAATGACAAATTCTCCTCGTGAATTTTTTCTAAGGGGATGAAAAAAATCTCTCCGAGACTTGCCCAAAGCTTTGTGATAACCAGGGGCTCCATGTTGAGTTCCATTCAAATTCAAAATTTTAGCATCATCGAAAAAACCCAGTTGTCTTTCCAGAATGGATTTCATGTGTTGTCCGGGGAGACCGGTGCGGGAAAGAGCTTTTTATTGCAGGCCATCGCTTTTGCACTGGGGAGCCGTTTCGACGTGGACTGTCTTCGTCAGGGGGCTGACGAGGCCGAGGTGACGTTGGTGTTTGTTCAGCTTTCCCACGAAGTCGTTAATCTTGCTCGCACCATGGGTTTACTCGGAAACGACGGCGATGCCCTCCCGGAGACCTTAACTCTCTCTCGTAGTCTCCATCGTACGGGCCGTTCCCGAGGTTTTTGCCAAGGGCAAAGTGTTCCTTTGAAGATCTTGCAGAAATGGGGTGACTTGCTATTGCACCAGGTGAGTCAGCATGCGGCCCAGCAGCTACGGGAAGAAAATTTTCTCTTAGCTCTTTTAGATCTTTTTGGCCGTCATCAAGCTGTCAAGGCGCGCTACGATGTGGCCTTGCGGGATTTTTCCGAGGCTCGACAGGCCTGGGCAGCTTTGCAAACCCGCATTGTGGAGTCCCGTCGTCAGGAAGATTTTCTCCGTTTTCAGCTAGAAGAATTGCAAAAAGCCGATGTTAAAAATGGGGAACTCGAAGAGCTTGAGAATAAAAAACAACGTATGAAAAATCGTGTGGTGTTGGCCCAGCAAGCTTTCCAAATCTTGCAGGGTTTGCGCGAGGGAGAAGAGGCTCTTTCCGATCGATTAGGACGCTTGCTCGGTTTATCCCAAAAGGCTGCGAGTTTGGACGAAACTCTAAATCCGATTCACGAAGAACTGCACCTCGCTCTAGAAAAAATCGAACAAGCGGCGGATTTTTTTTCCGACTATCAGCAAGGTTTAGAAGCCGAGCCGGAGGCTTATGAAATTATCGAAAACCGCTTGGCTCGCATTCACGATTTGCAAAGAAAATTTCAAACCGATGAATTAGGCTTGGTAAGGCAGCGCGATAAGCTGGAACGCGATTTGAGCGAATTAGCCGATTTCGATCAAATCTCTCTCGAATATCAGCAAAGGCTGGAGCGAGTTCGCTTGGTTTTGCTGCAAGAGGCGCAGCTTTTGAGTGATGCTCGTCAAAAAGCGGCTCGGCAACTCGAGGGAGATTTGAAAAAAAACCTGCAAGATTTGGCGCTTCCCCAGGTTCGTTTGAAGTGGGAGCTTCAGGCCAGTGCTCTTCCCGAAGAATTTTCTAGCACGGGTGCCGATCGATTGACTTTGTGGATTTCCTTTAATCCAGGGGAGGCCATGCGGCCTTTTCAAGAAATTATTTCCGGTGGTGAACTGAGTCGTTTGTTGTTGGCTCTTTACGAATTAGTTTATCCCGGTGAACAGTACGGAACCTTAATCTTCGATGAGGTGGATGCGGGGGTGGGGGGGGCTGTGGCCGAGCTGATCGGCCGTAAGCTGGCCGCTGTGGGTAAGCAAACTCAAGTGTTGTGCGTGACCCATTTGCCTCAGATTGCCAGTCAAGCTCGGTGGCACTACAAGGTAGAAAAACAAGTTAAGAAAGGCCGTACCTTTTCGAGTGTTCGTCTTCTTTCTCCCGAAGAGCGGGTGCAGGAAGTGGCGAGGATGTTGGGTGGGGTCCGGGTCAGTGAGCAGGCCCTCGACCACGCTCGCGAGTTGCTCAAGGGCAGTGCGGCTTAGGATTTTAGCCCCAAGCTTTTGAGGTTCGCAGCGAAAACTCTTTGCAGGTTTTTTAGCCTCCAGGTAGGGGGGCAAGCTATGAAGACGCAATGGCGCTCCTCCTTAGAAAGGGCATTGTCCCGTTATTCGTTTCAGAATTTCGAGGCTTACTACGAAAAAAAAATTGAACGGAGCTTCCTCGCTCGTGAAGGGGCTTTGGATTCATCTCAAGAAGCCGTATCTGAAGGTTTGGGGTTGCGGATTTACGGGGATCGCCGCCGAGTTTACGTTTCCTCCAGTGATTTGAGTGAGGCGGGGGTGGATGACCTCTGTCGAAGCGCCGCTGAAATGTTGCCGTTGTTGGAGCTAGACCCTGACGATGTCCTGCCGCTTCCACCACTTCAAGACAAACCTTTGGATTTACGGAATTGGGATTTTCAGCTGGGGCAAGTCTCTTCGGCGCAAAAAATTCAATACGCCCTAGAGTTAGAACGATCAGCTCGTGCGACTCACTCCAAGATCAAGCATGTGCGTTCAGCCGCTTATCACGAGACCCTTCGCGAGGTTGTCCTCTGGAATTCCCAGCAGGGAATCTGGCAGCACGAAAAAAGTGAGTGCGCCTTGTCGCTTTTGGCCATTGCCGAACAGGGGGGGGAGGCCGAATCGGGGTATGAATTCGCGTTTTCGCCATTCTTTTCCAGGCTAGACCCCTCTGGGGTGGGTGCCGCTGCGGCCCGTCGGGCCATTTCGGCCCTGGGTGGGGTGACTCCGCAATCACAAAAACTGCCTGTAGTTTTTGATCCTTTGGTTTCATGCGAATTTTTGGAGGCTTTAGCCTCGAGTTTTCGCGGGGATGAAGTGTACAAAGGGCGCAGCAGCTTGGCTGGACGTTTGGGGCAAAAGGTCTATTCCCCCCTTTTGACAGTGGTGGACGATCGCGGTTTGCAAGAAGGTGCGGCTTCTGTTCCCTTCGATGGTGAGGGGTATCCAGCCAGGCGTTTATCTCTGGTGGAGAATGGAGAAGTACAAAATTTTTTAATGGATCACTACTACGCAAAAAAGATGGGTAGTGCAGGCAACGGTTCTTGCGTGCGGATGGGGTTTGACCGCCCCCCTGCCGTTGGAAATAGTAATCTGTTTATCTTGCCTGGTGAGCTTTCAGACGAGGCCATTTTTGCCAAGTTTCCCAAGGCACTCTGGGTTACCGAAGTCATGGGAATGCACGCCATCGATAGCATTAGCGGGGATTTTTCCGTTGGGGTACAGGGGTTTGAGATTCATCAGGGGGAGGTGGGGCGTCCCGTAAAAAAAATGGCCTTGGCCGGAAATTTGCATAAGCTTTTTGGTGATATTTTGGCCGTGGGAAGCCATCAGCGTTTTTATTTCGCGGTTGGAGCTCCTACGTTGGCCTTCGCCGAGTTGAGCGTAAGTGGTGCTGCTTAAGTTTTTGCTTTACGCCTTGATGGAGGAGCACAATATAATTTTCGCTCTTTAGGTTTGGGCTTTTGGAGTGAATGCGAAGTGCCGGTAGATTTTCTGGGACCGGGTTAGGTATTGACCCAGGAATAAATCTTGGTTTTGGGAAGATATTGCACGATGAAGATCGAATCTTACGGAATGTCAAATGTTGGGATGAAGCGTCCGCGAAACGAGGATTCTTATCTCATTAACGACGAGCTAAATCTCTATATGGTGGCCGATGGTATGGGGGGGCACCTGGGGGGCGCGTTTGCCTCTAAGTTGGCTGTAACGACTGTCGAAGAGGTTATCGATAAATTGCGCAATGATCCCGAGGTGACCCAGATCAAAGGTGTGAATACGGCGGGTTCTACTCCGGGGGATCATCTGCGTCATGCGGTCAGAGAAGCAGGGCGGCGCATTCATCACCAGGCTTTGTTTGATGAAGATCTGCACGGCATGGGAACGACGGTGGTGGCGGCCTTGGCGGTAAAAGATAAAATCTATCTGGCTAACGTGGGGGATTCTCGGGCCTACCTAATCCGTGAAGGTAAGATTCAGCAGATCACCGAAGACCATTCTTTCGTCAGTGAGCAGGTGCGTGCCGGTGTTATTTCTGCCGCTGACGCCCGTAGCCACAAGTTAAAGAATATCATCACGCGCTCTGTAGGTTATCAAGAAGACGTAGATATCGATATTACTCCTCTCAAGCCCCAGGCCGGGGATCGGATTTTAATGTGTTCCGATGGGCTCTCTAATCTGGTCGAAGATGCCGATATAGAAAAATCTGTTATTAATCATGATCTTAAAGAATCTTGTGAAGAATTGATCCGAAAAGCCAATAGTAGGGGCGGAGACGACAATATTACGGTAGTTTTAGTTCAAGTTGATGAAATCATTTGATTTTTTTCAAATTTCCTAGGTCTTGACACGTCCCTTCCCCTTTGGTACTTTGCGCCCCTCTGGACACATCCTCAATTTTAGGAGAAGACTTTTCGGCGCTTCCGCCGATAACCCAGAATAGCCCGAGCTTCTTGATTGGAGTTCTAAGAAATACCTCAGCACCAAGTTTGAGACTCATTGGTGGTGGCTCGGGCTCACTGAATACCGCATGAAAACAAAACTACAGAATTCTATTACCGAATCCTCCGCAACTCCCAAGGTGCGGGAGATTACCTTGTCCCCCACGGTCCTCCGAATTTTGGGGGCTTTTTTCGCCGTGTTTTTGGTCTTTTCCACTGTCATGACTTGGGGCTTTCTTTACTATCGATCCAAATCCGAGAAAGGCGATGCGGCGACCTTGGCCTCTTTCCAACACGAACGGGCTCGTTTGGTCTCCAAGATCAGTGCTCTGGAGGGAACCATCGAACGCATCGAAAAATTTACCGAAAAGCTTGAATCCTCCATCGGAGTGGAGAGCGGTAAGCTCAATATGGGAGTCGGGCCAGTGACCGAGCAGGAAGATCTCGGTGAGTTTTTGTCTCGAGTCCATAAATTGCCCAAGATGGCTTCCCACTCCCTTACCCGGGATTGGCGAGAGGGCAAATTTGACGAACAATTCGACGATAAGCTGTCCCTTAAACTCGATGAGCTTTACGAATTTGCGGCCAATTTAGAGTTAAGGGTCAATGAGGTCTACGAGGTTAAAGAAAATAGCTTGGCCTTTTGGGCTTCTAGTCCAAGTTTATGGCCAGTGCGGGGTTGGTTAACTTCTGGTTTTGGGTACCGTTACTCTCCTTGGGGGGGTGGGGTTCGTATGCACAAAGGGTTGGATATCGCGGCTCCCATTGGTAGCGAGGTTCATGCTCCTTCGGATGGAGTGGTAGTGTTTTCCGGTTCCAAAGGGGGTTACGGTAACGCCATTGTTTTAGACCATGGTTATGGGGTCACCACTCTCTATGGACATAATTCCAGTCTATTTGTCTCAGAAGGTGATGTCGTAAAACGGGGTCAGAAAATCGCGGCCGTGGGTTCTACGGGTTCTTCCACGGGGCCCCATCTCCATTACGAAGTTCATGTTGACGGAATTCCCACCGATCCGATGAACTACATCCTCGAGTAGTCTTGTCAAACATCTCTTATTTCCTTGGGCTCTCCGAGGTGAGTCGCTCCTTCGTTTGACATTGTGGAGAGACTTACGTAGCAGGAGATTTCTTGCAATAACACCAAATCATTTTTGTTTGGGAGTTGGAGCCGTCATGCTGGGAAATATCGCAAAAAAAATCTTTGGCAGTAAAAACGATCGGGACCTCAAAAAGCTTACACCCTGGGTGACTCAGATCAACTCTCTGGGGCCTAAGATGGAGGCCATGGATGACGCGAGTTTGGCCGCTCAGACCCTTCGTTTTAAGGAGCGACTCGCCCAGGGTGAATCCCTAGACGATTTGTTGCCCGAGGCCTTTGCTGTGGTCCGGGAAGCTTCGCGACGTATTTTAAAAATGCGGCATTTTGATGTGCAGTTGATCGGCGGCATGGTTTTGCATCAGGGAAAAATCGCCGAGATGAAAACGGGTGAGGGAAAAACCCTTATGGCCACGTTGCCGGTTTATCTCAACGCCTTACAGGGCAAGGGAGTGCACGTGGTCACCGTCAATGATTATTTGGCCCGTCGTGATTCCCAATGGATGGGGCAGGTCTACGGATTTTTGGGGATGAGCGTGGGGGTGATCGTCCCCGGTATCGACGACAAGCAGCGACAACAGGCCTACCGGGCCGATATCACCTATGGCACAAACAATGAGTTTGGCTTTGATTATCTTCGTGACAATATGAAATTCAGTGTCGAGGCCATGGTTCAACGGCCTTTGCACTTTGCCATTGTCGACGAAGTAGATTCTATTTTGATCGATGAGGCGAGAACGCCTCTCATTATCTCCGGTCCTTCAGAAGAAAGTACCGACAAGTACTATCGCATCAACACGATTCTTCCCCATTTGAAAAAGGAGCAAGACTACACCGTCGATGAAAAAGCGAGAACGGTTATTCTTACGGAAGAGGGCGTGGCCCATATCGAAAGGCTTCTGCAAGTCGACAATCTCTTTGACCCGAAGAACATCGAGATTCTTCATCATGTCAATCAGGCCCTCAAGGCCCACGTTTTATTTAAGCGCGATGTTGATTATGTGGTGGTCGATGGGGAGGTAGTGATCGTCGATGAGTTTACGGGTCGTCTCATGCAAGGGCGTCGATGGAGCGATGGTCTGCATCAAGCGGTCGAAGCCAAGGAAGGAGTGAAGGTAGAAAACGAAAATCAGACCTTGGCTACCATTACTTTTCAAAACTACTTTCGTATGTACGAGAAGTTGGGCGGCATGACAGGTACAGCCGATACAGAAGCCCCCGAATTCGCCAAAATTTACAATTTAGAAGTAATGGTGGTGCCCACCAATCAACCCATGCGTCGCGCCGACCAGCACGACATGATCTACAAAAACGAAGGCATCAAGTTTAAGGCCGTCGTCGACAAGATCGAGGAGTTGCATAAAGCGGGGCAACCCGTCTTGGTCGGTACTATTTCCATCGAAAAGTCCGAGGTGCTTTCAGGAATGCTACAACGGCGTGGCATCAAGCACCATGTGCTCAACGCCAAACAGCATGAGCGTGAGGCCGAAATCGTCGCCCAAGCGGGGCGTTACGGTGCGGTGACTATTTCCACCAATATGGCGGGTCGAGGTACGGACATTCTTTTGGGTGGAAATCCAGAGTTTCTCGCTAAGGCCAGGGTGGGGCATGAGGCAAGTGAAGAAGAATTTCAAAAAGCCCTCGAGGAGTTTACGCGTGTCTGTCAGGAAGAAAAAACCAAGGTGCGTGAGGCGGGTGGTTTGTTCATCTTAGGGACCGAACGCCATGAGAGTCGACGCATTGACAACCAGTTGAGAGGGCGCGCTGGGCGCCAGGGGGATCCCGGGGCCAGTCAGTTTTTTATCAGCCTTGAAGACGACTTGATGAGAATTTTCGGATCCGATCGCATCGCCCGTATGATGGATCGATTGAAGATGGACGAGAATGAGCCCATCTATCATCCCTGGATTAATCGCGCCATCGAGAATGCCCAGAAGAAAGTCGAAGACCACAATTTTAGCATCCGCAAGAATGTGCTCGAGTTTGACGATGTGATGAATCAGCAACGCAAGACCGTTTATGCTTTGCGTAAGGATATTCTGGAGGGCAAAGATCTCAAAGACAAGGTGCTCGATTTGGTAGATCGAGTGGTGGATCAGGTATCCCAAGAGTATCGTCCGGAGGGCAGTGATGACGAATACGATCTCGCTCCTTTGGTGGAACGGGCCTTTCAAGTTTTTGATCTTCATCTCTCCACCGAGGATTTGAAAGACAAGGATTTGAATCCCGATATCGTGGGTGAGTGGTTATACAATCACGCGGTCGATGCTTACGAGGCCAGGGAAAATCGTTTCGGCGAGGCTCTGACCCGATACATCGAAAGAGTCTTGATGTTGCAGACCTTAGATGCTCTTTGGAAAGATCACCTGTTGAGCATGGATCACTTGCGAGAGGGCGTAGGGCTTCGTGGCTATGCTCAAGAGGATCCCGTTGTGGCGTATAAGCGCGAAGGTTACAGCATGTTCGAAGAGATGATGCAAAGCTTCGCCTTAGACACTTTGCAAAAACTCTTTCGAGTGGAGGTAGAAGAACAAAAGGCCGCTCCCATCGCTCCTGTCTTGCCCCCGGTGGTTTCTGAGAGTCATCAAGAGGTTTCGGCTTTTCCAGAAGCCTTGAGTTCACAGGCGGCTCCGCAACAAGCTACGGCTTCTACCCCTCGTCGAGTTGCCTCAGGAGCTCAAGCTTCGGTAACCGGAGCTGTCCAACATGTCCAACCCAAGGTGGGGCGCAATGATCTCTGCCCTTGTGGAAGTGGTAAAAAATATAAGAAATGCCATGGTAGCTAAGAAAAAATCGAAAAACTCTTCCTTGGATTCTGTAGCGTCTTCTCAGTCTTCGGCTCGCGGCGATGTTCCTGGTTTTATTTTTTCAGGGGTATCAGCCGGGATTAAGGGCAAAAGAAAAAAAGACTTAGCTCTGATCGTGAGTGAGGTTCCAGCCAAGGCGGTGGCTTGCTTTACGACAAATCGTCTTAAAGCCGCGCCTGTTCTTTATGGCCAAAGGGTGATGCGCAAGGGGATATTACAGGCCGTGGTGGTCAATTCGGGGAATGCCAATGCGGTGACCGGGCCCCAGGGTTTGAAACATGTCGAGCAGACAGCCCAAGAGGCGGCTCGTCTGTTGAAGATAGATTCTGATCGGGTCTTGGTAAGCTCCACGGGGAAGATTGGCGTGCCCTTGCCTGTGGAGAAGATTCTCCAGGCTTTGCCTAAAGCGGTGGCGGCTTTGGAACCGCAAAATTTATTGGAGGCGCTTCGCGCCATTCAAACTACTGACCGCACTTTAAAACTCCACCAGGTTCGAGGCGAATATCGGGGTAAGCCCTTTCATGTCACCGGATTGGCCAAGGGCGCCGGTATGATTGAACCCAATATGGCCACCATGCTGGCCTATCTTTTAACCGATGTCGATCTGCCCCAAGGGGCCATGAAAAAGGTATTCCGTCGCATCGTGGGGGATACCTTCAATTCCATTACAGTAGACGGAGACCAGTCGACGAACGACACGGCCTTGCTTTTAGCCAATGGTAGTTCGGGCTTGAGTCTAAGTCCCCGTGCTCCGGGATGGAAGAACTGGGAAGATGCCTTGTTTGAGGTGTGTGACTCTCTGGCCACTCAAATGATTTTAGACGGGGAGGGGGCGACGAAGGCTGTGACCATTGAGGTGCAGGGGGCCCGTAATGAGACCTCGGCGCGACGGATCGCCTATGCCATTGGGCGTTCCCAGTTGGTAAAGACGGCTTTTTTTGGGGAGGATCCCAACTGGGGGAGGGTCTTCTGTGCCTTGGGTTATTCGGGAGAAACTTTTGATCCCAGCCGTGTCGATATCTTTTACGGGCCTGTGGCCCTGGTGCGTCGTGGGTTACCTGTGGGTTCTGGGCAAGAACTTAAAGCCCATAAGGTTATGAAGAATCAGCGTTTCACCGTGCTTGTTCACCTCAATCAGGGGAAGGGCAGTGCGCGGATTTTGACTAGTGATCTTACCTACGAGTATGTGAAAATTAACGCCGAATATCGAACCTAAGTAATTGCGCTTCATTGGGTGTCTTTCATGAAAAGCATGGGTAGTCTCAACGAGATCATCAATAAATATAGCGACCTGGTTTTGGCACTTTTGGTGATCGCCGTTTTGGGAATGATCATCATTCCCCTCCCCACTTGGTTGCTGGATATTCTGCTTACCATCAATATCACCATCGGTATTCTGATCTTATTGGTCGCCTTGTATATTTCCGATGCCCTAAAGATAGCCTCTTTTCCCACCATTCTCTTGATTACGACCTTATTTCGGCTGGCTTTGAATATTTCTTCGACGCGTTTGGTTTTGGCCACTGGCGACGCCGGAGAGGTAATTCACGCTTTCGGAAGTTTCGTCGTGGGCGGCAATTATGTCGTGGGGGGAATTATTTTCATTATCATTACCTTGGTGAACTTCATCGTTATCGCCAAGGGAGCCGAGCGTGTTTCCGAGGTCGGGGCCCGTTTTACCCTCGATGCCATGCCTGGAAAACAGATGAGTATCGATGCGGATTTGCGTGCGGGTATTATCAACATGGAACAGGCCATGGAGCGTCGCGAGGTGTTGCAACGCGAATCCCAAATGTACGGTGCCATGGACGGAGCCATGAAATTCGTCAAAGGGGACGCCATTGCGGGGATTATCATTACCCTGATTAACATCATCGGTGGCCTCATCATCGGTATTATGCTCCGCGATATGGAGCTGCAGAAGGCCATCCAAACCTACAGCATTCTTTCCATCGGGGATGGTTTGGTTTCCCAAATTCCCGCGCTGATTATCTCGGTGGCGGCGGGTGTGGTGGTGACCCGCGTAGCTTCGGAGAGCAAGGAATCCAATTTAGGTCGGGATATCGTCGGGCAGGTGACCGCCTATCCCAAGGCCATCGTCATCGCTGGGGGTATCCTCTTGCTTTTGGCCTTGATCCCAGGTCTTCCCAAGGTGCCTTTTTTTGTCTTGGCTGGCGTGATGGGGGCTCTCGCTTTCTACCTCAAGAAAGGTAAGAAGGTAGAGGAACAAGAAATCGCCGAGGTTCCCAAGGAAGAAGTCATTAAACGAGCCGTAGAAAAACACGGCGACGTATTGCCCTTTTTGATGCCTTCTCCCATTTCTTTGGAAGTGGGGGAGGTCATTATTCCCTTCGTCGATGATGCTCAAGATGGAGGGCGTTTTATCAACGAGTTGATTCCTTTACTGCGGCACGGGCTTTATTACGAATTGGGAGTTAATTTTCCTGGCATTCAGGTTCGTGGTCAAAATGTCGATATGGAGCCCGAATCCTACGTCATCAATATCAATGAGGTGCCCGTTGCTAAGGGGCGGGTGTACCGCGGTTGTATCTTGGTGGGAGAGCCCTTGGAGCAGCTTTCTCTTTTCAATATCGAGGGAACCGAAACCATTCATCCGATCGATGGCTCCATCGTGACTTGGATTTCCGAACAATATCGAGATGTGGCCGTTCAGGCTGGGTTTCGAATGTGGGATGTGGCGGAGTACCTGATTCTGCATATGTCCTATATCCTGAGAAAGCACGCCCACGAGTTCTTGGGGCTTCAGGAGATTCAAAATATTCTCAGTGAGTTGGAAAAAAGCCACCCGGCCCTTGTGAAAGAGCTAGTGCCCAAGGTGATCACCGTATTGCAGTTGAGCGAGATTTTTCAGCGTCTGATCCAGGAAGAAATTGCCATTCGTGACCTCAAGACGATTTTTTCCACCTTAGCTCAATGGGCCGAGGTAGAACGCAATACCTTAATGCTAACGGAGCATATTCGAGCGGGTTTGCGGCGTTATATTACCCATAAGTACGCTGGCCATTCCAATACCTTGGCGGTTTATCTGCTGGATCCCGAAATCGAAGATTTAGTCCGTAATGCGATTCGTTCCACGGAGAAGGGTAATTACTTGGCTCTCGAGCCTGAGACTACCCAGGAGATCGTGGAAGCTGTGGGGAAGGAAATCGCTTCCCATCCTTTTCCTCCCGGAGCTAGACCCCCGGTGATTCTCACCACGGCGGAGATTCGCCGCTACTTTCGTAAAATTATCGAAATGGAATTTCCCCAGTTGTCCGTGCTTTCCTACCAGGAGCTTTCCGAAAATTTGAGAATCCAACCCATTGCCCGGGTGAATCTCCAGGCGCAAGAAGTGGGGATGGTTTAGGGGATTTGTGGAGAGCTTTTGCGATTCGTGGGAATGGCGATTGACAAATTTCCGGCCCCTATAGTACTTGCGTGCCTGTACTTTTTGGGGTCTTAGCCTCAAATTCGATTAACCCTTTAAAATCGTTGATTTTTCCATGCCGGTACCCAAGAAAAAGAAATCGAAATCCCGACGGGACATGCGCCGGGCTACCCATAAAATTTCCTTGCCTAATGTGTCCGCTTGTCCTCGTTGCGGGGCGACTAAGTTGCCTCACCGGGTTTGCGTCACTTGCGGTTTCTATCGCAAAGAAGACGTCCTGCGTCTGGAAGCGGGCGTCTAAGGCATTTTTCCGGAACTCGTCATGTCCGTTGAGAAAAAAATCTTTCAGATCATTGCAGAGCAATTGGGCATCAGTGAGGATGAGATTGTTCGTGATGCTTCGCTTATCGACGATATGGGGGCTGATTCCCTCGATATCGTCGAGTTGGTGATGGCCATGGAAGAAGAGTTTGAGATGGAGATTCCCGACGAAGATGCCGAGAAAATCTCCACGGTTCAGGACATCGTTGACTACGTTCAGGGGCGTTTGAAAAAAAACCACTGAGCTTAGAGTTTACAAAACAGTTCTTGGATCGTGTTCCGTAAGGTTAGAAGACAAAAAAATTAAGCCATAGTTTAAGCCGTTCACCTACACCACGATTCGGGATTTTCGACAAACCTTTCGATGCTGTTGTTCCAGTATTGATATCGAATATTTGAGGTGGGCTCCTATGAAGCTGGCCATTGCCGCCGATCACGGTGGTTATCGTTTAAAAGAAGCCATTCTCCGTTTTCTTTCTTCGCAAAAGATTG
>DALYEU010000024.1:0-29108 GCA_031972375.1 bacterium | reverse complement strand
TTTGGGAGCAGGAGGTCGCCGGTTCGAGTCCGGCCACCCCGACTTTATTTTTCAGGAACTTAGCTCTTTCGTCGGTACTGAACAAATAGAGATTTGAGCCTCTTTAAAAAATCTTGCAATCCCTCTTACTTCATCACCCAGTTTCCTCTACTCGCTTCCCTTTATTTTCAGATCAGATACGTCTTGAACCCTATGACTTGGGTAATTTCCTCATCTATTCACCGGCGGTACTGGCAGGTTCGCCCAATTGTAAGGGCTTAATATCAGGTATCTCTTTTTGACCGGACCGCGCTGTGCCCGGCATGATCGGAAAAAGCGGATCAAACTGCACCATGATCGAACTGAGCTGTTCAATGGGCTTTCTATCGCCAACGAGCTTCACCTTACCCTCACGCTCCATTTCCTCGAGGGTTTTAGCGCCCATCATCAGCAAGTCTAGGTCACTTCGATTGACAGTGATCGTCAGGTCGGGATTTTTTGCCAGCACACCCTTAATGTTAGTCAATGTAGAATTACTCAACTCGACCACATACTGCTCCCCGTTATCCGGGGTCACGAGGTTGATGGTAAATCTCATACCCTCAGCCTTGTTGGCATCCATCCGAATTCCTAAAAAATCTAACCAACGTTCTGTCGACATGGCTCGAATCATATCCGGTCCGCCTGAAGATGGAGGCACACCAGCAGGTAAGCCCGAACGTAGTTCATAGGCCGCTGCGAGAAAACTATTCCGCACACTTGGACTCTCCATCTGGTAGCCGATCTGCTCAAACGCGTCGGCCAGTAAATTTTTAGCTTCTTGATTCTTGGGCTCGGCATAAACCAACTTATTCAGAAGCTCCGTAACTTCAAGATACTTGCCTTGGGCATAGAGCTGCTTTCCCTTATCAATGATCTTTGATGAGCCCCCCATCATTTCGACGTAGAGCGGAGCAGAATCACTCGGCGAGAGTGGTATCAAATTTGTCGGATTGGCGTCCCAAAATCCGAGGTATCGGTTCAATACACCACGACTGTTGTGCATCTCGCTACCATGGTACATTCGGGCGGCCCACTGCTGTTGCAAACTTTTGGGGACTTTATAAACATTGTGAATTTCATTGATGGTCACCCCCTGATTGGCGAGGTGCAAAACCTGATTATTGAGATTCGCATAAATATCTCGTTGTGCACGCATAACTTCTTGGATGCGCTCATTACCCCAGCGGGGCCAACTGTGTGAGGCGAACATCACCTCGGCTTCCATTCCGAAGTGGTATAAAGCCTCGTTAATGTACTTCGACCAATTCAGAGCATCGCGCACCAAAGCACCCCGCAGCGTGTAGATATTATGCACGGTGCCCGTAATGTTCTCTCCAGCCCAAAAAGCTTTAAACTGGGGAAAATAAGTATTCATCTCCGCCGGGGCCTCGGTGTTTGGTGTATTTTGAAAGACCATCTTAACACCATCGATTTCCACTTCCTCGATACCTTTATCAATAATGCGGGTCGGCGGAATTAATCCGGTGTTTCCAACAGCAACATTCTTACCGATCGATTGGTCTATATGGGCGAAAGGATTTCGAGGCAGCAATACTCCATATTGGTAGTGTAAACGTCGGTTCATGGCATTACCGGCATAGACGTTCTCGGAAATAGCATGCTCCATAAAGCCCACCGGTGCGATGATAGGTACCTTGCCACTGCGCACGTCTGATTCATCCACTACCCCTCTCACTCCACCGAAATGATCACCATGGGAATGGGAATAGACAACAGCTACCACCGGGCGCTCCCCTAGTTTTTCGTTAACAAAGGCCAACGCCGCACGTGCGGTTTCCTTGGCAGTCAAGGGATCAAATACAATCCAACCGGTATCCCCCTTGATTACAGTGAAATTGGCTAAGTCAAAACCACGCACCTGATAGATCCGATTCGGCACGACCTCATAAAGACCATAAGCCATGTTGAGAATGGCCTGGCGCTGCAACGACGGATGAACGCTATCGAAATCCTTATCCTGGAGCAAAAACTGATAGCTCCCCATATCCCACGCGACATTGCCTGCGTCAGCCATGATTTTTTGGAAAGGAGGTTCGGCGATAAAGCCTTTTTTAGCTTCTTCAAAATCCCGTTTATCCCCAAAAGGTAGGGTCTCTTTGAATTTTTCCCTAAGCTCGATGGTGAACTGGGATGGCAACTTCACCTCATCATTCAAAGGCCGACTTTCCGTTGGCATAGACTCGGCAGGAGGACTCTGTCGTGAGGTATTACAAGCTGTCACGACAATAACGACGAAGGAGAATAGAAGGCCTAGAGTCAACTTCTTGTAGTTTCCCATGGCAGACTCCTGGAATACTCAATTCAACGACTTTCTTATTGATCATTTGTCACCGAAAACTCAGTATATGATTCTCCTGTTGAGTAGAATCCGCAAACAGATAATTGCGATGCCGATAAATGAAAACTCCCTATCGAAGTATACTTCGTTGGATATCGATTGTCGTTGGGCTCATTCTCTTGGTGAGCGCGCTTAAGTTCGTGCTTCGAAACTTCACCGGCATGGGCCCCGTTCCCTCGCGATCGGCATTTGTGGGGAGACTCCCCGGAAGCCCAGACGGAGACCGCCGTCGCTTCCGTTTTTTTTACGCAACGAATCGTGTAAATAACGACGAGACCTTCAACGGTCAGGGCAAGCAACTTGGACATACCGTTTCGACCGGAAGCTTTGAAGTACGGATTTCACCTTACCTTCCAATCCAAGCTCGAATCTGGTTTGACACAAAATACCTAGAATGGGTGGGTCACCGAGAATTAGATCAAAATATGTTTTTGAACGAATTGCGCACCGCCGTGCAGTCCTCACCGCAAAAATCCTTACTGGTCATCGTCTGGGGATTTAGAGATTGGTTCCGCTCCGCCGCCATCAAAACGGCCTATACGGCCTTTAGCCTAGATATCAATACGCCCGTACTCCTATTTGATTGGCCCGGAAACCAAGGTGATGGACCTCGCGGATATGGCACCGCTCGGAGCATAGCCACTCGGAGCGGTCCGGACCTAGGACGGACTCTTCTTGAGATAACGCAAAAAACCGGTGCAGAACACATTTGGGTGGCAGGCAGTAGCCTGGGTTGTCAAACCATCTCGGACGCGTTCGTTTGGATAAGTGAACAACCCAAGGCCTTGAGTGACGGAATTAAAATTGACCACGTCATATTCTCGGCTCCCGACGTCTCAGCCCAAGCTTTCGACGATAAATTTGCGGAACGCATCCAAACGATCTCACATCACTTAACGACCTATGTCAGTTCCAACGATCGAGCTTTGCTCATGAGCCATTGGTTGAATCGTGGCCGACGGCTCGGCCGAATGGCCGAAATCGCGACACTTCCTGAAAACCGAAGTAAAACCTACGAATTCGAGGAAGCCGCCGAGCTACTGGATCTTCAAACGAAAGGCGCGAAAAATATCTCCGTTGTAGATGCTACCCCAATCAATCGTACCCGAAATTTGCACCATTTTTTCACGGATTCTCCCGAATTTTTTGACGATTTGTTCCTCCGTCTGCAAAAACCCGAAGACAACTTAAACCGAATGCTCCATCCCCTACGAACCGAAAGGGGAGCCAACTACTGGATTCTATGGAATGACCAATGAGAAAAAGGGGACTACGACTTAAAACACCAAATCATTCTTTTATTCTAGCCCTAGCCTCCATACCCGATCTCAATGCTCGATTAGCATTTTCCACCTCGGCTCGAACCTCCACAGACTGATCCTCATTCAATTCGGGTCCGATAAACGAAATCTTACCCTTAAATTCACGCCCCTCCGTATTAGCCACCCTCCCCTCAACTTCCATTCCCATTCTCAAAAAAGAAACCTCTTTTTTAGAAACACGAAAACGAAATTCCACCGGATCTACCTGTGAAATCTCCACAAGTAGCGCCCCTTCCTCAATCTGCTCTCCCTCCGAGACCGAAACCTCTTGAACCAAACCTTCCCACGGAGCAAGCAAGATCCTATTGGAAATTTCCTTCTCTAAGAGAGCAATCTCCGCACGAAGACGATCCGCTTTCGCCTCCTCCAGAGACAAACGATTTTCTAAAAATAACACTCGTTCCTGGCTGGGAAAACTCGTAGCCTCCGGAATATCTTCGTCGACCTCCGGCGAATTTTCTGGGGGTACACTCACCAAAGTGCTCCCTACCTTCTCCTCATTGGGAATTACGGGAACAAAAATATTCTTTTGAAGAACCTCACTTCCACCCTCTGGGGAAGATCCATCTACCCTTTCCCGAACTCCATAAGAAGGCCACACTCCACCCGCATCTTGGGGACCCTGGGCCTGGGCAATCACCTCACCTTCGATCTCAGGCCAAATTCCGCCCGCGTCCACGGAAGTAAAATTAACCGTCTGGGCTAGCTGTTCGAAGGTTGGAATAGGCTCAGGCTCCTGATCTTCGTTAGAGACTCCATCCTGTTCATCGGTCTCTGAAGTGCCCTCCACGGAATTTTCAGATTCCTCCATCGCCGAGAGTAGCAAAAGCTCATCTCTAGTCGTTACCGTAGCCTGTTCAGCCACCTCCAATTCCTCATGTTTTCGATCCAAGTCCGCAAACAAGCGCTCTTCCACAATACTCATCAGAGGATATCCCGAAGGCACCATCTGCCCTCGAGTCACTGCAAGATCCTCTAAACGACCTTGAAATGGACTTTTGATCACTGTGCGTTGACTGGGAAAAAATATACCTTCCACTTCCAGAGTCGCGCCAAGCTGATTTTTTTTTTCATCAGGAAGAGGTGAAGAGGAAAACAGCGTCATCTCTGAGTCTTGAGAATAGACATTGCCACAAATTGATAGGAGACAGATCCACAACAGGCGAAGCATCCAAACAATAAAAAACTTGCCCATCCCCCCATTCTATTAAAAGCCCCCATCCGATAAAAGTGTTATCGGAAACTACGATATTTTAGGGAAAAAACCTTGCGTCAAAAAATGAACGGCTAATTTGAAGAAATGGGAATAGCCCTTTACCCCTAGAGGGCTGCCCTCCTCAGAAAACATCCTGCCCAGTCTCATGAAGCTCGACTTAAAACACCAAGTTTTTTCAAGCCCTTCCGCAGCAGAAAACGCCCCAAATCGGGGTAATTTCCAACCCCATAATATTTCTTTAAATAGGTAGGGAAACTTCCACCAACCTGGGACTTGCTCGAATTCTTAAACTCCTGAGCGTAACGGTTCCATAGAACAGGAAGAATCCCAAAAAAACCCTGGGGGCGAGACAATATCTTCAGCTCTCGATATTGCCACGAGGGGCTTTCCATGGAGGACAAGCGGTCTAATACTTCTCCAGGAATAGCGGCACAAAACCGCTTACTAAGATAGGTCAGGGTAACCTGCAAGGTAGGAATGACTCCTAAAAAATTCGCCATCTCCAAAATTCTTTCCCAATCGATGGAACAATTTTTTATCAGAAAAAGTCCATCCATGACCCAACGAAAAGAAGAAGAAGGTGCCCAAAGTGCGCCATGCAAACAGGCGTGCAATAGATGGTCGGCGGGATCCAGGGTCATGATCTCCTGTCCTTGATAATTTAAGCGCTGTGTACGGTTCCAGAAAGGCTCATCATAGCGAGCCTGACAACGCTGCACCAAGACATGCCAGTGCAAATCTAAATCCTCTCCATCTTCACTTTGAAAATGTTCGGCATGATGCAGTTCGACAGAAAGATTTTCTCCGGGCAAAAGAGGTTTCCAACCTAAGTCGGTTAAGACCTTCCGAGCGGCCTGCAAACGGGAAACTGGGACTAGAATATCTAGATCCCCCATCCCACGCAAACCAAAATCATGATAACTCAACAGGGTAAGAGCCGCTCCCTTGAGTAACAACGCTGGAACCCCTTGTTGGGCTAAAGCTGAAAAAACACCGGGGAGCTTTTGAAATTTCTTTTTATTCTCCGCCCATGTCAAACGGTAAATCCCCTTCATCCGACCCAAGTAAGGATCCTCATAACCCATCTTGTAAAAATTTTTATAAACCAGAGGAAGCAACCGAGTGCTGGCGTAATCCGTGCTATCGAAGGAAACTCGATTTAAATATTCATGCCATGCAAGTTTCGCTTCCTCGCCTTCGCAACAAGCCGCTTTCAATAAAAATTCCTGAACCAGATTGGGAAGCACCTGAGACCATTCTTTTAAATTTATTTCTTTCTTCATAATTCGGAACTCTTCTGTTGCCTCCGACGATCGATAGAGTCCTTCAAGACCCGAAAATAATCGCTCCTGGAATGACGTTCCCGAATACCATGATTGGTGCTGTGAATACGCCGCTCGTATAAAACCTCTGGAAGTATGCGATCTCTCAAGCCAGCATCCTGCGCACGAGCATACCAATCAATAAATTCTCCACTACGCAGTTCTTCGGAAAAAAAACCGACCGTCTCAAAACATTTGCGATGGGCCAGTAAAGTTCCAGCAATGCAACCGGATATAATCTCCCGATCTATTTTATTTTTTCCACGCTCTAACTCGTTTAAATCCGGACTAAAAAACTGTCTCACATGAGCAAAAACCATGTCTAGATCCGTGTCTCGACCCAACACCTCCATCTGCAACTTCAGCTTATCTCTATGCCAAAGATCATCCGCATCAAGAAATGCGATAAAGGCACCTCGAGCTTGTTGCAAACCCGCATTACGAGCCATGGCGATTCCACCATGAGCTTTTTTTAATACCGTCACTCCCGAAAATTTCTTGGCCACAGCAACACTATCGTCTGTTGATCCATCGTCAACCACGATGATCTCACTCACGGAATAACTTTGGCCCAAAACGCTTTCTAAGGCTTGGCCTAAATAATTTCCATGATTGTATACAGGTATGATGACACTAATATCCCCAGTATTTCGGTCAAGGGATTGAATCATAATTCAACTCCAATTCTTGGTTTTCAGAAATTCGAAAAAGTCGACGATAAGCGGGATGGGCCTTTACGTTGTCATTGGCTTGTGAGCCAAATATTTTTCCGTCTTCGAGAAGAAAAATCCGATCAGAAAGCTCAACCATTCTCTCGTCGTGGCTCACCAATAAAATTGCGATATCCTTAAAATGCTTTATCAAGCTCTCCCTCAGTCGCCCCACCGCCACAGCATCTAAATGATTGGTGGGCTCATCCAAAATCAGAAGAGCAGGACGTCGAAGCAAAGCTCTCGTCAATGCGATTCGTTGTCCCTGACCTCCAGAAAGTAGCGCTCCGCCTTCCCCAATGGGAGTTTTATATCCTAAGGGGAAATGTTGAATGAATGCATCCGCTCCCGATAGCTTTGCAGCCTCAACAATTGCTGCTTCAGAAACATCGGAAAGACCGTAAGAAATATTTTCCAAAATACTCCCAGGAAATAGCATAGGATCCTGAAAAACCACCCCTATCTGGGAACGAAGGGAAGTCATTTCGATTTCATCGTAGGAAAGCCCAGCAATGCGCAGACTTCCTGAATTGGGTCGATAGAATCCCAATATGAGATTTAATAAGGTGCTCTTGCCCGAACCATTAGCCCCGATCAAGGCACATGTCTCTCCTGGTGAAATGGATAGGCTGACTTCACGCAACACGGGATTATCCCCATAGGAAAACGAGATATTTTCTAAAGTTAGATTTCCCGGCAATGCGACGCTCTTTTTTCCTGAATAGGGGAGCAATTCCTGAATCTCAAGAATCTTAAAAAGATGTTTTAAGGATTCAGTTCCGGCGATGATATCCGGAACCGAGTGGTAGACAATACGCAAATGTTCTCGAAGCAAACCAAAACCAAAATAAAAAGCTAAAAGATCTCCGATGGAGATTTTTTGTTCAATAACTCCATATCCGCCAAAGATTAAAATGAGTAGACCACCAGCGACCACAATAATATTTTGAGTAGAGGTGTAGGCAGTTCCCATCCATGCCATTTTCCCACTGTATTCACGTAAAGAATCATGAATCTGTTTTTGCCTTTCGATCTCTTGATTTTCAGCGGCCACCGTCCTTGTTAAATCCATCATGCTTAAAATAAAGTGCATCCCCTTGCTAAAACCTTCGAAATGCCTGTGAAAACTCTGCACATAACGATGGAGTTTATTACCAATGATTCGACCAACTAAAAACAAACAGGGCAAAACACCCAACAATAGTAAAAAAAGCCAAAAATTCAAATAAGCAAGAATCAATCCTAGGGCGACACTCATCAAAGCGGAGGGAAACAAAAAAGTAAGCGCCGCATTCGTCATAACATCGACCCGCTCCGTATCCTGAACAAGATGATTATGCAGTTTTTGCCGATCCATTTGGGTATGATAAGAGCGCGAGAACTGGTAGACCTTGAGCAGTAAATCATCGCGAAATCCCTGAATGGCAGTCTTGCTAATTTTAAGAGTTTGATAACGTGTCAGTAAAACCAAGGCGTGACTGAATAAATATAAGGCGAGAATTGCTGCGCCCGCCCCAAGCAAGGTAGAAAAATCTCGCTCAGGAATGACGTGATCGAAGGCATAACGGACGATCAAAGCGACCGGCACTAGAACGGTGGCCTGAAACAAAGCTAAGAGAAAGACCAAAAACAAACGAAACCGAAAACCTCGGTAATAATGCGCGTATCGCCGCCAGGCTTGAAAACCCATGCCCCCCCCTACCACCATTCATAAAACTTGCAAAATAGTTCCATCGTGGGTAGGACCCGCTCCACTTTAAGTCTTAACAATAAATTAAAGAACACTCTATCCGCTGCAAGACAGCATGAAAAATTACATAGAGGGGGGTCCGCGAATGTCGATTTGTTACCGCATTGCCTCGCCACAAATCACCAGCGAAATTCTTGACGAAGAGGTCATGATCATCAATCTCAAGAACGGCCACTATTTTAATATCAGTGGATCCGGAGCCGAGATTTGGCAACTGCTTCAACAGGGATGCTCTATAGACCAAATTTTATCGAAGCTCAGCCAATGTTATCGGGGAACCCCCACGACCTTTCAGAGTCATCTCGACGATTTTTTAAAATCCCTTCAGCGAGAAGAACTCATCGCTACATTCACCGACTCCCCCAAGACAATTGATTTCTCAACTCCTTCTCTTCTCGTTTCACAAAAAGATTTTGTTCCTCCCGTATTGAGTAAGTACAGCGACATGCAAGAATTGCTCTTACTTGACCCCATTCATGACGTGGATGATGCCGGATGGCCACAAGCCAAAACCAATTAAAGCTAGAAAGTTTGCACGCCCTTTTAGCGAAAAAAGTCTCGCAGCCGGAAAACGCTCAGGCTGGGGAGTATTTCAACAAGCTGCAAACGGGTTTTCTTGAAGCATGCGGAAAGTCTAGTTCCACCTGGGTGCGCTACTATCAGATCGGTCCCTACCGGAGTCAGTTCCGATTTTCATGCGAGGAACTAAGCCAACAGCTTACGGCACCCTTTTCCCACCTGGAAATTCCTTGTCCTCCTGAGGACTCCCCACATTTCGATCTCGAAATGAATTTTTGGGATAGTACCCTCAGCGAAATTCCCTTGAAACCTCCCCGATGGTCCGATGCCCATGCCAGCCGACTGAGCTTGCACGAGCAACAGGTTTTCATTCAATACGACTACGGCACCAATACGCTTCACGCCCTCGATTTACAAAAAAAACAGGGGATCTTTTGGGTAAAGGATGCTCGTGATGTTTTTTTCTCGGAAAGAGTTTGCCCAATTCGTTCAATTTTTCATTGGCTCTCCAAAGACACCTCTCTCCAACTCATTCATGGAGGGTCCGTGGGCAATGAGCAAGGGGCTGTGATTCTCGTAGGACGCAGCGGATCGGGAAAATCAACCGCTAGCACTAGCGTTCTTGACTCTCCATTGTATTTTCTGGGAGACGATTATTGTCTGGTGGAAAGTCAGAACTACCCAAAAGTACATAGCCTCTACGCTTCCGCCAAGATCAATTCCGACATGCTAAATAAGTTTCCCCATCTCACCCAGTACCGAGTCTCAGCTTCAGAAGGAGAGCCTCAAAAGCCGAGTTTTCTCCTCTACGCAGGCTTCAAAAATCGACTCAAAGATAGCTTGCCCTTGAAAGCCATACTCATTCCCAAGGTTACTGGTAACGCTAAGACGCGAATCGTCCCGGCCAGTTCAATGAATGGTCTTCATGCTTTGGCCCCAAGCACGCTGTTTCAGTCTACAGGACTCGGCGAGAACTCTTTTAAAAGAATGGCTGACCTTAGCCGAAGACTTCCTTGTTTCTTCTTAGAGTCGGGAACTTGCCTAGACACCACCCCCCCGGCCATTGCCGAACTACTTCAAAGTTTATGAAGATCGTCTTATGGTGCGAATATTTTTTACCGGTCATCGGTGGAGCCGAAATCTTTCTTTCTCACCTCATCGAAGCACTGACAAAACGCAACATTCATTGCCACGTCATCACTTCAAAAAACAATCCTAGCTTGAATGCCTTCGAACTTTGGAAGGACGTTCCCGTCACACGCCTAGATATTCATGAAGCGCTACAAGGTAATCTGAAAACATGGATAAAAATACGAAACGAGCTTTTTTGCCTCTATCGGGAGATACAACCCGATCTGATCCACATCCACAGCACAGGACCTTCACTATTCCTTGAAATGCAAACCCACGATCGTTTCAGAATACCTCGTTTTTTAACTCTTCATTCTTTTTTTTCCTATCCTCCTAAAAAAGATGGATACCTACTCCGATACCTTCCCAAGATGAATTTTCTCAGTGGAGTATCCCGTAAAACCCTTCAGATGGGCCTTGACCTGTTCGAAACAAAAATTCCGCCCCATCGGGTAATCTACAATGGACTTCCTCCTCCATCGACTGACACGCTCGAACCTCAGGTGCAAAAAAAGTCTGACGAGAGAGACATCATCTTGTTTTTGGGAAGACTTTCAAAAGAAAAAGGAGTCGATTTAGGTATTAGAGCGCTACACTCTCTCCAAAAAAAATATCCCAACGCCCAACTTTGGATCGCTGGAAACGGCCCTGAAAAAGAGGCATTAGAAGCCCTCGTCCAAGAACTCAAGCTTGCAGATCGGGTGGAATTTTTAGGCCCCATCCCTCCAAATCAAATTTATCAATACATTGCTCAGGCCCGATTTCTCATCTTACCCTCCCGAACGGACGAAGGGATTCCCTTGATCGTTCTGGAAGCTGCCCATCTCTCAAAACCGGTGATCGCCTCAAATCGAGGTGGCATCCCTGAAGTTATTCAACATGAAAAAACCGGGATCCTGATTGATTCGGAAGATTGGTTGGCCCTTGCCAAAAGAATGGAATCCTTGCTCGCTCAACCAAATCTCTGCACACAATTGGGACAAAAAGCCCATATGTTTATCCAAGAAAAATTCAACTTCAGCACCATGGTTGACCATTATGAAGACATCTACCATCAACTCTGCCCATCCCATCCCAACACGAATCTTATTTTGGACTGAATTATTCTGGCCCCACGTTGGCGGAATCGAAAAATTCAGCGAAGCATTAATTTTCAAGCTCATCCCCAAGGGTTTTGAATTTGTCATGATCACTTCTCAACTCCCCAACACTCCGGAAGAGGAACACTACCGTGGTTTACAAATCCACAGGCTGCCCTTGAGAAAAGGTGTGAGTGGTTCTCTTGAGAGTTTTCGAGAAAGCATCGTTAAAATTCATAAAATCAAAAATGAGTTCAAACCACATCTCAGCCACCTCAATACCCACGGTCCTAGTTTTATCTACCATTGGATGACCCGGGAAACGGCAACACACCCCACTCTATTTACTTTCCACTTCGATGCTCCAGAGACCGCCCCGGAAAGTTTGGATAAAATTTTAAGGATAAGTGCTCATGTCAGCGCCGTATCCCACGACACTTTAAAAAAAGCGACGCATGCGTTTCCCCATATCGTCGATAAAAGCACCGTAATTTATAATGGACTACCCCTACCGCCCTCACCTCAAAATTTTTCTGGCCATCCATTTCGCTTTCTATGCTGGGGACGTCTCGCCGAAAACAAAGGATTTGATATCGCCTTACGGGCCTTTGCAAAAGTCGTCGCAAAATTTCCAGAGGCCCGTCTCACCCTAGGAGGTACAGGACACTATGAAGAACCCCTTAGGGAACTACGAAATAAACTTCATCTCGAATCCTCCGTCGAAATGCCCGGTTTACTCGACGCAGAAAGACTGGAAAAAGAAATTGCTTCCTGTACTGCGGTTTTGGTTCCTTCTACAGAACAAGAATGTTTTGGACTGGTGGCTTTAGAGGCAATGCAAAGAGGAAGACCTGTCTTAGCGTCTCGTTATGGAGGACTCACCGAGGTGGTCAGCGATTCGGTCAATGGATTTTTACTGCCCCCGGGAAACGTCGATGCCCTTGCCGAAGCCATGATTCTATTGGCCAGTCAACCTCAACTCGCCGTCACAATGGGAAAAAAGTCGAGGACCATAGCCGAAGAAAAATTTTCACTCGATACTATGGTCGATCAATATGAAACTCTTTATCGAAGAAGCCTTACCCAAGGATTAGAACAAGGGCCCAAATAAAAATTTTCCACGAACTGAGAACAATTTAAGGCTTAAATTTCTTCAAATGCAGATAAATTTATAAACAAGATTTTTATTTTAGGAAAACAGCTCAAGATTCAAATCCCTTGCCTTCCATGGAAAATAGGGCCGATCCAACAGAGCCAGTAAAATCACTGCACTTTCTTGAGGGAAGGGGGCTTCCAACCCCCGTCCAGCACCGTTGGCATGGGATAATAATCCCTGAGAATAAGAAAAAAACGCCCTTGAGGGGCTGGCAACCAATTATTTACTTTTTGTGCCCCCGGAGAAGAATACTGAACGTAAAGGGTCACTCCGCCATCGGGATCCTTTTTTAGTTGGGGCAACATCGAGGTATTGATCAAGTAACGTTGAATCGGATTGGCTACCAGCAACTGACTGGGAGATCCATACAGGGTTACCGACCAAAATGCCCGAGAAGGGGGCTGTTGTCCCGGTGCGAATCTTAAGGTGTATGAATACTTAGAGGCATCCAAAACCTCACCTTGCTCGTCAACTTTGTAAGGAAAATACATCGCCTCTTCTTTAGAATTTCCATAAATGCCTGCTTGGGCAGCAGCCGCTCTGATCAAATAGTTATTTTTCAAAAAGCTTCTGCTGCCAAACCAGTTGGCAGAGGAAGTGGAAGCGGCGATGGCAGCCTCAATTTCTTTTTGTCCCTCCGCCATTCCCTCCCTCATGGCCCCCTTAACCTCGGGTTCCATCTTAGAAAAATCAATTCGATGCCCAGGCTGAACTCCCAGCTCCCTTAATGAATCAAAGAGTTGAACTTCACTCGAAACCGGAGGACACAAAGTTAAAACGAAATTCAGAACATTAAAAAAATCGAGCGAGGTCTTTTCTTCGGCAATCGTTAAAGGTCTCACAAAAGTGATTGGAGCCGAAGCAGAAGGAGAAGCTTGTCGGGTATAAGACGAGAGAGTTTGTATTTTGTAAGCGGCTTGTATCTTTTTTACGTTCTCAATATCTTCAGGGCTGAATAACTGAGTTCTATAAATCAACAATGCAAGATCCGTATCAGAACGGGATACTTTTTTGATTCCCGCTGGAACCTTTCCTTTCCATCCAGGACCAGCGACTAAAAAATCACCCCCCCCATTGCCCGTGCTCCGAGTCCCCAGATAATCGAAGTTAAAAGTGAAAAGATCCACCATTTGGACCGAATAATAACGATCGGACGGAATAGGAGGCAGAGTAATGACAAGTGGCTCGGCTCGCAAATCCAACACGGCCATGGAATAAGGGGTATCCGAATTGGGGGTCTGCACAGTCTTATCTGCGGGGGTATAAACCCTTGCCGTACTATGCACTTGGTTCATAGCTCCTTGATATTCCGGATTGGAAGAATCCACCGCATAGGCGTAGAGAATTCGATAATTGTCGACAAGAGGATAGCCGTAAATATAAGCCTGCCGACTTAATTCTCTGATTTTATTGAGATCGATACTCGGCTTCGCCTGCACAACGGAATGAAGCGAACATAAAATCATACAGATGAAAAAACTCCAAAAACGTCGCATTATCATCCTCCTTAAAAATCTTAAACTCGCCTCCGGATAAATCATCAAGTACCGCACTCAAAAACTGCCGTCTTAAAAGCTGAAAAAATCCTCCCCACGAGGAGGTCGCGCCTCGATTTAAGAAATTTGGGGAAATTGCTAAAATTCAGTCAAACTTTAGCTTCAGCAAAAAGATCGACCACTAGGGATTCAACCTTTTATGAGATAATCTAGAACGTCTTAAGAAATTTAAAACACGCCCATCCTATGAAAGGATTTTTTAGAGGGTAGCTCCCCTATCCAAGGCGAACGACGATTAATCCTTCTCCCATTCCAAAATAAGCGCCATTTCAAGCTGTCCCATGCATAGCAAGAGATTGTCGGCCTGGCGGATAACAACCCCACAGGGTCAAGAAGCTGGCGGCAACAGAAACTCAAATGGTGGACTGGGAATAAACTGATCGGAAACCTCTCCAATGTAGTTATGCTTATTCACAAGATCTAGTTTTTTTACTGGAGCCCCTTCTTTAAAATCCAGTCGGTCTAAGGAAACCCACACAATATTAGGACTGAGTGTGGATTCAAAAAAATAAACCCGATGAGTCATATCAGCGACGGTTCTCCACCGGGTGGCGGAGATATTCGGCTTCCCTGGTTCAGAAACCCCAAAAGGGGCCGAAACGTTTCGCATCACACTTAACAAATAGGCAATATTCTCTTGAAAACTCTGTGGTACCGGCAACCCCAGCAAATACGCCGCAGCTCGCACGAAACGATCCGCAGCCTGGGAAGAGCCGGGCAGAGGTAAGCTTCCCCCAAAGCCTTGGTATTTTTTTAAGTTCTCCAATTGTTGATCGTAAGGAGGGCTATTGGTCATCACCTGATACTGTTTTCCATGGTAGATCTTAATCTTCCCATCGATGAATTCCACCACGGCAGAGTCGCCACTGGGATCGGAAAGTGATAAATGGGCGGAGCCGGGCTTGCCCGTGTTTCCAATGACCGAGGTAACCAGTTGAAAGGGATGGTCTCGCATCGAACGGACCGCCTCTTCAACTGTCGCAAAGTTATCTAAGAAAAATTGGGCCCATAAACTAATGGACATCCCCGGCAAGAGAGGATCTCTTTTTCCGTAATCCGACTCGACTAGATAAAGTAAATTCGCATTCAAACCTTTTTCGTTGATGCCATCGCTAGAGGCAAAGTCGTAAATGGGAGCCACTAAGCTTCCATACTTGGCTCGCCAATGCATGGAATTTTTTCCCACACCACCATTTCGCTCCATCCCCCGTGGTAAAATCCATAGGTTGGTTTTGGTATCTTCAAACCAATCCATCGTGCGCCCCACCACCACCCCCTGACCACTGTCTGACCATAAAACCCTGGAACAAGCCTGCCCATGACGCCAAGCCACTGCCCCCACCAAAGAACCCAAACTCAAAACAACGAACCAAGTTTTAAAACATCTCTTCATGCTGCTCCCCCCTCCAAGAAATCTTGAGAAGAAATCATCGACAAGACGCTTCTATCAAAAACTAGAAATATTTTTGGTGATGGCTAAGGATGAAGGTTTTTACGAAGAAATCAAGCTTCAATTTATTTCTCTTCAATCTCGGATCCTTGTGAGAACATCAAAAAGCCCGCATCGAACTTTGATCACGAAACCAAAACGGCTTAAGGCAAGCGCCCCCACTTCAAAAAACTTAAACTGTATTCTATGAAAAATTTACCAATGTCAGACCAACAAAAGATAAAAGATAAAAAAAACTCAAATCTACTGGCCTTAATAGGTTTTGTTTCATTAAATGCCCTCTTACAAACTCTTGGTGCCAAGGCCACCTTCCCCGAAATTACCGGATGGTATCAACAACTCCACAAGCCCTCATGGACTCCTCCGGGGGTCGTCTTCGGACCCGTATGGACCTTGCTTTATATCAGCATGGCAGTAGCTGCTTGGAGGGTTTGGAAAAAAGTTGGGCTCATGCATCAAGCCCTTGGACTGTATTTTCTCCAGCTATTGCTCAACGCTTTATGGTCTCACTTATTTTTCTGGGGACACTCCATCGAACTCGCCTTACTTGATCTTGTACTGCTCAACTTGGCGGTCCTCATGACCACCTTAAACTTTTGGAGAATTGACCGAATTTCAGGAGTATTATTTTTTCCCTATATGGCATGGGCACTTTTCGCATTGGGTCTGAATGTAAAAATCTGGATTTTAAATCCTTAAAAGCTCACCTGAACTCTCTTGGGATATTTTTTTAGCACCTCTTTATAACGATCCAACTCATCCATCACCGGCACCAACATCGGCAAATGACGGATACCAATTGAGTTATCCTCTTGCGGATTAGTGTAGAGATTAAACATCATCGTACCAGCGGAAGGCTCGATAGATCCGGTGAATCCACCGATATTCCCTTGCTGAGTAAAGGCATTACCCACTTGCCCCAAAGTCATCAATTTAAACTCATCGATGCGCACAGCAGAGAGTTGGTCATTCCAAAAATACAACATACTACGCCGATTGGATTCTCCATCTTTGGCCAATAAAAATGAGGTTTGATCCACTCCGTCGATGTAAGTCGTTGGAGGAACCAAACCCGCCACTTGCCCCCCAGGTTTTCCTGCCAAGGACAAGGCCGTATTAAAGAGATCCCCCAGATAAAACAAACCATCGGATTTTCTCGGCTCGATCATGCCTTTCCAATAAGCAAAGGTAGGAACACGCATGCCTCCTTCCCAAGTAGAACCTTTGGCGCCACGAAACGGAGTGCGCCCATGGGGAGGAATCTCCCGTTCCGGACCGTTGTCTGAAGTAAAAACGATCAAGGTATTTTCCAACTGTCCCGTCTCCTCAAGAACCCGCACGAGACGAGCAAAAATATCATTCATCTCCAATAAACAATCGCTAAAGGTGGTTCGAGCTGGAGAACGCCCTTGATAATAGGAATTGGGATAATTATCGAAGTGACAGCCACGAGTGCCATAATACAAAAAGAATGGCTCACTCGATTGCGCCATACGCCGTAAAAAAGCCTCACCATAGGCCGCCCAGCGTTGATCCAGATCTTTTATGTATTCAGGCGTGATCGTGGCTATGGAGTTAAGTTTTCCTCCCTTTACCGCATGGACGTCATCTTTGTTAAAAGGGAGACGCTCCATGTATTGGGTACGCGCGGGACTTAGGGCTACCTCGGGATTGAAATTAGGATCACGCCATTCGGTATACATGTCAGACACACTCAGAAAACCTCGAAAATCATCGAAACCCACATTCTGAGGCTGAGAGCCTTCGTTCTCACCTAGATGCCATTTACCAATAGCCTGAGTGACGTAGCCCAATTGGGACATTAATTGAGCGAGACTGGTCAAACCCTCCATACCTCCTGGCATACCGTACATAGGGGGAATTAAAATGCCGTGATGCACCGGATGTTGGCCCGTGAGGATCGTCGCTCGAGTTGGAGAACAACTGGGTGTGGAATAAGCCGAAGTCAGGATTAATCCTTCGGAAGCAATTTTATCCACATCCGCTGTGGGATTTCCTACGGCAACACCCCCGCCGTTGAAACCAAAGTCCATCCAGCCCACGTCATCCAACAAAAAAATAAATACGTTCGGCCTCTTGCCAAACTTCTTTTCGAGAAGGGCCAATTTTTCTCGAACCTGGGCCTCTTGCCCAGAATGAATCATCATCGGTTCCATGTTTTCCGCAACGGAAGTCGCAGACAATGCTAAATATTGATTGGGATGGTCATAACCCGCTTTTCCCGATCTCTTGGTGGGACCGGAAGGCCCTGGCAAGCCTGAAACCTCCTCGGAAGATTGAACCGAGGCTTCAGGTGTGGCCTGAGGAGCAGACGCGGGTGCCGAGATTGTCGTGTGATCAGAGACAAGTTTGGCCCCGTTTTTTTTATTGGAATCCTGGGAATGACATCCCAAGGTCATGAAAAAAATACTTAAGACCCCCACACCCAAGAAGCGAAAGTCCGTCAGCCCCTTGCTCATCACTCACCCCCTTTTGTATCGAATGAATTGGATCGATTTTAATCTCCATGACCACCAAAGAACTATTTATTTTGAGAGACGACCCCAGAAACTCCCTTCAATCCCCCATCCAAAGGAGATTTCACCAAGCGAAATCCGATATGGGAAGAGCCCGTGTCGGGAGCGGTGCCCCGACGCGCACTCGGGCGGTAACTTTCACAATAGGAGGCATGGCAAAGAAAGGACCCCCCTTTGATGACCCGTTTGGGAGTATAAGGCTCCAAAGGATCCAAGCTAATTTGAGGCCCCTGGGGATTTTCACAGAGCCCACGACTGGATTGCTCCACGAAAAAATCCGCCCGATACCAATCTTGTGTCCATTGCCAAACGTTTCCAGCCATATCGTATAATCCGTAAGCGTTGGCGGGAAAAACTCCCACCGGGGAAGTTCCCAAATAACCATCCTCATTTTTAGGCCGGTAAGGAAATTCTCCCTGAAAAGTATTGGCCATAATGCGTCCAGCGGGCATGAATTCATCACCCCAAGGATAACGCTTAGCTTCCAAACCTCCTCGCGCAGCATATTCCCATTCGGCCTCGGTGGGCAGACGCTTTCCTGCCCACTCGGCGTAAGCGACCGCATCATCCCAAGAAACCTGGACCACAGGGTGCTGTTCTCGACCACGCAAATCACTCTGGGGCCCCTCTGGATGTCGCCAGTTGGCACCAGGCACCCAGGACCACCAACGAGCAAGATCGTCGAGCGGAACAGCCTGTGGGGGGGGAGTAAAAACTAAAGCTCCTGGCACCAAAAGTTCGGGAGGTGGAGGCGGCGTTCCCGGAGGCAATTGTGTTTTTAAACTTTCCCAATCTGGGGGGCGCTCCGCTGTAGTGACATAACGGGTCGCTTCTACAAATTTTTGAAACTGGGCATTGGTCACCGGGGACTGATCGATCCAAAAACCGTGCACCTTCACACGATGCGCTGGCCGCTCGTTGGGCATACTGCGACGATCGTCTGTCCCCATGGAAAATTCTCCCGCAGGAATCCACTTCATTCCCTGAGGAGTCTCCTGATTCTTCGCTCCTGCAGTACTCGTAACAGAAGACGAACATGAAATAGCCGCAACCAGAGCGAAGATGGCCAATAGAACTCTTGAAACTAAAATCATAAAAACTGTGCCGGTAAGAATAGGGTGAGAATTGTGGAAGGAGTGAACCAGGCTTAGCAATAAAAAAATGGCTCGTCTTATTTTTGCAGAAGCGGATTTTTTTGCTTTTTCGATTTTTCTTCTATAGGAATCATGAGGTTTCTTTTGAGACTTCGTTTGCCTTGGATTCCGCAAATTTACCCATCAGGAGGTCCTTATGATCACCCTTTACGGTAATGATTTTTCCAGCCCTAGCAATAAAGTACGCTTTCTCGCCTATGCTCTAGATTTAGAGTACGAGTACCATTCTGTGAACATGATGGTAGGAGAGCATCGTGGTCCGGGTCACTTAAAGCTTCATCCCGCTGGGAAGGTTCCCGTACTGGTCGACGGAGATTTCATCCTCTTCGAAAGCAACGCCATACTCCGTTATCTCGCCGACAAGACCCAATCTCTTTTTTACCCAAAAATCCTTAAAGAAAGGGCGCTCGTCGATCAATGGCTGGACTTCTCTTCTCTTCACGTTGCCACTGCCTTAAATAAGGTTTTTATCAACCGTGCGGCCTATGGCGTTATGAAGTTGGAAAAAGACGAACGGGCTCTCCAAGAAGGGTTAGCGTTACTGGATCGTTTTCTCCCCGTTTTAGAAGCTCAATTGCAAAAAAATAATTTTCTCTCCGGAGCAGAAATGAGCCTGGCCGATTTTGCACTGCTCTCCGCCCTAGACCCGGCAGAAATAGCTTCAATCGATTTATCTTCCTATCCACGTTTAAAAAACTGGCAAGAATCTTTGCAGGCCATGCCCTTCTATCAAAAATGCTATCCGAGCTATACCTTCATACTACAGTCTTTGACCTCTAAACAAAGTTAAGCCATTTTTTACTTCAGAAAGAGCCCCTTATGAAAATCACCGACTACCTCCCTTCCTCTTTGTTCAAAAATAAAACCGTCTTCGTCACTGGGGGTGGCAGCGGAATCAACCTAGGCATCGCCAAAAACTTCGCGGCCGTTGGAGCTAATCTCAGTATTTGCGGACGCACCGAAGAAAAATTAAACCTTGCGGCCGAAGAGCTTCGAGCTTTGGGGGCCCAGGTTCACACCCAATGCGCTGATGTGCGAAACTACGATCAACTCCAAACGGCGATTGAGCAAACTCAAAAAAACTTGGGGCCGATTGATGTCTTGGTATGCGGCGCTGCAGGAAATTTTCCTTGCCCCGCAGAAGCGATGAGCCCCAATGGTTTTAAATCAGTCATCGATATCGATCTACTCGGGGCCTTCAACACCAGTCGAGCTGCCTTTGAACAACTCAAGGCGACCCGAGGATGCGTGATTTTTATCTCAGCAGGTCAGGCAATGATTCCCTATGCACTCCAAGCCCATGTGGGAGCGGCCAAGGCGGGCATCGACAACCTGATGCAAAATTTAGCTTTGGAATGGGGGCGTTACGGCATCCGAAGTAATAGCGTTGTCCCGGGTCCTATCGAAGGCACCGAAGGCATGAAACGTCTAGCCCCGGGCGACTTGGGAGAAAAATTAGTTAAGACGATCCCCCTCGGACGTTTTGGCAATCTGGATGACATCGGCCAAACCTGTGTTTTTCTAGCCTCACCCATGGCAACCTACATCACAGGAAGCCGCATCGTCGTGGATGGGGGACAAAATCTTCCAGGATCCGGAGAATTTTTCAGTATTATGATGGACGCCATGAAAGGAGCATGACCAGGGTCTTTTTTTCAAAAACTGATTAAAAAGAGTGCCGCCAGGCGGGAAGTCTTAGGCCCGAACCGATGCGAGTGACCAACCAAGCTGAAGCCAAGGCGGCCAAAATCCAGGTCAGTAAAAATCCACCATTGTAGTGCCCTTGCAAGGGAGTTCCCACGATCATAAAAAAACTCAGGGAAAAACTGGCTAGCAGGGAGTAAATCCACCACGATTCTTTTCGCAATACCGCCAACTCAGATTTTTTTAAGACAAGCACCAAGGCCAAGGCACTGGATCCCAAAAAGATCGAACCGCAAAATGCCGCACAAAATAAGGGATGCAACCTCATCAACGCATAAAGTGCGCTTGTTATTCCCTCACCCATGGGGCCCACATTAAATTGAGGACAGAAGCTCAAGGTAAGGGCAGCCACCAAAATATGAATTAAAACCGATTTAAAGAGCAAAACGGGCCGGCTCGTTGCCAGATCGCAACACACCCCCGCCAAAACCCGTTGGTTTAAAGACTCGGGGGGCTCTTGCTCAGCACAGCACATAAATTGTTCAAACTCTTTTTTCATGCATCCTTCTTTGAGATCTCTTTTCGTAATTTTTTCAAAGCACGGGAAACACGCTGCCTTACACTGACCGGATTCACACCGAGACGCTCAGCAATCTCCTCGAAATCAGCTTCCTCTTCGTAGCGCCACTCCAATAATTCTCGATCCTTTTCACTCAGCGACCGCCACGGAATCTCCAAGGAAGCCTCGGTCGACGAAAGCTCCGATTCCTCAAGCTGTTTAAAAGACTCTAAACTCTTCTTGAGACGCCCTTCTTTTCTCAGCGCATCCACCATGACACTACGGGCAATCACGAAAATCCAAGCGGAAAACTTAAAGCGGGGATCGTAACGAAATCGAGCACGATGCAATCGAACCCAAACATTTTGAAAAACGTCTTCCAAGGAAGCACCCTCAAGCCCGCGCTTTCGTAAGTAACCGTAGAGACGCGCCCGATATCGACCATAAAGCTGAGTAAAGGCCGATTCCTCCCCTTCCCGATAACGGAACATTAAATTTTCGTCGGTCTCTTGCAAATTCACCATGGAATACGACACCGCTCCTTTATTTGTGACCATGAAAACAAAAAAAATTTTCTAGCCAAGGGTCACAAAAGGTCAAACATGGTCGTATTATTGAGCAAAAGACACCTCAACTCTAATCAAAAGGATTTTTTATGAAAAAGTTATTAGCTCTCGTAGTTTTATCGGTGTTTTTCTCAGCCCCAACCTTCGCCGGAGAACATTGCTCTTGCGATACGAGTTGCAGCAAGGCCTGCGCCAAAGGCAAAGTCAAGACCTGCCAATGCGAACATGCCGACTGCAAGGATTGTAAGTGCGCTCAAGAACAAAAGGGACAGAAGTAAATGATTGAAGTCTCCCTGGAATCGATCCAGGGGGACTCCTCTTTGAAGCCCTCGAAGCGATTAAACCTTCAGGGGCCCTTTGGAAAAACCAAAATCCAGAAAGGACTCATACGAAATTTTTTCGTTTGATTTTGTCGAGAATGATCTTCTCAGGGGTCAAGGGGTCACGAGGATTCACCGAAAAAAAGGATTGCTGCTCGCAACGTCTCTTATTCTGAATCAACCAGCGCAAGATGTCCGCCAGCCCTTTATTTTTTTTGTCTTTGAAAAAGGGATCGTTTTGTAAAGCGTCTCGGGCCTTTTTCAGAGCACGAGATTCGGAAGCGTCGTTTTCTTTCACTCCGTAATCGGGCAAATCGTATTTTTTGATATCCTCAGGCAACACCCCTAAAAATTTAACATCGGGAGCACTAAAGTCTGCATTGCGGATTAAACTGGCCGCCGATCCCGCTTTTAAAGTTCGAAAAATATTCTGGATCGTATAGGCGTCGAGATCGCCGAAAAAATAACAAGGAATTTTGAGTTCGTCTTGAATGAGTTTTGTCCAACCTCGAACCGCATTGGAAGGGACGCCTTGAGCCCCCAATAAGATAACCGGATGCCGTTTCGTAAAACCGCTATTCACCAGCGTGTTGGCGGTACCTTCCGATTCGACAATCAAACAAAAATCAATTTTGTTTTTTGCCTTTAATCTTAAACTCTGTGGACGATTCTTAGGCTGAAAGGGGGAAGTCCCCAAACTTGAAAGATCGATGGTGGCTTTGGTTCCATCGGGCAAAGTCTCTGTCACAACCAAATGCTGGCTGTAAGTCTGCCCGCCCCGGTCGTTGGCAAAACAGTTCAAATCCTCTCGATAACACTCCATCATTTCACAGATAAAATCGATAATGGCATCACTCTCATCTTGATCGTCAAAATCCAAGGGCTTCAGGGCCGGATCGTGTTTTATTTCGCCTTTGGAAATATAATAAAGCTCACGTTTAGTATTGGTAGCCCCCACCTCTAAATTGCGCAAAATCAACTCAAGCATAAAAACAGCTCGAGACATTTTTTGCACCGAACTCACATTAAGTTCGGTGGCGACCTTTTTGTCTCCGGGGGTGAGATATCCCACCTTTGGATCGTAGAAGGAATTATCCAAAGAACATTTCGTCGCCGATAACACTGGACGTCGAGCACGCTCCAGATCACGCAATAAACGCTCGCACATCTCAACGGAAAGTTTTTTAACATCGACATCGCTGGCCATAACGTCACTTCTTTTTTCGAGAGGATTTTTTCTGTGAAGAAGCTTTTATCTCAGGGAAAAGCTCTTCCTGTTTTTTTTCCGAAGGGGAAGGGCGAGTTGCATTGGAAGACGAACGAACCTTTTTGGATTTTGAAGAGGATTCCGGCAATACCTCGACCGAGGGAAGAATCCCTCCCGCCTGTTCCATCTTCATCACAGCCGCCTCTGCATGCTCAATGGCAATCTGCAATTCTTGTTCAGCCAAAGCCGCATCACGCCCCAAGATCTTGGCCAATCCCTCCAAGGCCTTCGCCCGCCTATCTTTAGCGGAGCGGGTGATACGACAAGCCCCGTCCACTAAAATAGGGGCAAACATTTCGATATGCTGTCGTTTCTTCTCTAAATCGGCTTCCTTCGTCTCACGCCGAATATATTTTGAAAGGCGTTGCCCCGCCTGAATGAGAGTACGACGAATTTCCTCCACAAGTTCATCACTGGCATCGACTGTTTCCTTCGACGCATTCTTGAACTTAATAAAAGGCGAGACCACACTCACTGCCATAATATAGGGGCCCATGGGCAAACTCGACTTGGGCTGATTGAGGCCGTAGGAACGCCAATTGACGGATACAACGGCTTGAGTCATGGCACAGGCGGACTTATCAAACTGCAAGGGCACTCGATTGGCAAAACGGAGCAAGGTCACCGGTTCGTCTTCAACCTTGCGATCCAATAAACGGGCAATGGCGACCTCCACTAAAACAGGCTTAAAATCGCAAATTGCCGGCTTCCGAGAAACTACAGAGAAAAAATCCACCTGCCCGACCCGTTGGATACTTTTTGCCAAGGCCGCCTCACCAATGCTCAAAACAGAATGGGTAGAAGGGGCCATCAATTTCACTTTTTGCAGTGCCGCAAAGACTTTTTTGAAATCCTCCTCCTTGATTTTATCGACACTCGTATCGATCAAGGACTGGGAAAGTCCCTCCCGTCTCATTTCCTGTAAAACCCCATCGGAAATTCGGGAAAAACCCTTTTTCAACCATGCCCCCACAGAGACCCGTCCAAAGAGATGGGAATGGGCGATGAACTCCCCTAATTTCATCGTATGAGGATGGGGTGGCGTGGCCTCCGGAATTTGAGGGATTTGCTCCGTCACTCGCTCAATGAAAACTTCCTCCTGGTCGAGAATCTTATAACGCAAACTCAAGTGGGGATTCACCAAAGTGGTGCCGTTCAGATAGGCTAACAAGCCACCTTCACCGTTGAGCTGAATCCGCGCATCGATGACAAATTCACAAACCAAGCCATGGGGCTTGTGCCAATCAAGACTTTCCTTAGACTTCATGAGACCGCGGTTATGCTTGATATCCACCTCAACGATACATTGGACGGCCTTGCGCATTTTAACGGTCTTCGTAAGGATGGTGGCCCCACGCGCACTTGTCAATTGAGCCCAGGTTGTGGCCGCCGAGATTCCGATCCCTTGCTGCCCACGACTACAACGACCGCGTCCAAACTTAGAACTGGCCAAATATTCACCAAAGACCTTCACCACATCTTCGACTTCAAGGCCTGGACCGTTGTCCTCGACACGAACACGAATTGAATCCGCGTTTTTCGCCGTACCCTCTCCCACTTTTTCGATAGTCACAAAAATTTCCGGCAAAATACCGGCATCCTCACAAGCATCCAGAGAGTTGTCGACTGCCTCTTTGATGGTGGTCAACGCGGCCTTCGTATAAGAAGAAAAACCCACTTGCTGGAGATTTTTCGAAAAATATTCGGCGCTGCTAGCAGAGGTAATGGTAGGAACTTTAGCCATGGTCCGGCTATAAAGTGGAAAATATTTTTAAGATCAAGAAACTTGTGGAAACCCCTCCCCCCTGCCCTGTGCCCCCACTTACTTCCATCATCAATCCAGAGGCTCTTCTCAAAAAAATGTCCTAAGAAATCCCGTAAGTTTCATGCAATCCACTGACAGATCATACTGGCAGTCCTTTTCCGAAACTCCGGGGCTGAAATTCTGAATACCTAACCCCCTCACCCCCTAAAAAATCCAAAAAGAGGGTTTTAGAGAGAGGCAGAAAACATTCCTCCTCCCAAGCCTTGCTACGAATAGAATCCTAAAGTGCACTTATTTGAATCCAAAATCGATTTTCCCTTCCATGGAGAGTAGGGTAGAAGCTCGGAAAGATCGTCGGAGAATAAATTGAAAAATTTCAGGCCATATCCATGATCAAGCTACTGTGCATTCTGATCAGCCTTGTTGGATGGCTAAGCGCCGCTAGCGCGTTGTACGGTCGTTACCGTGTTTTGCCCAGTTTCCTTACGGGACCACAAATCTGTCAGCGGGAAATGGGGGGATGCCAAGTACTCTTTCGTAGTGCCCAAGCCGCATTACTTGGAATTCCGAACGCAACATTAGGATTGGTTTTTTATTCTGTAGTCGGAATTGGTCTTTGGCTGAATTGGCCTTTGGCTCCCTTGCAACTCGGGGCGTGCTTCGCCTTAGGGATGAGTCTGTACCTAGGGAGCTATCTCATACGAGAAGGGCTAGAATGCCGAATCTGTTGGATCGGACACCTCGTTAATTTACTGTTGTTCTGCCTGCTATTTGTAGAATCTGCGCTGCGCTAAACCAAGGGCATCCGTTTGCAATCATTGCTTAAAAAACACCGTAACGTCTTAGTCTCGCCTGCGATGTCCAAAGCCCATGTTACCACCGATCCCCACCGTCAACATAGGTTCGATCCCATTGGGATGAATCAAGACACGACACCCCACATTCAACAACATACTCCCCGCCAAATTGCCCGCCCTAAGCTGTAAACCAGCCCCTAGAAAGCCACGGACCTGCTTTGTGGTGCTGGTTTTTTCTAAATGAATATCGGCCTCACTCACATGGAGCTCTACGGGCCCCAAGCTTCCCACGGCAGGAGCCTCAGGATTTTTCGAATGCAAATGGGCTTCATCGGAAAGATAGACTTCACTTCCCTGAACCCCGCCTTGCATTTGGGGCCCCAACCAAACTCTCCCAGCCCCACCCAAACGCCACAAAAATCCTGCGTAAACAGCTCCCGAGAATATCCACGAAGAGGTACTCAATCGCTGTCCGGAGATCAGGGTACGGGTCCCCCCCTCCACCGGATCAATGGAATCAATGTAATCACCATGAGCGGCTTCTACCTCGTCCAAACTCAAGGCCCGGCTGCCTTGGCCGGGAAAACTTAAAGCCGCCGCTAGATCCACCCCCAAGTTAAAAATCTTGGGCAAGCGATAGACACCCGAGTCAGGTCTTCGCCCCGCCAGCCCATCTCGCAACACAAGGGCCGGCTGCACATGGACCCCGACCTGCCGGTTATTTTTTTCTGAATCTATTCCAAAACGTTTCGGTCCAACCCCAGCCTCCAAAACTAACGATAAAGGTAACTCAAACCACATGACCCGCCGCCAGGAATTGGCTCCTTCTTCGTCGTCCGCCGTTTGCTCTTGGTTTTTAGGCTCAGTAACGGGAGGAGAGGCTTTTTCTGAGCCAAGAGGAAGAGGTCCCTCCACAGTTGCGTCAGGCGCTTCGGGGTTGCTTCTATGCTCAAGTGGAGATGTGGAGCGAATGTGGGGAGGCGTCATACAGGGAAACCTAGCTGAAAAATTGGAACACTGAAATTACCAAAACTATTGACCAAAGCGGCCCACTCTCAACAACCACTGAACTATCGGATATTTCTCAGAAATGTTTCGATTTTTAAAAGAGCGCCTATCTCGCTCCCCCAACTTCGTCAATCCGAAGTGAAAGACTGTTTTTTTATGGGCCTTTACAGCTCAGCTAGGGTTAGCTAGGAAAGTATGTGCTTTTTTTTGCTTGTAACTCAAAAAAACAAGAACATTAAAATGCACATAACGTATAATTCGTCTTTTAATAAATAAATTTTCCGGGGATTCTTATGATAAAACGTGTTCTTTCAATCATGGCCATTAGCCTGCTTTCCACTTTTTTTATACCCACTCAACTTTACTCCTCCGGTCGAACAGCGCCTGTTAAAGTGAGAGAGGGCTTAAATCCCCCCAGTGATATTCAGTCTCCAGACCCATTTTCTTATCTACCCCGAAGCACCTTCAACGATATTGTTAACGACTTGGATGTTCCAGATAAGGATTCGGAAGCCTTTATCGAACCCAGCCAACAACAACTGGATGACATGACGACTATCATCCAAAAGCTTCTTTCAGGTAAAACACCGGAACAGACATTGCTCGACTCAGTCAACTACACCCTCTACAACATCACTTCTAATGGGCAGAAGAGAGTCGCTCTGGTACATAACGCCAATAATGGTGGCACTTTCTTTTTTAATCTTTCCAGTCCATCGGACGTGATTATTCAATCCCCTCACCTTGAATACGAGGAATATACTCTAGAAGAAGGGGCCTATCTGTTTGCTGAACTAAACGCCAAGTCCTTCATGGTTGCAGGAACCCACCGGTGTGCCAATGCTGACTTTACCGATTGTGATGGTTCGACCCAGGTCTGTGGTGGTCCCAACTTCCGCGTCTCTGATGTTTGCCATTATCCGGCGAACTATTTTCACCGCGTCACTCAGACCATAGCAGATTTCATGCCCTCAAGGTTTATTCAATTGCATGGTTTTAAGTCAGTCGATGCGTTCGCCATTCTTTCCAATGGAACAACCGCAGACTCCGCCAACAATGTCTTGGTCAACCGCTTTGCGACAAATTTAGAGAACCTCTTCCCTGGAGAGGACATACGTAGTTGCAACAGAGCTGGGGACGACGACAGCTCGCTTTGTGCCGAGGTGAACCTACAGGGGCGCTATCTCAATGGTAGCAATAATGTGTGTTCAAGTAACGCAGCCAATGCGAGTCACGTATTTCTACATTTGGAACAGAGTTCTGACTTAAGGAAGCCTGAGAATTGGGATGAAATTCTGATGGCTTTGCAACTCTCCCTGTAAAATATTGTCCCCCTGCGATAGCCCCTAAATGGGGTTATCGCAGGGCTCTTCACAAGACCAAGTCGCCTCACAATGGGATTGACCCTGACGCGGGTCCCTCACTCCCCCCTCTTGCAAACAAGGCACCAGAGGGTAGTTTTTTAAAAATTCATCAATATAAGTTTTAGAACGGCAATCCCCCACGTCTCCTGGATTGACCTTACCCACCTTTTGATGGGGCAAAGTAAATTTTTTGTCGGGACGAGTACACTCACAGTTCACCTGCACGGCCCTACAACCCTGCCCCGCAAAAACTTGCGTCGGTAAGACAGCCCACACGCCAAAATAAGTGAAAAGAAATCCCCAAAATACTCGCAGAAAAATCGGCATAAAAATTCCCCCTTCGTGGGGGAATTATCCTCTGAAATAAAAGTTATCCCCTAGAATTTTTTTGCGACCCAATTGGAGCATTGAAAATAAAACGCAATGACCCGCCCCTCATCCAGTTCCTCGCTGTAAAAAACGGTGGGAGGGAAAGAGGTAAGGCGCTCAAGGTAGGGATACACTGGAATGCACCTTCCCCTCCCCCATCCCACACA
>DALYEU010000023.1:0-29127 GCA_031972375.1 bacterium | reverse complement strand
AGACGCGGCTTAGTTGAGGTTAAGCCAGCGAGTGTTTAAGACAAGGCCTTACGTCGCCCCGCTTTTCTCCCTTTAATGTAACCCCAAATCATGCCCACTAGCCATCCGGCAAAAAGTGGGATACCCATCCAGAAGAAAATCAATTTGGCCTTTTCAAAAAACGGCAGGCCTTTCACGAGCTGACACACGGCGTGGGAATCTTGCAGTGCCGTGGTCTTGGGTGTCGTTGTGTTTGGAGTCGATGCGGTGTTGAAATTCGGAGTTGTCGGTGTTTGCGGCGCAGGCGCTGTGACGACAGGCGCCGCAACAGGTGCCGAGGGAATCGCCGCAGGCGTGGCCGCTGGGAGAGCAGCACCCGCCGGGGTGATTTCAAAATCGTAGGCCACGTCGGGAACGCTCGACCAGGTATTAGAGAGCTTAATAAAAAGATCTCCACCCTTGGGTAGGGAAACGCCCTCGGCTTTGACCACGGCCCCCTCATTGGGTGATGAGCTTTGCAAAAGCTGTATGCCGTCGCCATCGATCAAGGTCATTTGAAATTGAATCTTGCCGTCTTTGCCTCGAGCCTTGATGTCGTAACTCACGCCCGCTTGAGTCGTCAGTTTGTAAGTGTCGGTGCGATCGTTAGGTCCCAGGTAGGCCGTGTATTTTCCAGTTGGAATAGGCAGGGCCTGGGCCTCCGTATCGCCCGCGTCACCCGAACTGCCCGCATCGAAGCGTTCTACCAAATTGACTTGAAAGGGGCTGTTCATGTGTTGTGGATCGTAATCGTTACCCACCAAAATGTAATAACGCCCCGCCTGACCTTGACCCACGGAGATACCCAATTCTTTTTTGACATTGGGACCGCCGATGATGGTTTCTTTTTCCATGCGCTGCCGTTCGGCATTGTGAATCTCCATGCCGTGGTAGGGCATTTTATTTTCTTTGGTTTGATTGGCGTCGTTGATCTCGATGCCGAATTCCGCCGTTTGAAAAAACGCTTGCAGCGACTGGCCTTCCTTGAGGTCCAAATAAAAATAATCGTACTGACCTTTGCGTTGGTGATGATCGAGGTGCAGCAATTTATTGATAGGGAGGGCTACGGCGCTTTCATAAGTGTCGCCGCCGCGAATCGCTTCGCCGTACACGGTGGGCCCTTGCTTTTGAATAAGCAGGGCCTTTTGCGTGAGTTCTTGTAGCGACTGCGTGAGGCCCGCCGTATCTTTGGCGTCTTGGTATTGTCCGCCCGTAGCCTCGCTGATGGCCATGAGTTGGGCGCGGGTTGTGGCATCCACATCGAAACCGATGGTATGAATTTGCACGTTGAAACCCTTGGCCTTGAGCGCCTTGGCCACGGCCACGGGATCACCGCCGCAAGATTCGGCGCCGTCGCTCACCAAAATAATCATGGCGGTTTCATCTTGCAGCGCGCCGAAATCTTTCGCGGCCTCTTCTAGTGAATAGGCGATGGGAGTTTGCCCCAAGGGCATGGCCTGGGTAACCGCCCCTAGAAATGCGGGTTTTTGAATGGGTCCAAAGGGAATGACTAGCTCGGTGTCTTTGCAAGATTCGGCTTTGTTCTGGTTGGGAACACGATGCCCGTAGAGCCGCAGTGCCACGGTGGTGCCGTCGGGAATTCCCGCGACAGCGTTTTGAATCGCTTGTTTCGCGGCGTCTATTTTCTTTTCGCCACCGGCCACGGCCGCCATGGAGCCAGAAACATCGAGAATAAATTCCACGCGATTTTGGCTTTGGGCAGAAGCGAGGCCAGAAACCAATAGGGATAGGAACGTCCAAGAAAACAAAAGAAGACCGCGACCCATGGGGACCTCCAAAAAAATATGTGTGTGAGGAGGCTGTTTCTAGCAAATTCTTGAGAGTATCCCAAACGATACTTGGCGTTTCAGAATCTATGACTAAAAACTTAGACCAGGAAACCTTTTGTCAAAGGGGGGGCGATAAGGTCTCACTTCGTATTTTATTAAGCGGACGAGAAGCGTTTTGGAGCCGTTTATTCGGGAGCAAGCGAAGTAGCTTCAGGCGCGTACAATCATCAATAGCAGTGAACTGATCAATGCCTTTCTTAATCTTTGTCACATCGATTTGAACCCGGTCTTCCGGTATAGGTCGACTGTATTTCTGAAGCTCTCGCTTGCTTCGATATCGCTTCAACGGCTTTGATGGCGGTTTAATAGACGCCAGATGGTCGGCGCTGAAAGTTCGAGGCTTTTCTGTCGTAAATGGTTAACAAAAATGAGACGTTGAACGGAGCGTAGGCGCTTGCGCCGCTGTGAAAGTCCTTCTTGCCATTTCCATGGATATTTCTTTAAAGGAATTTATCCAATTCATCCCGGAGGCTTTCATGAGTTCGATCAAGGGTCGTCTGAGAGGTTTGTTTTTTATTACCGCGATGGGCTTTATTTCTGCCTGTGGTGGGGGATCCGTAGTGACCGAGGGGTTTGGCCTCGGTGTGACGGGCAATTTGCAAAAAACCTCCATCGGAGATGGAAGTGTGGAGGAAATACCTCTAGAGGGAAGCGCTCATCTCGTTGTGGTTCGAGAGTCGGGGGATGCCCTACTGGTCGTCGTGACGGCATTCTCTGCTGCAAACCAAGATTTCGAGGGGCAGGTTATAGAAGTTTCGTTAGTGCCAGGACAACAGGGCGAGGGCATCCTTTACAAACATAACAATAATGCTGGTGGGCGTCAGCATCAGATTGAATTTCCCGCTAATTTAATTTTGGGTCAGCAAGAGGGGATTTTTCTCGGTGAGTTGTCACTCACCGGAGAGGCCTTGACGGCTACTGAGCTAAATTTGTCCGTGCTTCCCGATCCCATTGTGACTGAGTTCTTGGGCGAGGAGGATTCCTTTCAATTAACGGACTTGGTTTTAGATTTGAGCTCACAACTTTTGCGAGTTTTAGAGTAGACTCATTCGTCCTTTTTGCTGACGAGTCTTGCGAAGTGGGAAGAATTGAGATGGGCTTTCTTCTCTTCAAAGGTAATCACAATATTAACGATGGTGCCGTCATGGGTTCTTACCATGGAGGTATCGACCAGAAGCTCAATGGTGAGAGGCGAGCCTTTTCTATCTTTGAGGTGAAGTACCATCTCCCGATTGTCTATTTTTTCTTTGGTATTGAGGCATTCAAAGCAGAGATCTTTGATGCTTTGGGGTAAGGGGGTATGTTCGAGGCGATATCCTTCAATTTCTCCAGTGTCCAAACCGAGCAGCAGATAAAGCTGGCTATTGATAAATTCAATGACTCCTTCTCGTTTTAGCACCATGACGCCATAATCGACCATATTGGCCAAAGTCTCAAAGCGACGCCTCTCAAAAGCGATTCTTTTGATTTTCATTTCGTCGAACTCTTTGAGTTCGTAGATCATATTGTTGAGTGACTTGGCCAGCGTGCCGATTTCATCATCGGCATCGACAGGGATGGAAATATTGAGTTTTCCCGTACGAACTTCGTTGATGGCTTGAACCATTTTTTTGAAGGGGGTCACCACCAAGTTTGGGGCGACAAACCCCAGGGCCAATCCGCTCAACAGCATCAGTAATACCACAATAATCATGTTGCGCTGGGCTTCACTGCTTAGATGAGCCACTTGTTTTTGATGGAGATCGAGTTCTTTATAGCGGTCGAGTTGGATTTGTCGATTGAGGGAACTGATTTTGATTAGTTTTTCCCGAATGATATTTTTTTCCTGCGTAGAATCAGGATTGAGAAGTAATTTTTGCAGGGCTGTTTCATAGTCTTCTGTTAGAGTTTTGATTTCGTTGTATCGATCGATGTTTTCTTGTTTAAGGCTAAAGTCACTTGCCCGTTGGGTAAGACTTTTAAGGTTTTTTGTTAGATTGAGGATGTCGGCTAATTTTTGCGGGTCTGCGCTTTCCGCGAGGATCCGGCGTTCCTGTTGAAAAATTTCAAAGGTGGTGTTTTTTATCTCCTCGGTAAGGCGGGCCAGGCGGATATCCTCTTGAACCACCCGTTCCAATCCTTTGTTCAACTGGTTGATGTAATAAAAAGAGAGAAAGCCAATGAGTAAGACCATGCCGATAGCGGCGACAAAACTCATTTGAATCCGGTTGGCTATCGTCCAGCGTTTCACTTGGCCTCCATGATTTTTTCGATTCCCTCGTTGGCACCCACGAGAACCAAGGTGTCGTTTTCGTGGATTTTATCAGCTGGATCGGGGGCGGGTTGGACCACGGTTTTCATGAGTGAGTGGCCTTTATCATCAATGGCGGGAACCTTTCTTTGAATGGCAACGCAAAGAACTCCGTATTTTCCCCGTAAATCGACTCCCTTTAAGGTTTTTCCGATGAAAGAACGTGGAGCTGCGATTTCGATCAAAGTATATCCCGCCGGAAAGGCAATATGCTGAAAAACATTGGAAGTAACCAAACTACGTGCGACCTGTTCGCCCATCTGTTCTTCAATTTGTACCACTCTGCTAGCGCCAATTTCTTGGAGGACTTCTGCGTGGAGCGGGGAGATGGCGCGGGCAATGATTTTACTTACCCCCAAACGTCGTAAGATAGCCGTCGTCATGATGCTCACTTCGACATTTTCGCCGATGGCATTTACGGCAGCATCGACTTCGTGCACACCGATAGAGCGTAACACTTTTTCGTCGCTGGAATCAGCGATGACTGCGTGGTGCACCCTTTCCTTGATGTCTTCGACCAGATTGGGATTGATATCGATGGCAATGACTTCGGCCCCCATGGAGGCCAGGGTAGTGGCGATTTTATAGCCAAAGGTACCCAGTCCGATCACGGCGATTTGGCTCATAGGGGGCTCAACCTACCACGATTTTTCCTGTAGGCAAGTCATATCCTTTTCCAGGTTTTTGCTTTGCCATGAGTAGGGCCACGGTGAGTGGGCCGATGCGTCCCATGTACATCAAGCTGATGATGATGAGCTTTCCAAATGAAGAAAGCTTGGGGGTGATTCCCAAGCTCAAGCCAACTGTGCCGAAGGCACTGACGACCTCAAAAAGAATTTCTTGAAAGGAAAAAGGCTCTATCATGGCCAATCCAAGAAATCCCACGACGACAATGCCCCCCGCAATGAAGGTGATGGAAATGCTTTTACGAATGATGTCCCAAGGAATGGTTCTGTGAAAGGCTTGCACGTTTTCTCGTCCCGAAATCATGGAACGGACTGTAAAAAATAGCACGCCCACGGTTGTGGTTTTGATTCCGCCTGCTGTGGATCCGGGGGACCCTCCAATGAACATAAAGATCATCATCATGAAAAGGGTAGCAGAGGAAAAGGTGGTGAGGTTCCAAGTGTTAAATCCCGCGGTGCGCAAGGTGACCGACTGGAACCAGCTGACCCAAAGTTTTTCTCCTAAGGAAATATGGATTAGGGATCCTGAATATTCTGTCAGAAAAATAAAGAGGGTACCTCCGAACAACAGGATGAGGGTCACGCTTAGGGTCATTTTAAGGTGAAGGTTCATTTGTCGTGGTTTAGGCTGGGATTGGTAAGCCGCCAAACCATGGACGACGGAAAAACCCAATCCTCCCAAGATGATGAGAAAACTTATGGTAAGGTTAACAAGGGGGTCGCTGTAATAATTTTCGAAGGAGTTAGCCAAAAGACCTAAGCCTGCATTGCAGAAGGCACTGACCGAGTGAAAAAGACCGAAACCTATGGATTTAAAAATATCGCGTTGCTCAATGTAAAATCGGCCTGTCAAGAGCAATGCCCCGATGCCTTCGATGATGAAGGTCATTTTGAAGATGCTGCCTAAAATTCGTCTAAATTCTTGGTAATCGGTTTCCTCCATCACGTTTTGCATGAAGAGTCTTTCCCGAATACTTAGTCGTTTACCGATGACCATGGCCAGTGAAGTCGACATGGTCATGATTCCCAGTCCTCCCAATTGCATAAGCAGTACTAAGACAGCTTGTCCAAAAGGGGTGAAAAAACTGCCTGTATCTAAAACCGCAAGTCCGGTGACACAGGTGGCCGAGGTGGCCATGAATAGGGCATCAATGAAAAGAATTTGTTTTCCCACTGTCGCAACGGGCAGACTGAGCAAGATGGCTCCCATGCCGATAATCAGGGCAAAGCTTGAGGAAAGTAGGAGTTCAGGTTGGGTGCGCAGTCGATCGAAGAAGCGGGCCACCGAAGCTGTGCGCATGAAGTGACGGATGCCGCGAAAAACCTCCTCAAGAATGATCAGGCCTGCCGCCAAGTCGGGTTGGGTGTAGGTGATAGCGAGGGCACCCAGAATTACTACTTTAACGATGAGTTCGTAACTTTGAAGGATACGAAAGCCACGATAGAGAACTAGGCTGAAGGCTTGAAAAACATACAAGCCCATGAGGAAATAACAGATGATTTTGACGAGAAATTGAGCGGGAGGAGTGAGAGGGTAATTAAATTTAAAAAGCAAAATGGCTAGAACCAAGAGGGAAAAATAATAAAGGGATTGACGCAATAGTTCTGCAATTTTGCGAATCCCGGATTCTTCCAAGGCCATGTCGTTACCCTCTTCCCTTAAGAATCCCTATGGCAGTTTTATGGTCTGCAGTTTGTTTTGGGGATTGCTTCGGGTGATTTTAATGACATCTTTGTAAAATTCGGTCAATTCTATTGGTTCTTTTGCCCCTCGGTGGATTTTCAGGTTTGGCTTCTGTGGCGAGAGGATTTGAAGCGTGGTGAATGTGACTATGAGTTCCAGTTTATTGCAGGACAAAGTAAAAAAATTTCCCAAAAATCCGGGGGTTTATTTGATGAAGGATTCTAAGGGGGAAATTTTATATGTGGGGAAGGCCACCCATTTACGTTCCAGGGTTTTGTCTTATTTTACTCATGAAGCCAAGGGGCGTTATCAGGTGCAATTTCTGATGTCGAAAGTCAGGGATATTGAGCCCATCTTGACCGATACCCCCAAGGAAGCCCTATTGCTAGAACACACCCTGATTCAAAACCATCGGCCTCGCTACAATATAGAACTCAAGGATGATAAGAGTTTTTTAAATCTCAAGCTCTCCATTCAAGATGCTGCCCCACGTTTTTATGTCACCCGTCGAATTCGGCAGGACGGTAATTTGTATTTCGGTCCCTATACCTCGTCGGGGGCTTGTCGGGAGGTGCTTGATTTTATCGAACGACATTTCCGACTTCGCACTTGTTCTGACCGAGAATATAAAAATCGCGTTCGTCCGTGTTTGCAATACCAGATCAAGCGTTGTGATGCTCCTTGCGTGAAAAAAGTCTCTCTAGAGGACTACGGAAAGTTGGTGGAGCAGGCGCGTTTATTTTTAGAGGGGAAAAACGATAGCTTGAAAAAAATGGCTCGGGAAAAAATGGAGCAAGCTTCTCAACAAGAAGACTTCGAGACCGCGGCTCGTTACCGTGATCTTCTCAGAGATATTGAGCTTACCCAAGAACGACAGAGGGTGGTGAGTCATGATCTGATTCACCGAGATATCCTAGGATTTTATAGAGAGGGAGAACAGCTTCTAGTTTATTGTATGCCGGTTCGCTTCGGCAAATGGATGGATCCACAAATTCATAGTTTTCAGTCCTTCGAGTCCGATGAGGACTTTTTCCCTTCTTTTTTACTACAGTTCTATTCGTCGACCCTGCTGATTCCCCAAGAAATTCTCCTGCCCTTGAAATTGGAAGCTGCTAGAGATTTATCGGAATTGCTCGAGGAAAGGGCGGGACATGGGGTGAAAGTTTTGTCTCCTCTCCGTGGCGAAAAAAAACAATGGATGGATCGAATTCAAAAAAATGCTGCCGAGGCTTTTTCTAGGAAGATGAAAAACCAAGAGGATTCCCATCGAGTATTAGAAGATTTACAAACTCGGCTTGGTTTACAAAAGCTTCCTGATCGCATCGAGTGTTACGACATCAGTCACTTTCAGGGAGACCAAACCGTGGGCTCTCGGGTGACTTTCTTGGCGGCACGTCCCGACACATCGGGCTATCGGCGTTTTCACATTCGTCAGGTCAAGGGCATTGACGATTTTGCTTCTCTTTATGAGGTGCTGAGGCGTCGTTTGCGGCGAGCGCAGGGTGAAGAGACGTCGGCTTGGGCCTTGCCCGATTTGGTAGTCATTGATGGTGGGAAGGGGCAATTGCATGCCGCCGAACAGGCTTTTCGAGATGAAGGTGTCGAAGGAGTAGATCTGATTGCTCTCGCTAAGAGTCGGCTTTTGGCTCAGTCCCCTCTTGAATCGGGTCCCCGTGCTCGGAGTGAAGAACGGGTTTTTCTGTTGGGGCGTAAGGATCCGGTGTTTTTACCTCCTCGTTCCTCGGCTTTATTTCTTCTCATGCAGGTGCGTGATGAGGCCCACCGTTTTGGTTTACAAGCTCATCGCCAGTTGAGAAAAAAACGAAGCTTGCATTCGGCATTGGACGAAGTGGAGGGGGTGGGGAAGCAGCGTCGCCAAAAACTAATTCAGACCTTTGGTAGTCTGAAGGGAATTCGGGAAGCTCGAGTGGAGGACATTGCCCAGGCCTTGAGCGTGGGGATTGAGCTGGCACGACGCATCCAAGAATCACTCTAAAATTGTCAAATCTTTGACGTTAGGGAAGCGGGGGTGAGGTTTTTTGACACGAAATATGGGCTTTTTTTTTGATTATCTCCCTGTTTTTTTACAACATATTGAAATAAAAAGATTTTATTTGTACATAATGTAGTGCTTCTCATGGCACACTGCTTGCTACCTTACAAAGGTGTGGATCTGGCATCCGCGGAAAGGTGGCTTCATGGCGTTTTCGAAACATGTGCTTTGTGGTCGAAGAGTGGAACAAGGTCCGGCAGCAGCTCCTGTTCCGGCTCAGGAAATTCTGCAGGAGCAGGGAGCCATTTTTTCTTGTGGCGGAGTTTACTTGGGGCTCAACCGTATGCCCGTGCGGGAACTCGACCATTTCGAATACCTGCACCTGGCTCGACCTCAGGGAAACGCCTTGGTGCTGAATAATCTGCGACCTTACCGCAAACCCGGGTATAAGGAAGTCGTGGGAAGTTTGACCTCGCAAGATCGGGAAAAAGCCGAACAGACCTTACATCGCTTTTTCAAAGAGAGTCTGAACTGAGACAAAAATGCTTTTTCAGAGATAAGACAACCATCCTTCGTATTTTGGATTTTCGCCACGAACGATGGAGAAGAAGTTCTTCTGTACCAACTGGGTGATGGGGCCGGGTTTTCCTAAGCCGATGGTGCGATTGTCGAGTTCTCGGACGGGAGTGATTTCCGCCGCTGTACCCGTAAGAAATATTTCATCGGCGATATACAATTCGTCCCGGGAAAAATAGCGTTCTTCCACACAGATGCCTTGATCGCGCAGTAAAGTCATAATCGCTTCTCGGGTGATTCCTTCTAGGGCGGATGTGGTGGGTGGGGTGAAAACCTTACCTCTGCGCACCATGAAAAGATTTTCTCCGCTAGCCTCGGAAACATGTCCTTGGGCGTCTAGCATGATGGTTTCATCGTATCCTGCCAGCATGGCCTCTCGTTTTGCCAAAATAGAATTGAGATAATTGCCCACGGCCTTGCTTTTGGTCATGGAAATATTGACGTGGTGTCGAGTGTAGCTAGACACCTTGGCGCGAATGCCGTTCTTAACACCATCGTCCCCCAAGTAGGTACCCCAAGGCCAGGCAATGACTGCGACCCGAGTGGGATTTCCGGTGGCGTAGAGCCCCATTTCCCCATCTCCCATAAATACGAGAGGGCGAAGGTAGCCGGCGGGCAACTGATTGACGCGAAAAATCTCTTTGCAGGCCTCTATAATTTGCTCTTTGCTAAAGGGAATTTTCATCAGAAGAATGTGGGACGAATCGAAGAGTCGATCAATATGCTCTTGTAGCCGGAAGATGGCAGAACGGCCGTCGTGGCATTTGTAGCAGCGGATTCCTTCGAAGACGCCCAAGCCATAGTGCAGGGTATGGGTGAGAACGTGGACCTGTGCCTCGTCCCAGGGAATCATTTTTCCATCCAACCAAATTTTCTCCACCTTCTGTACCATGGGTTTTTAACCTTTCACTAAATTCTTTAAATGGAACTCATAGGGAGGTCGGGCAATGCCCTTCTCCGTAACAATCGCCCCTACCAGGCCGTGGGGGGTAACGTCAAAGGCAGGATTTAAGACTTGAATTCCAGCGGGAGCCGAAGGGCTACCAAAAAAATGAGTAACTTCTTGGCTGGGACGCTCTTCGATGGGGATTGAGGCTCCAGTGGGAGTATCGAGATCGACGGTCGATGAGGGGGCCACCACATAAAAAGGGATGCGGTGTTCCTTGGCTAAAAGCGCGACGCCGTAGGTGCCGATTTTATTAGCCACATCACCATTGGCTACGATGCGGTCGCTGCCTGTGACGACTCCGTGGATTTTTCCCTGCCCCATGAGGTGTCCCACCATATTGTCGGTGATCAGAGTGACGTCGATGCCATTTTTCATGAGTTCCCAACAAGTCAGTCGAGCGCCTTGGAGGAAGGGACGGGTTTCCGAGGAGTATACTTTAAATTTTTTTCCTGCACGGGCAGCTTCATAAAATACTGAAAGCGCCGTGCCTTGTCCTGCCGTGGCTAGAGCCCCAGCGTTACAGTGAGTGAGATAGGTTTTTTCCTCCTCGATCAGCGCTGCGCCATGTCGTCCCATTTGTTGACACATTTCGATGTCTTCTTCGTAGATGGCCAGGGCTTCGTGAATGGTCTGATCTTGGAGTTGTTCGACGGAATGACTTTCTGAATTCTGTAAAGCTGCTCTTACTCGATTGACAGCCCAAGGGAGATTGACCGCAGTGGGGCGTTGGGAAATGAGGAAATCGGCGGCTCGATTGATATCCTGGAGAAAGGCTTCTTTCGAAGTGGCTTGGGAGTTTTGTGCTGCCAGTGCCATGCCGAAGGCTCCCGCTACCCCGATGGCAGGGGCGCCGCGCACCACCATGTCTCGGATCGCAAGAGCGACTTCTTCGACTTGGGTATAGCGCTGGTAAATCTCCTCCGTAGGCAGACGGCGCTGGTCGATCATGACCACTTGGCCTTGATCCCATTTTAGGGTGAAAAAATTCATGGTTTCATTTCTCCATTTTTTTCAAAAATTCCTCAAACCAATTCATGGTCAGAAAAAAGCCTCTACGAACGGCAAGTTTTTGTTTCAAAAATCTCGTCGATGCGGAACGAGGGATTTCGAGGAGCGTTGAGGCTCGTCTCTAGGGAGGAGACAGTTTCTTTTTGAGCAGTTCATTGACCACTTGGGGGTTTGCTTTCCCTTTCAGAGCTTTCATGGTTTCACCTACGAAAAAGCCAAAAAGTTTTTCTTTACCGGACCGATAGGCTTGAACGTTTCCAGAATTTTTTTCTAGAATTTCGTCGATGGTGGCTTCTAAGGTTGAGGTGTCGCTAATTTGCACCAGGCCTTTTTCTTGGATAATCGCGTCGACAGATTTCGCCGTAGCGGCCACCTCATCGAGAATGTCCTTCGCCATGTTCAGGCTTAGGGCTCCCGTTTCGGTTTTGTTCAATACCTCGGCGGCAACGGAGGGAGTAATTCGTGTCAGGGTTTCGGGAATCTCTTTTTGCAATTTCAACAAGTGAGTCATGTAGAGATTGCTGATCTTTTTGGGATCGTTTTTTTCAAGTAGTCGCAGGGCCGCCTCCCAGTGCTCGGCGACTTCACGCTCGGCTGTCAGTACATCAGCGTCGTATTCGGGAATGCCATAATCTCTTTGGAAACGCAGAGATTTTTCATGGCCCAATTCGGGGAGTTGAGAGCGCAGATTTTCTATCCAGGATGATTCCACGATGAGCGGTAAGAGATCGGGATCGGGAAAATAACGATAGTCGTTGGCTTCTTCCTTAGAACGCATGGATTCGGAAATACCTTTGTCGGCATTCCAGAGGCGAGTTTCTTGGATGACCTCTTTTCCCTCTAAGAGCAAAGCCTCTTGTCGCTGCATTTCGTATTCAATGGCTCGTTCCACGTTACGAAAGCTATTCATGTTTTTTAATTCGGCACGGGTACCAAATTTTTGCTGTCCCACAGGACGTAGACTCACGTTGGCGTCGCAGCGAAAAGAGCCTTCTTCCATATTTCCATCGCAAATATCCAGGTAGACAAAGATGTCTCGCAAGCGTCGCAGGTAGGCGCTTGCCTCAGTGGGAGAACGCATATCGGGTTCGGAAACGGTTTCGATGAGGGGGGTTCCGGCGCGATTGAGATCGACATGACTGATTCTGGGATCCCCTTGGTCATGGACTAGTTTTCCGGCGTCCTCTTCGAGATGGATGCGCGTGATACCGATGCGTTTTTCAATACCATCGAGTTTGATGGTGAGATGACCCTTTTGGCACAAAGGCAATTCGTATTGGCTAATCTGGTAACCTTTAGGCAAATCGGGGTAGAAATAATTTTTGCGGGCGAAGACACTTTTTCGCGCGATTTCACAATGGGTCGCCAGGCCCGCTAGAATCGCCATCTCAACGACACGGCGATTAAGTACGGGCAACACTCCAGGCAGACCCAAGGTGACCACATCGGTCTGACTGTTGGGTTGAGCGCCAAACTGGGTGGAAGATCCGCTGAAGATTTTAGAAGAAGTTTTGAGTTGGGCGTGAACTTCTAAACCAATGACAACTTCAAATTTTCCCGAACTCATAGGGGCGCTCTCCTCTTATGCCAATCGGTGGCTTGTTCGTATGCGTAGGCCGCGTGAAAAAGTTTTTCTTCTTGGAAGGGACCGGCGATGAGTTGCATGCCGATGGGTAGAGTATTATCGCTAAATCCACAGGGAACACTGATGCCGGGCAATCCAGCAAGATTGACGTTGATCGTATAAATATCGCTTAAATACATTTGTAGTGGATCGTTGGTTTTTTCCCCTAATTTAAAGGCTGGGGTGGGGCTCGTCGGAGTGAGGAGCACATCGACTTTTTTAAAGGCCTCTAAAAAATCTTGTCGGATCAAAGTGCGAACTTTCTGTGCCTTTAAATAATAGGCGTCGTAATACCCCGCGCTGAGTACGTAGGTTCCAAGCATAATGCGTCGTTTGACTTCAGCACCGAATCCCGAGCTGCGGGACATTTTGTAGACTTCCATTAAGTTTTTTGCATCAGGATGACGAAAGCCGTAACGGATTCCATCATAGCGAGCCAAGTTACTGGAGGCCTCCGCTGGAGCCAGAATATAATAGGTGGGCACGGCGTACTCGGTATGAGGTAGAGAGACCTCTTCGATAATAGCCCCCATGGATTCATAGGTTTTTAGAGCGGTACGTAGAGCTCGGTCGACTTGAGGATCTAATCCAGAGAGAAAATATTCCTTAGGAATACCGAGTTTCATTCCCTTGATTTCTTTTTTGAGGGCTAAGGAATAATCGGGAACGGGTAGATCCATGGAAGTGGAATCGCGAGGATCGTGTCCAGCGATGGCTTGTAAGAGTAGGGCGGCATCCCGTACATCTTGAGTCATCGGCCCCACCTGGTCGAGGGAGGAGGCAAAGGCGATGACTCCGTAACGGGAAACTCGACCGTATGTGGGCTTGATGCCCACGATCCCGGTGAGGGCAGCAGGTTGTCGAATGGATCCCCCCGTATCGGTGCCTAAGGCCCCTAGACAGAGCCTGGCGGCCACGGCAGCCGCTGAGCCACCACTACTGCCGCCGGGAATGGTGTCGAGGTTCCAAGGGTTGCGAACCTTCTTGAAGAAGGACGTCTCGTTGGAAGACCCCATGGCGAATTCATCCATGTTGAGTTTTCCGGTGAGTACATATTCTTGGGCAATTAATCTTTCGACGGCGGTTCCGTTATAAGGTGGAACAAAATTCTCCAAAATTTTAGATGCACAGGTAGTGCGGATATCTTGGGTGATAAAAATATCCTTGAGCCCTAGGGGAATACCCGCCAGCGGTGGTAACGCGTCGCCTTGGGATATTTTTTGGTCGACGGCCTTGGCCTGGCGGATCGCTAATTCAGGGGTTGGGGTGAGGTAAGCTCCCAAGGTGGCATCGAGTTTCTCCATGCGTTGCAATACGGATTGGGTGAGTTCGACACTGGACAGTTTTTTATTGCGCAGAGCTTCTGCGGCTTGGGCAATGGTCAGTTCGAAAGGTTCCATGGAAAGGTCCTTAAGTTCTTGGTGAAACAGGATGGGGGCGAAAATACGCCACTAAAGTTGGTCTTTAAATTACCCTGGGGACGACAAAAAAATGATCTTCACTTTGTGGGGCTTGTTGGAGCACAGCTTCTACGGCTTCGGAAGGAACGACGAAATCTTCACGCATCGGAGTGGGCATCTCCACACCGTGGGCAGTGGCTTCGATGGAGGAAGTGTCGAGTTCGTTGAGTTTTTCCATGTAACCCAAAATGTCGTTGAGTTGCTCGGTGGCGGTGAGTAACTCGGCCTCGTTAAAACTGAGACGGGCCAAATGGGCGATAGATTCTACGGTTTTTCGGTCAATCATGAGCGAGACTCCATGGATCAAGGAGGATTAGAACTTGAAGATACCCAGTACGCTGGAGATAAAGCCACTTTCTTGACCGGCCAATTGTTCGAGTTCTCCTGCATCCAGAAAAATCCCCCCACAATTGGGGCATTTCTCGATGTTTACCCCTTTGAAGAGAATGGAATGCATTTCAAAACCACACTTAGCGCAATGGTTACGATGCAGCTCTTTGAGTTTTTCTAATTCTTCCGTCGCCATTTCTTGGCGAACTTTTTCTGCGTAAACACGTTTCTTCTCGATTTCGATTTTGGCAAAATACTCTTCTTCTTCGTGGGAAGGTTTGGGCGTGCTGCTCATGCTAGCTCCTTTTGTTTCTAGATCAACTCCATCCCTGTCATATTGATTTTTCCCAAGCGCTTCAAGATTTTTGCGAAGTTGTCCATGGAATTTCATTGCTTTGACGGTCCAAAAACCTAAGATGCCCGCCGTGGACCTGCTTTTTTCCATTTATGCACTTTTTTTTGGCCTGTTGTTAGGCTCTTTTATTGGTTTAGCTGCGGTGAGGCTACCTCGGGGAGAGTCCCTATGCTTGCCTAGATCCCATTGCCGCAGTTGTCAGCGTCGCTTGTCTTGGTATGACAATATTCCGTTGTTGAGTTACTTATTTCTCTTGAGGGGGCGTTGTCGAGGCTGTCATGCCAAGATTTCCCCCCACTATGTTTTAGCCGAGTTGTTGACGGCTCTGGTGACTCTATTGGCCTATTGGCAAATTGTTCCCGTCTCTCGTTTCGTTCTTTATGAGCTTTGCTTTATTCTTCCCGTGCTTCTGCTGATTTTTATCGATCTCGACAGTTTGATTTTGCCCAATTTCATCACTCTTCCCGGAATTTTAATCGGGTTGGGGGTGAGGGCCGCAGATGTTTGGTTTTTTTCCCCTGAGGTAGGGGGAAGGATGGGAGCGAGCTTGTTTTCGGGAACGGTGGGCGCAGCTTTGGGCTTTGTAACCCTAGCAGCACTTTCCTTGGGCTATCGACGGTGGCGGGGGCAGGCGGGTTTGGGAATGGGAGATGCGAAGATGGCCGCTATGTTGGGGGCTTTTTTTGGGGCCAAGGCGATTTTTTTTATTTTTTTCCTCGCCTCTTGTTTTGGTCTGCTGTTGGGAGGGGGGCTCCTGCTCACCCGGCGGATTTCTCGAGACACTCCTTTACCCTTTGGAGCATTTTTAGGGTTGGCTTCTTTGGCCTTTCTCCTTTATGGACCTGTCCTGCTGGAATCCTATCTTTCTTGGGTTCGGCGCTTGATAATTTAGGTATAAATTTGAATTAATTTATATTAAATTATGTAATTTTAGCGTTAATTTTCGAAATTAAAATATAATTTCTTGAAAATTGAGGCGTTTTTCTCTAATTTGTATAGCGGAGTGCGGGCCTTCCTAGGGGTTCACTTAGAGACGATAAGGTTTCAGCTATGACCAACAACACGGCCAAGCCTAAGGGCGAGGGAACCAATAAAAACGTGAAAAACCACGTACAGAAAATTCGCGAGCAGCAGCTCATGAGCAAGGCTGAACTGGCCCGTAAGGCTGGTTTGTCTGCTCTGACCATCGACCGTGTCGAAGGTGGCATGAGTTGCCGCATGGACACTAAGCGTAAGATCATTTTGGCTTTGGGTTATAAGCTTTCCGATAAGGAGAAAGTCTTTCCCGAAGAGGAATGACGGGGAGACTTTTTGGGGACCGGAGCCGTGTCTTTTCTTGAGATTATACTTCCGCGACAAGATGCGAGAATTTCGAAGGGGCGTTGGCGCCAAGCTTCCATGGTGTGCGTGTTGCTTGTTGATCGATATTGGTTTTTGCAGAAGTCTAATCCACTTTTTTGTGGGGGGATTGGGGAATTTGTTTAGCCCATAAGGAATACCATGATGTCTCATTCTCGTTTGCGCTATCTGACTTCAGGAGAATCCCATGGTCCTGGTCTTTATGCGATCTTAGAAGGCGTTCCCGCTGGCCTCCCCCTCGGGGAAGACTTTGTCAATTTTCAGCTGGCCCGACGTCAGGAAGGCTATGGTCGAGGTGGCCGCATGAAGATTGAGAAGGATCAGGTGAATTTCAAGGCCGGGGTGCGGCATGGTAAGACTCTTGGTTCTCCCATCGCTTTGGAAATTCTTAATCGCGATTGGCAAAACTGGGCCAATGAAATGGCTATCGCTCCCACTGAGAAGCCCCTCAAAAGGGTAGTGACGCGGCCGCGTCCCGGACACGCCGATTTGGTGGGAGGGCTTAAATATCAATTTCGTGATTTACGTAACGTCTTGGAGCGCGCCAGTGCCCGTGAAACTACAGCCCGTGTCGCAGTAGGTGCCATTGCTCGGCGTCTTCTGGAAGAGTTGGGGGTCCGTGTTGCCGGGCATGTTTTGGCCGTTGGAAATATAGTCAGCGAATATCGTCCTTCCGACGTGGAAGAAATCGTGCGTCTTACCGAATCCAGTCCGCTGCGTTGTTTAGATAAAGCAGTTGAGGCTCGCATGATCGAAAAAATCGACGAGGCGAAAAAACGTGGAGACTCCCTCGGGGGAATTTTCGAAGTTTATGTGGAGGGACTCGTGCCGGGTTTAGGGAGTTACGTGCATTGGGATCGAAAGCTGGATGGGCGTTTGGCTCAAGCGATCTTGAGTATTCAAGCGGTAAAGGGGATGGAGATTGGCGAAGGCTATCAAAATGCCTTGAGTTTTGGTTCTCAAGTTCATGATTCCATCATCTACGATAAGGAGAGGGCAGAGTTTTCCCGTGGTGCCAATAGGGCCGGAGGTTTGGAGGGAAGCATGACCACGGGCCAGCCCCTGATCGTGCGGGGTTTTCTCAAGCCCATTTCCACTTTGTACACCCCTCTGCAAACGGTGGATATCGATAGTAAAGAGGTTCAAGAGGCCAGCGTGGAGCGTAGTGATACTTGTGCCATCGCCGCGGCTGCGGTCATTGGTGAGGCAGTCGTGGCTCTTACCTTGGCAGATGCTTACTTAGAGAAATTCGGCGGCGATAGTTTGCAAGAGTTGCAGCGAAACTTAGATGGCTATCGCCAACAGTTGAAGGCTTATTGAAAAAAATCTTTCTGGAAGATTAGGTAGACGCTCTCAAACGACGCTCCTCATTTTTTATTTCTAGCTGACCTTTCGACCTTCTGAAGGGTGCGGAAAACGTTTTATTTTATTTTTTTCGAAAAGCTAGGGGCATGATTTTCACCCAATGCTGCTTTCTCCGAAATAAAGTGGTGCGAATTATCTTTCGCTAATTCATTTCGAGCAACTCTCGAATTTTTCGCAGCGATACTGTGTGGAGTTTTTTTCTTTTTTCCAAAATCCGCGGAGAGAGTGATGAAAAAATTTGAGCGAAAATCGCTGACCAATGTTTTGCTATTTTCTTCCGTGAAGCAATCCACGAGATTGGCTTTCAAACACGGTGTGGATTGGAATAAGCTGCCCCGTTTTCTCTTGGAGAATTTGGTCAGTGCGTGTCTGTTGCCGGTTCATCTAATGGAGCGCCATTTGCTTCATGAAACCGTGAATCGAGTGAGGGACCCCGAACCTTTATTCATTCTTGGACATTGGCGTAGTGGGACAACCTACCTACATAATCTTTTGAGTTTGGATGAACGATTTGCCTACTGTTCTAATTTTCAAGCGATCGTACCACGAGGCATGATGCTTTTAGACCGGGTAAGGGATTTCTTTCAGTTTTTTCTGTCTCCTACCCGAACTATCGATAATGTTCCCTTAAGCCCGGTTTCTCCCCAGGAAGAGGAATTTGCGTTGGCCCGCATGGGGAAGGAGAGCTACTACCATAGCTTCAATTTTCCCCAGGTAAGCGGGGAATTTTTTGATCGATATGTATTGCTCAAGGGGATTGGAGCGGAAGAAATTGCCGCCCTAGAGACTAATTACAGACTCCTCGTGAAGAAGCTCGCTTTTCAGGCGATGAAAAGTCACGTTCTGTTGAAAAACCCGGTGAATACGGCTCGTCTTTTGTTTTTACGTAAGGTCTTTCCTCGGGCTAAGTTTGTCTGCATACATCGCAACCCTTACGAGTTATATGAGTCTACCCTGAACTTGCATCGTAAGCTCAGGGCAAGTTCGTCCTTTTCGAATTATTCCGAAGAGGTTCTTAAGGCTGATGTATTGCGCCAGTATAAACTGATGATGGAGGCCTTTTTTAAGCAAAAAGAGCATATTCCTGCCCATCAATTAATAGAAGTTCGTTACGAGGATCTGGTTCGACATCCCCAGTCCCAGGTTGAAAAAATTTACTCTCATTTTTCTTTAGATCTTAATCCGAATTTCACGGTGGCTTTGGAGAATTATTTGGATTCGATTCGTTCTTACCAAAAAAATAGCTTTTCCATATCGCAGGAGACGCTGGGGTTAATTCGCCAAGAATGGGGCGATTGGATTCAGCGTTTGGGTTATGGAGATGCTTGCTGAACCCCGGGATTCCTGATTTTTTGGGGATACCAGGTCTGGCATTGCTATTCCCGTTGCATTCCGTATTTGAAATCCTTAAAACCCCCTCCATGCATTTGCCCGATAAAATTATTTTGGCCGGTTTTATGGCCACTGGAAAAACCTCGGTGGGACGTATTTTAGCCGAGCGTCTGGGTTATCCCTTTGTGGATACCGATGATTTGGTTGAGGAGTTGGCTAAAAAAAAGATTGTGAAGATTTTTGCGGAGGATGGCGAAGTAGTATTCCGTCGATGGGAGCAGCAAGCCATCGATTTAGCCTTGTCCCGAGATCGGGTGGTTTTGGCCGTAGGGGGAGGGGCGGTTTGCTTCAAAAACAATCTGCAAAAATTACAACGTGCCGGTTTAGTATTACTGTTAACTGCTTCGGTGCAGACTTTATTGAAACGGGTCTGGGGTCAACCTGGTGTTCGGCCCCTGTTGAATACCCCCGAGCCCGAGGCCGAGGTGCGGAGCATTTTGGCCAAGCGTGATCCATACTATCGAAAAATTTCTTGGCATTTATCCACCGACAACTTCAGTCCTGAACAACTTGCTGATCAAGTAATTGACCAGATGCCCCTACGATACGGAGCCTTACAACTCGATTTGGGGGAGCGTTCCTATCCCCTCTATTTTCAACGGGGTGGGCTCGATGCTTTGCCCCTGTTATTGAGACAGCATTGTCCCTCCGAGCGAGTTGTTTTAGTGACCAACGATACCGTAGATCCGCTTTATGGCAAGAGACTCGAGTCCGCCCTTAAGAAAGAGTTTCAAGTTAAGAAAGTGGTATTGCCCGATGGGGAGCGCTTTAAGACTCTGAAAACTGTCTCCGGTATTTATAAAGAACTAGTTGAGTTTAAGGTGGATCGAAAAACCCCTTTGCTCGCTCTAGGTGGAGGTGTTTTGGGGGATTTGGTGGGATTTGCAGCGGCTTCTTACTTGCGAGGGATTCCCTTTGTTCAAATTCCGACCACCTTGTTGGCTCAGGTGGACTCCTCGGTGGGAGGGAAAACCGGAGTTGATTTGCCGGAGGGAAAAAATTTAGTGGGGGCCTTTTATCAACCGAGATTTGTTCTCATCGATGCAGACTGTTTGGCAACCTTGCCTAAAAGACAATTGGTGTGTGGAATGGCTGAGGTTATCAAATACGGTGCGATTTTTGATCGCAAACTCTTCGGGCTTCTTGAAAAGCGGATGTCGGAATTTTTATCTCACCCCGATCGAAGTCTGGAGCAGGTCATTCGTAGTTGTTGTGAGTGGAAGGCCTGGGTGGTGGAGCGAGATGAGTACGAAGTGCTCGGATTGCGTAGTCTGTTGAACTTTGGTCACACCTTGGGACATGCCATCGAAAGTCTGACGGGATATAAGAAATATACTCACGGAGAGGCCATTGCCATGGGAATGGTTTTTGCGGCTAGGCGCTCTCAAGAAAAAACCGACCTACCTCTTCAGGAAGTTGAGCGCTTGATTCATTTGCTAGAGGCTACGGGGCTTCCTGTTCAATGGCCCAGTTTTTCCCATAAGCAATGGACCGAGGCATTAGTTCAGGACAAAAAAAGAGTGTCGGGCCAGGTTAATTTTGTTTATCTAAAGGGCATCGGTAAAGCTGTGGCGTTGCCGACTCCCTTAGTCGATTTATTGAAGGTATAGGTTCTTTCATGGCCTTTGAGATTGATCCCCTCTATCATACCGAAAGCATGGTGAGAATCTTGCGTGATCAAGGGTCTACCCAGCATGCTGCGGAGTTGGCTCGGAGTATTTTAGCAAAGGATCCAAGTCATGAGGGGGTGAAGGCTCTTTTAGCACAGCTTGAAGCCGAGGCTCGTGAGGCCTTTGAGAGGTTTCGACAGGCGGGTCGGGGAGAGTCCTCTGCTAATTCTCCGCAACAAGGTTCGAAGGCTTTGGGCATCGAGCTTGGGGATTCCACAGAAAAAATCGACGATTTACTGAAACAAATTCAAGATTATCGAGCGAGTCATGACAAGTCCGAAGCTTAAAGTCTTAGTGTTGCATGGTCCCAATCTCAATCTTTTGGGAGAGCGGGAGCCCGACGTTTACGGGCGCCAAACCTTGGCCGATATTGATGCGGCCTTGGCTTGTGTTGCCCAAGAAGAGGGGGTTGTCTTGACCTGTGTGCAGTCCAATAGCGAAGGAGAACTCATTGATTGGATTCACCGGGCTCGTAAGGATTTTTCCGGGATCCTCATTAATCCAGCCGCCTATACCCATACTTCTGTGGCTTTGCGGGACGCTTTGGCAGCGGTGGGTTTGCCTGTGGTGGAGGTACACCTGTCCAATATTTACAAGCGCGAGGCCTTTCGACATCACTCTTTCATTGCGCCTTTGGCTGTGGGTCAGGTGTCGGGTTTTGGGGGATACAGCTACGTTTTAGGCCTTTATGGTTTGTTAGAATCCATGGATTCTACCCTGAGCACAGGCGTCCATGTTCACCACGAGAAAGACCGAGACCATACCGTGAAAAAAGGTAAAAAACGATCGAGCAAGTAGATCATTGAGTGCCGTCGGTTGATCGGAGAGCGGGATAGTGAAGAATAAAATCACTCATTTGTTTTCTGGATTATTGAAGAAATCGGGCCCTGATGCCGAGTTAAAGGCCTTAATGGCCCAGTCGGCCCAAGACCCTTCTGACCTTCGGCTTAAGTTACAAATCGGTAAAATTTTTTTTAAAAAAAAGGATGTGCAAAAGGGTATCGAGATCTATCGCGATGTGGCCGAGAGGTATATCGAGGATAATTTTCTTTTAAAATCTATTGCCATCTATAAGGAAATTTTAAAGTACTCGCCAGGCTCTGTGGAGTTCAACGAAAAGCTCGGGGATCAGTTTCATAAGATCGGTATGGCTTCGGACGCGGCTCAACAATATCAAATCGTCGTGCATCATCATTTGACCCATCACCAAGCTCAAGAGGCTGCGCGAGTATGCGAAAAACTTGTGCAGGCGGATTCCGAGAATTACCAGCATCGTATGAAGCTGGCGGAAATTTTATTTAATTTGGGCAAAGAGGACGAATCCCTTCGCGAATACGAAAACTTGGCGAGAAAATTGCGAAAAGAGATGAGTAATGTCGAACTTCTTGCCGAGGTTTACGAAAAAATTCTTCTCAAGCGTCCTCAGGAGATGGGGCTACTTCGAGAGCTTTGTGTTTTTTATCTGAAGTTAAAAAATCCTCAGAAGGCCTTGCGTAAAATTGAGCGTTATAAGCTAGAGAAAGACGAGCAATTTAAACCCATCTACCAGAAAGCCTTACAGCTTAAAGAGATGATTTCTAAGTCGGAGTCGAAGAAATAAAGGCGGTTTTGGCCTTGGGAGTCGTATCGTAGTCGAGGATTTTTTCGTGGGCTTGTCCACGTGATCTGGTTTTTTCGGAGTGAAGTGTGAAGGTAAAATCGATTAAAGGAATGGAAGATCTTTACGATCTGCAGTCTTTACAAGTTTGGCGTTTGATTGAAAATAAGGCTGCCACTATTTTTGAGGCGGCGGGTTTTCAGGAAATCCGTACTCCCATCGTCGAGTCGGCCGATTTGTTCGAGCGGTCGGTTGGAGAAAGCACCGATATTGTTTCTAAAGAAATGTATACACTCTTGGATCGCAACGAGCAGAAGTTGGCTTTACGGCCCGAAGGAACTGCATCCGTGGTGCGGGCCTTCATCGAACATTTTGCTTCCCATCAGATCCTGGAAGGGCGCTTTTATTATAAGGGCCCCATGTTTCGTTACGAGCGTCCTCAGAAAGGTCGATATCGTCAATTCCACCAGATTGGCGCCGAGTGGTTTGGGGTAGATCATCCTTTGGCCGATGCGGAGATGATCTTTTTGGTGCATTGTTTATTGCGCGATTTAAAGTTGCCGGGTGTGGTGTTGCGGTTGAACTCCCTAGGGTCTCGTGAATGCCGTCAGCGCTATCGGGAAGAATTACAAAAATTTCTTCGAGGGATCGAATCGAGTTTTTCCGAGGAGTTTCGTGAAAGGGTGAGAAAAAATCCTCTGCGTTGTTTGGATTCGAAAGACCCCGATGTGATTGCCGCTTTGGAACAAGCGCCTTCCATTCAAGATTCTCTTTCTTCAGAAAGTCGGGAACATTTCGATCAAGTATGTCGAGCCTTGAAAAATCGCCGAGTACCCTTCACGGTAGATCCCCGTATGGTGCGGGGGCTCGATTATTATGAAAAAACTGTTTTTGAATTCTCGGCGGCGGGTTTGGGGGCGCAAAATGCGATTGCAGGTGGCGGCCGTTATAACGACTTAGTCGAAGATTTAGGGGGGCCTTCCGTTCCCGCTGTAGGTTTTGCTCTTGGTATGGAGAGAATCGTCGAGATTCTTCCACGAGAACAACATGGTTTTGACTCTAGCTTTAAAATTTATTTGGTCCCTTTAGATGCGGATTCGGAGTTTTTATTGTTTGACCGATTGGCCCAACTACATTCCAGAGAGTGGGTTGTTCAGATGGATTTGGGCGGAGGTTCCCTCAAGGCTAAGATGCGTCGCGCCTCTCGATGGGGGGCCGATTGGGCGGTGTTATGTGGCCAACAAGAACGAGAGCGTGGAGTGATTGTTTTAAAAAATATGCGAACGGGGCATCAAGAAGAAGTGTCTATCGAGCGTTTGTTATCCAAGCTGGTCGAAAAACTTCCCACTAAGCACTTTTCCCTTTATTGAACCTCCAATTAAAAAAATGGGGGTTACACCTTCACAGGCTTGCGGGGTAGTATCGCTGCATAGTCTGCTATCTTTAAAGAATTTTCTGGCCTTAAGTTTTAGATCCCTAAGGAGCTCACCTCATTCTGCTTGTTGGATTCGGTGTCCATCTGGCTTCGGTTTTCTTTTTCAGGGTTGAGATTGATAATGGTCTCGGGATCTTCTTCGGGTTCACTGAGTTTTTTCCCAGTTTGATTGCCGAGGGGGGGATTAGTCGAAGAGTCGGAAGGTGTGGTGGGAGATTCTGGGTTTTCTTCAAATTCGTTGCGTTCTTCCTCTTGAAGAGGCGGCTCGTTAAGTAAGATATCTTCTGGGCCAGGGCTTGCGTGGGAGGGGGCAGGGGCCTCTAGTTCTTTTTCCTTAAGCTCTTTTTCTTTAGTAGGGCCATTGGATCCACTTGGGGGAATTACCGTGGTGTCGCCTGCACTATTGTTCGCGGTAATTTTTAGAGGAGCACTAAACTCACTCGTATTGCGCTTTTCATCTCGGGCCAGAACGACCAATTGGGTTTGCCCCGCCACGAATCCTTTGCTTTTGGTCACAATGGAGAAATGTTCTCCCTTGTTGTTTTTTCTGTCCCGATCTTCAACGACTAAGAGCTTAATGTCATTGGTTTGAGGACCCAACATGTAAACCTGTAAGTTAGCTTGGGGTGAGGCAGTACCTTCAATCACAAAATGATCACCACTGGATTCGATTTTGCTCAAGGTAGGATTGGGCGTGTTGTGATTTCCCGGATTAACTTTAATGGGACTTCCTTCGTTACGGGCAAACCGATTGTAAGAGACCCGGTTTTGAGCCCCGGAGCGTGGCGCGAACAACACCCCCGCTTGGCCATTGGCGAAAATTTCGTTGTACTCGATGGTGTTCTCATTGGCGTCACTTTCCAAGCGAATGCCGGCTCCACCATTGCTTTTAGGGGCGGCATCTAAATTGGAAATATTCAGAGCGATTTCGGGAATTTCGCTATGGTATCCGAGGGTATTGTGTTCGATCCGGTTACGGTTCCCTTTGAGTAAAATCCCAGATCCGGGGAAGCCGGTGATATGACAATTGCGAACGGTATTGCCGTGGCTGGTAATTTTTAAGCCTGATTTTTCTTCTCCAGGATCCAGAGAGCTAGAGTCTTCGGGGGGAACCCACTCGATTAAGGCTCGGCCTTGTGCGGTTTGACAATCTAAAGTGGTGAGGGAGCCATCGATTTCGGGGAGTGGCCCCTTGCTGACCTTCACTCGACGCAAACTGGGATCGAAGGTGATTTTTACCAAGGCGAAGGGGTTTTGGGCCCGGATGCCGCTTGCTTGAATCAGTGCAGTGCGTAAAGTGCCCTGAAGGATTCCGTCGCGCTCCCGATTGACGACCAATGTTTCCTCCGTGAAAAATTCCGCATAGGGATTTTTTTCTGGTGGGGTGGTCTGGGATTCTGGACTGGGGCTAGCTTCTCCGTGGGCCTGGGGTGCGCCTGCATACAAGGCTCCCAGTATTGAGACGAAGAGTGCACACTGAAACCCAAAATGACGATGACCTTCCCGCATACCGGTCGCTTTATCGGTTGGTGGTCGTGGAGGTTGCTCTAAGTTTATCAGGATAAACCTCCATTATTACTTGGTTTTTGTATTATCGGTCATTTTTTAGCGGGGGGCCAGTCTCGTCAGAGACCGGGAGTTTATCCAACCTTTTGCTCCACATCGGAGACGTTGGGGGTGCCGGGACGTCGGTTACGAATCTTTTTTAAGAATTCGTCAGCGAGGGCCAGATAATCGTGACTTCCTGTGCTCGAAGGATGGTTGTGAAAGACCGGGAGTCCTTCAAGTTGAGCCTTGTTGAGGGCTGTATTGATGTGGATGCGAGACTTAAACACTTTGCCTTGAAAATAACTTCGGATGTTGTTTTCTACGACTTCGTTCATGGTTTTGTTGCGGTTGTCGACTCGTGTAAATAGGACGCCGAGCATACGGAGTCGCTTATTGAGTCGGGCGTTGACTGTGTCTAGGGTTTCAACCAAATCGTTGACCCCTTCAAAAGCCAATACGGACATTTCGCAGGGAACTAGGCAAAAATCGGAGCAGACCAAGGCGTTGAGGGTGAGGTTTCCTAAGTTGGGTGGACAGTCGAATAAGATAATTTCGAAGTTGGACAAAGCGGGTTTAAGAATATCTCCTAGGATGAATTCTTTCCCAATCTTGGTGGAGAGCAGTCCTTCGGTTTCATAAAGCGCTTTGTCTCCTGGGGTGAGATGGAAGTTTTCCAATTCTGTGGGGACAACGCCATCGAGGATGTTGCCGCGTTTTTTCAGAAGCAGGGTGGAAAGCTGGGTGTATTCGACGCCGTCGGGAATAAGGGCGCCGAGGGATTTTTCTACGTGGCCTTGGGGGTCGAGATCCACAACGAGGACTTTTTTGTGGTGAAATTGGGCGAGGGCGCAACCCAGGTTGACCGTGGTGGTGGTTTTGCCAACACCACCTTTTTGGGAACATATGCTAACGAGGATGGCCCGGTTTTTTTTGCTTGGATTGGTGGTCGAGCCATCTTGCTCTTCCACGGAGAGTAATTCTTTGATTTTTTCAGTGAGAAGCGACATGTTGTTCGGTCTCCGTTTCGCCTATTGCTAAAAGCCTGGTCGAGATTTAAAGACCTGAAAAAGAAGAGAGATTTTTCCGCTTTTCTAGTGCAGGGTTTGGAAGAATAGCAAGAAAGATTTTTTATGTTTTGGGGATTGTTTGAGGGGCCATTTCAAATTTCTAGAGGATTGTCATGCCATTGAGCCTTTATGTTCATGTGCCCTTTTGCGTGAGCAAGTGCCATTACTGTGATTTTTATTCTTTGGCTGTCGGACGCTCGCCTTTTCCCGAAGAGGAATTGACTGGTGCGGTGGAACAAGAGGCCCAGCGTTGGGAACGTCGTTTGCTTCCAGAGCAGTTTCAAACTTTAGTCTCTGTTTATTTTGGCGGAGGAACCCCTTCCTTATTGAGACCCGAGTCTTTTGAGCGCTTGTTGCGTACGGCACAGAATAGGTTTTTTTTTCCAAAGGAAACAGAACTGACTTTGGAGGCCAATCCAGCCTCCGCCTTGGAAGAAAAGCTGCGCGCCTTTCGTCAAGCTGGGGTCAACCGTTTGAGTATGGGTTTTCAAAGTCACGATGATGACTTATTAAAAATTTTGGGAAGAGCCCATAGCGGAGCGGAGGCTTTAGAAAGTCTTCAAGCCGCCTTCAAGGTGGGATTTGATCGAGTTAGCATTGATCTCATGTATGGCTTACCTCATCAGACCCTTGAGATCTTGCAAGGGACCCTGCAATGTTTGCGGGATTTTTCCTTGGGACATTTTTCCGCTTACGAATTGATTTTAGAAGAGGAGACGCCCTTTTATTCCAATTATCGAGAGGAAATGCAGCCCTTACCGCCTTTGGAAGTTTTGCTGGAAATGCGACAAAGGATTGAAGACTTCGCTTTAAGTCGTGATTTGTACCGTTATGAAATTAGCAACTATGCTAAGCCTGGGGCGGAGTCCCGCCATAATCGTCATTATTGGGATTATGGAACTTATTTGGGATGGGGGCCTGGTGCTGTTTCACTGTTGCGTTGGGATCAACTGAGCTTGGAATTTCGCCGCGAAATTTCTACAAGTTGTGAGAACGATGTTTTTGCGGTTCGATGTAGTCAGCCGAGAGATCTAAAAAATTATCTAAAATCTCCGGGAGAGATTGGTTTTGCCCAACTGGAATTCATCTCCCGAACTACGGCGAAAGGGGAGTTTATGATGATGGGCTTGCGAAAGAGTGAAGGAATCACATTCGCCGATTTTGAGAAAACCTTCGAAGAAAGCTTTACTCCCGAGTTTGAAAAAATTTTGGAAAGACAGGTTAAACATGGTCTGATGGAAGTCGACCAACAAGGATGTCGTTTGACCCCGCGGGGAGTTTTGCTGGGAAATGAAGTTTTTCAGGATTATTTATTAGATTGAGCAGGATTGACAGCCCGTCGAGGGGTGATTATCAGAGAGGGCATGATGCAGAGCAAAGATAAAGTCGAACAATTCAAACAAAGTTTAAAAGCAAAACAAGAGGCCGAGGCACGCCGTGATGCCGCTCAGGGTTCCGATTTGTCTCCCGGACAAGAAGATCTTTATCGGAACAAGATTCAGGAGTTGGAAGATCGCCTTGCTCAATTGGAGCAATCGCTTCAAGAAAGTCAGGAAAAAGCCCAAGAATCGCAAGATCAATACCTGCGAACTTACGCTGAATTTGATAATTTTCGTAAACGTAATGAAAAAGAAAAACAAAATCTCTTTCGTTACGGCCATGAAAATTTAGCTAAGGAATTGCTTCCCGTGTTGGACAGTCTGGAAAAGGCTGTGGAATCGGCCCACCGTGCTCCCGAGATGGGGGCTTTGCTCCAAGGCGTCGATCTTGTCTTGCGCCAGTTTTTGCAAGCTCTCGAGAAGTTTGGCATCACTCCGTTAGATGCCGCGGGACATCCGTTTGATCCCAATTACCATGAAGCCGTAGCTCATTTGGAGAGTCCCCACCATGAGCCGCATACGGTGTTGGAAGAATACCGAAAAGGTTACAAGGTTCACGAACGTTTATTGCGTCCGGCAATGGTGACGGTTTCTAAAGCTCCTGCAGAGTCTGAAGATTCCTCAGGGGCTTAATTTTCTTGGAAACGCTCGGGCAGGCTTTGTTCTTGAGACTCCGGGGACGGTGCCGTTGCTTCTGATCCCTTAAAAAAGGTGAGCTTTGATTGAGCAGTTGTGAAAGCTCTTACACAAAAACATTTGGATCGTCTGGGTTTAACCGCTGTAGCCAGCATGGACGATATCAAGGCTGCTTTTAAGCGTTTGGCCTTTCAATATCATCCAGATCGTAACCCCCATAATGTTTGGGCTGAAGAAAAATTTCGCGAGGTTTTGGAGTCCTACTCCTATCTGTCAGGGAATCAAGAGGCCTTGAAGGCCTTGCATACATCCCCTCGTGAAAGCTCCGCAGCCGCTGAGGCTACGCAAGATATTTTCAAAATCCTTTTCGAAATGGAGGCTAAGCCCGTAGGTTTGGTGATGGCCCACCTTCATCAAAAACTTTACTTGGATTTAGAGGAAGCCTTTTTCGGGGGGGAGAAAAAAATTCAGATTGAGCGCTATGATTTGTGCTCTGAGTGTTTGGGTGCCGCCATTGCTCCGGGAGCCAAGACCTTTACCTGCACTTATTGTTTTGGTGAGGGAGTTTTGGAGACGCCTTCTGGTCAAAACTCTCTGGAGTGTCCTAAGTGCAATGGTCGGGGTTTTTTGAGTTCCTCGGGGTGTTTGCCGTGTCGTGCTCGTGGTCGTATTCTGAAAAAAACTAAAATTAAAGTTATCGTTCCCGGTCGGGCACAACAACAGCAACGATTGGTCATTTCCGGTGCAGGGCACGAGTACGATTTGGGTAAGAGAGGGGATCTTTATTTGGAGATTCAGTGGAATCCCCATGCCCGTTTTACATTTGACGGAAAAGATATAATGTGTGAAATCACCG
>DALYEU010000022.1:0-29594 GCA_031972375.1 bacterium | reverse complement strand
AATTGATTGAAAATGACTCCGCTGTTTTCGAGAATTGACAACAAAGGTTGCTAAAGGGGAGCTTTGACAAAAACCACAGGTCAAAGCCCTTTGATAGGGGCCAAACCGTCACTGCACTAGCCAGTAAAACGGGGCTCTAACCTGGAAGCTAACCTTCAACTGTCACTTAGAATTGAAAACAAAAGGCGTATACGGAAGGCTCAAACTAGCTCGAAGAAAATACAAGTCAATCCCATGCTACCTGCTAAAACAAACTAAGCAAGCCCCTCCCAAAAAACATCGGAATGTCCCAACCGCCAATTAACCCAACGGGCCAATACGAAACACCAATCGGAGAGCCGATTCAAATATTGCAGGGTCACTGGACGGATCGATTCTTGTTTTTGCAGAGATACTAAAGCCCGCTCTGCGCGACGGCATACGGTTCTTGCCAAATGCAATTGGGCGGCAGCTACATGACCTCCAGGAAGAATAAACTTAGTCAGAGGAGGCAGATCTCGATCCCATGAATCCATCTCTGACTCAAGCCGCTGAACAACTTGTTCGTGGAGAAAATGTTCCGAGCTTTGACCCGTGCTCGCTAATTCCGATCCTAAAACAAACAACTCTCGCTGAACTCGCTCCAGCGTTTGCTGCAACTCTCCTGAAGGAAACTGGGCTTGCACCATGCCCAGTACCGAATTCAATTCGTCAACGGTTCCATAAACCGCCACACGAGGATCATCCTTGGAACGACTCTCCCCGCCCCAAAGTTGAGTTTGCCCCCCATCTCCTTTTTTGGTGTAGATCTTCATTGGAGCGCTACTCCTTTCCGTAAACCACACTCATAAAATGGAAATAAACAGTCAAAGGAACGCAAGGCCTCTTGCATCAGACCCGGATTCAAAGCCTTGAGGGGAAGTCCCACATCGAAATAAGCCGACTTAAGGCGAGTCAAACGATCCACCGTCTTTTCGAGAAACTCCTCAAAAGAGTCGATATCCGCGCCACGGCCTTGCCGATCACGCTGAGTAAAGTTTTGTAAAGTCTTGAAATCGCCTCGATGTCTCAAAAAGAATTCTCGATTGGCCAGAAGATTTTTACCCAAATCAGCACAAAACTCTGATTCTTGTTTCAAAACTACCCTGGCCTGCGCCCCATCTCGCCCAACACAGAGGGCAAAATAGACATAAGCCTTATAAGCGCGGGATTGGGGACCCAAGGCCACCCAAGTCTCATCGGGAGGATTGACGGTACGTCGCAAATGCTTAGCGGTGTGGGGAAAAAAATCTTGTTTGAATTGCTGAGCCAAGAGCACCGCAAGTTCTTCTCCAAAAAACTCCAGTTTAGGTCTCAACTGGGTTTTTAAAGCAAGCATTCGATCTTTAAATTGGGGAATGCTAAAAATTTCCAAGTCTGCTCGGGTCAACTGAATGGCCATACTCTACTCCTCATGAGCAATGACCTCAGCAAAGGAGCTAGAGGTTTCCCATAAACGAACAGCGGTCACAGGCAATCCTTTACTGATGGCATAATTAAAAATGACATGAGCAATATTTTCAGCGGTGGGATTTTGCTGCATCACAAATACTGGCTCATTCATATCGCGCAACACTTTCACTAAGGGATCGTCTTTTCTGAGCAACATACGATGATCCAGCTCGTCCTCCAAAAAACACTTAATGTGTTTTTTTATATCGACGAAATCGATGACCATGCCGCGCTTATCGAGATTTTGCTGTGAAAATTCTATTTCGACACGAGCGTTATGGCCATGAGGATGGGCGCACTTTCCCTCGTAGTCCAAGAGTCGATGCCCGTAACAAAATTCCATCGTTTTTCTTACGCGAAACAAAAAAACCTCCCCCTACGCCCTTAGGGCGCCACTGATTATTTTTTACGATGACGTCGGAAATTACTCCACATGCCGACCTCCATCCACATGCAGCTCGGCCCCTGTCATAAAATCGTTCTCTATAAAAAAACGCACCGCGTTCACCACATCTCGTGGATGTCCCGTCCGAGATAAAGGAATCTTCTGCAATACCTCACGTCGCGTCTCTTCGTCTTGATCCTTCCACAAAATAGGACCCAACAAGATGGAATTGACCTGCACCTGAGGGGCCAAAGACTTTGCTAAGCCTTGGGCAACACACAAAAGAGCAGCCTTGCTAGCACAATAGGGCAAATAACCTGAATAAGGCCGGTGTGCCGCCCAATCCGCCATTTGCAATATCTTGCCGCCGCGCCCTCTCTTCATCCTCAATCCGAGAAACTCACTAAGAAAAAAGGGTGCCTTTGCGTTGACCGCAAATAAGTTATCCCAATCTTGCTCCGAAATCTTTCCCAACGGAGTCGGAAAAAAAGTGGAGGCGTTATTGATCAAGACATCCACATGACCGAAGGCTTCCCAAGCTTCACAGGCTACCCGTTGCACTTCTTCAAAACGGCTTAAATCACCTTGCACGAGTTTTAATGCACCTTGATATTTTTTTTCTACCTGGGCTTGTAGACTGCGGGCCTGTCGAAGTGACTGACCGTAGTGCACCACTAACTTGGCTCCTTGCGAAGCTAGGTCTAAAGCGAGGAAACGCCCGATTCGTTGCGCCGCTCCGGTAATAAAAACAACTGAACCCTTAATCTTCATAAATTCCTCATGGCACGAACGTCTGGTTCTAAACTTGAAGATCCCATGACTTCAAGAAAAATACCCCTAGACGTCCCTTGCCACGGTAAGGTGGGCCATGCTACCGCGAACCATGACCTCCACAAGAGATTCTGCCGTCTGCTTGCTTGCAAGCAGCGGCATAGATAGCTCTCTTCTGATCGTTGAAGCACTTAAGCAAGATCTACAGGTCCATCCTCTTTACATTAAATCAGGCTTTCAATGGGAAGATGCCGAATTCTACCATTTACAAAAACTCTGCCAACACCTGGCCCACCCCAAGCTCATGCCAGCAAGTTCCATGGGTTCTTCCCTACAACCTTGGCTCAAAGATTTTTGGGGCTTCGGGGTTGGATTTAGCCCCCCCTCCCAATCGGAAGACAGTGCCACCTATATCCCCGGAAGAAATCTCTGGCTGTTATGCCACGCAGCTTTTTTCTGCCAAAGTCGAGGACTCAAAGAAATTTGGCTAGGCATTCTTTCGGATCAACTTTTTCAAGACCAAAAGACTCCTTTTTTAAGGGGAATGGAGGAGATGCTCACCCTGAGCATGGGAGAATCTTTTCAGATTCGCACTCCGTTTCGTGGAAAAGACAAAAATCAAATCATTGCGAATCATCCTGACTTCCCTTTTGAATTAACTTTCAGTTGTCTCAATCCCAAAAATCTTCTCCCTTGCCAAAATTGCAACAAATGCGAAGAAAAGCGAAAAGCGATCCATTTTTTAAGGAAATCCCATGCCTCCCTTTGAACATCATATTTTTATCTGCACCAACTCCAGACCCGAAGGCCATCCACGCGGGTGCTGCGCGTCCCGAGGCAGTGAGACGATTCGCGACTGCTTCAAAGAAGAGATACAAAAACGTGGTTTAAAACAAAAAGTGCGGGCCAACGCCTCCGGCTGCCTCGATCATTGCGAACAAGGCCCCGCGGTGGTGATCTACCCAGCAGGTGTTTGGTACCGGGTTTCGACTCCAGAAGACGTCAAGGAAATCCTCGATCAACATATCGAAGCGGGAAAGATCGTCGAGAGACTTGCCATTTATCCCGCCAAGTCCTAGACTTTTCCCATGGGCGAGCTTGTCACTCTTCATCAAAGCGCTCGACGTTTCACACTTGAAGAAACCCGTCGCCTACTCCCCCTCATCACTCGCATCACCCAAAACGCCGTCGGGCGGTTTCTCGTTCTTGAAGAAAAACTCAAACACCATCAGAACGAGCCCGAGATCTGGAAACAAATCGAGGCAGAAATCGGCGATCTGCTAAATCGCTGGAGCCACAAGATCATGCACCTGGGCGCACTACCCAAGGGAATCTGGCTCGTCGATTTTGATAACGGACAAGGCTATTACTGCTGGCGCTACGGAGACCGAGAAATTTTATACTTCCACGGATATCAAGAAGGCTTTTCCGGAAGAGTGGCGGTTCAGTAACTCTTCTGCAGCCGCCCATTTTTTCATGACCGCTTCGTTTCTAGTAAAACTGCCCCACGGCAACGAAAGTAGCGCAACCCATTCCCTAGGCTTTTCAAGCGGAGTCGATTTAATCCAAACGACTTCAAAAATTATTTTGAAGCCCCAGCCGTTCGTGGACTCCACAGAAAAGACGTGCTCTCCTTGGAAATTTTAGGATCCCCTTCTTTGGGAACCCAAAAATCCGAAGGGCGGTGGGCTGCGTGACATTGAAAACAAGTTTGGGTGAGCTTCTCAAAGGAATTAAAAACCTTGGGATTCTTACTTTTTCCGTAAGCCTGGACTTCGATGAGATTTTTTTCGAGCACCTGGGTAAATTCTTTGTAATTACCTTGTTGGTCAGCTGCCTTGAGTTCTCGCAAGGTTTTATCCATTTCAGTCAGGGTCAATTGAATTGCCTCCCAATCAGGCTGTTTTTCTTTCAACCGTAAAATTTCCATTCCAGCCACCAAACTACCGAACTGCCCCATGTATTTTTTCAACACCAAAGTTGAACGGGCCTGTTGAGGATCAGAGGGATTGAGATTGCCCGAGCTATAAGCCATCACAGAAGTTGAAAGAGAAAAAATCACCCCCAAAAAAAACCAAGAAAGCACCCATCGATTCAACTTCATAAGTCCTCCCGCCCCAGAATTGAGGCATCTTTGAACGTGTTGACGAAAACCACGAGGCCACCCAATAGAAATAAAATGACCCCACCAAGACGGGATGATCCATAGCAAACTTAAAAAAAGTTTGCACTCAGGATTGTCGAGGCTTCTTGACAGAATGAGCGCCCCCCCCTAGATCCACAAGGTATGAAATTGGAACAGTGGTCCGTCGGCCCCTTTCAATGCAACTGTACCTTGCTTACCTGCGAACAAACTGGAGAGTCGGTTTTGATCGATCCCGGTGACGAAGCCGAACGCATTATAGCCTCGCTACAAAGTCGGGGCCTTCGACCCAAATATTTACTACACACCCACGCCCACCTCGACCATGTGGGCGGTACCCTGGGCATACAAGAGCAATTGGGCGGTGAATCCTGTCTCCATGAGGAGGATTTATTTCTGTTCGAGAATGTTGCGTTACAAGCTGCCTTGTTTCACCTCCCCACACCACGCACTGGAAAGATCGATCAGTTTCTACATGACGGAGACATCCTCAACTGCGGACTGGAAAAAATTCAGGTGCTACATACGCCTGGGCACACACCGGGCAGTTTAAGCTTTCTCATCGAAGGTCAAAATTCGAGCCATCTATTTACGGGAGACACCCTGTTCGCGGGTAGCATTGGGCGTACTGACCTCTGGGGGGGAGATTTTCAGCAAATTCTCCACTCGATTAAAAACAAAATACTCCCACTGCATTCAGCTACGGTCATTCATGCGGGACATGGTCCCAACTCCACCCTAGAACGAGAACGGCAAAAAAATCCCTTCTTGCTAGAATACCTTTCTTGACCCCAACACGAAAGACACTCTCTTTATACCTTTATACATTGGCTAGAGAAGAACCCTCTCCTGCAAGGGGGCAATTGACGGAAAAATTGCACCACAAGCCCACATATAAAAAAGCCGGCGAAGCAATCCAGCCAAACGGAGCCCCTAAAAGAGAGTTCCCAGGCCACATTGCACCCACATTTTTTTTGCAGAAAGCAATCCCTTACTTTTTGAGGAAGGACTCAAAGGCATGGACAATTTTCCGCGCCAAACCTTGAGAAGAGGCAAAGTGCTCCTGCGTTAACTGCACAAGCCGCTCGCCAGCTTCGGGAGAAGCTAATTCCTTGCCGTACTCCCGCACCCAACTTTTGACAAGATCCGGGGTCGCCTCAGGGTGAAATTGGAAAAGATAACAATTACCGTGGATCCCCGAGGAGAGATAGCGACAGTGTGGACTGTGGACATACCAATAACCGGTAGGAGGAAAACCGTGCACCGTGTCATACCAGACCAAGGCGGGAAATTTTTTCTCCTCAAACTTGGAATAAATCACGCTATTGCGGGAATAGTCGGGATAGATCTCCGCCGTCACCCAGTCGATTTCCTTCTGACTAGCCTTGGCAACCCAGGCCCCCTGAGCTTGAGCCAACAATAGAGCCCCTTGGCTGACTGCAAGAATAGGCAAATGCTTCTCTAAACAAGCCCGCAAAAAAGAGACTTCTTTTGATAAAACCGGATGCCGCTCTGCGTCTTCAACCCGAAACTTCAAGGGACCACCGAGCACAATTAAACCCGAAAGCCCGGCCACCTGCTCTAGGGACGGTGCCCCTTGCTCAAACACCTTGTGATATTCGTAAGTGATTCCACGCCGTTGTAACTCAGCTTCGAAGCTGCCTCCCGTGAAGAGCGGAGCATTCTGCAAAATTAAGACCTTGCCCATTTCCATTGCCTCCTTAAAGGGAACCGTTCGTATAGGTCCAATGCGCGGCGGATCCTAGGCTTGTGAGAGTAAGCAGGCAAGTCCCTTTTTAAAAAATTCTTGATTCCCCCCTAGCCCCCATTTCGCACTTTGACTCTATTTTTGTCACAAGGTATACCGAGAAAGGGGGAAGTAAAATTTAAAATCAAAGTCTTAAAATCATGTAGGAGAGAGTTTCATGTTACGAAAAACTCGAATTGTATCGCTGTTGACCCTCGCCGCCCTCATGGGAGGAATGGGGTTTGTATCCCATGTCGAGGCAAAAGGTAAAAAAGCCTCCTCTGCCGCGAAAGATCCCGACGCACCCAGCAATGAGCAAGCCAAGGTGTTGGGATGGGGCCCTGTTCAAGCTCCCAACCGAGCCAAAAATCCCGAATATTTGGTGCGGGGTGTTTTGTTAGACATTCAAGACGCCAAAGACGCCAACGGAAAAGCTAAGAAGGGCTGGTACACGTTAAAAATTCTTCCCATTGAAGTCTTGGAAAATTATCAACGGGCCATTACCGAAATTCATATGCAGAGCGGACTAGATGTAACGCTTAAGATCCCTGCTGATCGTCTTAAGGAGCTAAAACAAGGACGCCTGTTGGAATACCACCAGTACTACACCGAAAAAGTGGAAGAAACTGTAGGTGGGGCGCGCATGGTGGCCATGACCTACAATCAAGATATTCAGGGTTATCCCGCTGGTCCTGGTGCTTATTTGAAAAAACCTGGCTTCTATCCCATTCAGTATAAAAACGCCTTGAAAGGGGTAAAGCTCTACCTCGACAATATCAAGACCGATAAAGATGTTCAGGCCCACCTTGACTACTTGGCTACCAAGTCTAAAGATCCCGAACTCCAGAGCATTGCCAAGAACACCTATGTAGAAATCTACCAAGGTGAGCCTTCTGGAAAATGCACGGTGGCTCAGGCGACTTCGATCGTCAATTGCAAGTAAGTTCAAGGCCCCGTTCACTGGCCCAAAAAAATCGAAACCGGAATTCGCTACCTTCCCCCTGCGGATTCCGGTTTTTTTTATTGCTTAAATCCACTCCTACCCAAAGACCCGAAAGACCCACACGAAAATCACGGCTACAGCTCCAACCCAAAAGAGCATACGCCTCCCCCGGAGACACGGACACAAGGCCCGTCACAGAGACGACAAAGCCAAATTCCAGATTTTACATGAAAAAATTCAATGCGTGCCTTGAGAGGGAGGGGCATCGTCTTCCGTAAAGAGGGTCACCTTCCATTGCCCATCCTCTTGCCGAAGCTTGAGAAACACCACACGCTTCCCTAAATCAGGCGCATTGGAATCCACCTCGTAAACGTAGGCGTAGGAATCGGGACTTTCTTCTTTTTTGGAGATTCTTTTAAAAATAACCTGAGGCTTCCCTTGAGACGACTCCGGCCCTCCCGCCTCATCGACCAACTGCAATTGCTGGTCTAATTTTTCTCTGGCCAAATCCGAACTCAAGGCCACAGCATCCTTCACACTCAGTCGGACGTAATAAAGATCCATGAAACGATCGGCCACTTCCTCTGCGGGAGTGGCCTTTTGGCAGGCCACCGTCGCACTCAAAGCAAAAGGAACCACCAAACTGGCAAGAAAACTACGACGCGATCTTTCCGACATGGTTTTTCTCCTCAAAAAGTGAAAACGTTAGAATACCGTGTCTTTGCTTTATTAAAGGGTTCTTTCGTATTCGTGAAGGGATTTTTGCCAAACCTTCACCCCACAAAAGCGCTCCCCTTCTGGACATACGGGACGCAAGCCCGCTTCTTGGCGAATATAACAAGGGGCTAAAATATGTCGAACTAGCTCGGGATGGATCTGAGATACGGCCTGCAATTCTTGTAAGGTAGCGTAAAAAATCTCATCCTGGGCCGTATAACAAGCCCGAGCGTGCCATTTATGATGGAGATGGAGCAAGTCTCCCGACTCCTCAAAGCGAATGGGGAAGGCATTGGGCAAAAGATACAAAGCATACTCACGGCGACAGCCTTCATCAATCAAACGACGGATGCCAGCAAAAGTACGCTCCATGGAGCTTTGATAAAGCTCATGGGCTTCGGGCAACTGTTGAACCAAGGGCGGTACGATAAAGTCGGGCTGCCCCGTAAAATGGGCTTCCAAAACAGGTCTGGATCCGGGGACCATACGGTGACGCTGGTCTTGGGAGTCGGCTGTATGGCTGAGTTTTTTACGAAAAGTATAGTGAACGTGAAATAAAGTTCGACTCAACTTACTCAGGGTATTCACGTTTAAAGTATCCCCTAGGTAGGGATTGAGTTTAGGATTGAGCACCTGGTCAATAGCCTGAGAATCAGATAAGGCTTCTCGGGGCACCCCCAACACAGAACGGACTGCAGCAGCCAACGTCGCAGGTGCGTTGGCCTTGTAGTCGAGCAACACACTCCTATGCCCCGCCAAAGAGGCATCAAATTCTCGGAGAAAGGCCTGGTTAGCTGAAACCTGGGAATATCCTTGTTGGAAAAAAGCGTACTCCGGAGTTTCTTCCAATTCGTAGGGATCTTTCAATTCACGAACAAACTGGGGATCAACGCCACAGACAGCTTCAACCATTTTTTCCACCACAAAACGCTGTTCCCAGGGAGTGTCGTAGAGATTGACCAGGCGATGGTAACGCATCAAGGTAAGGGCTGAAATCGTGTGATAAAGATAGGCCTGGGTGGCAACTGGAAGTACATAACGGCCCACCTCATAACACTTCTTCCACAAAGTGGCCTCGTAACGATCGAGATAGCGGGCTCGAATTGGAAAGAGCTTAAAGTACTCCTCTCTCACCTTCGGAAATAAAATCTCGTTGAGTCGGCGGTAGTCATCCATTTGGGAGTCGACAACGGATTCGAATATGGAACGATGCTTTTCCGCCAGGGGAGGTAAGGTGAAACGTCCGGCCTCTACTTTTACATAGCGTTGAGAAACTTGCTCGCTATTGTAAAAAGGATGGGAGTGAAGAAAGCTCCAAAGAAATTGCCTGGAAACTCGATCCAAAGAAAAAACAAAATGAGCGTGCTGTCGAGTTGTGAGGTGACCGGCCTCTCGGGTGGATTGGGAAATCTTATCGCGCAAGGCCATGGCCCGTTCATTTTTGGTCACATCGGCAACGCGAATAATGCCTTTAGAACTGTAACAGGTGCGAGCTGTGGCCACAGCCAAATCATAGGGATCGCGAATCACCGCTTCGAGCTTCACCACAGGCTGGGGGGAAAGTGAGACCTCCATAAGAAGAAAGGTCCTAATCGAAAGCGAAAACCGAAGCAAGCCACCGGTTTTTTCTCTTCACAATTTTAGTTTTATTTTTCGGAGTCTATCCCGAAACGAGAAACCAAAGGACACTTGCTGAAGCCCGATCTAGGGGCTTAAACGACAAAAAAACTTCTCAGACAAAATCCTAGCTATTTTTTTAACAAGCCCACCAAAGCGGACTTGAGATCCCCGTAGGTAAAACCGTAACCTGCGGCTTGCAATTTTTTCGGCAAAACCCGCTGGGAAGAAAGCAATAACTCATCTGCCATCTCACCAAACACCATGCGAGCCGTGGAAGCAGGCATCGGGAAACACGTAGGACGCCATAACACCCGGCCTAAGGTTTTAGTGAACTCACGATTGGTCACGGGCTGGGGGGAAACCGCATTGACAGGGCCCCGAAGTTTTTCTGAAGCCAGGGCAAAATTGAGAACACTGACGACTTCTTCGAGGGGAATCCAGCTCATATATTGGCGACCATTGCCGATCACCCCTCCCAGCCCCAGGCGAAAAGGCAGCAACATCTTTTTTAAAGCCCCACCCTCTGGACTGAGCACCATTCCCAAACGCAAATCGACGACGCGAATACCTCGATCACGGGCCACCTGGGAGGCAGCCTCCCACTCCTGACAAGTCTGGGCGAGAAAGCCCTGACCAGGCGCACTGTCTTCTGTCAGTATTTCGGAACCACGGTCTCCATAAAAACCAACGGCAGAGGCGTTAATCCATACTTGTGGAGCTTGATCTAAACTGGCCAGGGCACGGGCCAAAATAGCCGTCCCCTTGACCCTGCTGTCACGAATCTTAGACTTACGGGCCTCGTCCCAACGCCCAGAAGCGATATTTTCTCCCGCCAAATGAACGACCGCATCGGGAGCGAAAATACGCAGGGCCGAAGCATCGATACTCCCCCCCTCTCCCGACCAATACACCTCCCCGCGAGTGATATCGGCCTTATGACGGACGAGACGTCCCACACAGTGACCTTGGGCTTCTAATGATTTTACTAGGGCGGAACCGACCAAACCGCGGGATCCTGAAACAAGTACCTTCATGGGGGGTGCCTTATTCTCTTTTGAAGATTTTTAAAACGAAAAATTTTCCCTTTCTAAAAAGCCATTGTCCCCCCTCCAGGGCAATGCTAGCGCCCGTCCCAAGGACTTAGCCAGAGCCAAAATAACGAGGTAGACCATGTCTGCAAAATACCAAGAAGCCCAAAGAGAAAACGATCTTTTTCAAAATTGGGAAAAGCTCAAGATCCCTCTGATGCAACATCGCCTCCCCTCCCTCATGCTAACACTCGAAGATTACCGCATTTTCATGAAATACCATGTCTTTGCCGTATGGGACTTCATGTCAGTATTAAAAGGTCTGCAATACGGAGTTATTGGAACGAGCCTACCTTGGATGCCCCAAGGGGATCCGCTAGTACGGCGCATGCTCAATGAGATAGTCCTGGAAGAAGAAAGCGACCAAGTGGATGGAGAACTTTATCTCAGCCATTACGAGCTGTATCGAAGTGCCATGCAGGAGGTGGGGGCCGACGACTTCTGGATTCGACTCCACGAACAAAATATCCGGGAAAGCAATTCCATGGACCGATCTCTTCAAGACCCGCGCTTACCCGAAGCCGTCCGAAATTTTCTCAAGGTCCATTGGACGATTTTGCAGAGCGGTGAAATCCACCGCATTGCCGCCATTTTCGCCCTCGCCCGGGAAGATATTATCCCTGAACTCTTCGAAAAAATTTTGCATGGAGCCATCGGGAGTTCTGGCTTAAACGCACCTCTGTTTCGCTTTTACTTGGAAAGACACATTCAACTGGATGGAGAAAATCACGGCCCTTTGTCACGACGACTACTCAGCCTACTGATCGCAGACTCCCCTCAAAAGCAAGACGAGGCCTTAGAAGCAGCCTACAGCTCACTCCAAGCCCGATGTCAGCTCTGGAATGCCGTTCAGGGAGAATTAACCCTCTCCTAAAATCACATCTTGCCCCATCCCGCTGAAAGTTTTAGGCCCCGTTCCCTCTCCCCGGCGTTCTTCAGCCGGGGGATATTTTGGAGAGGAGTTATCATCATGAAAAAAATTGGAATCTTATTAAGCTTCGGTGCCGTGGTTTGCCTGAGTTATTCAGCCATGGCACAAACCACAACCCAAGCGGCGACCACCCAAACACCAGCGGCGGCCACTGATAATACCGCTAATGCCGGTGTTCCCAGCGCCCCGAATCGTTCCCCCATTGAAATCAATGAGAGCAAATCGGTCACACCCACGGGGGTAATTGTAAAAACCACCCATATCCACAGCACCGGCAGCGACGATCTTGCCGTCGGGGATCCCTACAGTGGTAAAAACCTAACTCCAGGGGCATTGGATGGGCATCCCAGCACCCAACAATCCTATGGTGAGAACTGCCAAGAAAGTCGTTGTTTAAAGGCGAAAGAGCGCCAAAATGCGTCTCCCTACTGGCAACCTTCATCCTGATCGACTCAAGACGCAGTCGCAAATTCGGGTAAAACCCAAAAATCAATTAACAAGCCCTCTGCCCTCAAAAAATCTTGGGGGCGAGGGCTTTTTTTTGAGAGCTCCTCTCGCCCCGTCATTTCGCGGGAGAAATGCGAAAACCGCTAAAATCGAAACCGAAGCCGCCTCCGGTTCCCGTTCCCTTGAGGTTCAAGGTAATATCGTCCTTGGATAAGGTGTGCCCCATACGAGACTTTACGGCGCCCCCCTCTCCCCCCACCATGGAATACTTTCCATAAAGCTCTTCGATAGAATTTACGGGGGAAAAACTGCCAACACCATTGGCGATATTATGTTTTCCGAAGGTGATGCCCCCTCCGTGACCACGAATCGTCACAGGTACACGCCGACCATTATTACAAGAAATGGTCCCTTCTCCCTTGGTAGATTTATAAAAAGCCGACCAACTTTTGAGAGAAAAATCCATGGTGCAACGAAGCTTCCCCGAAGCATGGGGTGGTTTTTTTGCATGAACCTGAGACGATCCCAAAAATAATCCAAGACATAATCCCAAACACAGAGCCCCCGATTTTATAAATTTCATCGCGCCCTCCCTCAAAATCAAAAAATTTAAACAAGACACCCGAAAGCGGACTTAGAAAAGTTCATCCCAAAAGCCAAGCCCTGGATTTTTTAATGATCCCAGGAGGAGGGTTTTTTTCTCAAATCCTTCTTTGCCGCAAGCTCCCGTTTTCCCTGTAAGACCTTTTCTTGAGCACGACGGGAGCGCTTGCGTTTTTGTCGACGAATTTTTTCAATGGCCTGCTGCCGTGCACTGCGCTCACCCAAAATCTGGGTTTCGATCTTTTCCACCAAGCGCTTGAGCGCATAATAACGGTTCATAATTTGAGACCGCCCCTCTTGACATCGAACGGATACCCCGGAAGGTAAATGGGTCAACTGAACCGCGACCGAAGTTTTATTGATCTTCTGCCCGCCAGGCCCTCCGCCGCGCAAAAACTCCTCGAGCAAATCCTGCTCTTGAAGCCCTAGGCGTATCATGCGCTCACGCAACTCTCGTTGTTTCACCTCGGAAATGGGAAAAATAGGGATCTTCATAAAGACGAAAAAAGATATTCAGATTTTTTTTCAAGTTCTCCAAGGAACAGTTGAAGACAAAATAATTTTCCGTCACAATGTTTCTTGTAAACGGTTCTTTTACAAAAAAACCCCCTCAAGCATCGCTTAAGGGTCCTGATGACGGCTCCAGTCCTTGATGAAACCATTTAGGATCGTGGAGAACGAGTCGAAATCTCCCGGAGATTTTGCGGCATGCCATCACGGAAAGCGCTCAAATACCGAGCCCCCCGTCTTAGACGGTTTTTAACGGGCAATGTATCCTCATTTATCCAATGAAGCGCTATTCCCGTAAAGAAGAAGTGCTACCGGTAGTCCCACAGAATCCCTGGGCAAATCCCATGAGAGCCAGGCCTTTCCCCCCAAGTTCTCGACAAAAAGCCGACCTTGGGCATAAAGACCGGGCTTTGTGGAGGAGCAAAGCCTTGGAACCGCGGTTTCGTTGCGAAACGAAAAAAAACGGTAGGAAGGCAACCCCTGTCCCCGAAAGGGAGACGGCTTCCATAAAGTCTTGAAACTCTGAAGGGACGCAAAGGCCCTTGAACGATGCTTGAGGGGGTTTTTAATTTCATCCCCCGGAGAAAAAGACATCATGCGAAGACCTTGGCTATTCCTGCTGCTTACCTGTTTACTCTGGCCCACGATACCTCAGGCTTCCGAAACAGGAACAGTCATCGGAGAAGGCGCCCGAACCTGCAAAGAATTTTACAAAGCGGACAACCGAAAAAAGAACAGTTTTATTATTTGGGTCCAGGGTTATTTCTCCGCTTACAACGCCATTGCACCCGACATTCAAAACGTAGCTGAAGGCCGCGACTATTTTTGGATTCAAAAAAAATTAGAAACCTTTTGCAAAACCAACCCAGAAGAATATTTCAATGAAGCCGTGGTCGCCCTGATCGCCGAGTTACATCCAAAAGGCATCACAACAAATACAGAATCCCAAGGCCCTCAGGTAAAAATCCAACTCCCCAAACCTTAATCGCTTTTACACCTTTCATCCTACTGCTCTGCCATTGAGCATTGAGTCCTCCAGCCACACGGAAAGATAAAAAGGCGAGGCGGAGGATTATTTTCGGAAAGCTCGGAAGTTAAATCACCTCCTTTACAAAAAAAGCTATTCAACATCACCTCGACCTTGTCCAAACTCGCTCCAAATCGGGATAATCCTCGATGGGGCCCCCTCTTCGATCCCAAGATTTATTTTTATTGAAAATAAAAGACCCCTCTCCGCCGAAGCCGAGAGGGGTCTTTTCAAGTCTTGGATATGAAAAAAATTACTTCTTTTTCTTTTTAACGGCGGCAGCGGCAGGAGCTCCCAAAATGGAGTCTTTAGCGGCCTTAGAAACACGAAACTTCAGGACCCGTTTAGCGGGAATCTTAATGGGTTCTCCGGTTTGCGGATTGCGACCCATACGGGCTTTGCGATTGACCAAAACCAGTTTTCCTAATCCAGGAAGAGGAAAACCGTTTTTAGCTTCACGATAAGCCAACTTGCAGAGTTCATCCAAAAACTGACCACAATCTTTTTTGGTCAAATCTGTTTTTTTGGAGAGATGGTCCAGGATTTGGGACTTGGTCAGTGCTTTCGCCATAGGCTTACGCCTCCTAATAAGGGTTAAAGAAAAAAAATGGAGTTCGCGATTTGACGAGAAATATCAGGGTTTTTTTGAGTTGTCGATGATTTTTTACGCATCTGGAGCGGTTTTTAAGAGATTCAACTTTTTCTATTATCGTCGAACAAAAAAAAGAAGCTTAGACAACAGCGTCCAATCACCCACTCGGACGACCTCCCCCCAAAGACGAAAAGCAAGTCCTAGAGGAAGAATTCAAGCCCTCAAGAAGCAGGATTACGAAAAAAATCTTATTTTTATGGCGTGGGAAAAACAGGAACGGATCCCGAGATGTTTAAACTTTTCATGTCCAGCATTTCGTCGCTTGATTCAAGCCACCGCAGATTTTCCTAACTTTAAAATCCACTATCCGTTGAAAAAAACGAATAACAAAGCGCTCACGAGTTTTTTAAAAACGACGGGAAATAACAATCAAACCTCATGACTGGGTTTTTCCCAACGGGAAAATAAGTCGGCACACACCGCGAGAAAAACAGGAATCAAAAATAAAGCCAAGAAAGAACCAAAACCGATCCCCCAGTTCATGGCTTTCGCCATCGGTTGGATAAAGGGATCGGCGCCCCCAATACCAAAGGCGGCGGGAACCACCCCAAGAATCGTCGTGGTGGTCGTTAAAAAGATAGCCCGTAATCGCATTTTACTTCCAACGATAATGGCTTCGACAGTTCCTAATTGCCTTTCTCGACGCTCCCGATTGATGAAATCAATGAGGATAATGCCTGAATCCACCACAACCCCAGAGAAACCAACGATACCCAAAAGAGCCAAAAAGGTCAGAGGCTCCTTATCGAGGGCAAAGGCGATGATAACCCCCATGGCCCCCATGGGAACCGTTGTCAAAATTAAAAACGGCTCCCAAAGGGAACGAAAGGTTACGGAGATGATGATGAACGTTAAGAGTAGAGCTAGGATGAAAGCTCGTCCTAAGGACTGAAGAGACTCCTGAGTATCTTCTTCTTCACCACCGTATTTTACCTGAACTTCGGGATATTTCTTTACTTGCTCCTTCATCAACTCTTGGACCTTGGCGTTAACGGCCATAGAAGTGGTGTTTTGTTCATCGATGTTTGCGGTCACCATCACCAGGCGCTTGCGATCGTCGTGTTTAATCAATGCCAAAGACTCCTTGCGGTCAAAACGTGCGATATTGCTTAGGGGAATAAGATCACCCCTGGAATTGGAAATCATCAAACGATCCAAGGCTTCACGTCCTGTTTTAATTTCTGGGGGAAAACGCACGACCACATCGATTTCCTCATCACCCTCCTTGATGGTGGTCGCAATTCCACCATCGAATCCGACACGCACAGCGGTAGCCACATCCTGATAGGTCAACCCGGCCTGACTCATCTTTTCTTCGTCGATTTGCGCCACCAACTCGTCCTTACCCCGTTCGTAATCGCTTTTGATATCCTTCACCCCAGGTAAGGTGCCCAAGACTTTGCGATACTCATTGGCCAACTCGTTGATGCGCTGAAAATCATCCCCCTTAATACGAATGGCCACCGGTTTACCCACGGGGGGTCCAGCACGCACATGGTCAAAACTGACCTGAACAAAACCCGGCAAAGACTCCACCTTAGGGCGCAAGGCTTCCATGATTTCATCGGCCGTACGCTGACGATCGGATTCTGGAGTTAGAAACACCCAAACCTGTCCCTTATGGGAAGACCTCTGGGTAAAAGGATCATGAGGATCGTTTTGCTGAATTCCTCCCTGGCTCACAAAATGGTCCAATTCTTGAGGCGAGAGATTTTTTTGTAAAATTTCTTCGACGGCTTCCATTCGAGCCGTCGTATCCTCGACAGAGGTTCCCAAGGGAGTCTCAACACGAATAAAAAACTGCTCAATGCCCCGTTGAGGAAATAAAATAAAGGGCACCTGATAAAACCCCAAGGCTCCCACCCCCACCACGGTCAACAAAAACAAACCTGTCACCCAATAACGAAAACGGATCAGAACGCGCAGAGTCCTCTCATAAAAACGTAAAATTCTTTCAAACAAACGACCCCGCTTTCTGGTTTTATACTGTTCCCGAGCCTGGGCCTCCGAAAGATTATTAAACTCAGCCATGTGAGAAGGTAAAATTAGTACCGCCTGTAACAGTGAAGCCGTTAAAGTCAGAATCACCACGGCAGGAATTTGTCGAACGTACTTGCCCATGATTCCGCTCATCAACAGCAAGGGAATAAAGGCCGTAATGGTAGTTAATACCGTGGCAAACACTGACTTCGTTACTTGGGAAGCTCCGATGATGGCGGCCTCTTTGGCAGGAAGCCCTTCCTCCATGTGACGATGAATATTTTCGGCGATAACGATATCCTCATCGACCAACATTCCCAAGACCATGATCATTCCAAAAAGACTGAGGAGATTGACCGTGATGTCAAAGGCCTGCATCAGGGCAAAAGTGGCAGCGACCGCCGTTAAAATTCCTAAAACGGCGCTGAGAGCCGTACGAAAGGAGAGAAATAAAACCAGGGGAAACACGACGAAAACCAACCCGAGTATTCCGTTATTGAATAAAACATTGAGACGCCGCTGAACATAAAAGGAGAGATCGTTAACAACCGTGACCTTGAGACCGGGAGGAGCCGTCTCGAGAAAATCCTTCACGGCAAGCTTCACCTCATCGACCAGCTCGATAATATCACCATCACTCTTTTTGGTGACCATGAGATTGATGGAAGGAAAGCCATCCGTGCGATTGGTAATCACCAGTTCTTCAAGGGAGGGCACCACCTTAGCCACGTCCTTCACCTTGACATGATAGCCGCGATCGTTACCACGCAGGATAACTTGTTCGATATCACGGGCCTGATGGAATTCACCGGAGACTCTGAGAATCACCTCCTCATTTCCTAATTTTAGTTTCCCGCCCGGAAAATTCACGTTGGTTCGCTGTAAAGCCAACAGAATATCCGGTAAAGACACGTGCAAATCCCGCATCTTTTTAGGATCTACCTCCACGGAAAATTCCGGCTCACGATAACCACGGCGGATGGAACTGGCCACGTCGGGCAAATCGAGAAGTTTATCTTCCAAACGTTTCGCCTGCACTCTTAAATCCAAGGGGGAAATATCTCCGTAGAGGGAAACCTCTAAAACAGGAATATTCCGGGTAGTGATTTCTTCCACGATAGGCTTGTCCTGCAGATCGGCAGGAAGATCTTCGGTGCGATCCACAGCCCGTTGGATATCATTAACGATTTTGGGCTTATCGGGGGCATCCGGCTCGAGGGTTAAATAAATGAGCGACAAACCTTCAGCCGAAGCGCTGACCATTTCTTTGATGTCGTCTAATTCTTTGAGTTCTTTTTCAATAGGAACAGAAATCAATTTTTCAATTTGGGCAGGGGTGGCCCCGGGATAACGGGTCGTCACCTGAACAATATCCAAATTAATATTGGGAAAAGCCTCACGTCGCAATTGGAATAAGGCGAAGACACCCGCCACCAACACAAAAACGGTGAGCAGGTTGACGAGCAGGGAGTTTTTTACCGACCATTCAGCTAGTTTCACTGGGCAACTTCTTAATTTCTGGCGGAACCAATACCGCCATCAGGTAACGTAAGCGCACCCAAGCCTGTTTCACGCGAAGCTCTGATTCGAGACGCTCTCGCTCCGCATTGAGATAGTCGTCCTGAAAGCGCACGATAATATCGCTACTAGAACGACCGATGGAAAAATTTTGCACTTCGATGTCGAGCTTCTTTTTTTCTAAAGCGGAAACCTGTGTATAATTGGCCTGCTCCTGGCGTTGCAATTGCAATTCTCGATAGGCCTCATCAATATCGACGGCAATATCATTCTCCAATTTTTTGATGCGAATCAGAGCACGAGCTTTTTCAAGACGACCGCGTTCCAGAGCGCTCTTTGCCAAGCGGTTTTCCAAATCGACGGTGAATTGGGCCGCAATCAACCATCTGGGATTAACTCCGGACAAAGAACCAAACAAAAAAGCCTCCTCCTCGGGTTCAATCTCGTTAAGCTCCAAAGAGGTGACCAAATCCAAACCGGGAAGTTTTTGATCCTTAGCGACGGCGATCCGAATATCCTGCGCCTTGGCTTCCTTTAAAATTGCCTGATAATCATTACGATTCTTCAAGGCCTCGGCATAAATGGTCTCTTGAGGAACCCTTTTTAATTGCAGCCCCAGATTTTCCTTCGGCAAAGGGGCAATCCCCCCTCTGAGATCCAGTTGATTTCTCAAACTTTCTTGAAGGTCCTGAATGAGATTTTTGGCTCGCAGTACCTCGGTCTTGCGCCGCAAGACCAAGGCTTCGGCGGCTAATACATCGGGGTCTTCGGAAATTCCCAAAACTTTTTTATCCCGTGTCGCCCGCAGAAATTCCTCAGCCATGGCTAAAAAACGTTGGGTCACTTGGAGAAAGTCCCGGGCAGCCACCAAGTTCCAGTAGGTACGAACTACTTGAAAAGTGATGTCCTCAACCCGTTGCAACGATTGGTCTCGGGTGACCTCTTGCTGGGCCTGGGCATAAGCCACCTCTCCCCGATCGGTTTTTCCGAAACGATTTTTTAAGAAAGGAGCGCGGGCTTCCAAAGCCAAACTCTGCTCATAGAGCACAGGGGCCGTAGCAAAAGGAGAATTGGAAGAATCTCGATGATTTTTGAGGGTCATGGCGCCCTCAATCCCTTGAGGTAATTTTTTTTGCACCCTAGCTTCGAAGAGCAAACTGCGATTATCGGTTCCGTAAACAATGCTCTCTTTTTCACTCTGGTCGAGGTCGTAGAAAACTTGACCTGAAATTAAAGTATCAAAACGACTTTGCACTTGAGTCACGGCAGTTTGGGCAATTTGTGGATCCAGCGCCTGCACCAAGGTATCTAAGTTTTGTCGTAAGGCCAGGGTCACCACATCGGCTTCGCTTAGAGTAAAATCGTTGGCCTGCGCCAAAGCATAACGAGAAACACTTCCCCACAAGAGAAAGAAAAACAGAATAAGTAGGAGAAAAACTCCCCGAGAAAAGCGATTGACAGGAGCGAAATGAGCAGGCACCGAATGGAAAAAGTTAGGCAGCATGCGAGGCAACATGGATAAAATCAATAAAAACTCACCCCACCTTCTGGCCCAACTGACACGGGTTTGAGATTAAATCCACTGTTTTCCCCAGTATTTTTTCAAAAAAAAGCGCAAAAATTCCCAAAAAACGTTTCATGATTTATGAAAGACTCTCAGAACAATTTTATCCTTCAGTGGATCCAACAAAATCCCGGCATCTTTCTAAACCGCCAAGAAAAAGACTTTCTCGAATTACGGGAGCTTCATTCTGGAAAAAACCTCCGCTTTTACCCAGGAGATGTTCAGAGCTGCCAAGAAAAATCCAATTCGCTCCATCCTCAACAAACTTACCTGCTTTTATTGCTTAAATCAGGGCACCAGTTGGTGCTCTCTCAACAGGGCTTTGCTTTTCCTCCCGATTTCCGCCATACGGGCCCCCTCCCCCTGCCTTCCCAAGTGTACTGCATGGGGGACTATCAAATGCTTTTGTCCAAGTGCAGACACTTGACCGAGCATGAAGAGAGACGTCGAGATTGCCTAGACCTGCTCATGTTGTTAATCGCCTTATTGGACGGGGCTGCTGCCGTAGGTTTGAATGTGGACACCGAAAACCATGAGGTCGAAACTCTGCTGATTCATTTGGAAAAAGGGAAATGACCGTGGGGCCTTTCTTTAATTTTCGCCTCGATTTTGCTTTTATAAACCCTAAGGAAGATCAGGGTCGTCCATGCAAGTAGGATTACCAGCCACTCCCCCAATTGGGGATCATGAACTTGTGGAGCGCTATTTGCGGGGTGAGGCTTTAGCCTTCGACCTCTTGCTCAAGCGCTATCAAAGCGGGATCTACTTTATGGTTCGGCAATACTTTCCCCGCGAAGAACGGGCCGAAGAAATCTTCCAAGAGGTGTTTCTAAAAGTTTTGGAAAGACTCCAAAAGCTAGAATCCTCTGGCAGCTTTCGCGCCTGGCTTTATACCCTGTGCCGAAACCATTGCATTGACCGGCTACGCTACGAGGCCCGTCGTCCCGAAATTCCAGAATCTCCCCAAGAAGAGGATGGAAATTTTTCTTTTCTAAGCCAAGCTCCCCACGATTCCCCTGACGCGTCCACTCTTGCCTACCGAAGGGAGTTGAGCCAAGGCCTGGCCCAAGCTCTACTCTCCCTTCCCATCGAACAACGCGAAACTTTTATCCTGAAAGAACAAGGAGGGTTGAGTTTGGAAGAAATCGCCGAACTCATGCAGGTTTCAGTGAATACGGTCAAAAGTCGAATGCGCTATGCACTCAGCCATTTAAGAAATTCTTTGCGCCATAGAGGGTTCGTCAAGGAGGTGTTCTCGTGAATATCGAGATCAATCCAGTGGAATTGGAAGCCCTCATGGATCAAGCCTTCCTGGAAGGTCCGAGCAGCGCTTCCATGGAAAAGCTAAAAACGCTTCTCGCCCAATATCCCGAACATCGCACTCTCTGGGAAGAATACCGAGAAATTCGCAGGGGCCTACATCTACTTGAGGAAAACTCCCGACCCGGTGAAGCCATTCTGGCCACACTCCGACAAGCGGCCCGCAAACCTCAAGTCTCGACCATTTCTACCTTAGACGCTGTTACTCATCCGCCCGCAACTCAAGTTGCCACGGAGGAATCTCTCGATACTCCTCGAGAAATACAAATCGGTTCCGCCAATGTATCTTTTTCTGTTTCTGAACCTGAACCTCAATATGACAAACAGAACGCGACGAATATCTCCATTTCTAGCTTCGAATCTCCATCAGAAGAACCTCTCGAAATCAAATTCGGTAACGAAACAATCCCCGTAAAAAAATCTCCATGGAATTTTTCTGAGGGGCTTCAATTCCTACAAAAGCTGGGGAGATACCTACTACGAACACCAACCGTAAGCGCCGCAACCTTAACCTTTTTTTTGGTGGTGGGGCTTTCTTCTCGATACTTATTGAAAGAACACCCGAGCCCCCTAGACAATGCAGACGATCTAACCAACGCAACTCAGGAAATCAGTCCAGAAAAGCTCACTGAGAGTTCACTACGGCGACCAAAGACAAAATCTATTTTACCAGCTTCCCACCCCCAGCTTCTGTCTGGGCAAAATGAAGGCGCAGCGGCACCCCCTGCCGTCTCCATAGATTCAAAATCTTCTAAACAAGAAGACTCGACACCGCCCCAACCTAAAAAGGAAATGACTCCAGGGCTTGCCGACTCCATCGCCAACTCGGCGCCTCCCCCCTCACCCGGAGACACCTCTGCTATTCAGACCTCCGAAAAAACCGCCCTTGTCCAGAACAACGAACCCAGCGCCGAGAAGCGCGCAAAAAGTTCCTCTTCCCAGACGGATTACATAGCTTCAGCCAAGAAAAAAATGCGTGCGGGCAATTACAAAAGTGCGCTCGCAGACTTGCGCAAAGCCCAAAGTCAAAACAACACCAAGGAGGTCAAGCGACTCATTGCCGAGTGTCAGAGAAAAATGAAATCCCAAAAGAAAAAAAAATGAGCGCACCGATGGAATGGGATCCATTACAGAAGGGCCAATCTTGGTTTTATGTTTACCACACAAAACAATTTTTCTCAGATTGGGACTTAAATAACTTCTTTGGTTTCCTTAAAATTGATTCGGCCGTTAAAATCACAGCATAGGGTTGAGTTAAAACTACCTAATTGCTGGATATATCTACCTAGACCGTACAACCGCTGTTATAACGCACTGAACAACTGACAAAAAAGGATCTCGCAACCACGGCTTTTAAAACGCCGAAAACACGTGGAGTGCGGTTTGACATTTCACTAACCGAGGATCAAACATGAATCTCAATTCATTGCTAAAACTTGCCAGAGCTCAGGGCCCTTTAACAAGCACCACCGAAGGAAATTCATTTTCTTCCCAACAAAACCTAGAGACGGTCTTCCTTAGCCCCATGGAAAAAATTCTTTCCAAGGATCCACCCAATACAAGCTCTACGATAGAAACCTTGTCCAGAACCCTATTAGCTCCCGCTCGATCCGTGCTACTCCCCAGCCTTTGGACGATCAAATACATGTTCCAATCCCTGGTGACGGCAACAGGCCCAAAGCTTGGCTCCGATGTTTCGGTGACACAGCTTTATACTTTAAAGAATTCCCCAGGCGTTGAAAACGTCATGGTGTTATTTCACGCCACTAGCTGCGGGCCTTGTCGAGTCATTGAGACAGCAGAGTATCAACAAGCCTTACAAACCTTCAATGACAAACATCCCCATACTAAGATGGTTACGTTAGAAATAGACAATCCCCTGGATCCCTTCGTGGAAAAATTTATGACTCAAATCCAACCCATCAAACGAAAGCGTACCGATCCAAAAACAGGAAAAAGAATCACCCAGGAAATTAATTTTTATCCCTCAAGTTTACTGCTTCACACCACCACAGCACGCTATGCTCGCAGTGGCACCATCCCCAACACAGAAAACACCCTCGACCATATTGAGTTGCTAACCCAGCGGGGGTTCCTACACCCAAACGACTTTCCCCATTCCTTTCCCGAAATACAATCCCTTTTTCCCTAAAAAAAGTCCCCTTTCCTTTGGAAAGGGGACTTTTAGATACAAAAATAAAAAAGAGAACTAGCTACTTATAGACCACACAAAGGATCGCCACCCTCGCAATCACCAAGGGAGATTTCTTTTTCACCACAGTAAGAATTTCCTTCTTTATCTGTGATGCAAACTTTGGGGGATTTACAATTCTCCGGACTACAGCCCCCTTCATTGGCTTGAGAACTCATGGTCACAGACCTAGCAGCTTGCCACTGGCTACACAAAGTATCCAAAGCCGCAGCCGAATCACCAGTCACCTTGTAGGAAGAAGACGAAGCGGTCACCTTGGATCCCACTGTGCTTCCATTACTTTGAGTGCTTGTAACGGGCGCCGTTACCGTACCACTACGGGTCCAATCGGCCGCTTGCACACTAAAGGCAGCAACGAAAGTTAAACCTAAGGCTACCGCCACACTCGTTACATTTTTTTTCATTTTTTCCATAGTTGGCTCCATCCATTTTCTATCGGAACATAACCGATCCGTTTTTTAGCTGTTTTGCTACTCCCACAAAGCGGTGGAAAAACAAGACAACCCACCATCACACTTTCCTCTATTATCCGAAAAAGGAGGGGGAAAAGTTACGTAAAATAAAAAAATATAACTGAAAATACCATTCCCCCCAATTGTGGGAATAAATACCGAATAAGAAATGTGAAAAATCCATTACAAATCAAATCGTTATACTGAAACTTTTCAAGGATGGAAAATCGTCAAAACAACACCAAGGAGGTCAAGCGACTCATTGCCGAGTGTCAGAGAAAAATGAAATCCCAAAAGAAAAAAAAATGAGCGCACCGATGGAATAATCGCTCAATCGAGGGAACCACGGCGAATCGCCACCCCGGCTTCTTCGAGCAGCTTGAGAGAATCTCCGCTCAGGGGATATTCGGCGTTGTAAATCACTTCTACAAGGCCGCTATTGATAATCATCTTCGTACAAATCAAACAGGGAGAGAACGTGGTGTAGATTGTGGCCCCTTTGATGGAAACACCATGATAAGCCGCTTGTACGATGGCATTTTCTTCGGCATGGGAACAAAAACACTCGCCTAGCCCCATTCCCGACTGACCAAAGGCGTTACAGCGTGGGCATCCCCCCTCGTTGCAATTCGTTACGCCTCGAGGTGTACCGTTGTAACCGGTGGAGATGATTCTTCGATCCCGAACGATCAAGGCAGCCACCTTGCGCTTCATGCAATTGCTACGCAAGGCCACCATACGTGCAATGGCTAAAAAATAATCGTCCCAACCTGGTCGGGGATTTTTTTTCGCCAGGGTACGCACCAAATTTTTCACGGCACCCCGAAGTTCGTCGAGGGTTCCGTTATTTTCCAACTCAATCTGGGACAAGGCGGCGGTGGCGTCCATTTGCTGGGCATTGGGATCAACGCTCGAAGCCTCACGATGCTCGAGGGCAATAAAATCCTCTAAGGTTTGCGGATCTCCAAGGCGAGCCCGGGATTTAATGCGTTGAAACCGCACCTCAGGCAAACCGGTCACATGAACCAGATGAAACTCAGGAGAACGGCATAAAACTTCTACTTCTCGAGGATTACGAATGGAATCGATCACATAATTTTTATCGACTTCAATCTTACGCAAGGCACGATCAGCCAACACCCCACCCCCATACAGTTCGCGCATCTCTCGACCCACAACAATGAGATTTTCTCGAGTTGGCTCCAAGCCACGAAGACTTAACTCTTCACGCAACATATCGGAAAGCGACAAATAGAGAAAACCACCCTCCTGCAAGACTCGAGCAACTTCCCCTTTGCCCGATGCGTTTTTTCCAGTAAGACCGATGAGCATAATGAGGCCACTACTTACACTCTTCAGGAGTCGCCCTGCAAGGTCATTTGGCATTTCCATGAACGAGAAATCGAAAAAAATTCTCCGTTTTTTACAAATCCACCTTCGTTTTTTATACGCTCCGCTTCAACGCTGTTTTGAAGGCTACCGAGACCGATGCTCCACTTTGAACACAGCCTCCCTGGGACTGACTTTTTTCCTGCTTCTTCTACCCCTGGGACTATCGGGCCAAGAAATAAATCCCATCCCCCGGTTTTTTTATTCCGGGGATGGAACGCTCTTTTTGCAGGGGCAACGACTCTCCTACCGCAATGCCGAGGGCACTTATTCAGAAACCGGTCTTAAACAAATTCATCAACTGTTTCAGGCCCCATGGAATCCTCCAGAGGAACGACTCAACCTACGATTCATTGAAATTCTCGATTACGTACAAGACCATTTAGGCGGAGGGAGTTACACCCTTAAATCGGGATACCGCAGTCCCAAACTCAACCAATCGCTGCGCAGTCGAGGAAAACTTGCAGCGCAATCCAGCATGCATATCGAAGGTGCAGCGGGCGACCTATCTTTACAGGGAGTACCTGCTCAACAAGTCTTCGAATTTGTCAAAGCCCTCAACTGCTGCGGAATTGGCTGGTACCATAGCCGACACTTTCACCTCGATACAGGACCTGCCCGTTATTGGGATGAAACCACCAGCAAAACCGAAGATCGTAGTCCGCAACAAAATGAAAAAATCATCTTACAAACCCAGTGGGATCGCTACCTACCGGGCGAATCCTTGAACGCTCAATTCATGCGAGTCAGCGAATACCCCATCGGTGTCGCATCACGCTGGGAGTGGATTCCCCTCAAGACTCCTGACGCTTCGACTCCACCCAAACCCTTAGTCAGCGAAGTGAGCTTTCCCTCGGATGTGCGCGTCGAAAATCAATGCGCCATCCTCCAAAATCGCACCCAGGCACGGCAATTGAGGATCACCCCCCCCCAAACAACACCGGGACTTTACCAATTGAAGATCTCTTTTTGTCAACGCTACGGCTACGAAAAAATGCCCACTGAGATCCTCTCCACCCCTTTTGAAATTTTGCAGAAGGAAAAATAATTCATGGACCTTTATCATGCCCTGCTTCTCGGTCTCGTTCAGGGGTTAGGTGAATTTCTCCCCATCTCCTCCTCAGCCCATCTCGTGGTCTTGCCATGGTTGATGAATTTTCCCACACCAGGCCTCACTTTCGACGTGGCGCTACATTTTGGTACCTTAATCTCTTTGTTGATTTATTTTTACCGAGATTGGCTTAAATTGGGCCGAGCCTTTTTCACATCCCTTAGAAAACGTCCCGCGGAGTACTCCTTCGAGGAAAGACTCATTTGGTATTTGATCTTAGGAACCATCCCCGCCATGTTCGCGGGTCTTTTTGTGGAAGATTATGCGGAAACCTTGTTTCGTAGCCCACTTTTAGTCGCGACCATGATGGCCGTCTTCGGCACCTTGCTGTACATTACCGATCGATATTCGACGAAATGCAAAAATATCGAACAAATCGGTCTCAGGGAGGCCCTACTCATTGGCTTGGCCCAATGCCTAGCCTTGATCCCTGGATCCAGTCGTTCGGGCGTTACCATTACCGCTGGCCTGGCCCTCGGCATGGATCGCTTCAGCGCCGCACGATTTTCTTTTCTACTCTCCACGCCCATTGTCGCGGGGGCCGCTCTGCTAAAGGCGAAGGACATGCTGGGACATGGCATCGATCGTACCTGGATGGCGGGCATCGCCTTCAGTGCTTTGGTAGGTTTCCTCGCCATTAAATATATGCTGCATTTCCTAAAGACCTCCAGCTACGCGGTTTACGTGCTGTATCGATGGGGTTTTGCCCTTGTGGTCTTTGCCGCTTATATTTTTTAGTGGGTATACTTCATGACACCCGTAACAAGATGAGTCTACGGCGCTCTATGCGGTAAAAAACATGACCGGGACCATAATTGAAAACTCAGTAAAATTTCAAAATACCGGTCGCGTCGCTGCACCGCCTCGAAAAGACCCGCAAAAAAAGATTCTAGACATCACTAAAATCAAATTTTTGGAAGTGGTGATTCTTAGTGAATGCTCTGAACATCCTGCCAAGTAATCTTCGGAGACCGGGGCTTCCCATCGGGACCCTGAGCCGCAAAGGGAGGAATTCCCTCGGTATGGTAACGCTCTACCAATTTTTGATTTTCAAGGTTATTGCGACGGGCATTGATCTCTTGTTCCATCGCTTTGCCTTGATTGATCATGTTGAGGGAGCTGAACAAGGCATTGAAACCCATGTCGATTCCGTAAGCAGCCTTGGTAGCGGTGGTGGCATTCTGCAAAAAATAGGTATAAGCGCCCAAATCCCAGTAATAACCGGGGGTCGTACCGCAACCCATCGAAGAACATTGTGCCCAGGATTGCCGCATCCCTGGCAAAGCCAGCGATAAGAAACCCAATAATATCAAAGTTTTTTTCATAAAAACTCCCTAGACAACCGTAACACCTCTTCCATTATCGGGGATCCTTACAGAAGATTTCCCCCAACTTAAGCATTTTCTTGAAAAAAACCCCTCCCCCGACTTTCTTGAATGATTTCCTAAATTTTTCTTGCCCCGTCGGAGGGCCTGGGCAACAACCCCTACATGCAAACTGGATTAGATCGTTTACTTAAAACCGAAGGCCCGGCCCTTCGGGGAAAACGCATCGGACTTCTGGCCCACGCCGCCAGCCTCAGCAAACTTTACCTCCATGCCTTGGATATTTTGCAAAAAGAAAACCGAGCCTCAATCTCAGTACTACTGGGTCCCGAACATGGATTTAGCGGCTTGGCTCAAGACATGGAAGCCGTGAAGGAAGAACGCTATCGAGGCATTCCCGTTCATAGCCTCTATGGGTCCCGCGTCGACTCCCTGAAACCAAAAGCCGAATGGTTACAAAATCTAGATCTCTTGATTTGCGATCTACAAGACGTGGGAAGTCGCTACTATACCTTCATCTACACCGTGGCCTTCTGCCTTCAGGTGGCTTCCCAAACTCAAACCCCCGTTTTGGTGTTAGACCGCCCCAATCCCATCGGGGGCCACGCCACCGAGGGCAACATCGTCCAACCTGGTTTTTTTAGCTTCGTCGGCCAATATCCCTTGGCCAACCGACACGGCATGACCCTGGGAGAACTCAGTTATTATTTTCGCGATACCAGTGCAACCCAGGTGAATTTACGAGTTTTGCCCATGAAAGGCTGGAACCGTCGGCGTTATTTCGATGAGTTGGACCTTCCTTGGGTGATGCCCAGTCCCAATATGCCAACGGTAGATACCGCCGTCGTCTATCCCGGCATGTGCCTATTGGAGGGTACAGAACTCAGCGAAGGCCGTGGCACCACTCGTCCCTTTGAAATCTTTGGGGCTCCCTTTATCGATCCAGAAAAACTACAGAAGAGACTCAAGGATTTTCGCCTTCCCGGAGTGAAATTTCGCCCGCTTTACTTTAAGCCCCAGTTCCAAAAGCACGCAGGAAAAAATTGCGGCGGATTACAACTGCACATCACGCGACGCAAGGTGTTCAAACCCCTGCTCACGGGGGTGGCCATTCTTAAGGCGATTCACGAACTCTACCCAGAGGAATTTCAATGGCGACACCGCGCCTACGAATTTGTCGACGATATCCCCGCCATTGACTTACTGGCGGGCTCCGCGCTGTTGAGACAACAAATCGAAACCGGCGCCTCATTGCAAGACATCGAAGCCAGTTGGGAAAACGAACAACAAAATTTTTTGAGGCTGAGAAAAGATTACTTGCTCTATACCTAAACTAGGATTCTGATCGAGCCTGTCCCCATTTTCTCAACAATTCGTAGGAATAAATTCCGGTATCATGACCATCGGTGAACTGAAATTGTAGGGCATACCAGCCCACAGGGTGGGCGGCGGCAATCCCCACTCCCTCCGCGGGAAGCCCATGAAGGGGAAGCCCGATTTCATCACGCTCGGGAATCTCTTTACAAACCGCACAGGGGCAACGGCGGCGTAGTTCTTGGGCGCTGAATTCGTGAGCGCTTCCATCGGCCCAGAGGAGTTTAATGCCTCCGGGAATTCTTTCAATCGACTTGGGTTGCATAGTTTTTTCCTTCACTCAAAAATCGCCATA
>DALYEU010000021.1:0-30216 GCA_031972375.1 bacterium | reverse complement strand
GGGGTTCGCATACGGGATTGAGGAGATACTATGGCTTCCCCCGCGAAGAATAAAAACGCAGCCGAAGAAAACCAAGACATTCAAGCTTATAAAGTTAATTCCCAACTCTTTGAGTCCTCTAGCCAGATCAAAGACAAGCAGGAATTGATCAAGAAACGCATCCAGAAAATGGAGGAACATCGCAACGAGGTCTCGGAAACCGTTTACATCAAAGTAAAGGCTGACTACGAGGCCCAGTTCGAGTCCGTACATGAAGAATTTCAGGGGAAGTGCCGTGAAATCCAAGGGGAACTAAAGAAACTCTATGAGGCCAAGGGCCTACAGGAAAAAGGACGGGTCCATCATCAAGACATTTTAGAAGAGGCTCAATTTCGAAATCGCTTAGGCGAGTTCGACGATGGGGAGTTCGACAAAATAGCCGAAGCACAGAATAAAGAAATTAAAAAATTTCAGGGTCTATTGGACATTATTCAAGATTCTATTCATCAATACGAAAATATTCTGGGACAAGCTTTTGTCGAAGAAGCACCACCGCCGTCGGCCCCACCCCCACCCGAAGAGCCCAAAGCAAAAACGCCTGTAGTTGAAAAAGCTCCCATACCGAGCGCTCCCGTACCTAAAAAAGATCTCGAGGAAATTACCGGCGATACACCGATGACCCCCTCACCTCCACCGCCTGCTCCTCAAGTTACTGCCAATCCCCAGGTCAAACCCGTCGAGGCCGTAGAAGAAGACCAGGGGTTGGACGCTGAATTGGATTCTTTCTTACAAATTGAAGACGACTATTTTGGCGATTTGGAGGCCGCCCAAGCTGAAGCCGCCCTTGAAGCCGTCCAACAACCCGTCGAATCCACCCCACCACCCCCTCCTCCGGTGGAAATAGCTTCCGTTCCTCAAGAAGACGACTCCATCAGCCGCATCCTCAAAGACATCCCCATGGAGGATATAGAAGATCTGGAAGATGCTTTAGCGGTCCAGGAGGCCACTGGAGAAACTCCCTTAAGTGGACACGATGATGGCGAACTTCCAGAAGCCTCCCTATTGTTACTCGAAGGCGACTTCGAGGAACACGAGGTCGTCCTATCGGAAAATACCAGTATGGGACGCTCTCCATCGAATGACATCGTGTTGAAAGACAGCAAAATCAGCCGCCAACACTGCACCATCAATTTCCGGGAAGGCAATTTTGTCATCGTCGACCTGAAGAGCGCCAATGGGATCCTCATCAACAACAAAAAAGTTGAGGAAGCCATTCTCAAAGATGGAGACGAAATCCGCGTCGGGGGCTTCAAGTTTCAATTTAGCCTACTCTAAGACCATCATCGATCAACACCTAACCTACCCCTCGACGGCGTTCTGGGTATTGAGTCCTCAGCTCAGTTCGCCCCAACTGGGCCCGCGGGTGATTTTCACTTCCAAGGGAATGCGAAAGTCTGCAGCCTGCACCATGCCCTCTCGTACCCAATCGACGACGAGCGAGGATTCTTCTTTCTTCACTTCGAAGAGCAACTCATCGTGCACCTGCAACAACATGCGACTTAAAACCTGAGCGGAACTCATTTTACCATCGATCTGAATCATCGCCTTTTTAAGAATATCGGCTGCGGTTCCTTGAATCACCGTATTGAACGCAATTCGTTCTGACAAACCACGCATATTGGGATTTTTGCTATTCAATTCGGGAACAAAACGGCGCCGACCGAACAGCGTGCGCACCTCTCCCGTCTGCCTCGCCTGAGTCAATATGGCATTTCTATATTGTTCGACACCGGAGTATTTTGTAAAAAAACGCTCTATATATTCCCGAGCTTCTTTTTGGGAAACTCCCAATTGTTGGGAAAGACCAAAGGGAGTTTGACCATAGATGACGGCAAAGTTGAGCGTTTTACCTGCGGAACGCATAGCGCCGGTCACCTCCGATTCATCGACCTGAAATACGCTGGCGGCAGTTAATCGATGAATATCTTGCCCTTCCTCAAAAGCCGACTGGAGTACGGCATCTTGAGAAAGCTCAGCCAAAACCCGCAATTCGATTTGGGAATAATCGGCGCTCAGAAAAAAATAGCCAGGGGCGGCAACAAAGGCCCGACGAATCTTGGCCCCGGCTTCACTACGAATCGGAATATTTTGCAAATTAGGATCACTACTTGAAAGACGCCCGGTTTCTGCGATGGTCTGATTGTAGTGAGTATGAACTCGTCGTGTTTTGACATTCACCAAACCCAACAAAGCATCGACATATGTGGACTTAAGCTTCGCCAAGGAACGATAAGCCAAAATTTCTCCGGGTAAAGGATGAACCTTGGCCAGTTCATTAAGCACCTCCACGTCGGTGGAATAACCCGTTTTGGTTTTTTTAGAAGTGGGCAAACGCAAGGTTTCGAATAAAACCTGCCCCAATTGTTTGGGAGATTGAATATTAAAGTGACAACCCGCCACGGCATAAATTGAATTTTCTTTTTCTATCAAGCCTACAGAAAATTCTTCCTGCAACTTTTTAAGAAACTCCGTATCGACCCCAATGCCCCAAGCTTCCATTTTGAGGAGGATTTTACTTAAGGGCATTTCGATGTCCTCTAATAAGCTCCACAAGCCTTGCGCTTGTAGCTGAGGAGAGAACTGCCGCGCTAACTGATAAGTCATATCGGCATCCTCCGCGCTATACTCACAGGCGGCAGCAATGGGCACCTGAGAAAAATTAAGCGCACCACTAGCCTTCATCACCTCACCAAATGAAATCATGTTGTGTCCCAAATATTTTAACGCGAGGGCATCAAGTTTATGGGACTGGGACGGATCCAATAGATAAGACGCCAACATAGTGTCACAAGACAGTCCTCGAATTTTGAGTCCGTATTTTTGCAGCATCGCCGCATCATATTTAAAATTTTGTGCGTATTTTTTCTTATCGGGATCTGCAAACAATGGCGCCAATTCACTCAAAACTTTTTCAATCCCCAATTGTGCTTCTGAACCGGTGTGCCCCAAGGGAATATAATAAGCCTCTCCAGGGGACACAGCTAAAGCGATTCCCACCAAATTCGCCTGAAAAACATCCAGAGAAGTTGTCTCCGTATCGAAGGCAAAGTCTTCGCTATCTTGTAGGCGCTCCAAAAGTCTTGCAAAGCTCTCCGCATCTTGAACGCAACGATAGGGCTTGGGAACATTTTTGGACTCTCCTTCTCCAAACTCCTGTAACAAGCGATGAAACTCCAACTCTCGAAATAAATCCTGACAGGCAGAGCGATCGGCCTCTCGAAAGCGAAAATCTTCCCAACTTGCTTCAATGGGCAGCTTATCCTCCAGATGAACCAGCTCTCGAGAGAGAAAAGCTTGTTGGCGATTTTCCTGCAAAAGCTCTTTTTTCTTCCCTGGAATTTGCGAGAGATGCTCATAGATTCCTTCCAAAGAACCATATTGGGCTACCAACTGACTCGCCGTTTTAGGACCAATGCCCGGAACCCCTGGAATGTTATCGCTCGAGTCTCCGGCCAAGGCTAAAACTTCCAATACCTGTTCGGGCTCCACACCAAATTTTTCCTTCACTCCCTCGATACCGATAATTTTATCCTTCATCGTATCCAGGAGCACCACTCGGGCATTGACCAATTGCATGAGGTCCTTATCACTAGAAACAACAACCGCCTCCACCTGGGGAGGCAAATGATGCCTTACCAAGGCGGCAATGATATCATCAGCCTCGAATCCGGGCTTTTCCAATAAGGGAACCCTCAAGGCCGCCACCACTTTTTTGATGTAATCAAATTGAGGAATCAAATCCTCAGGAGGAGCGGCTCGATTGGCCTTGTAGAGGGGATAGCGTTCTTTACGAAAGCTGGGAGCCTTGGAATCAAAGGCCACAACCCAGTGGGAGGGGCGATATTCCTTAAGTAATTTCAATAGCATTTGGGTAAAACCCAAAACAGCGTGGGTGGGAAGTCCTCGGGAATTACTCAGGGGCCGGATGGCGTAATAAGCTCTGAAGATATAGGAGGATCCGTCGATGATATAAAAACTTTCCTTTGGTGCCATAAGGACTACCCTTTCTTTTTTGCGCGATCTTTAGGGCTAATCGAATTTTCCAGAACCCTAAAGCTAAATTGAATTTTCCATAAAACTCCCACTCCTTTCTTGCCCATCCTCCATAGGATCAGTACAATTTCCCTTCGTGCGTTCCTTTTTCTTGAACTCTTACTTCCAGGAGGGTCCCATGAAAAAATATCCCCACGAGACCACCGTGCTCGGTTTGTTTCGTACTCCAGAGGAAGCCCGTCGGGCTATGAAAGACCTCGAACATGCCCCTATTTCCCCCGAGGATATCAGTTTCGTTGCCAGTCAAGCTGCATACGAACAAGAAGAAATGGTTCAACTCATCGCTGGAGATCGGGTGCACATAGAAGCAAAACGAGCCGGAAAAATCGGCGGGATTTGTGGAGCGGTGGTAGGTGGACTCACGGGAATCGCCGCCATGGCCACAGCCGGAGCTAGCTTGCTCGCCACTGGCCCTTTGATTGCCGTGCTCACAGGGGCCGGCGGTGTTTTAGGAGGCTTACTGGGAACCGGATTTGGAGAAGAGCAAGCCAAAGAGGTCGATGAGGGCCTCGCTAAAGGCGATGTATTGGTGATGGTTCATGCTCCCAATAAAAACTCTGCCCAACAGGTAAAAGAGGTTTTCACGCGACGGGGCGCCGACCGTATTCACGCCCATCACTGAACCCCCGACAAAAATAAATGCTCGGATCCGTAATCCCGAGGACTCCGAGTCTTTCTAAAGGGGCAATCCCCTTCCCCAAAAAACAGAGTTAACCCTCGATGTTTTTTAGGGGAGCGGCTTACCGTGGGGGAGGTTTTGATTCCATGACACAAGACTCCGCGGAGCATTTTCACTATAAGCTCAGCGGAGTCTTGTGTTTTTCAGCGTGGCAGGCACACCATGCCCCCTTAGAACAGAAAACTTAAAAAGATGACGGAAGCGATAGAGTGGTTCCGTTGAGAACGACGCTCAAATGCCCCTCGTTGAACCATTCTGGAGAGGCCAAGAGGACACTTTGGAGACCTTCCGAAATATCTTGGCGACTTGTAAGGTTAAGAGCACGAATCGCATTCAAGGCCTCCCGCACTTGCTCGGGCAGCTCGCGAAATGCCCACTCGGATCTCTCTGTAGGCCTAACGGCTAAGGCACTCCGATGAATCTCGGAAAGACCGTCGGGTAATCTTAGCATGGCATGTTGCCACTGCCGGGCCAAGGTTTCGCGATCCACAGGCAAATGCGCCGTCTCGATATGCAAATCGATTTTCTTCCCAGAGACTTCTTTTATGCCATCACCACTCTTTGAAATCTCAAACTGCTGCAAGGTATCCGAAAGATTTCCTAAAAACTGTAACATTTCCTTTCCATCGATCTTTAAGAAAATTCGAAAGTAATCTGGCTCTCGCACTCCATTTCGGGCCACGGGAATTACGAAACTATTAAACAAAGGGTCCTGTTCCGAAAAAACTTTTATGGGGAACACCACCCCTTCTTCCATTGCTCCCATTAAGTGATGTAGCAAGATTTGTTGATTGTGGAGTTTTAAACGATATTGGGAATCGGAATCGCGTTGACTTTGTATCTCCGCCAAACGAGCCAACTCTTCTCCTAAAATATCAACAGAAGCTTGAGAACGACGTTCCCAAGCAGTCTGCAAAGAACGCCGCAAGAGAGGAACCTCGATCCCTGGATAAAGCTCGGAACCTCTCCTCAATGCGTTGCGCGCCGCACCGGGCAAGGTCAAGCTGGGCTCCACCTGATGATTAGGATAAAAAAGGTTGTAGTAACGTAAAAAAAGTGGGTCGATGTCGCGATATTCGATGGGATGTGCGGCGTATTGATTGCGTCTCAATAATGGCCCCAAACTATCGAGCCCTTCGGTCGTCAAACCACCCTTTTTGGCGACTGATACTAGAAAAGTTAAGGTATCAATGCCAGCATGGTAGGGAGCGCCGTTCCATTTTTCTACTAAAGCCGTCAGAATCCCCATAATAGGGTTACGGGTATCCGCAAATTGCGAACGTTTCTGCACCACATTTTGCAACACCCAGAGTTCTAATGCAGCATGATCGTAAATGGGGATCTCTGCTTTTAAAGCCAGAGATGCCAACTCTAATAAATTTTCCAACTGTACACTGCAACATCTCTCAAAATCATCTCGCACCTGCGGATGAAATTTTAGGGGTTTACCGGCCCCCACCACATTATCTCTACGCAACATATCAATCATTCGAGATTCTAACTCGGGAATGATCTGGCCTCGCAATACCATGGTCATTTCACTCTCGCTAAGCTCGTGGCGCCTTTGATAGTTTTCTAAAGCCCAATGAGTCGCCATCAATCCAGCCCAAGTGGAAACCACATTTTTCATCGCTCCCCCCAAATCAGTCGAATGCTGATGATGGTGATGGGAAGCGGTCAAGTAAGGGGTTGAAAAATTTTCATGGCCAGTGAGCTGCCACGCCCAATCGCGCGCCGCTGAAGAAAGACGCGCACCCGGGGAATCTTCATGACTAGCAAAGGCCATTTCCACAGGCCTGCCCCACCAAAGGTATTTTCCCGGAATAAAGCCGCCTCCCGAAGTAACACTTACATCGGTACGACCCGCGCGCAATAGTGCCAGTTGGATTAATTCGTAAGGAAGTAAAGTGGGTTGTTCCCCAGACTTAGGGCTATAGATACCTCGATCGGAACCAATCCAACCTTTGATGACGTGGAGTAGATGGGATCCATAAGGTAGATTTTCCAGATATCCCGGCCGTGCGAGCACCTCATGAAGGTTAGCACTATTGATATTGAGGATTTGGTACTGGAGTGCCTGCATGACGTCGGATTGTTGGAGATTCTCGTGTCCCTGTGGACCTATGGCAATGATGGCGGGATCGTGGAGAAAATTTACACGACGATCCTTACCCAATTTTTTTTCATAAGTACCTTGTTCGTTAATTTCTCGGGCAGCTTCGGGACTGCGGGCTATGGCAAATAAACGGTAACGCCAAGAGAGATCACCGGGCCGAATGCGATGACGCATTAAATTAAGCAAGGAAAGCATGTCGCCATTGCCAACAGAAACCATGGCCTCGTCGCCAGACAATACATTGTAGGAACCATCCGCATTTTTTATAGGGACATCCAACAGGTGGCGCAATCCGAGCTTGAGAACATCGTAAGCCATCAAACCCGTCTGTGATTTCGCATTGAAAGAATTTTCGAAGGAATGGGTAATTGCTTTTTGTCCAGTACGATAGGCGTACTCAACGACCCCCACCACTTCGTCGAGAGCCTGGACCTCTGGTCGACCTCCTACCCCAGGAGCTTCTTGAAAAACCTCTTCCAAACCTCGAGGAAAATATTCCTGAATACCACGAAAAATTCCCTCACCCAACAGACGGCCAAAATCTTCGGAAAGGTGTCGTGTGGATCTTCCCCCAGCGGCCCCAGATGGACCCTGGATCAAATCCAGAGCCTGAGAGGAAATTTTAGACAACATCAAACTTGGAAAATCTCCCTCCGCAAAAACTTGCTCAAAGGGATCGATACGCCCCCCCGTTCTATCGGGTAGAGCCTGCCGCGATCTTCCTGAAGTAGGTCGATGAGGACGACGCACCGGAACATCGGAGACTCCTCCAACCTCTCTAGGGGAAGAATCGCCGAGCTGGGACATTTCTAATCGCATCGGCAAACGAAAACTTTTTTTAGGCGCAATGACTGCACCCTCAGCTGCTGCAACAACAAAGGCTCCTGAAGCTTCATGCCATGAAGATAAGGAACTCAGAGCAAACTGAGTCTCGAATTGCCGCCTCTGGATGGATTCCTCTTGTTGAAGACGGCTCTGATTTTTTCGATGATGTAAATAAACCTTGGGGAAAAGCGACTGGCTTAAGTCTCCCGTCAAATTGAAACTGAGCCATTGGAGCGCCGTATCAAAAAATAAGTTTCCTAAATGTTCTTCGGAACGCCATCCCAGCAATATTTCTGCCCCATGGCCCAAGAAAATCCCCGACCCCATTCCCAACTGATGCCATAACTTAGGCCCACTCCAACTAACCCCACGAGATAAAAATCCCGCTTGCCCTTGAGACACCCGCTGCGAAGCACTGATATAAGCTTGTCCCGAGACGAAGCCCATAAGTTTGAGGCCCGCCAATGAAAGGGTGAGTGAACGCAATTCGTAAAAATTAGTTTGTGCATCCCAAGAGACGTTGTTACCGGAAATATGCTGACTGACGAGCTTGGAACCAGCCCATACGGTTCCCACCTCTGGCCCAAAGGCACTCAGCGCAGATAAACTCCGCGCAGCAAACCCCTTAAAACCTCTTCCCCATAATTGTGGCAAAACCATCCGTTGAACTTGGGAGGAAACAAGCAAACCCGTTGTCATACCCAAAATCGTGGCGGGATTAGTCAACTCGGCTATAAAATGGGGTGCCCGAGCCTCGATTCGATCTAAGCATGAATTCTTTCCAGATAACGCCTTCAAAAGTTGTTCGGATCGTTTAGCTTCTTTCGCCTGACTGGCAATTAAAAATTGGTAAAGAGAACAAGCGAGGCTCTTCTTACCCTGTGCAGCAGCCTTCTTTGCCATGCGAAACATCATCCCATGAAGCGAAGCAAGCGAAGGCGAGTTTCCATATCGATAAAGAATTTCTAAGGTATCTTCTCCCAGCACGTCGACTAGTCGACGCTGTAAAACGGGAAACCGCCCTACGGCACTGCGCAAATCTGCAACACCCTCATCGGATAAAGCGCTCTGAATGTTCCCCTGGGGGGTATGAAAATTACCCGTCAATACCCCATCAAAAAAACGAGCCAAGGCCTGACCGCAAGGAGAAAAGCTTTTGCAATCAGGCACGATCTCTCGCTGCCGAGAAACAATACTCTGTGGAAGTGTCCCGCGGGACCCCGGAAAATTTTGTAAAGAGGGGCGACTCATGGGTTTTATTTTAGAAAATGCGGAAATAATTTCGTCAGGGATTTTGAAAAGTTGCGATCCTTTGCCAAAATGGAAGTAGCCAAGCGAAACTTAAGGAACAGAAACCTCCCCAAGGTTCTCGGAGGGCTCCTCACTAAAAATTTTACTCCTTAACCTTGGTAAGAAGCAGCCAATTGACAATAATGCAGAGCCGAATCCCGCAATGACTGAATCTCCTCAGGCTTGAGTTCTCGAACGACTCGACAGGGACTTCCCACCGCTAAAACACGGGGAGGGATTCGGGTTCCCGGAGTCACCAAGGCCCCGGCCCCAATCATGGATTCGGTTTCAAGGATCGCTCCGTCCATAACGATGGCCCCCATTCCCACTAAAACCCGATCCTCTACGGTACAGCCATGCAAAATCACACGATGCCCAACGGTCACCTGATGACCGATCCGTGTAGCATGACGACCCGAGGTAACATGAATCACGGAGTTATCCTGAATGTTACTCTGCTCTCCGATAAAAATGGGAAAGACATCCCCACGCACCACCGTATTGAACCAAACACTCGACCCCTGCCCTATCTGCACCTCTCCAATAATTTGCGCTCCAGGAGCAACAAAAACGCTCGAATGAATTTTTGGAGATTGGTTTTGATAGGGATAAATCATGGGCAGGGCTTGTCAGAACCCGGGCAACCTGCACAGCCCCCGGAGTTGGATTGAGGATAGAGCTTTAAAACACGAACCAAAATCACCCCCAAATAGACAAAACCAAAAGCGCCCACAAAGGCACCCGCCATATCGGCCAAGCCATCACCCCAGCTTGGAGTACGTCCTGGAACAAAGGCCTGGTGAATTTCATCGGAAATCCCCCAAAGGGTACCCAATACCCCCCCCCACAGGGCCGCTTTATTACGGCTCAAATCCCAAGTCAGCAAAACCCCTCGAGCCGCAAAAAAACCCAATAAGGCGTAACCGAAAAAATGCATAACTTTGTCGGTCTTGTCGGGAACCGAAAGGGAGAAAGAAGACAGGAGATATAGAAGACCGGCGTAAAGTAAAAAGGGTGCCCAATGGGAAATAAACTTCTTCACATCTTGTACTTTCCAAAATCGTCTGGAGAGAGATTTTCTAGAATCTCCGTCCATTTTTGCTGCTTGTTTTTCTCTTCGTCGAGATTTTTCCCCATATCAATACGACGAGACTTCTCGATCACCTCCCGATTGACGAAGATGGGAGCTTGAGTACGAAGCGCTATGGCAATGGCATCGCTGGGACGAGCGTCCATCTTTAAAACGCGCTCTTCTTTGCGCAAATGAATGGTGGCGTAAAAGGTATTATCTGCCAAATCATTCACCTCAACCCGGGTGACTTCAATTTCAAGCTCACCGAGGATATTACGCATCAGATCATGGGTCATGGGCCGGGCCAATTGAATATTTTCCAACTCAGTGGCAATGGCAGAAGCCTCGATCAAACCGATCCATATGGGCAAGGCCATGCGCTCTTCGTGATCTTTCAGGATAATGATAGGCATGTTGGTGAAAGGATCAATGGTGAGACCCGTTACCTTCATGAGTATCTGCGCCTCTTTGGGCTCCTGGTTCTTGAGTTCTTCAGTGTTTTCCATCATGAAGCACTCCTAGCAAAGAATAGGGCGTAACGCCCTCGATTTTAACATCCACCAAACTGCCCACGAGATCTTCCGCACCCGAAAAATGTACCCAATGGTTTTGGGAGGAACGCCCACATAGGGTATTGCTCTGCTTGGAAGGCCCCTCCACGAGTACTTGTAGGGTTTTTCCCACCCAAGAGCGATTCTTCTCCAAACCAATGCTCTCTTGCAAGGTCTGCAAACGAGCTAAGCGCTCTCGTTTCACATCATCGGGCACATCGTCTTTAAAATACAGAGCCGCCGTGGTTTTTGGCCGAGGAGAATAAACAAAAGAATACAAGGAGTCGTAGCGTACCTCCCGAAGTAAATCCATAGTGGCCAGAAAATCCTCTTCGGTCTCTCCGGGAAAACCCACGATAATATCCGTGGAAAGGGCTATATGGGGCTGCACCTCACGAAATCTAGCCAATCGTTCTAAATAAAACTCTCGAGTATAACCACGATACATTTTTTCCAAAACAGCATCGGACCCAGATTGAACGGGCAAATGCAACCACAAGGCCAATTTGGGATTATCCCGAAATTCGTCGACCAACTCTTGGGGCAGATCTTTAGGATGGGAAGTGGTAAAACGAATCCGTTGAATTTCAGTTTCTGTGGAGAGGCGCCTCAAGAGTTTCGCGAAGGAAATCCAATTGCCATGCCGCCCCATCCCATAGGAATTAACGTTTTGCCCCAAGAGCATAACCTCGCGAACACCGCGACGCACCAACTCTTGAACCTCATGAACGACTTCGTCGGGGGGACGACACACTTCACGCCCCCGCACATAGGGCACTACGCAAAAGGAACAAAAATTATCGCAGCCTTTCATGATCGTCACAAAGGCACGCACCGAATTTTCATCCTCATCGGGCAACAAATTCACAAATTGATAATCAGACTTTCTTTCAAAACCCACTTCGGTAGAACGGGATCCGGGATGGAGGCGAACTTGCTCAATTAAATCGGGAAGCTTGGCAAGATGATCCGGCCCTACTACCAAATCCAAATAAGAAAAACGCCGCTGCAAGGCCACCCCTTCTACTTGAGCCTGACAACCGGTCACCGCCAAAACCACGTGGGGCCGTCTCATCTTTAAGGAACGGAACCGACCCACGTCACTATGAACCTTCTGGCTAGCCTTTTCACGAACGCTACAAGTATTGATGAGCACCACATCGGCTTCTTCTGGTTCTTGGGTGGATAAAAAACCCCGACCCTTGAGCAGGCGGCCAATTTGTGTACCGTCGAGGTCATTCATCTGACAGCCGTAAGTTTTTATGTAGAACTTAGGATTCACGAACCAGGCCTAAACAAGGAAGGGAAGTCCTGTCAACCGCGGCCAACCCTAACAGAGCCTCCAAACGGAGATTTTTTTAAATCCCAACGGAGGAATCGAAGGGCATACTCTGTTTCGCCCCAACCTAAATAACCCCATCACCTTAAGCTGTTTGAGCCAATTGTCGAGCCACTGCCTCGAGACGAGCCATCTCTTGGGGAATTTGTTCTGGAGCGCCGGAACGTAATTGGGACAATCGTTGATAAAGCCCACGACGCCGTATTTTTAGAAGCATCCTACTATCGATCCCCTCCCCCAAAACCTTAGTGAGCAAGAGCGTCTCACATCCTGGATTGACTCGACCGCGCTCGTCAAAAAATTTTCCCAAGCCACCGCTACGGGAACTTACGACTTGATGCAACGCTGCGCCCTGGCTTCTAACAGTTTCCATCGTCAAATGAAGCAATAAACTATTGGCCTCTGTTTCACTCAGGGAATAAGCGCCTAGACGATTTTGCACCCATTTCACTCGGGCTGCTTGATCGGGACAAGAAAAGAAACCTTGAGCCACGCCGTCATGGGATAATGAGTTCCTCAATATCTTCAAGGCGTTCCTCCGAGTAGGAGGCAAAACGAGCTCATCGCGCAAAAATCGAAAGTCGACGGACTGGTAAAAACTAACCTGATATTTATCGTCCCCAAATCCATTTAAGAAAATAGACTGCAACTGAGACAGCACTTGGGATTCCAAACCCTGGCTCTGAGCCGCCACCTCAGCTCTCGCTCTGCGGAGATGAGCGTTGGGCTGAAAACTTCCTCCTCTCCATTCCATGGAATCCCACCACGACATCAAATTGGGAGCCATTAATTCCAAGGTTCCATTCAACATTCCCGAAAAACCACTGAGTCGTTGATCATGATAATGATCAGCCAATTGATGCACTTGATAATCGGCCACGGCATTGAAAGACCCTTTTTGTAAACGCATGGCCCCTGTAAAAGCCATATCGGCCATAAACCCCACGGAAAAGGCCCGTGAAGCCCATTGCATGGAACGAGAACGAAAAAAGGACGGTCTACTGGAAGGAACTGCAATTCGATAGGCATCGGGAAGAAAAAAGGCCCCCAAGTGAATGCCTTGCCGCAGCGAACTTTCAGCGTCCAATCCCAAGATCTTTTCGGAGAGGAGCTTGTCTGTTAAAGCCGCACTCATTAAACCCGGCCCCATGTTCCAAGCAGAACGGAAAGGCAATGCAAACAAGCCTTTCGTACCACTCCACGCCCTACCGACTACGCCTCCACTCCCCTGAAAATTTCTCATAAGAGAGGCGGAAAGGTCTTGAGACAAACCGGAAGAGCCGCGAAAAGTCAGTTGTAAGGCAGCTTCTGATCCACCACTCACCCTGCGGAAGCTAGAATGACTGAAGGGACTTCCCATGGCACGCTGGAGAAAAACTTCGTTGACGGAGTGAGTCCCCGCACTCAGGAGATGACCGGCACCCACCTCGAAGACAAAACGCTCATGGGAATTCCAGCGACGGTCCAGACCCAACGCGTCGCTCAAAGGCGCTAAAACAAAAACACTCCCCAGACCTACTGCCAAACCCGGCCCACCTTCACGCAAACGATTGGCGAAGTTATTGCGAAGAGAATCTCCATGTTCATGAAAAAACTTCTGCCCATCGGAAGTTTGAGCCCATTGCAAAACACGCTCGGGAGTCATTCGACTTGCTGAAATGCGTTGGAGTTCTCCCCCATTTTGCACCCCAGCCGCTGCGGCCACCACATGAGGCACACGAGAGGGAAGTAGATCTAATTGCAAAGCCAAACGATGATAATCCGAGGGCAACATCACTGGTCCATTGACAACAGAGCTACGGCCACGCTGCTCTACGGCCTCGTAACTAGAGGAATTGGGCAACCAAGCCCCTCTGCCGCTACGTCGATAAGCGGGAGGAGTTTCACCCACTCGCCGCACATAAGCACGATCCGCACTTTGTTCCGCCACGGCGAAGTACCGCGACAAAGACTGTAGCGACCTCACTTCGGGCAAAGTCGCTAGGGTCTCTTGAGCCAAAATCAAGGACTCGACCAACCAGGGATAAACTTTTTGAAATTCTGCCGGAGCGAGAAGCGAATCATAACGACGCAAAATCTCCACCGCCTTCATTCCAGTAAAAACACGACTCAAGGCGGTTGTACCCTCTAAGGAAGTTTGCAAATATTTCTGCAATTCTACCTGAGCCTGGGCTTCCGCCCCCCACTCTTTCGCTCCCACAGAAAGCAAGGCGTCGTGAACGCGATCCATATTTTGTTCCAGTAACAAACTACGAAAGTGCTCTGGATCCACATTGATTTGCTGGAACGCGAAACGTTCGGCAGACCTTTGCTCGGGCGAAAGCTCCACGACTGGAGAAGAAATAGAAAAAAACTTAGCAGGATCTTCTGCCACACTTCGAGCGTATTCCCCCCGATTCGAATAGGCTTCAAAGGCAAGAGGAATAAATCCAGCCTGTCGCTCTCCCATGAGAAGACGCATATAGTCTGGATTAACACCGCCTTCGGGCAGCAGAGGATCCACTCCGGAAACAAATCCTCCACGCACCAACTGCGATTCCGAGAAACCTAAATTTACAAAATCTCCATGGAGGCGTCGATGAAGCGCGTTGACTCGCTGAGCAACTTGCTGAGGATTAGGAATTGTCAACCCCCTTCCATGTAAGAGCTCACCATGGCCCGCAATTCTTTCCCAATGGGGAAAAACCTTTTCAGGGTTTTTAGTTTCTTCCAAGGCTAACTTCGCCAAAATAAGATCAAGGACACCATCGATATCCAGCACTCCGCCCGTATCTGTGTGATCGCCCGGCATGACGGAACTAGGAAAAGGCTGGGGAAAACCCACTCGATGGCGCAACAAACGCTCGGCGGAATCGACATTACCTGTCATGGGCGCCACTTTTTTACCTACAGGAGCGGGATTGAGATAATTAAGATTCCAAAACAGCCTGGCGCCCTGTAACCAAAACTGTCGCGCCATCGATGACTTTGCCCTCTGGCTTTTTTTCGCCAAGGCATCACCGACCCTTCCCAAATTGCCCTCTTGAGACGCCGAAAGCGCTAGCGTTTCACCGGCGAAATACAAGGACTCATAAAGATGGGGTGGATAACGTCGAGGATCCCTCCAATCGGCCCCAAACATGATCTCTTTCAATATACCCAACTTGGAACGACTTCCCGGTGAGGTAGCCATGGACTTACGTGAATCGAAGAGAGCTTGCAGGAGATCCCAGGGAACCTGATCGACTTTTCCGGGAAAAATAAGAAGATTTCCTTCTTTTGAAGGATGGAACACCCCTTCCCTTTCACCAGCTAGATGGTAGTTTTTAAACATGGAATGAAACATGGAGATCTTGTCGTTAGGAGACACGACCCACTGGGAAAGAAAACGAAGTGGATGAAAAGCCATGCGCTCCACATCGATCAAGGGCGTATCCGCACACCCCACCATGACGGGACCTTCAGCATTTTGAAATCGTTTGTAACCGGCCCTCAGATTTTGTGTGAAGGAACCCGCCTGAGGCTCAAAATAAAAGCGTTTCCCACGTTTTTTTATCTCCTCAGCGTTGATTTCTAAAAAAGCCTCAAAAACTTGCCGAGTATCCTCACAGCCCACCAAAACGGTTTCGTGAGCTCCTTCCGAATACAGTGCATTGACCAGTTGGTAATACACCGCGGGAATGCCTCGAACGCTCAAATTGAATTTGGACGGATCGACTCCCTTGAATAGGACATTCGGGATGGATCCTCGCTGTAACTCGGCTCGGGCGTATTCGAGAATCTCCCGATAAACTTGGGGATCCGATTCATTGCCGGCGTCATAGCCACCCACGATCAAAAATTTCTCAACAGGATTGCCGGCTCGCCCCAGACGAGCCCGGCTTTCTACGGTAGGATCCACCGGATTCTGGGGAAAGAAAGAAGCGCTGGATTCGTAAACCCGAGGATGCAATTTATTTTCGATACCGAAAAAACGACCAAATTTACGGAAACCGTATTCCCACCACGTCACCTCTTGCTTGGAATCCACAGTGGCATTACTGGCGATATTGCGAGCGGTTTGGCGAGCCATACGTCCGTTGATGCGCAAAAATTCGCTCTGAACGGAAAAATAACGACGTACACGAGCTCCTAACCCCAGCTGCCAAGTAAAGGTAAGTTGGGGAAAATTTTCTGGAGTGATCCTCTCGGGAGAGAGAATCCCCAGCTCTGGATGCCGAACCTGTAAACGATCCGGATGTTGTAAAAGATAGCTCTGCAGAGGAGGTACCAAGATGCTCGCCACCTGATCTCGGTAACGGGCCGCTTGTTTGGGCCCCTTGGTATAATCGAAGATCCGGTATAACTCGTAATTGACAAACTGATTGCGATAACGCCGCTGTACTAAATCCTCTGCCGTAAAATGATTTCTCCACGCCAGGGTCTCTATGGAGCGTCGGAGAAAATCTTGTTGAATCCCCAGTAAGCGATCTTTTTCCTCGATGGGCAAGTCCGTAACAACCGGTAAAGCCCGGTAACCGTCCCCAGACTTTGAAATCTGAAAGTAACGATAAGAAGAAACGGGCCCGTCGATGGGCAAGAGCGATGCACGCAAATTGTAATAGGGATGGGAGCCCTGTTCCCATTGACGACTCCCCAAAATTCCCAATTTAAAAGGGATAGGCCCTTGGGGTGTCTCTAGGGTTAAGTTGAAATAAGCCATGCCCCGCTCGGCTCTCAAAATATTGGCCTCCAGGGTAGCTTGGTTCCATTTCATCATTGGAGCCATAGCCTCGAGAATCACCCGAGCGTCTCCGATCAAATTAAAATCAGGCTTCTGGTCGGGATTCCACTGATGAAAAGGGGTCTCCGGATGGAGAAAGCCAGGAAAAGATCCCAGCTGTTGGATAATCCTCGCTCCCTTTCCTCCACAAAATAAGTGACGTCCGAAAAAATCAACCACGATGGCATCCCGCACATCGCCCAAGGTGCGTATGGATCTCTGCGAAGAAGAGCGAATGGGATTTTCTAAATCGGGACGATGATGCAGCGTCGGAGACGCCGAATAAACCCCTGAACCTAAAGGAGGAGCTTCCCTACTGCTACTGCCTAAACCAGTGACTTCGAATTGCCCTTCGAGAGGCTGGCCAAGGGGGGAAGTTGGTGTTGAGGAAATCGCAGGAGGAGCCATAAAAAATTCCTAGAAAAAATAAGCGGAAGATCACTTTTCGCCATCCAACGGGCAACGCCTATCTCAAAAAAACCTATCATTTGTAAGTGCTTCGCTTATCGCTTAAAAAATCATAGAGTTGCGCATCTTATTCCCTCACCCGCACAAGTTTTTTTGTTTCCATACCAAGACACAGCGCATCAAGTTGAAAAATGATAACTTTATGAAAACAATATGAAACTTTTCCCAAGGAAAACCGAGAAACTTGGCGAGCGGCGGGGCCAGTAGACAGGTCTGGAAATATGCCCGGGAAGGCTGGTCTGGATTCCATCCTCCGGTGGTTCTGTAAAATAAAAAAGTGTGGAGCGTTTCGTGTTAGGACTTCAGTTTTTTTGGTGGATGGCCCCTCCCGTGGGAGCACCTTTATCGGCAGAGGAGGCTCCCAAGCCGTCTGTCGCCTCTTCTTCTCCTCAGAAATCTTCTCAAAAAAACGGAACGCCCTCGTTTTTTCAACCGCCTTCTTTTCTGGAATTACCTGACTCGAGCCCTCTGTACAAAAATCTCACGAGCACCGCGCCGTCATCACAAATCTTTAAACACTTCCTGAGTAGCTCAGGGGCCTCTCCCTTGTCACACTCCCCTCAGAGGGTTCGGCCAGAAAACTTCGGTACACAACTCGATATTCCAACTCCCTCTGAAATTGCCGTGCAAATCGACAGAGCATTTTCTTCAAGTCTTCCCTTAGACTCAAAACTATCTCAAAAGCTGGTGGAAGAATTCGCTTACCTAACCACTTCTCCGCAAGACTCGGATCTCGCCCTCTACCAAATTTCTAAAGCTCTCCTTCGATTAGCCCTAGAATCCAAAAATGCCGATTGGGTCAACTCCCGTCTCATCTCGCTAGCCAATGTTAGTTTAACTCTTTTGGTGGAACATCTTAAGACCCAGTCACCCCAAAGGGGAATCCTCACCTCGCAGATCAAAAGCATCGCAGAGTTAGTTCAAAAAATTTCCCGAGCCTATGAACAAGCTCCCGCCCAGCAATTAGCATCCCGCCCTTCCCGGGGACTCCAAGAAGAATTAAAAATCAGTCTTGAAAAATTAGAATCTTCGAGCATCGAGGCAGCATTTTCTCTGCCTGAAATCTCAGAGCCTAAGATTTCCCCGGAACAACAACGGCTTCTCGCCTACGACATAGCGCTCCGCATCGAAGAAAATTTTGGCGAAGGAATTCCACTGAGTTCTCATGCAGTTTTAGAAGAGAAAATTGGCAAAATCATGAAGGTACCCTTTGCCAGTACGGCTCCAGCCCCGTGGATAGGTTCCGATCTACGTCGACAAGAACTTTTTATCCGGGCTCAATGCCTTCTGGAGCTGAGCCAGGTTCCCCAGGATACCCCTGAAATAAGTCAATGGACTCAAAAGCGGTTGAGCGACTTAGCTGCCCTGCTTTTCGAAATGTTGAGCCAAGACGTTCAAGAGGATCCCCATCCTCAGATCAAGGCCACCTCCGTTTATTACCGTGCACTAGCGCGACTCGCCGAGGGAGATTTCCATAACTCCCGAATACTTTTGGAGCAATTCCTGGAACTGCCACCCCTAAACCAAAAATGGCGTCAGTTTTTTTTAGCTCCTTTGTCCGCTTTAAAACAAAACTTTTCCGACTCTGTTCCTAACGAAAACGAAGCAATAAAGGAATCTGCCAGACTATTGCTATCGGATCTCCATGGGCTGGAAAAAAACCCACTGAGAAATCACAATCTACGTCTGCTTGCCCTTTATCGCTTGTATCTGGATCTCGAGATTTCCATTAACGGATCCCAGGCCCACTCCTTAGAACAACAAATGCTCGACCGAATCGAAAAGTATCTCCTCCTGGGCCACCCCGAAATCGTCACCCTCAAGGATGCGTTTCGCTTTATGGCCCAATGGGGGAACAAGCAAGAACAGGAATTCGCCCGATATCTGTTGGGAATTAAAATCCTTAAAACTGAGGATCCAAAAGCACACGATCTCATGGGCGAAAGTCGCGCTCCCCGAATCTCAGAAACCACCGTCTCTGATGACAGCGCCCGCACGCTCAATTGTGAAGTGCGCGGACACATCATCGACTTGGGCGATCGCTTAGAATGGGATCCCGACATCTCCATCGACTTGCTGCACAAGGCCTATGAACTTTACACGCACTTAGATGCAGGCTCCTTTTTGTATGCAACAGCGGCTTTGATGCGTGAAGGCTCTTCAGGTCGGGTGAAACGCGCCGCCGATCATTGGTATAGTGCCATGGAGACCGTTCGTGAATCTGGCTCAGGAGCCACCCTGTGGCCCTATGGCTTTGTCTACCATGCACCGAGAATTATCTCAGAGTCGGCCTATTATGTGATTCCCGTTTCCAACACCGTCTCTCCTCTATCGCGAGCCACGGGACGCTTCTTGAAAAAACAGGGGATCAAAAAAACTTGGGCCCTCTCCGCTGAAATAAGCATGGAATCTTTTTGGGGCGGCTCCATCTACTGGGGGCTGCACACAGGAGAAGACCTGGCGAACGGAAACACATTACGACTGAGTTCCGACTACATGACCAAAAACTATCTGTGCAGTCTCGCACTTTTTACCTCCATTCCTGTGGGCTTCCGTTCTGGAACTTTTCTAGGTAAAAAAATGATTTCCCATTTTCCTTTATTTAAAAATGAAAGCTTCCTGCTTGTTTCCAAGCCCATGGGAGTGGTGGTTTTATACAGCAGCTCCCGGGCGCTTATGGCCCAGATGGTAAAAACCCAAGCGGAACAAAAATAAAATCCAAGTAAAAAATGAACCGATGAACCCATCATGCCCTTGAGAACACATCAAGGACGCTATTTTGAAATTGCAATCCGAAACTCTGGGAAGAGAATCTCTCAAACGCGAACTACCGAACCAATCGCATCCACGAGATCTGGCAGCGTAGGTTCTTTGGCTACCGCCACTACGGAAAAACCAGCTTGCTCCGAAGCCTTCTGAGTGGTTTTTCCAATCACCACACAGGGCGTTTTCAGTAATTCTTTGAGGTAGGGAGTCCCCTGCAAAATCATAAGTAAATGTTTTACGGCCGAAGGACTTGCAAAGGTTAGTACGTCTAAGGGATGGGAAAAAGCTTCTCGCAACAACTCGGCAGCTATCCTTGGCACTCGATTGGCGTAGGCATCTACCACATCGACCCGATATCCCGCTTCCACGAAATAGCGCAGCGGCTTCAGCGGAGCACCCTCGGCACGGGGCCAAAGCAAAGAACGCCGTTGAGACTGGGGCTGTGGCAAACTCTGAGCTAGCGAAATTACGTCGCAGCCTGGAGCCAAATGATCGGGACTAAGTCCATATGCTCCCAAAGCCCGGGAAGTCGCAGGCCCCACGGCGAATAGGCGAACACCACATAAATTCCTGGGATCACGCCCCGAACATTGCAAAACACTGAAGAAGGACTTTACCGCATTCACCGAGGCGAAAACGATACCCTGAAATTGGTCCAAACGATCGATAGCTTGCCGTAAAGGAGTTAAATCGCGAGGTTCGACAATCTCTAAACAGGGCAAATCCACGACCCAAGCTCCCTGTTCTTCCAAGGCCAATCGGAAATCACTTCCCTGTTCAGCAGCACGAGTTACCAAAATTCTTTTTCCAAAGAGTGGCTTTTCTTCAAACCATCGAAGTTTATCGCGCAGTTTTACCACTTCTCCCACCACGACAATACAAGGCGGCTCAAAACCCTGTGCCTCCGCCAATTGGGGCAGGGTTTGTAGAGTGCCAGTCAAGGTTCGTTGCAAGGGATAGGTTCCCCATTGAATCATGGCAGCAGGAGTATGGGGGGAAATGCCCTGGTAAATGAGCTGCGAAAAACGATCTCGTAAGGTTTTGACGCCCATCAAAAAAACCCAGGTGCGACGCCTGGGCATTTCTTCTTGAGAAAAAACGCCCGCATCACCATCACGTCCCAAATCCTCATGACCTGTTTTAAAAATAACCTCGGAGGCCCACTCCCGGTGTGTCAAAGGAATCCCTGCATAGGCTGGGACCGCAATAGCCGAGCTAACTCCAGGTACAATTTCGAAAGGAATACCCGCCGCATCCAAAGCCTCGGCTTCTTCACCACCACGACCAAAAATAAAGGGATCCCCACCTTTCAATCGCACCACCACACCACAATGATGGGCGGCCTCGATTAACTGCATTTCAATTTCTTTTTGGGAAATCCCTGGCCCATGTCCCACCTTTCCCACATAAACCTGACGAGCCTGTGGGCAAAACTCCAAGATTCGCGGGTGGACTAGATAATCGTAGAAAACTACGTCTGCACGTTCTAGTAAGGTTTTCCCCTTAAGGGTTAACAGCCCTGGATCTCCGGGGCCAGCCCCCACCAAATAGACCTTCCCCATGGCAGAATTATCTTGGGTCATGAAGATGATCCTCGCTGAGGAACACAGGACTGAACAATTTTTTTAGCCCCGTTCTTATCCAAATATTCTAGGGCACGATCCACCAGCACCTCGGAAGACTCTCGAGGTTCTTGACCTTGCCATTCCAATACGAAAACTCCGTCAGCACTACTTAAGAAAATTCTCAGATGCACTTGGTCGCCCCGTATTTCAGCCAAAACTCCCAGCGGTAAATCGCAATTTCCCCCCAAAGCTCCTAACACCTGTCGCTCAATCTGAGAAACCAAAGCAGTCTCTTCATCGTGCAAAACGGAGAGCGCCGTTTCCAGGGATGAATCATCTTCACAAATTTCAATGGCCAAAGTGCCCTGCCCTGGCGCTGGAACCGTCGGCAAAGGATAACTTCCTTGAAGAGAAAGACCCAAACGCTCCATGCCCGCCTGCGCCAATACAATGGCTTCGTAGTCTCCTTGACGAAGCTTTTGGAGACGCGTGTCGATGTTGCCTCTCAACATGGCGAAATTAAGATCGGGGCGAAGTCGACCCAACTGCGCCCGGCGCCTCGGACTAGAGGTACCCACCTTAGCCCCCAACGGAAGCAACGCCAAGTCCACTCCAGAACGAGAAATCAATACATCCCAGGGCGGCAAACGCCGAGGCATACAGCCCAGTTTTAGTCCAGTGGCCAATTGTCCTGGCAAATCTTTAAGACTGTGTACCGCCATATGAATCTCACCGGCGAGCATGGCCTCTTCGATTTCTTTGACAAAGAGTCCCTTACCTCCAACTTCGGAAAGAAAGCGATCCTGAATGCGATCACCTGAAGTGGTAATCACCACTAATTCGGTTTCTAAATCTGGATAGCGAGCTTGCCACTGCTTAAGAAAAAGTCGCGTCTGACTCAAGGCCAGTGGAGACCCCCGAGTTCCTACAAAAATCTTCTGGCGCTTCCGCATATCTTTAAGCCTTCCTTGTCCGGCACCTGACACGATCCCGGAAAACACGACGATGGCAGATTTTTTTAAGCCATCACTTTTTTTAATAATCGAGCAAGGGTCTGATCTGCTCCCTGGGCATTTTGTAGAACCTCTTGATGGGAGGGCTGGGTCCCTGATTTTCCTGCCTGATTAGTCACCACCGCCAAAGCGGCTACTTCCATCCCCCCATGGGCACAGACGATGGCCTCGGGTACGGTCGACATCCCCACCAAATCGGCCCCCAGACGACGCAAGGCCTTCAACTCAGCCAAGGTCTCATAACTGGGGCCCAACACCCCCGCATAGATTCCACGAGGCAAAGAAATACGCAAGACTCGGGCCGCTCGGATCAAGGCCTGGGTTAAAGGTCCCTGGTACAAGCCATGCAAAGCAGGAAATCGCGTACCAAGAAAATCCAAATTAGGACCCACCAAAGGATTTGATCCCATGCAATTGAGATGGTCCTTCAACAAAACCCATTGCCCTGGTTTCCACCGCGGCACCAAAGCACCCGAAGCGTTGGTGAGCAAAATACGCTTGACCCCCCAAAGAGCCAATACGCGATAGGGAAAAGCGATCTCCATCGCGCTCCATCCCTCGTAAGCATGGCAACGCCCTTCCAAAACAAGAAAGCGCTGTTGTGAAAGAGGATTGAGCAAAATATGCAATTCACCGCGATGGCCCGCAACGGCGGTATGGGGAAAATGAGGAATTTGTTTATAAGCCCAAGTAGATTCCACCGAAGAATCCCGCAATAAACTAGCCCCCAACCCAGACCCCATCACCATCGCCGTTTCCGGAGCATTTCCGAGATGTTTTCGTAAAAAAGCTACGCTCGCTTTCAATTGTCGATGGTATTCCGAGAGAGAGAACTTTGTACCCTGCAAATTTCGAGAATTTTTCATTGATTAAATCCAGTAAATCCCCCAGGTGGGCCCCGGAGGTTAATGCCCTTGCGCGTCACGATCAACCAAAAAGCTCTTCGTCGAATCCTCGGGGGGCATCCATGGATTTTTAGAAGCGATCTGGAGAAGATCGAAGCCTCTGGGCCTGGACCCGTCTCCGTTTTTTCCACCCAAGGTAAACTTCTAGGCCAAGCCCTCTATAGCCCACAAAGTCAAATCGCCCTACGCATGATGACGCGGGGAGAAGAAAAAATCACGGCTAGCTTGATTCACGAAAGAATCGCCAAGGCCTTGGCGTTAAGAAAAAAATACTTCCCAAATAGCAAAATATATCGTGCGGTTTTTGGAGAGTCCGACGGACTTCCATCGCTTATCGTCGACCGATTCGAACAAGTCGTCGTATTTCAAAGCCTCAGCGCCGGGCTCGAAGTTTTCAAAGAAAAGATCGTCGAGAGTTTGCAACAATTAGAACAACCCTGTTCCATTGTGGAGCGTAACGACAGCTCGGTTCGTTTGAAAGAAGGCTTAGAAAAGATCGTCCAAGTGGTACGGGGCCAAGATTTTAAAACAGTGGAAATTTCGGTGGCAGGATATCGCTACCAAATCTCTCCCTTGCATGGGCAGAAAACAGGCTTCTTTCTTGATCAACGTATCAATGCCATTACTACGGGGCGATATCTCTCTGGAGATATCCTCGACGTCTTTTGCAACTCGGGACAGTTTTCCTTTCAAGCCAGTCCTCGAGCCCGAAACCTAACCTGTGTGGACTTCTCCCAAGAGGTGATCGATCAACTAGACAACAATGCCCATCTCAACGGAATCCATGATTTGACGCTCCATCGGGCCAATGGTTTTGATTTTTTAAAAGACGCCGACCAAGCAAAAAAATCTTACGATGGCATCGTTTTAGATCCTCCTGCCTTTGTCAAAAGCAAGGCTTCACTAGGTGCTGCCCATCGGGGCTACAAAGAGATCAATCTACGTGCCATGCGCCTCTTACGCCCAGGGGGCATTCTGGCGACTTTTTCTTGCTCACAAAATTTAGCTGCTGAAACCTGGCTGCAAATCCTGCATCAGGCAGCGCTTGATGCCAAACGAACGGTGCGAGTTTTAGAATTGCTGCACCAACCCCCGGACCATCCCTGGACCCTGGGCATTCCTGAAACCCGATACCTGAAAGGCGCCATTTTAGAAGTGGGAGCTTCGGCATGAACCCAACTCAGCAAGATGACTCCAACACAGAACCCAAACCCGGTTGTAGCCCGATCGTCATCCCTGGCGTAATTTTTTCAGTAGTACTGCTCTTGGCTTTGGTAGCTCTTTGGTCCTACTACGACAACGACCAACTTTTGAGAAAAGGACTTCCCGGAGAAGCCGTCGTCTTAGAAATCGAGGATACGGGAAATCGCTATAACGGCCAACCCGAAGTCAGACTTTTATTGGAAATCACGCCCCAGAAAGGAGCTACGTTTCGCTCCGAGGCCAGACAAACGATCTCTCCCGTGTATCTCCCCCAATTCCAACCTGGAGCCCATCTGGAAGTTCGCTACGATCCCAAGAACCACAAAAAGGCCGCCATCAAAAGGATCTTGAAAAAAACCCAACCTATGCCCTGACGCTGGTTAGGTCTCCATCAACTGGCGAGCCCCCAATACCAGACTTTCTACTTGTTGGGGAAAGACCGGTGGGGAGGTTTCGTGGGAAGGCACTGCCGGCAAGATTACCGTAAAGATGGATCCTTTGTCGGACTCGCTCGTCACCCAAATGACTCCGCCATGCATCAAAACAAACTTTCTGGTCAGCGCCAAACCCAAACCCGTTCCCTGATAACGGCGAGTAAAAGAACTATCGACTTGCTGAAAAAGATCAAAAATATCCCTCTGGTCTTTGGGAGAAATACCGATGCCCGTATCTTGGACATCAATTTCAAAATACCCTTCCTGGCAAGGCGCCAAACCACGAAGCTGTATGGGGTCAAAACACTCCGGCAATTTCAACCAATGGCGAACTTTCAAAGTGAGTTTCCCCTCTTCCGGGGTAAACTTGTTGGCGTTGGAAAGTAAATTCAGTAGGATTTGCCGCAATTTGGTGGGATCAGCATACAAAAGCGGAAGAGGCTCTTGCAATTCTAGCAGTAACTGCTGATTCTTTTTTTGAATCAGGGGAGCCAGTGATCCCTTCACATCTTGAATCAAATCCGCCAGGGAAAAAGACTCAGGTGCCAACTCCATTTTTCCGGCCTCGACCTTTGCCAAATCCAAAATACTGTTGATCAGGTGCAATAAATGTTCCCCATTTTTCATGACCTCGCGCAGGCTGTCTTGCTGTTCTAAATTCAAATCCCCCATGACCCCTTCCAGTAATAATTCAGAGAAGCCCAAGATGGCCGTCAAAGGCGTTCTCAATTCATGGCTCATAATGGCAAGAAACTCGCTTTTTATTTTATTGGCTCTTTCGAGTTCTACATTTTTTGTTCGTAACTCTTCGAAGAGCTGAGCACTCTCAATGGCTAAAGCCGCTTGATTCGAAAAGTTTTCCAAAACCCCCACCCGATTCTCATCGACAAATTCCGTTCGGGAAATACCGATCAAGGCCCCCATGACCCGTCTTTCAGCCACGAGAGGCATGATGACAAATTTTTTGAAATGAAGGGTGGACTGCACTTTCTCCGCCAAACCCTGGGGCCATGGTGGTTGCACTCCCTTGACCAACTCTCCCAATTCTTGACGAAAGACCACACGATTGCGACGGATGGCAGTAAAGATACTATTGCGAACCCCACGAGGCATGGTCATGTCGCTCAACGGAATACCCACGATATCCTCGATTTGAGAAATCACCGGATGTTTTTTTGGAATATGAAAATGAATTAAATCTTGCTGCTTATCCAACAAAACCAAAAGACAAACTTCGTAGCCCAAGCCTTCCACCACACCCGCCAAAACCTGTTGTACCACTTTTTCTGGAGACATGACCTTTCGAATCGTCGAGGAGATCCGATTCAGGGCAACTAACTGCTTGTTGCGTTCTTCCAAGGCCCGTTCCTTGAAACGAGAAAAAATATTGATGATCTTAACCCCATACACCACCACCGGTAAAAACATGGCCAAAAGCAAGATACGCCCTAGGCCGATCAAGGATTCTCCACTTAACCATTCGGGAAGTTGAATTTCTCCATGAAAAGGCAAGAGTAACCCAGCCCTCAAAGTCACCACGAGAATTAAATAGAAAATCAGTGACAAAATGGCAGCCACAGTTGCCACTTGGTAATTGTAAAAAACTCCAGCGGCCAAACAATACATGAGATAAAGGGTAAAATAGTCGCTGGACTCTCCACCGGTAAGATACACGACCAGCGTAACACTCATGAGATCGGCGGCCAATTCCACGAGAAAGAAAAACACCAAACCACGGTTTTTTAAAATATTGTGGTAACAAACTCCCGTCAGCAGAAAAGCCAAAGAAATGGCCAAGGGAACCCAAGGAGCTTCTTGCCAAAGCGGCTCAAAGTAAAAAATCCCTATGCTCCAAAAAACGAGAAAAATAACCAAGCGAAGTTTAGCGGTAAAGACATGACGCCCCTTATAGTCGGGCAATTTTATGTCCTCTAAAATAAACTTAGCGCTGAGCTTCAAGGTGCCTTACCTACCCTTTCCAAGGCTTGGCGCATCAAGGAAAGCATCTGTTCCTTGTTGGCAAAACCCCCTATCCATTTCACTCCCTCAATCGGATGTCCACGGTGGTCTAAAAAGAGAATCGTTGGCCATCCCACCACTTCAAAACGTTCAGTGGCACGCTGACAATTGTCGTCATCCGTAGAACAATCGATCTTCAGCATTACAAAAGATTGTCCTAACTTCCGAACCTCCGGATCCGAAAAAGTTCGTTTATCCAACTCCAAACAAGGCGGACACCAGTCCGCATAATAATCCAAGAGAATGGGTTTACCCGTACTCAAAGCCGTCTCTAAACCTCGATCAAACTGTCGAATCCACAAAGAATCTTGTTGGGAAGCTTTGAAATAAGGTTGAGCGAAAATATAGCCGTAATACAGAGCGGGGGCTAACATCAAAACCCCCAAAGCCTTTTTCAAAAATTGGGTCCAAGGACCGCTCTTCAATTTGGAACTGAGTTCCGCAAAACCGGAAGCCAGTACCAAGAATACCAATCCCATTCCCACGCCGTAATTGAGCAAGAGTAAAAATCCATAAAATTGATCCTGGGTCTTCGCGGCGAATAACAGCAGAGGTCCAATCAGGGGACCCACGCAAGGAGAGGCGATTAATCCCACACTACAACCCGCAAGAAAAGCTCCAAAGGGACCTTCTCCTCCCCAACGGACAAAGCGCTGCTGCAGGCTAGAGGGCAAATGAAAAGGAATCACTTCAAATAAACCCAAAGAAAAAATCAGAAAGAAAATTGCCATGAGAAAAATGAAGAGGCGACTCTGAAACAAAAATCCCAACTTCAATCCCAGGGTAGCCGCTAAAAAACCCAAAATTGCATAGGTAATCACCATGCCCAAAACCAACATGAAGGCCCTAAACAAGTTGCCACGCCTTTGTTTTCTTACACCGATAAAAGCTAGGGTCAGGGGAATGATGGGTAAAACACAGGGGGTAAAAGAAGTAAAAATACCTCCCAACAAGGCCAGGGCCAAGAGGCGCACCCGCCCCTGATTTAACAAGCGATCCGGATTATTTTCTCGTAACAGTTCTAACAAAGAAGGAGCAGACTCCTCATGTCGTGACTCGATAGAAAGCTCAGAAATTCGTTCGGAAGTCTTCGGGGGAATTAAAGCGGCGCCTTGAGGAACAACCTCTACCGGAATCAGAATAATTTTATTGACCGGACGATAACAAAAATCATCCGAACATCCCTGATATTTTAATTGGGCTTCCAAAGTACGACGTCCCGCTTGGGCGGACTCCGGAATCTGAAAGTAAAGCGTCTGCTTAAAATCATGAAAATGAACCTTCACATTTTTTTTAAAAAATGGATCGTAGTGGTCTTCGGCGTCGGGACGTAAGGATTTCAGAAGACGAAGGTCTTGGGTTTGATTGAAGAGCAAAGTGGTTTTTTCATCGTAGAGATAATAATTTTGGGGGATTTTGAAATCAAACTGTAGCTCGAGCACATCCCCCGGATGAACCCTACGTACCGCATCGGAATATCTTACGGCGAAGGGATCTTCCCTACCTTCTTGCAAATAAGCCTGCCTCGGCAAGGCAAGCAATAAAAGCATCATTCCTAAAATCCAAAACGCTCGACGCATCATCACATGACTCCCCTACTAAAACCCGGGATCCCTACCCCGATATCCGGCATCTTTTTTTCACCAAACCTGAAATAGAATTTTCATACGTAGGACAAAGATCCCTGTGTTACCATCTCCCCAGGATAAGGGGTATTCAAACTTATGAAGAAGCTCCAAGCCGAATGGGATAATCCTCTCTTTTTGCAAGTCCAACAACAATTTGAAGACGCAGCTCAGCGCCTGAACCTCGACGAGAATGTTTTCTACCGCCTGCGGGTGCCCAATCAAGCCCTAATTGTCAGCGTGCCCTTTCGCAACGACGATGGAAGTATCCGTGTAGTACCGGGTTATCGGGTTCACCATAACGACGTCCTGGGACCCTATAAAGGAGGAATTCGTTACCATCCTTGGGTCAACTTGGGAGAAGTCGCTGCTTTGGCCATGCTTATGACTTGGAAATGCGCCTTAGTAGGACTCCCCTTGGGCGGAGCCAAGGGAGGTATCCAAGTGGATCCCACCTCGCTAACCCCTACGGAATTAGAACGCATGACTCGCCGTTATACAGCTGAAATTCTTAATTTCATTGGTCCAAATCAAGATATTCCGGCTCCCGACATGGGAACCAATGAACAAACGATGGCTTGGATCATGGACACGTATAGCCAACAAAAAGGCTACGCCATCCCCGAAGTGGTGACCGGAAAACCCGTGCCCATCGGAGGTTCGCTGGGGCGCAAGGAAGCCACAGGACGGGGTGTGGCCTACTGTATTTTGGAGGCCTATAAAGTACTCAACCTCACCCTAGACCATCGTACACGCGTGGCCATTCAGGGCTTTGGTAACGTCGGAAGCGCAGCAGCGCGCAAATTAGAAAAAAGCGGAGCACGCATCATCGCCATCAGCGACATCAAAGGCGGACTTTACAACCCCAAAGGTATTTCCTTCTCCAAACTCAAGGCTTGGGAAGAAAAACATCGCTGTCTTGAGGGATTTCCGGAAGCCGATTCCCTCTCCAACGCAGAACTCTTTAGTTTGGAGATGGATATTCTGATTCCAGCCGCAACCGAGGACACGATCACCGCCGAAATCGCAAAACAATTGCGGTGCAAGATGATCGCCGAAGGTGCCAACGGCCCCATTACCTGGGAAGCCGACGCCATCTTGGAAGAACGGGGGGATATTTTTGTAATTCCCGATGTATTAGCCAATAGCGGCGGCGTTATTGTTTCCTATTTTGAATGGGTACAAGACTTACAAAATTTTTTCTGGAAGGAACCTGAAATCAACGCGCGACTTTGGGAAATTCTCTCCCAAGCCTTCCAATCGGTGTACGCCTTCGCTCAAAACCGTAAAATTTCCATGCGTACCGCTGCCCTCATGCTTGGCATCGATAAGGTGGCCCAGGCCATGGCCACACGAGGATTTTATCCTGGGGGTTGAGAAAAAAGCTTATTTCGTTGCCTCTTACAGGTCGGAAGGTTACAACTTTCCAAGAACTCTTCGGCCCACGGTTTTCCATGAAAATTATTAATAAAAGCATGCTCAAAACAGCCAGCCAGGTGGCAAAAAGCGTCAA
>DALYEU010000020.1:0-34104 GCA_031972375.1 bacterium | reverse complement strand
AGCAGGGGAGATGCCTTGTGCTTCCTATCGCCATTGCGGGAGCGACCGGCTACACCGGACAAGAGCTGGTTCGACTTCTCTTAAAACATCCTCAAGTCAGGATCGCTGCCCTCACCAGTGAGCAATGGGCGGGTAAAAGTTATGCTGAGGTGTTTCCACAGTTTTTTCAGCAAACCGATTTAAAACTTGAAACCCTAGATATCCCTACACTGGCCCAAAAGGCAAAACTGGTTTTCCTTTGTCTTCCCCATCAAAAAGCCATGGAAAGCGCCCAGGCCTGCTTGTCTCAAGGGCTTGCGGTGGTCGATCTATCAGCGGATTTTCGTCTCAATTCAGCCGCGGTTTATGAGGCTTGGTATGGTCCCCACCGCTGTCCAGAGCTACTTTCCCAAGCGATTTATGGTTTACCCGAACTATACCGTACCTCCATTTCACAAGCCCGATTGATCGCCAATCCCGGCTGCTATCCCACTAGTGTCATCCTGGGATTAGCCCCCTTGCTCAAACAGCGCTGGATCGATCTCAAAACGCTCCATTGCGATTCTAAATCGGGAGTCTCCGGTGCGGGACGTAAGGCCGAATTACAAAACCTCTTTTGCGAAGTTGATGGCGGATTCAAGGCTTACAAGGTGGGAGAACACCGCCATACCCCAGAAATCGAACAAGAAGTTTCCCTATTAGCGGGAGATGCCGTTACCTTAAGCTTCACTCCCCATCTACTCCCCATCGACCGCGGTATTCTGTCCACACTCTACGCACGAAGCCTTGAGCCCCACAGCGGCGAAGAACTCCATCGTTTGTATACTGATTTTTATAAAAACGAACCCTTTGTCCGAATCCGCCCCCTTGGCACCTACCCGAATACTTCAGAAGTACAGGGTAGCAACTTTTGTGATATTGGGGTCCATTACGACCCACGTACCGGTAGAATCGTCGTCATCAGCGTCATCGACAACCTTACCAAGGGTGCCAGTGGACAGGCCATCCAGAATATGAATTTGATGATGGGCTTCCCCGAAACCCTAGGCTTGTTGTAAGAAGCGTCAAACCGATTCGGTTTTTGAACTCGAAGAGATTTTTTAAACTACAGGCTCTCCTCTAGCCCGTTTGTTACTGGCGGGTGTATCTAGGGCCTGTCTGAAAAAACGCGAAAGGTCCCCAGCATGAAAACAAAATTCATCTTCACCACCGGGGGAGTTGTTTCCTCTTTGGGAAAGGGTCTTGCCACCGCCAGCATCGGAGCCCTCCTCGAAAACCGTGGACTCAAAATCACCATTCTTAAACTCGATCCCTACATCAACGTCGATCCCGGCACCATGAATCCCTTCCAGCACGGGGAAGTCTTTGTCACCGACGACGGAGCTGAAACCGACTTAGATCTTGGGCACTACGAGCGCTTCACCACCGCCAAACTCACTAAAAAAAACAACGTCACCACAGGAAAAATTTATTATTCAGTCATTCAAAAAGAGCGCAAGGGCGAGTACCTTGGAAAAACCGTTCAGGTTATTCCACACATTACCGACGAAATTAAGGCCGCCATTTTACGAGTCGCTGAAGGCGTGGATTTGGTCATGGTCGAAATTGGTGGCACGGTTGGCGACATCGAAAGCCTACCCTTTTTAGAAGCTATTCGGCAATTTCGCTATGATATCGGCAAAGAAAACGTAGTTTACATTCATCTCACCTTGGTGCCCTTCATTGCCGCTGCCGGAGAAATAAAAACCAAGCCCACCCAACACTCGGTACAAAAACTTCGGGAGATTGGTATTCAACCCGACATTCTCCTGTGCCGAGCCGAACAAGACCTCTCCAAAGAAATCAAGGCGAAGATTGCCATGTTTTGCAATCTATCCCAAGACTGTGTCTTCACCGCCCGAGATGTGAGCAATATCTACGAAGTGCCCTTGTGCTTACATCAAGAAGGAGTGGATGAAAAAATCGCTGAACTGCTCAATATTTGGACCCGAAAGCCCGACTTGCTCGAGTGGAAAAACTTGGTCCAGCGCATCCAAAACCCTCAGCGAGAAATCACCATCGCGGTGGTCGGCAAGTACGTGAATTTGACCGACAGCTATAAAAGTTTAAACGAAGCCCTAGCCCATGGTGGCTATTTTCACGACACCAAGGTCAATCTTAAATTTATCGATAGCGAAGAACTGGAAAGCTCGGATTGCAAAAAAGAGTTTAAACAAATTTCTGGAATTCTGATTCCAGGAGGTTTCGGTGATCGAGGAGTCGAAGGAAAGATCAAAGCCATTCAGTACGCACGAGAAAATAAAGTGCCTTTTTTTGGAATCTGCCTAGGCATGCAACTCGCCTGCATCGAGTTTGCGCGCAACGTCTGTAGCATCCAAGAGGCCAACAGCAGAGAATTCGACCCCAATTGCCCCGAACCCATCATTGATCTCATGGAAGAACAGAAAAAGCTTACCAATAAAGGCGCCACCATGCGTCTAGGAGCCTACCCCTGTACCCTTGGCAAAGGATCTATCGCCCAACAAATTTACGGTGAACGCCATATCTCCGAACGGCACCGACATCGCTATGAGTTCAATAACGCCTATCGAGACAGACTCAACAAAAAAGGACTAGTCTTCTCCGGACTATCCCCCGATGAACTTCTTGTAGAGATTATCGAGTACCCCAAGCATCCCTATTTCGTCGCCTGTCAATTTCATCCCGAATTTAAATCTCGCCCGATGCAACCCCATCCCCTATTCTCCCATTTCATCGAAGCCGCCCTACAATTTGCGGAACGAGCCCAATGGAAGGCACAAAAAAACAAAGAAAAAAAAACAAATCCGGTCACTCTTCCTGAAAAAACGCTCAAAAAGGCAACCTAGTTCCTCCTAAAAACCGATAACTTTCCTGCCGGGTAAGCTTTGTCGCGAGAGAGTCCTTTGCTAAGGGGTTGCCTTGACAATAAAAAGCGAAGACTCCTATGATCTCCAAGGGGTTAGCAATGGCGGTGCCATCGTTTGTGACGGGCGGGGTTTTAAATGGCTTTAGAAATCAAACAACAGCTCAAGCTATCTCAACAACTGGTAATCACTCCCCAGTTGCAGCAGGCCATCAAGCTCCTGCAATTATCCCAGCCCGAACTCGTAGAGATGGTCGAGCAACAACTCATGGAAAATCCTCTCCTTGAGGAAGAATCACAAAACCCTCAAGAACGCTCAGAGCATCCCCCCGAAATCGCCGCAGAACGAGGTGAGATAGAAGTCTCGGGAGAAAACCATAACCGAGAAAATCTAGAGGTCGGTGGCAAAGAGGGTGATTTCAAAGAAGAACCTGCCGATTTCGATTGGAATAATTACTTCAACACCTACAACACTCCAGAACTAAGCCAGGGATTTAACGGAGAAGAACTCCCCTCCTACGAAAACACCTTAGCGAACAAGGACAGTCTTTTTGATCATCTGCTGTGGCAGCTTCAACTTTCCAACATGGATTCAGACGAAGTTGAAATGGGCACTCGCATCTTGGGAGGAATCAACGAAGACGGCTATTTTATCGATTCCCTAGAAGAAATTACGGCAAAAACCCCCTACAGTATCGATTTCGCCGAACATGTACTCGAAAAAATTCAAGACCTCGACCCTCCTGGCGTAGCCGCCCGCAATCTAGAAGAATGTCTTCTTTTGCAAGTTCGTCCCCTAAAAGAGCACTACGATTTATTAAAAGAAATTATCTGCAAACACTTGCACTATCTTGAACGTCGGGATTACCCAAAAATAGCGCGAGAATTAAAAATCTCACTGGAAAAAACCAAGCATCTTGCCAAGATCATCCACGAACTCGAACCCAAACCCGGTCGCGCCTTCTCGCCGGGACAAGCTCAGTACATTACCCCCGATGTTTATGTCCGAAAAATGGGCGACGAATGGATAGTAGTGCTTAACGAAGACGGATTGCCAAAATTAAAGGTGAGTTCTCTTTATAAATCCATGATGGAGGGAGAAACAAAAGGAGACACTAAAGATTACGTACAAGATAAACTTCGTTCGGCCATCTGGTTGATCCGCAGCATTCACCAAAGACAGCGAACCCTATACAAGGTCGCTAAAACCATCGTTAAATTTCAACAAGACTTCTTTGAAAAAGGCATCAACCACCTTCGCCCCATGATTCTCCGCGACGTGGCGAATGAAATCGAGATGCACGAATCCACCGTTTCTCGTGTCACCACCAATAAATACATGCATACCCCACACGGGATCGTCGAATTAAAATTTTTCTTCAACAGCGGCATTTCGACTGAAAATGGTGACGCCATCGCCAGTGAATCGATCAAAAATAAAATTCGTTGGTTGGTCGCTCAGGAAAATCCAAAAAAACCCCTCTCCGACCAAGACATCGTGCGCTTGCTCAAAGACGGCAATATTGACATCGCCCGAAGAACAGTGGCCAAGTATCGAGAAAACATGGGAATTCTTCCCTCTTCAAAACGACGACAGCTCTACTGAGTAAAAATACGAACCAGGAGACTCTAAAAACTCCATGGATAATACTCTGAATTTACTTCTGTTTATTTCAACTTTTTCTCTCCTCTTTCCGTTCAACTCTTGTAAAGCTAAGATCAGTTCTCTAACCCTCGAATAAGGAGTCCTTTCATGAATGTCAGCGTCACCTTTCGTCATCTTCCTTCCTCCGATGCTCTCAAAGAACATGCCGAGCAAAAGGTTCTTAAGGTACTCAAATATCTTAAAGACCCCGTCGACGTTCATATCGTGCTCAGTGTGGAAAAAATCCGCCAGATCGCTGAAATCACTCTACACGCCAAAAACTTCCACACCACCGCCATGGAAGAATCCCAAGACATGTATACTTCCATCGACAAAGTCATGGCAAAACTGGAAAGCGCGCTCCGTCGCCACAAAGAGAAAGTCAAAAATCACAAAGTAGAAAACAAAGCTTACGAGGTGTTTGAGTCCGCCCTTCCCCCTCTCCACCATTAAGACAGATGGGAAGAGGCTTTTTCAAAAATTAAAAACTTTTAGGGGGTGAGAGGAGGGCCTGATTGCTCCCTCACCCCCAAAATTTCGTTGTCATTTCCAAAGGGATACCCTATGGCCTCCATTATCCCCAGCGCCCTCCAAAAATATTAACCCATTGAGGCGCGGGGCCTTTGTGATGTGGCCATGAAAATTTCCACTCTCATTCCTGAAAACGCCATTCTTTCCGATCTCAGATCCCACGATAAGGCCGCTGTGCTAAAAGAAATTTCCGAGGCCATTCATCGACAACACGAGATCCTGCCTGAAAACGAAATCTATCAATTACTCTCAGAACGAGAAAAGTTAGGCTCCACGGGCATTGGAAACGGCGTCGCCATTCCTCATGGCAAGCATTCTAAGCTCGACCATCTCGTCGTCGCCTTTGCCCGTTCCCGCAGTGGGGTCAATTTTGAATCGCAAGACGGCGAACCCACTCACCTGTTTTTCGTCTTGATCGCTCCTGAGGATTCGGCCGGCCTACATCTGAAGGCCCTAGCTAAGCTCTCGCGACTTCTCAAAAATCCTGATTTTCGTAAACGCCTACAAGAATCACCCGATGCCAAGTCCTTAGCCCAGGTCATTTTAGAAGAAGACGAGAAACACTAAAATCTTCCCTAGAGATGCCAGGAGTCTCCTTGCTACAATGGGGTTGCCCATGATCTCCATTCCCATCACCGAACTACTGAGAGACTCCGACTATAATCTCAACCTCGAGTTGCTCGCTGGCCAGAGAGGGCTTGGTAAAAAAATCACCATTCCCAGAATTCAAAAACCCGGACTCGCCCTTACCGGGGATACTTCCCATTTACATTCTGGGAGGCTACAGATTTTGGGCCGTTCCGAGATCAACTACCTTCACGAGCTTCCCCAAGAGCAACTTCTCAGAGTCATTAAAAAGATTTGCGAGATTGATCTTTCGGCTATGGTCGTCACCCGGGGAAATCCGGCACCAAGCGTTCTCCGAGAACAATGTGAAATAAATAACATTCCTCTCTTCTCGACCAATCTGCTCACCAGTACCTTCATCAATCGAGTCACCCGATTTTTAGAAGATAAACTTACGGCTACCACCCAGGTTCATGGAGTCATGGTCGATGTCTTTGGAGTTGGCATTCTCATCATCGGAAAAAGCGGCATCGGAAAAAGTGAGGCGGCCCTCGACCTTATCTTGCGTGGGCATCGTCTGGTGGCGGATGACCTGGTGGAAATCAAGAAAAAGCCACCCTCGACCCTTTCCGCCATGAGCAGCTCTCTCATCAAATACCATATGGAAATTCGTGGACTGGGAATTCTCAACATCGAAGATCTTTTTGGAGTCGCTTCTATCCGAGACCGAAAGGTCATCGACATCCTCTTAGAACTTGAAGAATGGAATCCTCGAGCAGAATACGACCGATTGGGGCTTCAAGATGAATTTTATTCCATTCTTGATGTTAAAATTCCCCATCTCAAGATACCTGTCCGCCCCGGACGTAACGTCACCGCATTGATTGAAGTCGCAGCGCGCAACCACCTCTTGAAACAAAGGGGACACTTCAGTGCCCAAGAGTTCGATGAAAAACTCAGCAAAAGCCTAGAACTCACCAGCGAACCTTTCAATAAATCCTCTTGGAATTCCCTAGAATGAAATCACTGACTCCATCACGCTGGATTTTACTCACCGGACTTTCGGGCGCCGGAAAAAACACCGCCTTAAAAATTCTCGAAGACCAAGGTTATGCCGCCATCGATAATCTCCCCGTCGACTTATTACCTGGTCTCATTGAGCTACTTAAAAAATCCCAAAAAACTCTTCCCAAATTAGTCTTGGGACTCGATATCCGAGCTCGGGATTTTCTCAAACACCCCTCCCAAGCCCTCGAAGCCTTTCACCAAGAAAATATTTTTCCCCAACTCCTCTTTTTGGAGTGTTCCGATCAAGTCTTGATTCAAAGATTTTCTGAGTCTCGCCGTCCCCATCCGCTGGGAACCAAAGGAGAGACCCTACAAAGAGCCATCCACAAAGAAAGAGAATTACTCCAAGAAATCAAACTCCATGCCCATAAAATCTTCGACACCTCCAACATTCATATCCATGAACTAAAAAAACAAATTCACCACTACCTCTCAAAGCATGAACGCACGGCTCCTTTGAATATCCATCTTCTCTCCTTCGGATTCCGCGAGGGAATTCCTCCAGAAGCCGACATGGTTTTCGATGTGCGTTTTCTCAAAAATCCCCATTTCGAACCTCGTCTACGTAGTCGTTCCGGCCTGAGTCCATCGATCAAAAAGTACGTATTCGAACAAAAGGATGCCAACGTGTTCTTAAAAAAAATCGTCGATCTGCTTGGTTTTTTGATTCCACGTTTTTTACAAGAAGGTAAATCCCATCTCACCTTGGCCTTCGGTTGTACCGGAGGAAAACATCGTTCGGTAGCGATGGTAGAAACCCTTGCGGAAAAATTATCCCAAAAAGGTTGGGATCTTGCTAAAATCCACCGAGATTTGGAAAACTAAGAAATTTTAAAAACTATTTTTTGGCTTCCTAATGAAGACCTCATCCAAAAAGGCTACAGCATGGTAGGCATCGTCGTCGTAACCCACAACGCCATCGGTAGAACCATGGTTCAAACGGTGGAAGAAATTCTCAAACAAAGCTCACCTTTGGTGATTGTGGAGATCGAACACCAAACTTCGCTATTGGAGTCACAGAAAAAAATTCACGATGCCCTGGAAAAATTCCATGCGGAAGAGGGAATCGTTATTCTTACAGACCTGTTTGGAGCAACCCCTAGTAATCTTTGTAAAGAATACCTCATCAACGGCAAAGTCGAGATGGTCACCGGAATGAATCTCCCCATGTTGCTCAAAGCGGCGACTACTACTTTTAAAGATAGCCCTGCCCAAGTGGCCCAATTTTTAAAAAATTATGGAACCGATAATATTAGGGTGTATTCCACCGATTATTGAAAAACCTACTCCCATGCGTTGTGAAACCCAAATCCGAATCAAAAACAAATTAGGTCTCCATGCACGCGCCGCCGCCCAATTTGTGAAAACCGCCAATCGTTATGCCAGTGAGGTCAAGGTCGCCAAGAATAACCATCAGGTAAATGGAAAAAGCATTTTAGGGGTTCTGACCCTGGCCGCTGCCCTTGGCAGCACCTTGCACATCACCTGCGAAGGTAATGATTCCGAAGAAGCCTTGAAAGCCTTGGTTAGTTTAATCGAAGAGAAATTCTACGAAGAATGAAAAAAAAGACCCCAGGAAAAATCACGAACCCCTCCACCCAAGATACGGATCCAACTACCTTTCACGGGATTTCCGCGTCTCCGGGTATCGCCATTGGTTCGGCCTACGTCCTGGAAAAGGCTGAATTCAAGTCACCTCGCTATTGGATCAATCATAAAGAAACCAACCGAGAAGTCGCTCGTTTCGACCGAGCCTTGGAGCAAACTCGCCAAGAATTGGAAAAAATCCGGGACAAACTCTGTCGCTTCGAAGGCAAAGAACAAATCCACCTCCTCGATGCCTACACGCTTATCCTCCAAGAAGAAATGCTCACGCAAAACACTCAAAAGACCATCGAGCAAGAACATATCAACGCGGAGTGGGCTCTCACCAAAAACCTCGGAAAAATTCGTGAGTCTCTCTCCGCCATCGAGGAGCCTTACTTCAAGGAACGCATCCACGACTTCAATTATATTGGAGAAAGAATCCTCAAGCACCTAGTGGGTCGCTCGGAAGATTTTTTTAAACGTATTCCCAAGGGATCCATCTTAGTGGCCCATGATCTCTCTCCCACCGAAACCTCATTACTGACCAAGTTCAAAGTCAAAGGCATTGTCACAGAAATCGGTGGTAGCACCAGCCATATGGTCATTGTATCCCGGGCCCTAGAAATTCCAACCGTCGTGGGATGCCCAGGGGTTTCGGAAAAAATTCAAAGTGGAGACAAAGTCATCTTGGATGGATCCCAAGGTGTGGTCATCGCCAAGCCCAGCTCCGCGCAAGAACAAGAATACGAAAATACCCGAAAGCACGTACACGCCTTGCAAAGAATCTTACTAAGGGATGTACATCTCCCTTCAGAAACCCAAGACCGCACCACGGTACACCTCGCTGCCAATATGGAATTGATCGAAGAGTTACCTTCAATCAAAGAAAACGGAGCTGAAGGAATCGGACTTTACCGAACCGAATTTTTATTTCTTAACCGTAAAACTTTCCCCACTGAAACTGAGCAATTCGAAAATTATAAAAAAATCCTCAGCGCCGTCTATCCCCACTCCACCACGATTCGTACCCTCGACGTGGGTGCTGACAAGATCCCCTTGGGGCAAAACTATGGAAATCAAACTAACCCTGCCCTTGGACTGCGTGCCATCAGACTCAGCCTTAAAGAGCGTCAGGGCTTTAAAATCCAATTAAGAGCCATGCTAAGGGCTAGCCCTTATGGAAAACTCAAAATTCTGTTCCCCCTGATCAGCGACTTAGAAGAACTACGTAAAGCGAAACAGATTCTCAAAGAGGTTCAAGACGAGCTCAAAAAAGAAAAAATCGATTTCGATCCCCATGTGCAGGTGGGAGCCATGATCGAAGTTCCCTCGGCGGTATGGATCGCTCGAGAACTCGCCAAAGAAGTGCACTTCTTCAGCGTAGGCACCAACGACCTCATTCAATACACCCTGGCCATCGATCGCTCTAACGAACATGTCGCCTATTTATACCATCCTCTGCATCCAGCCATCCTCCGCATGTTAAAGACCACCGTAGAGGCCGCTCAAGAGGCCCAAATTCCCGTTAGTCTCTGTGGAGAAATGGCAGGCGATCCCTTGTTGATTTTGGTCCTCATCGGCATGGGGCTTCACGAACTTTCCATGAACGCACTCTCCATTCCTCGAGCTAAACGGATCATCCGTTCGGTCCATTTCGCCGATGCCAAAGGTCTTTTCGAAAAAATGCTTACCCTAGGGACAACCCAAGAAATGGAAGCTTATGTCCGGCAAGAAATGAACCGTCTTTTAGGGAAAAGCTTTAGGGAATACGCCCTCCAATCGCCTTGACAAGCAAGCGGGGTAGTCCTAGGTTCCGCCCACCCTGTAAGGGCGATTAATGAAGAACTGCTTGTTAAGCTTTTCTAATATTTTCAATATTTTCAAAAAGTTAATCAGGATAACTCCTGACCAATCAAAAGGGTTTTCTATGGCCAGCGAACGGTTTCTTTTTACCTCCGAATCTGTCTCCGAAGGACATCCCGATAAAATTGCCGATCAGATTTCCGATGCCATCTTGGATAGTCTGCTCGCTCAAGACCCCAAAAGCCGGGTCGCTTGCGAAACTTTGATCACCACCGGTTTCGCTCTAATTGCTGGGGAAATCACAACCCAGGCGTCCGTAGATTACGCCGCCATCGCCAGAGAAACCATCCGTGAAATTGGCTACGACGACAGTCGCAAGGGTTTTGATTATAAAACTTGTGGAATCATGGTCGCCCTAGGTCAGCAATCCCCAGACATCTCCCAGGGTGTCACTGAAGGACAAGGGCTCTTCCAAGAACAAGGGGCTGGAGACCAAGGCTTGATGTTTGGTTACGCCACCGACGAAACCCCAGAATTCATGCCCGCCCCCATCGACTATGCCCACAAACTTACCCGCGCCTTGGCGGAGGCTCGCAAAAGCGGCCGCATCCCCTGGATCTGGCCCGATGCCAAATCTCAGGTTACCGTCGAGTACATCGATGACACTCCGGTGCGCATCGACACGGTCGTCATTAGCACCCAACATAGCCCCGAAGCTGAGCATAAGGTCATCGAAGAAACCGTGATCGAAGAGATCATCAAGAAAACCCTCCCTAGCCATTTTCTTGACAGCAAAACCCGCTATTTCATCAATCCCACTGGTCGTTTCGTCGTGGGCGGCCCCCACGGAGATTGCGGTCTCACGGGACGAAAAATCATCGTCGACACTTATGGCGGACAAGGCTCCCATGGTGGTGGCGCCTTCAGCGGCAAAGATCCCAGCAAAGTTGATCGCTCGGCCTCCTATATGGGACGTTACATCGCCAAAAATATCGTTGCCGCTAAATTGGCAAAGCGTTGCGAGGTACAAATCGCCTATGCCATTGGGTATCCCGAACCCGTAAGCGTCATGATCAATACCTTTGGAACCAGCTCGGTGCCCAATACTAAGATCGGTGAGGCCGTACGAGAAGTCTTCTCGTTAAAGCCAGCTGGCATCATCAAAGAACTCAATTTACTGCGGCCCATTTACAAAAAAACCGCGACCTACGGTCACTTCGGACGCAACGACCCCGACTTTTCTTGGGAAAGCACCCATAAAGCCGAAGCTTTGCGCAAGGTGTTGAATTTCTAACTTTGATTGACCGTCAGTGTTTTTATGCCAATTTCCCTTGGGAGATATTTTCCACGACTGTGGAGGTATGACCTGAAGGGACATCAAGGAGCTTTCTGTGACCAAACTGCAAACCCAAGTCTCCCCCAATGAAGATTTCAAAGTTGCCGACCTCAGTCTCGCCGAGTGGGGTCGAAAAGAAATCGAACTCGCGGAGAAAGAAATGCCGGGCTTAATGGCAATTCGAGCCAAATACCGCAAAAGCCAACCTCTCAAAGGGGCCCGCATCACCGGTTGTCTCCACATGACCATTCAGACCGCCGTCCTCATTGAGACCCTCATTGATTTGGGAGCTCAGGTACGTTGGTCCTCCTGCAATATTTTCTCCACTCAAGATCACGCCGCTGCCGCCGTAGCCAAGGCCGGAGTCCCCGTCTTTGCTTGGAAAGGAGAAAGTGAAGAAGAATACTGGTGGTGCATCGAACAAACCCTCCATTTTCCTGAAGGCGGCCCCAATTTGCTTCTGGACGATGGTGGAGACCTAACCGTCTACGTCCACCAAAAACATCCCGATTTATTGAAAAATATTCATGGGGTGAGCGAAGAAACTACCACGGGCGTTCACGCCCTCTACCGCATGCTGGAAAAAGGCGAACTCAAGATCCCCGCCATCAATGTCAACGATTCGGTCACCAAATCTAAATTCGATAACCTCTACGGTTGCCGCGAATCTTTGGCTGACGGCATCAAGCGTGCCACCGATGTCATGGTAGCGGGCAAAGTCGTGGTCATCGCGGGTTACGGCGAAGTGGGTAAGGGTTGTGCCCAAGCCATGCGTGGTTTTGGCGCGCGCATCCTCGTCACCGAGATCGATCCCATCTGTGCCTATCAAGCGGCCATGGACGGTTATCAAGTCCTCCCCATGGATGAAGCTTGTTCCATGGGCGATATCTTTGTCACCACCACTGGTTGCAAAGACGTGGTACGCATCGATCATCTCAAAAAAATGAAAGACTCGGCCATCGTCTGCAACATCGGTCACTTCGACGTAGAAATTCAGGTGGCAGCCCTAAAGTCCTTTCCTGGCATTCAGCATACCAACATCAAACCCCAAGTCGATAAATACACCTTTCCCGATGGGCATTCGGTTTTGCTCTTGGCCGAGGGTCGTTTGGTGAATTTGGGTTGTGCCACAGGCCATCCCTCGTTTGTGATGTCCAATAGTTTTTCCAATCAGGTCTTGGCACAGATCGATCTTTTCACTCAAAAGCGCGCTGTGGGAGTCACAGTATTGCCCAAAGCGCTTGACGAAGAAGTGGCTCGCTTGCATCTGGGTGCCTTAGGAGTAAAACTGGAAACTCTCACCGCTGAACAAGCCGAATATCTCGGGGTTCCCGTGGAAGGCCCCTATAAGCCTGATTATTACCGTTATTAAAGTTCGCGACGGCCTAGCTGTCGTAATGCCCTCTTCTCTCCGGTCGACCTATTCCATCGCAACCAGGGTCGGGCGATCGGAGAGAAGCCCTTAAACCCGAGCCACAACTCGAGTGGTCCGTCCCTGATTTTTCATGGTGATGATCGAGTTCAAGCCTAGCTGGTTGAGCCTGTTGCCGTGCTTCCTTTTGGCAGGTTGTTGGCTTACCCCCGTGAGCAACGAATTATCGCGCAAGGCCCGCGCCTGCCTCGTTTTACCTTTGGCGTTGTCAATTGCCCAGGTGACAGGCGCGCTCTTGAGCCACCTCACCCACGCCCTAGGCCCTGCTTGGTGGATTTCTAGCGCCCTTTGTCTGGTCGGATGGGGAGGGTGTCTCATTTTTTTTCGCACCCCGCGCTATCTCCATCCCATTCCTACCCAAAGTAAAAAAACAGAAAGCGCCTTCTGGGATTGGAGTTATGCCCTCCTCAGCGTGGCTCTCACCTTTTGGATAGGAAAAGTCGCCTGGCAATTTTTCTTTCACGATCAAATGCGCATTCAGGGGCATGCCACCAATGTGGAATCCTTTCTACGGGGCAACTTACCTCCGGGATTAATCTCTTTTCCCCATATCCCTTTGAAATATCATTACGGCTCCGACTTTCTCTCCGCTATTTTTGCCTATCTAGGAGAGATTCCGGCGTATCGAGGCATCGATCTCAACGTCATCGCCGGAACCCTCGGTGCAATGGGCGCACTTTACGCCCTTTGCTGCCTCTTAAAAATCCGTGGCCCCTGGAAAATCATCGTACTGCTGTGGACTTTCTTAGGCGCGGGTTGGGTTTATCTTTTACAAGCCTGGATACAGGGACCAGGAACTCCTCCAGGTCCCCTCGATTGGCCCGATAGCCACATCGTATTTTACCGAAATCTCAATCCGGCAACCCTCTCAAATTTTTTTATGAACCCGTATTCGGCGGGGTTGGCTTTTTTCTTCGCTTACCTAGCGGTATTTTTTACGAATCTTAGACAAAAGTCCAAACGCCTTGGAATGGCCGCCATTTTTCTTTTGGCCTCACTCTCCTTCACCCAAGTCACCTTCTTTTTACTGGCGGGTTTCTGCTCTGGCGTTGTCTTGTTGATCGAAGCCTTTCGCCACCATGAGCCTTGGAAAAAACAAGCCATGCCCTGGGGATCCCTGGTGCTCTCCTGCGGATTGGCGCTTCTGCTCGGTGGATTTTTTAGTTTTTCTCGAGCGTTCGAGGGGAGTGCCCTGGCGTTTCACTGGCCACCTGGATTTTTGAGCAACGCTACCTGGGGTGGAAAAGAACCGCTCAGCGCTGCCGAGGCACTGCTCTGGTATTTTTGCACCTTCGGCTCTTGGGTCATTTTAAGCCCGATCTTGTTTGTCGTATTGACTTTAAAGCTGAAACGAAATTACGAGGCTCGATTATTTTATTTACTATTGCTCGCTGGAATCGCCTTCCTCATTCCCCAATTCTTTCATTACACCATGACTTGGGACATCATTAAGTTCTTCACTAGCTTTCAGTTAATGCTGCCGCTTTTGCTGTGCTCCTGGGTAAGTGAAATCAAGCCTCCTCGGAAGATCCTGACTTTTTTATTGGTACCGCTGCTTTTTCTCGATATTTTTTCCACCGCCCATTGGCTTCACAGCCTGGCCTTTCGTCAAGCTCAAGAAGTCAAACCTGCCCTGCGTCGTTGGTATAAAAATAAGATTCTTCCTCCCACAGGTCCGCTAGAAGAAATCATCACCCAACTCAAGGCTCAGGCATGGCCAAGCATGGTATTGGCTCCGATGGAAGTTTCCGAAATGCTCGCCCGCCTCAGCGGACAGGCCATGGCACAATGGGACCACAATACCTGGGCCTTCCGCGTCAACCCTGAAACACTTAAGAAAAGAACCCAACTCATCAAGAATCTAGAACAAAATTTTAGTGAGAATATTTTCCTCTCCTCACCTGTAGAATGGATCATCTATCCATGTGAGGATTTTCAGAAAAATTTTTCAGAGATATCACAACACCATCTCGAAGACGCTGTCGAACTCGGTTTATTAAAGCACATCCAACTTAAATCACCCCATCCATGCTGGGAGATTTTTCAACGTTCTACTCCTGCAAGCAGAGTCCAATCCACTCCCTAGAAGATCACAGTCCCACTTTCGCCATAGCGGCCCAAAAAAAACTAGGGATACCGTTAAAAATCTAGGCCACAAACTGTTTGAACAATTTTTAGAGATCTATTCCCTAAAAAAGTACCATCTCAAATGCAGACCTAAAAAAAGCATCCAGCCAATTTTATTATTTTTTCTGCAAATTCAACGTGCTTCTTATTCTTGGAAGGCATCCGCCTTCATCTTCCTAGCTAAATTTTTCACACTATCTGGAACCCCAACGGAATCATGAAACAAGCCACGCTCAATTCCTTCATCGTCAGTATAGCCAAGGATAAATTCCGCACCATAAACCACAGCATCCACGGCAGGTTCATGTCTCACCCCTTCATCATCGGTGTAACCCAAGGTAAATTCCAAAGCGCTGACCATGACATCGGTCACCCGACAACCGGCGCTCTCAAAATAATCCTTCGCTCCGGAAAAACCGTATACCGCGGCCAGCTCTACGCCAAACCCGATCGCAAAGCCAATTAAGGCGCCCTTTAATCCAGCTCGAGACCCGATCTTCGCATAATAAAGTCCTTGAGCAGCCGAAGCGAGCAAAGCAGAGGGCAAATAAACCCCCGTGATAGTGACCGCATCATCAGTAATCGCCTCTTGGCGAGAGATTTCACCTCTCTTCACTCGCTGCGCGTTATCGTAAATAGTTAAGGCCGATCCAATCGCAACAGATAATCCCACCCCTCGTGTCATGGCCTTGGAGGGACTCCACTTTGCTTGCTCCACTTTTAGAGCCGCAATTCCTTGATTCAAACGAGCCACTTGAGCTTCCTGCTCCACAATAACCCTGGCGAACTCACTACTTCTCTGCGAAATACTCCGACTCAAGGTGGAAAAACGAGCCGAGACTCTCTCTGTTAATCTTGGAAATGCAGCACGCGTTATTTCCAAACCTTGTGTCTTTCGTGCCAGAATGCCCTGATCAGCTGCAAGATTTTTTATAAGAGATTGTAGTCCACGAATGTTTCTAGCAAGCCCACTGACTTGATTTTCAGTGCGAGCAATCTCATTTCCCAAAATTGAGGTTTGGTGTCGATGATATGTCTGCAGCGCAGAATTCCCCACGGCGGTTAGGGCCCCCTTGACCTGATCCAACAATACACCCGGAGTCTCATCGGGTTGGTTTTTAGAGGAAGTCACCTCACCCAAAAAAGGAGATGGAAGTGCGCGTAACAAACTCATAGGAAATTCCTTTATATCTAAGTTTAGACATATCCCGTACATGACAGGGTACCCGGCCTGCGCTCGATATAAATGCAATATATGAGCCAAAGTTCGTTATATAGAACCCGCTGAAATTATTTCATTTCTAAAAAATGGAGATCCACTTTCCTGAGGTCAACGCTATACAAAAGTTCCGATTCTGGAGACTCTCCCCCCCAAAAAAGCTCTGAAAACTTGCAAAAAAAAACACATCCTCAACTGAAGAAATTCACAGAATTCGGCCTGCCCCCCCCCACGGACTTTAAGTCCAAAAACAGGACAATCTTAGGGGGGGAAGCATTGAGTAGGATTTCACGCGCGATGAAGAAATCAACTTTGAAGCTTGGAGATAACTTCAAAAGTCTTATCCAAGAGGATTTGCCTTGTCGAGACTCTCCAAGACAGAAGGCGGTGGATTATTTTTCTAAGACGATCACCGTGTTCCAGCAGAAGATTTTTAGAAAAGGAAAAACTTTGAGAAAAAAACGGTCTAGTGAATTTAAAAAACCAAATATTCTAGAAAATTTCGGCGCATCCTTGATGACCTTTTTCCAATAACGCTCTTTAGCAGGATCAGCTCGTTCGATCAGATAGAAATATAAAAAAATCCATAAGGTAAAAAACCAAAACTCTTGATGATGGGCCCTACGGTAATAGGGCATCATCTCTTTAAGATCTTTAAAACGAAAAGGACGTTCGTCTGCAGTACGCACTGTCTTGGCAATATGACGATAAACATTGATAACCGGATTATAAGACAAGGGCTCTATGAAAACCGCCTTCCCCCCGGGCTTCAGAACACGAGCGGTCTCTTGAACAGCCTTACGAAAATCCACATGATGCAAAACTCCGTTGCCATACACCACATCGAAACTGGCCCCGGGAAAATCCAACACCTCGGCTGGCATTACCTGCGCCGCAACCTTAACATCAAATTTTTCGGCCAACCTACCGATCACCGCCACCATTCCGGAAGAAATATCCGTCGCGGTAACCTCAGCTCCTTGCAAAGCAAAATAGACCGCCCCCTCGCCCGCACCACTGCCCAATTCCAAAACACGCTTTCCTTTCAAATCTCCCAACTGGGACAGGGCGTATTGATTCTCCAAAGCCGTGTCGGCCTCAAAACTTTCTCGCACCAAGATTTCATCCAAATCTAAACTGGCAGCCCAATCATCGTGAAAGGCCGCTTCGCGCTCTTGTCTTTCAGTGCTTCCCTGAGGATTATTCATGAATCGCTACTTTCTTCTTCGATAATATAAAGGGGACGTCCCTTGACCTCATCGCTGATTCTTCCTACATACTCTCCCAGAATCCCCAAGGTCATAAGTTGTACTCCCCCAAAAAACACAATGGCCACCATGGTAGAGGCCCAGCCGAGTACGGGCTTATCCGTAAAAATCTTCATGGCCACGATGTAAAGCAAATAAACCAAAGAAAAACCACAAATCCAAAAACCGACGTGGGTGGCAAATTGTAAAGGGACATGGGAAAAAGAAGTCACTCCATCCAAAGCCAACTTCGTCATTTTTGAAAAACTATATTTTGTGTACCCTGAATGTCTTGCCTCGCGAACGTATTCCACCCCTACTTGTTTAAAACCCAGCCAGCTCACCATGCCGCGAACATAACGATGCCTTTCCCGCAAACGATTGAAGGCATCCACCGCACGGCGACTCATCAAACGAAAATCCCCCACGTCGACGGGTATGGAAAAACCTGTCATACGCTTTAAAAGCCGATAAAAAATCTTAGCGGTCCACTTTTTAAAAAGACTTTCTCCATGACGCTGAGCACGCACCGCATAGACCACATCAAATCCTTCCAAAAACTTTTGATAAAGCTGCGGTATCAGCTCGGGAGGATCCTGGAGATCCGCGTCGATAATCACCACGGCCTTGCCTAAAGCCAGATCCAATCCCGCCGTCACCGCCACTTGATGTCCAAAATTGCGCGAAAAAGACAGATACTTCACGCGACGGTCCTGAAGACGCAACGCCTTCACTTGAGACAAGGTAGCATCACGACTTCCATCATTGATGAAAAGAATTTCGAAATTAGCGATTTGTCCTAAGGCACGTTCCAATCGTTGCCAAAGGGGGACGATATTATCCGCCTCGTTAAATACGGGAATAACCACCGTCAAATCGGGAATTGGGTTCGGGTGAGACTCAACTGGAGAATGGACTAAATTCATAGGAGGGGATTATAAGGAAAAACACTGTTTTACCAATAAAGATTCTCTCAAAGCCTTCCTGCTTTTTTTAAGAGTTCGGTGTCATGACCTCTAGACCATCCCAGCAGTTTTCATCTTCTTCCCGAAGCCTAATTTGCTGGCTGATCTTTTTCATTCTTTTGTTTTGCGCCGCTTACTGGCGACACTTCGGATTTTACTTACCCTCCCACGGAGGAGATTCCTCCGCCTACATGGCCAATGCCATGAAACTCAACCACGGATTTATGCGACATTACGATGTATTTCACTACGCCATGGTACCACGAGAACAAGGCGACTTAGTGGACTATGTCTGGGAAGACGATCCTCAAAAATGGAATTCCAAAAACATCCGATCTATCTACCACCGCCCCCTACACATGCAACCCCCACTGTATCCGATGCTGATCTGGATTTCCCATGGCCTACTCAAAAACGGCGGGCCCTATACCTCGGTTAAAAAAAATTTAGGTCCCTCGCTGCAACAGCATGCCCCTTCCTCCTACATGAAGGAACAAGGCTACGCCGTTATCGTACCGTTCTTATTCTCGCTGCTCACTTTGCTCTGGGTCTATCTCTTTGCCCTTAGATTTTATAACGCACGCGCTGGCCTCTTGGCCGTTTTGATCTTAATCGGCAATCCCTTAGAAATAGCGGTAGGATCGCGAGTCTATGCCGATGGCATCCTGACCAACCTCAGCTTCCTGAGTCTTTTTTTATTCTTTCTCAGCTTAGAAGCCTCATGCCGCTGGCCCCGAACTCTCGCGGCGCTGGCAGGATTCATCCTCGGCTTGAGTTTTCTCACAAAATTTACCGGGGTCTTCTTCGCAGCGGCCTTTCCCATCGCCCTACTCTTGGCTCCCCATCCTCAATCAGGGTGGCGTCGACTTTGGGACAGTCGTTTGTTTTGGGCGGCGCTCACCGCATTTTTTACGGCGCTTCCTTGGAACCTCATGGTCTACCATCATTACGGAACCTTCTTACCCAATACTCCTTGGTCAGATAATCCTTGGTTTCTCTGGGTATTCAACCGTCCTTGGTATCTATACCCCCTAGGACTTTTCGTCTTCGCCCCCCCCAATGCCGTGGGATTATTCGCCGGACTTGTGGCGCTCTACTCACCTCGACGATATTTTCGTGAGGCCACTTTTTTTCTGATGTCCCTGCTATTTCTTGGCCTTCATTTTCTTTTGATCAAAACTCGCTCGGCGGGACTAGAAAATCGCTACCTCCTACCGATTTATCCCCTGCTCGCCATACTTGCTGCCTGGGGACTAGAAAATTTAGGACAAGCCTTGAAAAAACCATGGCTACGCAATTTCTACTTCATTCTACTGTGTGTAGTACTCGGAGTCCTTGCTTGGAAAAGCGCACAAACCGGACTCCTCCATGCCTTCCGCAATCTGGCAATTTTGTATCTCGGCGGACAATGAAAGAGTGAGCAATCTTTCAATCTGCCTTAGCTTTGGCACCCGACTCCTCGGAAAGCCGTCTTTGAAAAGCGACGAGACATACACCTTCGGAAGAACCGCTAAAATCCACACTGGCTCCGCGCAATTCTTGTAAAAAGACTCGAGTGACTTCAGGTAAATTGGAAAAATCCTCACAAGAAAACACCACCCACTCCACCTGAAGACGATTCAATAAATCCAGAGTGGGAAAACGTCGAAGGTCATTCAAGTCTTGTTGACGAGCCCGAATCAAAGCACGGGCCACGGGCATGGAGCGTAAACTACGATCCATTTCCAAAAGAAAGCGCCCAGTGTGAATCGCCAGATAGGGGGTCAATTCCTCAGAACTCCATATCCTGCCATGACAATCCTCACAGGATTTAAGTTGTCTAACCAAGGCAAGCATCGGACCACGTGGCTCCTGATGACGAGTGTAGGCAAGGCGTTTTTCGGCACCGCGAAAATCACTTATCGATTTGAAAGCAAGATCGCCCAGATAACGAAGCGGAGCGACAGAACTGAATAGAATAAGCGTGACTGCAAGGATACGACTCCAAGATCGACGAAAGGCGATGGGCAATAGGGTGATCGCCACCAGCATCTTGGCTGAAAGCTCAAAGCCTAAAAACCATTTTCGAATATTTCCGCTGTAAGGATAATAAAGACACTGGGAAACCAAGAGGCAGAGCAAAGAAAAAAAACCGAGCAAGTAGAGCCCCAAGCGCCTCTGACGAAAACCAAGGATCCAGGCCCAGGGAACAAATAACAACAACAAACCAAAACTACTCAGATACCAGAGCACATAACGAAGCGGAGTCAAAACTTCGTAACGACCACGGCCCCAGTATTCAAAACTCAAGTAATCAGGGGGCCACGCAATTCTTACGGGAAAATTTTCGTAGTTTCCGTTGGAAAACTGAAAAAAGCCCCCTAACAAAAACGCTAAAAAAAGTGACAATACCAACACCTGTAATCCAGCCCCGAGATTCAGCAGAAAATTTTGCCCTTTTTGAAAAAATCTGAAAAAAAACACCAAACCCAAGGCAGCCAATAGCGTGGAGAAAAACATCACCTGGGCTAAACTCAAGGCCCCTAGGAACAAAATCGCTAAAGCGAGTTTTTTGGTTTCAGGACGATCAAAGTAATCCGAAAAACACTGAAAGGCTGGAATAAATAAAACCGCCCCCAAACCCATGGGATGCTGAAAAAAATAATTCGTGAAGTTTTGGTGCAAATAACGACCATAAAGATACATTTCCTGCCAGTGGGGTACTTGAGCAGGCCCCGGGGCCCGACTTGCCAGTAACCAAGAAAGCCCTCCCGTCAAAAAAAGCAATATCAGGGTCCACGGCCACGCGGATCGCGGGATATCCCAGTAAATGCAGATTTCTACCGTTAGACCACACAACAAAACCCACAGAACCACAGTGAGCACATCGATGGCGTGCACCGCGGAAAGATTAAGACCGTGGGCAAAAACGGCCGTCACCAAATTGAAGCCAAAATGATAGCGATTGGGAATTTCAGAAAAACTCAAAAAAGGCGGAGGATAGAACCCACGTAGTAAAACTTCCGTGAGAGAAGCGTGTCCTTGGATGCCCATCTCGTCGTAAAGCCCGTATCGATAGGCCACCAGTGCAATCAAGAAGGTTGATGCCAATAAAAAAAAGAGGAAGAGCACATCCGAGGGCCGCCAATGCCAGTTTTTTTTCTCAAACGATGTCGTAATTTGCCGGACTCGCTGATGACGATAGAGAAAAATTCCGGCGAGCAGTACAACACCCCAGGCGCACCACAGTCCTTGGTAAAAATTTCCCCAAGCCCTGCCCAACACCCCCACGCTCACCATGATCAAAGCAAAGCCCAAGGGGGCTGCCAAAAGGGTACAACGCCAACGAACACGCCGAGGAAAAATTCCACGAACCCAACGATAAGCGGTAAAAAAAAAGGGGAAGAGTAAGAGAAAAAAAAACGGGAACCTCAGAATGTCCGATACAGCGAAACCCATAGGAACGATGATTTCTCACATCTCTAAAGAAATATCCACCGCTGGAGCTGAGTGAGTTAAAGCACCAATGGAAATAAAATCGACCCCGGTTTTCGCGACGGCACGGATGTTCGTCAAAGTGATGCCACCCGTCGCTTCTAAACGGCAACGTCCAGCCGCCCACTGCACCGCCTTACGCAGGGTATCCACGCCCATATTATCGAGCTGAATGTAGGTTGCTCCCGCTTCGAAAGCCTCCTCAAGTTCTTTTAAAGACTCCACTTCCACAATGATCGGAATCTTATCCTGGTAGGGTTTCAACTTCGCTAAGATCTCCGCAAAAGAACCCGCCAAAGCACGGTGATTGTCCTTCACCATAATAGCTGATTTTAAATCGAACCGATGATTGACCCCGCCTCCCGTGCGTACGGCATATCGCTCCAACTCCCTCAAACCCGGGGTAGTCTTGCGCGTATCGAGAATTTTTGTCTCTGTCCCCTGGGTCTGTTCGACAAATTTACGGGTAAGCGTCGCGATTCCAGAGAGTCTTTGCATAAAATTAAGGGCGACTCGCTCGACCGCTAAAATACTGCGGGCCAGACCACTTATCTTGGCAATTTTATCGTGTCTTCTCAGGGCAGCCCCTTCCTGATGCCGAGACTCCACCTGCAACTTATTATCAAAAATTTCGCATAGTCGTTTCAAAAGGGGCAAGCCACACAAGACCAAATCTTGTTTCGCGACAAACTGCGCTTCCGCCCTTACAGACTTTCCGACCAATACCTGAGTGGTGAGGTCTTCATAGGCAGCGTCTTCTTGCAAGGCCTGACGCAACAGATTGTCAATATGGGGCATGGACACGGCACAACTCCTCGATGCAAAAATCTAAAAGCTCTTCTATTCTACAATAGGGCCAAACCTTCTCGGACTTCCTGCAAACGACCTTGATACTCTCGCAGGCTAGCTTGTTTTTCAGCGACCAACTCGGGGGGCGCGTTTTCTACGAATTTCGGATTGGCTAAGGTTTTTTCCACCCCCAACAAACCGTTCTACAAAAACTTCAATTCTTTTTGCTGACGCGCCCTCTCCTTTTCCAAATCCACCAGACCTTTTAAATCGACCAAAACCACCACATCGCGATAGCGAGTCACACCACGGGCAATGCCTTTTTCAGCACGCAATCCGGGGTCGTTCAAGGTCACCGCAGGCAAACGAATGAGGTTTCCCACCATGGGCAAGATTCTCTCAATATCCACAAGCTTCTTTTCATCCTTGGAATACACACTCACCTTGGCTGGAGTAACCTTTAAGCCCGCCCCTGTTTCCATGAGAATCTGTCGAATTTTTTCGACAACAGCCATGGCGGCATCCACTTGATCGTGGGCCGAAGTCCAAACTTGCACTTCGGACTCCCCGAGCACCTGAGGAAAGGCCGCCTTCGCTAAAAACTGATTTTCTCGTGACAAGAGAACTTGCCAAAGTTCCTCGGTGATAAAAGGCATGATGGGATGCAATAAACGCAAGGCCTGATCCAGAACGAAAACCGCTAAATTGGAAAACTCTCGTTTCAAAGCCTGATCTTGAGCCTGTTCGGAACGAAGCACGGGCTTGATCAATTCCAAAAACCAATCGCAATAAACCGACCAAAAAAATCGATAGCAAGCCTGAGCGGCTTCATTAAAACGATATTCGTCAAAGCCAACCCTTAGCTCTGCAACAGCTCGATTGAGCTCTAATAACATCCACTGGGAAACGGGATGGGTCGCCTCAATCTCATGGGAGCTCTCAACGCTAGCCTGAGTCATATCACAGTGCGGTAAAACCGTAGCCAACACCAATCGGGCCGCATTCCAAACCTTGTTACAAAAGTTTCGGTAACCGAGAATGCGTTCTTCACCTAATTTAATGTCCCTACCCTGTGCCGCAAAAGCAGCTAAAGTGAATCGAAAGGCATCCGTACCAAATTTTTCCATCACGACGAGCGGATCCAGAACATTGCCCTTACTTTTACTCATCTTCTGACCTTCGGAATCGCGCACTAAGGCATGAATATAAACATCACGAAACGGCACTTCACCGGTAAACTCGAGCCCCATCATCATCATGCGGGCCACCCAGAAAAAGATGATATCGAAGCCCGTAATCAAAACGGAGGTGGGATAGTAAGTTTGCAGACGAGCAGTGGTCTCAGGCCACCCCAGAGTAGAAAAGGGCCACAGCGCAGAAGAAAACCATGTATCCAAAACATCGGTGTCTTGTTGCAACTCTTCGTTGCCGCATTGGGGGCATCGGAGAAGATCCTCCCGACTGACCCAAATTCCACGATGGGGCGCTCCTCCATCGGCACATACCCCGCAATACCAAACCGGAATTCGATGCCCCCACCAAATCTGCCGCGAGATGCACCAATCTTGGATATTTTCCATCCAACGAAAATAGGTGTTCTGCCATTGTTCGGGAATAATACGAGTTTTGTGATTTTGCACCGCCACCATGGCCTCATGGGCCAATTGGGATGTCGCAACGAACCACTGCATCGACAGGTAGGGTTCCACGACCGTTTTACAACGATAACAATGACCAACACGATTTTTATGTTCTTCTACCCGGATTAAATCATCGCTTTCTTCCAAGGCCTTGACGATATTCTTGCGACATTCCCAACGGTCTTGCCCCACGAAGGGTCCCGCCTCTGAACTCATCCGCCCCTCTTCGGTCAAAACATTGATGCGTTCCAAACCATGACGATTTCCGGCTTCAAAGTCGTTAAAATCGTGAGCCGGGGTAAGTTTGACCACTCCACTACCAAACTCGGGATCCACCATCGCATCGGCCACGACGGGAATACAACGATCGACGAAAGGCAACTTGAGTCGACGACCGACCCAATTGCGATAACGCTCATCCTCGGGATGTACAGCCACGGCCGTATCTCCCAAGAGGGTTTCCGGTCGCGTCGTCGCCACCACCAATCCTTCCTGAGGATTATTTTCCATAGCGTATCGAATATGCCAAAGATGCCCCTGCACCTCCTCGTATTCTACTTCCAAATCACTGAGAGCCGTATGGCATCGAGGACACCAATTAATCAGGCGCTGAGCCCGATAAATCTTTTTCTCTTCATAGAGACGTACAAAAACTTCTCGCACCGCCCGTGATAAGCCCTCATCCATAGTGAAGCGCTCATGCTCGTAATCCAGTGAACAGCCCAAGCGTTTCAACTGATTACGGATAGATCCGCCGGACTCTTCCTTCCACTTCCAAACTCGCTCGATGAAGGCCTCACGCCCCAGATCTTGACGACTCTTGCCTTCAGCTTTTAGCTGACGCTCCACAACATTTTGGGTGGCGATACCTGCGTGGTCCATGCCAAACACCCAAAGCACCGCCTTGCCCTGCATTCTTTGGTAGCGCACTAAGATATCCTGAAGAGTATTGTTAAGCGCATGCCCCATATGTAAAGAACCGGTAACATTGGGGGGAGGAATGACGACGGAAAAAGCTCCGGATTTCGTTGCCTGATCGGGAGCCGAAAATAATCGGGCGCCTTCCCAAGCCTGCCACCAGCGAGCCTCGACAGGTTGCGGATCATAAACCGTTGCTAAAACCTCAGCGAAATCTTGTGTCATAAAAATGCCTTCGGATAGACCTTCTCTAAGGCCTAAAAATATTTATCAAATCTTTGTGCGCCCCCTGAAAGAACGGAAAAAATCCCGCAAATCGAAGCCATAATCAAGGCCACTAGGGGACTCAAGGTAAAAAATCGATTCCCACAAGCCTTTTTCCCGAAAAAAAACCAATTTCCCCGAAACAAGAAAAAGGAAATCTGCCTCCGCTCATTTTACAGTTTGCTTCCCCGATACTCTTCGCTAGGAAGCGCCCAAGCCCTGGTCCGCTTTCAGATTAAGGAGTTCGCCATTCGTAAGTTCCTTTCCATCTTGCGCCTTTTCCTTCCCTGGATCATTGCGTCGGGATTACTTTATTACTTATTCCACAAAATCCCTCCGCAAGATTTTTTACAGGGTTTAAAACGAGTTCAATTGGGCCCCTTCCTAGCCTTCGCAGTTTTTTATTTTGTTTACGTCATGCTTTGGGACACTTGGGGATTGGCCCGAGTCATGTCGCTTTTCGCCACCCCCATCACGTTAAGAGAGCTTCTTCCGGGGCGTTGTGTCAGTTACTTGCTTTCCATCATCAACTACAACGCGGGCCAAGCGGTATTAGGACTCTATGTCAAAAAAACCCATGGAGGGAGTCTGTTTAAAAGCTTGGGAGCCGTGATGTTTGTCAGCATCATTGATCTCTATTGGGTGATTTTTCTCGCCCTCGTTGGATCTTTTTTTCTGCCCCACTCCTTAGAAAATTTTGACATTTCGCCTTGGATCCAAAGGGTCGCGTATGTGGCATGGATGGGACTGTTCCTCCATTTGGCTTTTTGGCGGGGTTGGTTAGGCCGCGTCGTTCCAAAAAAATTTCACTTAAGCTTCGGCGATTGGTTGAGGGGACGTCATCTTTTTCAGGCTTTTCACCATGCCAAGGTCTCCGACTACCTACGCATCGCCTTCTGGCGACTTCCCCTGCACGCCATGTTTATTTTTTCCCTATGGATGCTAATTCGTTTGTTCGGGGCCCAGCTTCCTCCCTTGGAAGCCCTGGTTACGGTCCCAGTCATTTTTCTCTTCGGTGCCCTTCCCATTACTCCTGGAGGGTTGGGAGCTGTCCAGATGGCAACCGTCGAGTTACTTAAAAACCAAATCGTTTTATCTCCCTCACTGGCTGGACAAGTCGAACCCAAAGACCTTCTCTTCGCATTGTCTCTAACCTGGATGGGCATCAACTATATCTTCAAAGCCCTCAGCGGACTTTATTACTGGTGGACCCGCCCCCGAACTTTATTCCAACAAAGCCCAGACAACGACGCAACGCGTTCTTGAAGAATACCACCACCGCTTTTTCCCTTGGGTTTTTCAAAAAATCTTATGTTACCATGGCGCGAGGAGAAGGAGATTTTATGGATCGATTTCCTCTCATTGCTTCAGAACGACTAGAGGGCTATTTTTACGAGCAGCTCAATCGGGCCTTTTCCAATCAGGGCATCCAAGCCAATCCCCATACCGAATTTTATCTTGTTCGTCTTTTGACCCAATTCACTCACACAGGAAATGTCTACGGCCGAGAGTCCCTGCAAGAAGTACCCCTTGCCATTCGCTACCTCGAATCCTTACAAAGTGGCGACCCAGAAGCCTTTCGAATTCTCAAGCAATTGGCCGACTTTACCCTTTATATCTCAGGATTCTTTCAGGACAGTTTATTCAAGAAAAAAAATAATCTGGGCTATTATGTCAGCTTGGGGGGTAACGCCTATCACAGGCTGCATGAAATGATCTCTTGCTCACGAAAAGGAGACAGCTTTGGGGAGGCTTTTCAAGAACTCTCCTGTCGATTCTCCATCTTCGTAGATGCACTCTCTGAAATCAGCGAAAGCAGCTCCAGCCAGGTTCAAAAAAATTCTGATCTACTCCGTCTCTACGAAAAGTGGCTCATAACCGGCTCGGAGCGCATTAAACGAAAACTTCAAGATTTCGGCATTTATCCCGATCATCCTGGTCCTGTCTCGGAAACCCATCATTAAGTCTACAGCGGCATAAGCACTCTGGATCTTTATCGTGCGAAAAGTTAGAGAAGGCCTATGGAAGTCTTTTCACGACAAAATCCGGGTCCCGCCCCCTCTCCATTCCCCAAAAAATGGGGACGCAGCGCATTGTTATTATTTCTCCTTTTTTTAAGCGTCCTCATCGGAGCTTGGGCTTATGAAAAAAAAGAAAGCTCACCCCACGCAATACGCCCCATTCCTCCCGAATTTCGAGGCATGGCACTAGGACTTTTTCATAAAGAGCCCCACGACTACGGAGCTGATTTAGAAGAACTCAAAAACTTGGGCGTAAACTCTGTATTGCTGATGGTGCCCTGGTATCAAAAAAACGTAAGTGCCAGCAAGATCTCACCCCGTTACTTTCCAGGAACGGAACTCTCCACTCCAGACGACGCTTCCCTACGGCTCATCATCACACAAGCCCATCAACGAGGAATGCAGGTTTTACTGATGCCTTTCTTACGTTTGGAGGAAAGAAAAAATAAAGAGTGGCGGGGAGTCCTCAAACCTCACGACTTTTCCGCTTGGAGTCAAAGTTACGAAGCCTTTCTTTTGCACTATGCCAAGCTAGCCCAAGAAAGCGGCGTCGAGATATTAAGTATCGGCAGCGAATTGGGATCCATGGAGAAACAAGACCAATTTTGGGAGTCCCTTATCGGCAAAGTACGCACCAGCTACTCGGGAAAACTTCTCTATTCTTCCAACTGGGACCACTACACCCATCCCCATTTTTGGCATCTTTTGGATTATATCGGAATTACGGCATACAACCGTTTGAGTGAAACTCCCCACCCCAAGCTCCGAGAACTGAAACGTCAACTACGAGAGATTCAAGGAAAGTTGTCGCGCTTCATGACTCAGCATCCCGAAAAAAAACTTATCATCACCGAAGTGGGTTATTTCTCACAAGATGGTACGGCAAAAGATCCCTGGAACTATTTCTCCCAAGCCCCCTTAAACCTGGAAGAACAAGCGCTTTGCTACCAGGCCTTTGCGGATGTTTGGAATAATACGCCTTTCCTGGGAGGCGTATTCTGGTGGGTATGGTTTGGAGAGGGGGGGGCGGACGATCCGAGTTATACTCCCCGCGGAAAACCTGCCGCCCAGACGATAAAGCAGTGGTATGAAAATTCACAAGAGCGCTTATAAACCAAGGAAGGAAACCCACACTCCATCTGAAAAATCTCTCTTCCCAAAAATCGCCTCATCCTCATCGTGAAGCTGAACCATCGTGGGTACCCCTGTATTCTTTCACTGAGGGGGAGAAAGTCTACACCACAACTTAAAACAAAAGAGCTTTCCCTCAATGCAACCCCCCCGCTTTATTTTTGCAGTAAGTAATCCTTTTCGTAGATGCGAAGAGTAGCCGTCAACATCGCCATCAAAATGGGACCCAACAATAGCCCTAGAGGGCCAAATACAGCCAACCCCCCAAAAATTCCTAAAAACAATAAGGCTTGATGAACATTGCTGCGGATCAAAAGTGGTTTAAGTAAATTATCAGAAGACCCGATAATGACTATCCCATAAATCCCAAGGAACAAGGCGTAACCGTAGCTGCCATGAATCAGTAAGTAAATCACCATGGGAACCAATACGGCCGAAGTTCCCACCAAGGGAATGAATGAAACAAAAAAGGTTAAAAAACCCCACAGTAAAGGACTAGGAACTCCGGCGATCCAATAACCTAAGGTAGCCAAAATCGCCTGGATCAAACCCGTAAGAAAGGTTCCGTAAAACACCCCCTGAATAGTGTTTTCGATCTCTCTCGCCAAATTTCTTTCGTATTTATCTTTTACCGGAGAAATTTTTAGCAGTTTTTCGAAGATCATCGGTCCATCACGAAACAAGTAAAACGCCAATAACAGCATGATAAAAAGTTGAAAAAAGAAATTGGCCGTCCCCGCCACCACGGTAGGAGAATATTGGGCAAAGATTTTACCCAAGCCCTGAGCACTCTGTTTCGCCAAATTGACCCAATTGACCCGAACACCGAACCACTGTTCAATTTTCTCCATAACCGGAGAAAGGAGCTCCTGCCAATGCTGCAGAAGTCCAGACACACTGTTGGTTTCCCCATTGCTAGAAACGTATTGGATAAAATTGGTCACCTCCGCCGTCAGAAAAGTGAATAACACCCCCATAGGAATGACAATCAGTAAAAGCACCGATAGAACGGAGAAAACAGCGGAGAGATTTTCTCGTCCTCGAGTCCAACGAAAAAACCTTCGATGCAAGGGATTAAAAAGCACTGCCAAAATCACACTCAGCGCCACCACGTAAAAAAACGGACGAATCACATAGATTGCCCCCGCCAAAAGGCCCAATAACAGCCAGACAAAGGCTCTTTTTTCGAGAGGAGAGGAAGCAGGCGCCATAGTGTTTTAGTCCGTCAAAATGTAAATATCATCCGATTCAATTTTTACGGGGTAAGATTTCACCTTCAAATCGGGATTATCGATATTGCAACCGGTTTGAATATTGAACTGCCATGCATGCCAAGGACAAGTGACGACAAGACCGTTTAACTCTCCCTCAGCCAAAGGAGCGCCACGATGGGGACAATGATTTTGCACCGAAAAAATCTCTCCCCCGCACTTAAAAAGTGCAATGGCCTGGTCACCCATCGAGGATGCCACACCAGCTCCTTCTGGAATATCCTGGAACTTAGCCACCTTTTTCCAATGAGCCATATTGCCACCTCTCTGCGCGATTGATCAAAAGACAACTAGGGCCGTCCCCATCCCTGGAGGGCCCCGGATGGAGCGGGCAAGACGGATGCGCTGGGCTGCCCTGCAGGGAGGCTTTCACCAATCTCTTTTTGCCCAAGGCGCTGCATCAATTGCTCTTTAATCATTTCCTTATCAGCTCCTTGATAGTCTTTTTCGAAGACACCCCAAGCCTCTTCTGGGCGCCCCAACAATAAATAATCGACCACAAGCTGCAGTACTGCCGAAGTTCGATCTCCTTGCTTTAGGATATGCTGCTGTTCAGCAATGTCTGTTTGGAGTACCGCGGGAAATTGTGCATCAGCCCGCTCATAACCAGAAGGCCCCAAAAACCATACAGCGGGAGGAAAAGGACTTTCGGAGTAAGGAAGATTTCCCAAATAAACGAAACGTGAATCGCAAGAAATTATCTCAGGTCGACCATCTCCATTCAAATCGGCGAGACGGATTTTTTCCCCGCAATCTTGCATGTCTATCTCACCTAATTTTTTCAAAGGCTTGGACAAAGAGTAAATCACATAGGTGTAACAGCAATGGGCTCCCCCCGTTGATGTTCTTAAAACCAAATCTTCGAGGGAATCTCCGTCCATATCCAGCAGCCCCCCCTTCCAATCGCGAACATAATCCTTGGGATCGGGAGTGAGCAACACCGCATTGACCTCCGTCACCGAACCACCCGACTGAGGAATAATGCGCGCGCGAGTAGACTCGATACGAGGCCATTTCCCTAGGGTGAAACGCTGTTCGATTTCGACTTTGTAGTTGGGAAAACTTTTTTGACGGATAATTTTCCAAGGACTGACATTGGGAGGAGCTTCCATCTGGGCTTGCGAGGATCCAACAAACCCAAGAGAGACTAAGAGCAAAAACAGATTCAGCAAAAAAACTACATAACGACGTCCCATAGGAAAAACCTTGAATCCCAGGCTCCGTTCATGGCCAGATAAAATCGACATAAAAATCAGATCCAAAACCGGCGACCACTCTAAACCTGGAAAGAACCGAAGTCATGGAAAAAAAAGCTATTTTGGCCAACTTGGAAAAAATCGCTGATCTCATGGATCTACAAGGAGAAAACCCATTCCGAAGTCGTGCGTTTCGCAATGCCGCCCACAATCTGCAGGGGATTTCAGAAGATTTAAAAACATTGGTGCATACAGGAGAGTTGAAAAAAATTCCAGGAATCGGCCCCGGGCTTTTCGATGAAATTAGCGCCATGGTCAACACAGGAGAATCCCCTCATTTAAAAAAATTTCAAGATAAGATCCCCACGGGAGTTCTGGAAATGCTTGAAGTGCCCGGGTTAGGACCTAAAAAAGTCAAAGTACTTTTTGAAGAATTGGGCTTAAGCAACCTGGGAGAACTAGAATACGCGTGCAAAGAAAATCGCCTCCTCGAGCTCAAAGGTTTCGGAGAAAAAACCCAAGAGAATCTACTAAAAGGCATCTCCCTACTCCGTCGTAGCGCGGGGCGTTTTCTCTTGGATGAAGCTTGGAGGGAGGCCCAATCCCTCTGCCAATGGATTCGACAACAAAAAGAAGTTTCTCGATGCGAAATCGCAGGCAGCCTACGACGACAAAAAGAAACCATTGGAGATATCGATCTTCTAGCTACTTTGACCGGAACCTCCGATCCCCTGATGAAAAAATTTTGTCATCATCCTCAGGTAGAAGACATCTTGGCACAGGGAGAAACCAAAAGCAGTGTGCGCTTGAAAAACGGAATTCAAGTAGATCTCCGGGTGGTCAGACCCGAAGAGTTTGCCTTTGCCTGGGTTTATTTCACCGGAAGCAAAGAACACAATACGGTCTTAAGAAAGATCGCAAAAGATAAACATCTCAAACTCAACGAATATGGTTTATTTCAAGGCGAGAAATCCATCCCTTGCCAAAATGAAACTGAATTGTATCGCGCCTTAGGACTTCATTTTATCCCTCCAGAAGCAAGGGAAAACCTGGGTGAGATAGAATTCGCAGCCCAAAATGAATTTCCGCATTTAATCGAAACCAAGGATTTGCGTGGAATATTTCATACCCATTCCACATGGAGCGACGGACGGAACTCCATTTTAGAGATGGCCAAGGCAGCCGAACGATTGGGATACGAATACCTCGGCCTCTCTGACCATTCTCAAACCGCATTTTATGCCGGAGGACTTAAGCCCAAGGATCTCAAATCTCAGGCAAAAGAAATCCAAGAAGCCAATCAACAACTCGAAAAACTCCGCATAATCCAGGGGATCGAATCGGACATTCTTAGCGACGGAAGTCTTGATTATGAAGACAAAGAATTAAAACAACTCGACTTTGTCATCGCGAGCATTCATTCCGGTTTCAAACTCGATAAAAATAAAATGACCCAAAGAATTGTCAAAGCCCTGCGCCATCCACAAACCCGATTCTTAGGCCATATCAGCGGTCGTCTTTTGCTGGCACGAGAGGGTTTCGAACTGGATTACGAAGCTATCTTCGAAGAAGCCGCTAAACATCGCGTCGTAATTGAAATCAACGCCAATCCCCATCGTCTAGATTTGGACTGGCGCTATTTAAAACAAGCTAAAAGCGCCGGTGTTTTATTTTCCATCAATCCCGACGCCCACAGCATTAGCGGACTCGCCGACGTCGAATATGGTGTGGGCATCGCCAGAAAAGGCTGGTTAAGTAAAACTGATATTTTGAACACTCGATCCTTGGAAGAAATTCAAGATTTTCTCCACCCAGGTTGAATCCGAAAACTTTTCTAAAAAGAAGGAAAATTTCGCAATGGCATCATCCTCCGCCACCAAGTACTTACTGATATTGAGCACGACGGAAAAAAGATCTGACGCACGACGACTGAGCAAACTCTTATTAGAAAAAAAACTAGCCGCCTGCGTGACTGTCATTCCCGGGGTAGAGTCTCACTACGTGTGGAAAAACAAGGCCTGCATGACCCGGGAGTACCTTCTGCTCATCAAAACGCGAAGTCGGTATTTCTCAAAGATACAGACTTTCTTCCAGGAACATCACCCCTACGAATGTCCAGAAATACTTGGCTTCTCCCCAGAAAAGATCCATGAGCCCTACGCCCAATGGATTCAATCCCAAACCTCAGCTTCTCCATCTCCAAAAGCCAAGCGAGACTAGACTTTGGAATCCATCGCCAAGACATCACGATATTCTTTCAAAACCGTATCAGCACCCTTGCGCAAATACTCCCGACGTTCATGTTCATGTTCAAATTCGGAAAGTTTCTCTTGAAAAGTTCCCAAGTCTTCCCTTTTGACAAACCAAAAGCCACATCCCTTATGCAACTGACCATGACCCCACAAAGGAGTAAGGGGAAATTCTCGACATAGACTTGGACGATAAGGATAGATCCCACAGGTATGATCAGGCCGCAGATGATGACACTCAAAGACCAACCAATTGCCGTATAACATTCCCAAGGAGTGGAAATTAAAAACCTCTCGGTACCAGATACGAACCGCCTTCACCAACCAAGCCCGCCTTCCCCAAGAATGGGGAATCTCAATCGCCAAACTGCGACAACACATCCCGGTCTTCTGACAAGCCCCCCGCAACACATATTGGGAATCTTTTTTGGTACGGAGCAGAAAGGAGACCCAACGCTGGGAAAAAGACACAAGAACCCCAAAAAAGAAGGCATAGCTCCAGAGAAAAAAACGAGGTAAAGCCTTGAGATAGGTCCACATGACCGAACCCTACCTTCATTTTCTATCCGAAGCCAGAGACGGATTCACCCCCAAAAATTATCTCGGCAAAACACTTGCCCCAATTTCCACAGAGCGCTAGACAAGCAGCGGCCTGAAGTCGCTGGGTCTCAGGTTATTTGAGAAAAAAACCCAAAAATTTGCACGGGGTGTAGCACAGTTGGTAGCGCGCCTGCTTTGGGAGCAGGAGGTCGCCGGTTCGA
>DALYEU010000019.1:0-34357 GCA_031972375.1 bacterium | reverse complement strand
CTTTTTCAGTTCCACCTGTATCCGAGACAGAGCGTATCTCTGCTGCCTGTGCCCATTATGGATCGTGTGGTGGCTGTCAGATGCAACATATAGCCTATGGTCGGCAATTGCGGGCCAAAGGGGATTGGCTGCGCGCCCTATTTGCGGATGGCTTGTCGCCCGAGGCCATTTCCGACCCCCTGGCATCTCCCAAGATTTGGAATTATCGCAGGCGTATTCAAGTGAAGGCAGGGCCTGGTGGAACTGTGGGGTATTTTGCTCCAGGTTCTCATCGGGTTGTACCCGTGGAATCCTGTGCCATCGCTGATTCAGCCTTGAATGAGGCGCTTCCCCAAGTCAGGGCTTTGGCACAAGCCGATTTGCGGGACCCGAGGCGTCCCGCTCTATTGGGTTATGAAATGACCTTACAAAAAAATGGAGAGGTCGAAATCGTAAGGCAGGGAGCAGAACGAACCTTTTTGCAGGTCAATGAAGGGGCCAACGATTTGCTCAAAACTTGGTTACGTCAAGCCTTGGAGCAGGTGAGTCCCCAGAGCGTACTAGAACTCTTCGCTGGCAGTGGTAATCTTACCTTGGCCTTGGCGCAGGGGATTTCCCGGTGGCGAGCGGTGGAAAATCATCCCGAGGCTGTCGCTCAAGGACGGCAAGAAACCACAGAACGTCAATTGGAGGTGGAGTGGATTTGCGAGGAATCAGGCAAGGAACTCAATCGACTCCTCAAAAAACGGGAGAAGTGGGAAGTCGTGTTATTGGATCCTCCACGGGGTGGAGCGGCCCACTGCATTCCTCCGCTACTAAAATTAAAACCGAGGTGGATTTTTTACGTCTCTTGCCATCCGCCATCCTTACACCGTGATACCTTGAAGCTGATTCAGGGGGGCTATGTTTTGCGAACCCTCCAGGGCTTCGATTTTTTTCCTCATACGATTCATTTGGAGACGGTGGCTTGTTTTGAGCGTCTCGTCTAGTTGTTTGGGATCGGTGTTTTCTTTCTCCGGGTAACTCCAAATAAAAAATGAGGTGATGCCTTTCTCAATACTGGGGGCTTTTCTTGCTTAATAAGACTAGTGCTCCAAGGGACCGAATTTCGCACCTCCGTCACCGAAAATGACCCAAAAGGACGGGGGCTTCACAGTGCTCTGGGTCACGTTTTGTATTCGATATCAGGAGGGGCGACCTAAAATTGGACCTCCGTCACCCGGAACACTCGGAATACGCCACCCCGCATGGTGCCCTTACTTCTGCGGGAAGCTCCGTGCTACACTGGTGCCATGTCTCCCCTTGCAGCCACTTTGCAGGCAACTTGGCGTTCTGGAGCGGATATCTATGGATTTCATCGTGTCCTTGAACCTCAGGGGGTCTTGCCTCAGGCCGCCTTGCGTTTGGATACGAGTTTACCGATTTTCTCCAACGAGCTGCTTTTAGAAGTTTCCTGTCTCCACTTGGATTCAGCGTCTTTTCGACAATTGCAAAGTGAAGTGGGGACAGACGAAAAAAAATTAAGGGAACGAATCTTAGAAATCGTTCGTATTCGCGGGAAAATGCACAACCCTGTCACGGGTTCGGGTGGGATGCTCACGGGGAAGATTTTGCAAAAGGGACCAGACTTTCCCTCCGACCTTCCCTTGGGAACTGAGGTGGCTACCTTAGTCAGTTTGACGCTCACGCCGCTTTATCTAGAAAGGATTTTACGTATCGATCAGGAACGAGGACAGGTTTGGGTTCAAGGCTATGCGCTGCTTTTCGCTTCAGGCTTGTGGCAAGCTCTACCTAAGGATTTGAGCATGGTGGCAGCTTTAGAAATTTTCGATGTATGTGGCGTGGTGGCTCAAATTCGACGTTGGGTGCAACCGGGTGATCGGGTGTTCATTTTAGGTCTGGGAAGAGCGGGACTATTGGCTGCCGCTTGGTTGTGCCGTTGGGGGCACAGTACTACCTTGTGGGGTTGTGATTTGCTGCCCGAGCCTTTGGCGAGGGCCAAACGATTAGAATTTTTTACGGGGCTTTTATGCGCCGACGCCCGTCGGCCGCTCGATTTTCATCGAGCTTGGTTGCAATCGGTGGGAGAGCCATTTGATCTCATACTGAATACTTGCAACGTGTCCGATACAGAGGCCTCAGCTTTATTGGCGCTTCGTCCCGGGGGGCGCGTTTTGTACTTCAATATGGCCACGGATTTTTCGCGAGTGGTGTTGAGCGCTGAAGGCATGGGGAAAGATGCTCAAATTATTTTTGGACAGGGCTTTGTGCCGGGTCATGGGGAGGAGGCCTTGGGGGTGCTGCGTTATTTCCCCCGTTTGAAGGAGTTTTTTGAAGGAAAAGAGCCCAACGTTTGAGCAGGGCATTTCTGAAGGAGGAGTGTCATGCGTCTACCCTACAGGGATAACCGTGATCCGCTCTACTACCAGTCTTTCGCGCCGTGGAGTCGTGTGCCTAGGGAGCAGTGGGACGACTGGAAATGGCAGCTGCAAAATACGGTCAAAAATTTGAAACAGCTCGCAGAAATTATTCCTCTTCAATCTGAGGAGCGGGCGGCCATCACGTCGACCTTTGATAAATATAAATTTGCCGTAACGCCTTACTATCTTTCCCTGGTGGATGTCCGCACACCCCTTTGTCCGATTCGTTTGCAGGCCATCCCCAGCGCCCGCGAACTGGAAGTTGGGCCGGAAGACCAAGCTGATCCTTTGGCTGAGGATAGCTCCATGCCGGTACCTAATGTGGTGCATCGTTATCCCGATCGGGTGTTGGTCACCATCAACTCCTCGTGCTCCATGTACTGCCGTTTTTGTACTCGACGACGTTTTGTTTTGGACAAGGGGGGGCAAAAGGAACGCAACGAGTTGGATTTGATCGTGGATTATATCGAGTCCCATCGGGAGATTCGTGATGTGATTGTTTCGGGGGGTGATGCCTTGATGATGGGGGAGGCGAGGTTGACAGAGATCTTCAGCCGACTTCGTGCCATCCCCCATGTAGAGATTTTACGCATCGCCAGTAAGATTCCCTGTGTGTTGCCCATGCGCATCACTCCTGAATGGGTGCAGGCGTTAAAGATCTTTAAGCCTTTGTATTTTATGACCCATTTCAATCATCCCTATGAGATCACCCCCGAGGCAAAAACCGCTTGCGACCGTATTGTAGAGGGTGGTATCCCGATGATGAACCAGACGGTCTTGTTGCGAGGTATCAATAGCGATGTGGTGATTATGAAAAAGCTCATGCAAGAGCTTCTGACCGTCCGGGTAAAGCCCTATTACATTTATCAGTGTGACCTGAGTGAGGGTATTGGTCATTTTCGTGCCCCGGTAGAAAAAGGGGTTGAAATCCTCGAATCGCTTCGGGGTCACACCAGTGGGTTGGCGGTTCCTGAGTTCGTTATCGATGCTCCAGGAGGCGGAGGTAAGGTCCCTGTAGGCCCCCAGTACCTCATTAGCCAGTCCGACAAGAAAGTCATTTTGCGCAACTATCAGGGCAAACTTTACAGTTACCCGCAACCGGAGAACACAAATTGCGAATGTAGCACCGCCCGAGCGGTGGAGGAGTCCCAGGCGCATCGAGAAGAACAAGGTCCGGCTCGATTGCTCCACGAAGGAGGGGGCTCCGCCTTGTCCCAGGGTTTATCCTGGAGGCACTGAGTGACAGAACACATACGGAAGGCTTGAATTTAAATTTTTTTGGATTTGTTTTGAGGCTTTTGGTGAATTCGCTGAAATCGCAAAGCTAGGGATGAACTGACAACACAAGATTTTCCCCTTCGATTTCGATGCTCACCGAGGTTCCAGATCCGTCCCAAGACCTTCCCTAAAATTGGCATCAAAGGCTGTTATGTCCAAAATTGGTTTGGATCGGGATAGAATCGATCAGGCGAAACAAGTTGCCGAGCACATTACTTCACCGATTGCTCATTATGTCGAGCGTCATTCTACGGTTTCCATCGAGAGGAGTCTCTTGCGCATGATGGGAGTGACGGGCCCTGCCGACGCTGAGTCCTCCGGCCAAGCTCCCCAAGGCAGTTATCCTTTGGTCAACCGTTTGGTCGACTCCCTGGGAGCACAGCGTTTACAGAGGGGTGCTGCTTATTGGTTTGGTTTAGCCTGTGCCCATCATCCCGATAAGAAGCCCGCCCAGCTTGCTCAAGACTTAGCATCCGGAAAAATTTCCTGGGATAGTTTGACTCCCTTGCCTTTGCCCCAGATTGAAAAAATCTGTCAGAGCTTGGTCAAGCCCCAGTTGGATCGATTGCGGGATTTGCGGGATCTAAAAAATAAACGACCTTTCCTCAATACCCACGCGGGTCCTCTCAAATATGTCATCGTGGCCACGGGTAATATTCACGAGGATATTTTACAAGCCAAGGCCGCAGTGGAGATGGGGGCCGATATCATCGCGGTGATTCGTTCAACGGCGCAGAGTCTTTTGGATTACGTTCCTGAAGGGGCGACCACGGAGGGTTATGGCGGAACCTTCGCCACCCAAGAAAATTTTCGTTTGATGCGGGAGGCGCTCTACGAGGTTGAAAAAAAGATTAAGCGGCGTGTGGGTTTGACCAATTACTCGAGTGGTCTTTGTATGCCCGAAATCGCCGTTATGGGTGCCCTGGAGGGTGTCGACTATCTGTTGAATGACGCGATGTACGGTATTTTATTTCGTGACATCAACATGAAGCGCAATTTCGTCGACCAAAATTTTGCGCGGCGCATTTGTGCTCTTTCCGGAATTACTATTCAGACCGGGGAAGATAATTACCTGACCACTGCCGATTCCTTCAAGTATTGGTATCAGGTCTTGGCTAGTCATTTCATCAATCAAGCCTTTGCGCGTCGCGCTGGCTTGCCGGATACGGCCTTGGCTTTGGGCCATGCCTTTGAAATCAATCCGTGGTTAGAAGATTCGATGCTTTACGAATGGGCCCAAGCTCAGTTGGTGAGAGAGTTGTTTCCTCGTTGTCCCATTAAATACATGCCTCCGACCAAGCATAAAACGGGGGATGTCTTTTTTAGCTATCTCTACGACGGTATGTTTAACTTAGCTGGAGCCATGACACAGCAGAGTATTTTGTTATTAGGGATGCATACCGAGGCTATTCATAATCCTCATATTCAAGACAGATTTTTGAGTTTAAAGAACGCTCGCTATGTTTTTACCGCGGCGAAGAGCGCCAAGGACGAGATTTTATTTCAACCCCATGGTAAGGTGGCGCGTCGTGCCCGTCAGGTCTTCGACGATGCCTTGCGCCTATTACAAAAAATTAAAATTCGGGGTTTGTGGAATGCTATCGAAGAAGGGGCTTTTGCAAATGTGAGGCGAGGCCAAGATGAAGGTAAGGGCTTGGAAGGGGTCTTCCATAAGGATCGGGATTACTACACTCCTTTACACCAGTACATGACACCTAAGTCTGCCTTGGGTCATGAAGAACGCGCCACACGAGATCGGGATTTTCGTGGTATGTCCCGCCGAGAATCCTCGCGTTATCGAGATCGCGATGGTGGGAAAGAGCGGGAGAGGGATCATCCTCGAGAACGTCAGCGTTCGGGGGATCGGGAGCGTACCCAAGAATCTCATCAGCAGCGAGAACGATCTCGCGACGATCGGCAGCGGGATCAAGGAAGAAATTCCCAACGCGATCGTGGTCGTTCCCGGGATTCGGCTCGCAAAGACGTTCCCCGCGCTCCTCGAGAAAAAACAACACTTCCTCAGGTACAAAATCGAGAAGCGGATTCGCCTTTGGTGAATCCGCAAGCTGTCAGAGCGACTCTCCAAGAGGGACCTCTTTTGTTAGCCCCTCCTGTCACAGAAAAAGTCTCGGTGCTTAGCGAGGTTCTTGAGTCTGAAGGCCGGGGCCTTGAAATTTCTGAATCCATCACCATATCAATGGGGCCTCCGGTGGCGAACACGGTAGAATCCCAGTCTGAAATGCCGGTGACTACTTCTTCAGATGAAGCTATTGAAAAATTGGATGTTGTTGCCCCCTTGGAGGAGGCTCCTGTTGTCACCAAATCGGGTGAGGTGAATCCGGATTCCGTTTTGGAAACCGCAGGGGAAAATACCAAAAAGCAAGCTGGGGCCTCACGACGTCATGGTCGCGGGCGCTCTGGAAATTCGGGACGGTCCCGTCGACACGGAGAAGACAATTCCCGTTCACGACGCCCTACGACCCGACGGCCTCTAAAAAATCAGATTCAGGAGGCTTCATCCGAGGCGGAGAAAATTCCAGAAAAAGCACAGGAGAGGTTTGCAGAACCCGAAGTCTCTTTGGCGATAGAGTTGCCTAAGGTGCCAGAGTCCAATTCTGGAGTCGGATCGGGAACGGAGCGTTTGCCTCGTCGCGCTTTGCCCGTAGAAAAAAAACTAGAAGCACGAGCTAAAGAAGAGCGTGGTTTGCCTCGGGCGGCCACGCCTGTGGGAGAATCAGTTCAACCCTTGCCCCGCCGTCCTCTAAAATTGGATCGTGACTCGGGAGTCAAGACAGAAAAACCCGCTACTCCTCAAGTGGAGAGCGAAACGAAAACATCGACTCAGGACCCTGATCAATCCTGATGAAGAAGGGGAACGACATGGCCCTTTTGGACCTCTTTCAAAAAAAAGACCGTCCCGGGTCGCGGGATTTGCAACAGGTTAATTTACGAAAAATTATGCCCTACGGTGATTTACTTGGGGATGGTGCCCTTCAATTGAGTTTTACCCTGCCGGTGGCAGCTTCCCCCGAAGCGCGGGAGGCAGCTCGTCGTTACGTTGAAAAATTGGGTCTCAAAGAAGTGCATGTGGCCCACATGGAATCCCAAGGTGGGGGGCTTAGTTTTTTTGTGGTGTATGCTCAAGCGAAGCATAGTTTGGATTTTTCTAAAATTAAGGTTCCTAGCGCAGACTTTGTCTCGATGGATTACGAGCAGATCATGGATTATGCCCGTGAGCATATTCGGGATCGACTTGTGGTGGTCGGGGCTACCACTGGAACCGATGCCCATACTGTGGGTTTGGACGCCATCATGAATCTTAAGGGATACCGCGGTGATTATGGCCTTGAGCGTTATCCATTTTTGCGCACCTATAATCTCCGCAGTCAGGTTTCTAACGAAGAATTTGTCAATCGCGTTGAACGACTGAGGGCCGATGTGGTGCTGGTAAGTAAGGTGGTGACGCAGCGGGGTAAGCACCTCGAAGAGCTCAAGCAATTGGCAGCCATGCTCAACGCTTCAAAAAAAGTGAGAGTTCCCCTGATTAAGATTGTCGGGGGGCCGCGCATGACCCATGCCCAGGCTGTAAAACTTGGATTTGATGCGGGATTTGGCCCTGAAACCCTACCTCGTGAAGTGGCCAGTTTGATTGTTCAAGAATACGTACGCCTGACGAAGAAACGCTAATCTGTTTTTTCGGTATTTTGTGAGGTCGTAGAAAAGCCCCTTAGACTTGTACTGCGGTTCCGGTTAGAATTCTCCTCAGTGACCGCTGAAATAAAAGTCATTCATCGTTTGCGTTTGTCTTTGGCCGATGCCCATTATGCGGGAGGTTTAGTCGATGGGGCGCGTGTGCTCAGATGTTTCGGCGATGGTGCCACCGAGCTTTTGGCTTATTTCGATGGAGTAGAGGGGTTATTTAGAGCCTATCGTCATGTCGAATTTCTTGCACCTGTTTATGCGGGAGATTTTCTGGAAATTGAAGTTCGCTTGACAGGTGTTGGACGTCGTTCCCGTCAGATGATTTTTGAGGCTCGCAAGTATTTAGCGGGGGATCGTGATTGCCCAGATTCTGGTAAGGTCTTCGCCCTCGATCCTCCGATAGTGGTATGTCGAGCGGAGGGAACATGCGTGGTTGTTCATCCCAAGCCGTCATGATTACCTGTGCCTTGGTGGGGGCTGAACTTACTCGGCAACAGGCGCCTTATTTACCTTTGACTCCCCAAGAAATCGCTGAGTCGGCTCGTGATGCCGTAGCTGCTGGTGCGACGATTTTGCACCTGCATGTTCGCGATTTACAAGGTCGCCCAACTTGTGACGAAGTGGTTTTTTCCGAGGTGATGGCTCAGATTCGCAGCCACTGTCATGCGATTCTTCAGGTTTCTACCGGAGGTGCCTTGGGGGATGAGCCTGAAGATCGATTTCGTCCTTTGAAAACCTTTCCGGAGATGGCCTCGTTGACGATGGGCTCGATTAATTTTGCTCAAGGTGTTTTTACGAATCCCATGCCTCTGGTAAAGAAATTAGCTCAGGAGATGCGTGCTCGTTCTATCAAACCCGAAATTGAAATCTTCGACGTATCCATGCTGGAAACAGCTTTGTATTTTGCCCAACAGTCTTGGCTTTCATGGCCTCTCCACCTTAATTTTGTATTAGGAGTTCCTGGCGCATTGTCCGCTTCAGAAGAAAATCTTAATTTTTTAATTTCAAAGGTTCCTAGGGATTGTAGTTGGTCGGTGACAGCCATAGGCCGTTGGCAGTTTCCCATGCTCCGTTTCGCTTTGATGAAGGGGGGGCATATCCGTGTGGGTATGGAGGACAATCTCTACCTAGAAAAAGGCGTGATGGCTCAAAGTAATGCCCAACTTGTGGAGAAAGCGGTGAGCATGGCCCAGGCCTTGGGAAGACCGATTGCGGGTCTCTCTCAAGCGAGAGAAATACTGCACCTTGGAACACCTGGCTACAACGCAGAAGCTTTGCATCCCTAAAGAAAGGACTGGCATGGCAGGCATCGGAATCGTGGTTAACCCTCATGGGAAAAAGTACAAAGAAGACCCGGATGAGCTGCAGCGTTTGAGTTTTATCGTTGGAGACAGGGCTAGTTACCAAACTACCCATGATTTGCACGATTTACGACGCGTGGCCGAGAGTTTTAAAACCCGAGACATTGATATCCTCGCCATTGGTGGTGGTGATGGCACCCACCATGTGACCTTGAGTCAATTTATCGAAGTCTATGGGGAGAAGCCTTTGCCTCAGGTGACTTTTTTGCGCGGGGGCACCATGAATACTTTGGCCAATGCTTGCAAGATCAAAGGTCATTCGGAGGAAATTCTGAGTAACCTGATCTACAAGTATCATGAAGGAGAAAGCTTTGAGACCACGGAGCTGGATCTCATAAAGATCAATGGTAAGTATGGTTTTTTATTTGGGTTGGGAGTCGTCGAGCGTTTTATGAAGGCCTATTATCGAGGTTGGTCACCTTCTCCCGCCAAGGCCATGTGGACTTTATTACGTTCCATTGGATCAGCCTTGATGAACGGGGCTTTTGCTCGGCAAATGTTCAGACGTTTTGATGCGGAGGTTTGGATTAACGGTGAGCGCTGGCCCTTCGCCAATTGGTCTGCCTTATATGCGGGCAGTATTCCCCTCCTAGGACTTAAATTTAGGGTGTTTCATTATGCGGAGGAATATCAAAAATTCCATGCCGTAGGCTTTTCTCTACCGCCACGCCATGTGCTCCATAATGTCTATTCGATGTTTGTCGGAAAAAAATCCCAGTGTAGTGAATTGCTAGAATCGCCCGCTAGCGAGATGAAAATCGAGATGCCCCAGGCTTTACCCTACATGATCGATGGGGATATGTTCTCTCCCGAAAAAAACTTTATTTTGCAAACTGGACCCCGACTAAAAATATTAGTGCGTTAATATTTTCTCCAGCCCTAGCAATGCGCAAATCAGGCGAGATGTTTTTTGATGCCAAGGCCGTAGTAAGTTGCTTTGTAGACTTTCTCTAGGATTGGCTGGGGAGTTTTTGCGAGCAGGGACTTCTTCTTTGTTAGTGTGAAAAAAACGCTGAGTCGCTGCATTTTCTCTAAATGTTTTTTTGGGGAGTCCTAAGCAGGTGTAGGAAGTTTTCGAATCATGACGTAATGAACTTCGTCTGCCCATGTCTCGGGCATATTGCTAGAGTCCTTCTGGGTAGGGTAGATATCCGCATACCTCATGCCCCTGAGGATTTGTAAGTCGTTACGTTGTTCAAGATGATCTAGCCAGGTGTTGAAGCTAGCAATTTCATTGGCGGTGGCAGTTACTAAGGCAACGCCCCCCGGCTTGAGTTTATCGAGTAGCCCCCTTGTAAAATTTTCTGCTCCTAAGGACTTTAGTTGAAGACTGTTCAATAAAAAGTGGGCTTCCAAAAAAGACACCGGCCTGGACAAGGGGACATCCACCCACCCTTGCGGTTTTGAATAGGGGATATGTTTTAGAGAACCGGTTTCGGTGATCCCATCCGATGGGTCTTCTGAGAGGATAGATAGCTGATGACGTAATAAAGTTGGTCGCAATTCTGCGGGATTTCCTAAAAATGCGACAGAGCGCCTGTGTGCAGCAGGCAATTCGTAGACCCCCGGTTTCGCGTGAATATAATCAAAAAATTTTGACGTTTGCCCATCAGGGGAAAGGCCCTCGATATTATAGGGGGGAGGGGAAGTTCGATTGTTTTCCCAGTCGGTGCCAGGGAACAAGCTTTTGATTTGTTGATGGCTTTCTATGGCGTGGGCACGGGTGTCGATGAGGTCTTGTTCTAAACCATTGTCTAAAAAATTCATTAGGCGGTTTTGGCTTTTGTAGAGGGATTCGATGAAATTGCTGATATGCTGGGATGGGGTTTGGTGCTTGCTCAAGAGTTCCGGGTTTTCTTCTGCCATTTCATCGAGGGCCGCTGCATCGTAGTAGGGCACTTGGGAGCGAATTTTTCCGAGGAGGTGCCAGAGCTCTCCATAGGCGTCTTGGGTTTGTTTCCAATGGCCCCGATGGGGAGTGGGGGCGAGTATTGTGTCGAGTGCAAGCATTATCGCATGAGCTTCCGAGACCGCGTTTCGTACGGGGCCCCACCAGAGTACGGTGTTATAGTCCTGCCGATGGAGGCGCAGTAGTAAATCGCAGGAGTCCGTAATGCGATTTTTTAAGAGCATGGAGGTAGCAAGGTCTAATAGCCCCTCAATTTTTTTAGTTCCGTCGCGGTTCGAGAAAATGGGTTGCCCACTTTTTTGTGCAGCTAGGGCTGCGAACCTAGCATCAGGATGCCATGTCGTACTGGGAAGGTGTTCTCGAGGTTGGGGAACATCGGAGTCTGGTTCTCCATCAGGCTCCGCCTCCGGCACCGCTCGCCGGGGAATAGGCGAAACATCGTCGGCTCCTTTCCCTGGGGCTTTTGTTGAGGTCATGAGCATGACTTGCCCTGAGAGGGCAGAGCTGGCTCCAGGCATTCCATAAGCGAGTCTCTGTCCAAGAGGAAACCATGAATGGAGCGTTCTGATGAACTCAAAAAATGGGGCTGAATCGTAAGTAAATTGCGATTCTAGACGGTGCAGGTGGGACTCGAAACCATGGCCAAAGAAGGATTGGCTTATTTTTCCCATAGTATGCATGTGGACATAAGTGTTTAGGGAGTCCACCCAAGGTGTCGAGGAAAAGGCACGCCAGCCTTGTTCTGCAGAAAAATACTGGGCTCCGTAGATACCCAACAGGGATGATCCATGCCTAAGGTTAGATCGCAAGGCTTGAGGCGCCTTTTGTATCCAGGCACTTTGCAGAGCGGGACGAGCCCCCGCATGACTCCCTCGCAGGGCCAGCGAGGTCACGAAGGCATCTCCAACACTGCTTCCAAAGGGAATGGCTTCAGAATGGCCTCCGGGATTCCAGGCGAGTAGTGTTTGAGTTCCTGCTGTGGTGATAGTGGCTTCCACAAAGGCGGCACCCACCGTAGTTAAGGGTTTGGCAAACCAGGCATTTCTCAGCAAATGATGGGCCGGAAATTGCTTGAGTCGACTTAAAATACCCAAGCGAGTCAAGCCATAGGCTCCCTGTCCTAAAAAAATACCCCCGTAGGATACGGGATTGCTTACACCCATAAGAAAAATAGGGACGGCGTGTTCTAGCCGATCGGCCCAATTGCCAACCCCCCCCAAAACATTCAGCCGTCTTTGGGCCTTGGTGCGTAATTTTTCAGAAAAAGTTGGGGTATGCTCGGCGGTGTGTGCGTTTTTTAATAGCTGGTAAAGGCTTTGGGCTCTCTGAGGAAACCCCATGCTTTCTTGGTGACGGGCTTCTCGATACAAGCAAAGGCCAAGTTTTTCAAAGGACGGCACTCCATTAAATTTTTTTAGGCGTAACAACAGGGGGCGAGCGTAATTTTCCCAATCTTCAACAGAAAATTGAGTTCTTGCGTGATCCATGAAAGCAAGCCACCCCGTTGAAAGGTTTGGTACCGAATCGGAGGAGAGTGCGACCCGCCTGTTTGGCTCCGCAATATGGAAAATGTCTAATCCGGTGGGTGGATTCATGATGCCTTGCCTGGCGTTTTTAACGGGAATGTCCAGAACCTTGGGTATTTTCGTACTATAAAAAATACAGTTGCTTGTTTTGGGCTATTTTTTGAGCTCATCCCGTACTTTTTGCATATCCTCCCAGACAGGGCGTTTCATGTTGGGATTCCGTAGTAAAAAGGCCGGATGATAGGTGGGCATAACGAGCAGGCTGTTTTCTATGAGAGGAGTCTCAAAATGTTTTTTTACAATTTTATTGGGCCAGGATTGGAAGACTCCGCGTAGGGAAGTTATTTTTTCCTCGGTCATGAGTAGGGTCTGGGCGGCGAAGGTTCCCAGGCAAACGATGATCTTGGGTTGAATCAGTTCGATTTGTCGCAATAAAAAGGGCTCGCAGGTGCTGATTTCATCGGGGGCTGGGTTGCGGTTTTCTGGGGGCCTACATTTAACGACGTTAGCGATGTAAACGGATTCGCGGCTGAGTCCCATGGCCTCGATAATTTTATTGAGGAGCTGGCCAGCGCGTCCCACAAAGGGCTCGCCTTGTAAGTCTTCGTCTCTACCTGGGGCCTCCCCGACGAACATGAGTTTTGCGTGGGGGCTGCCCACTCCAAAGACTATGTGTTTACGCCCTTCGCAGAGTCTGCAGAGTCGACAATTCTCCAAGCTGGAGCGCAGGGTTTGAAGATCCTGAGAAGGTTGGGGCGAGGCGGAGCTCTCATTTTTGGGGGAGCCGAGGGAGTTGTGAGCCTGTTTCAAGGTGGGCACTGGAGCAATTTCCCGCTCTCCCGAAAGATAGAGGGCCTCTAATTTTTTGCGGAGGAGAGCTTCCATTTTCGCAATCAACGAGGTACCTTGGGGTTTCAGAATAGCCAATAGGGCATGTTTAAAGATTATGAAGTTCACCTACTTTTTTGCTGTTCTTGTTGTCTACCTTATTTTTCCAAAGTCGGCGTGGGCTTGGGGCCCTGGCGCTCATTTGACTTATGCTTTGCACGCCTTAGAGCAGGGGGCTCTCTTGGCTCCCGGCATTGCATACCTGCTTCGTGAGTATCCTAAGGTATTTCTTTACGGAACTATTGCGGCCGATATTATTTTTGCAAAAAAATACGCTGGAGAACTTTATCATTGTCATCATTGGGATGTGGCTCTTTCTTTATTAGGAAACGCGAAGCGAGACCAAGACAGGGCCTTTCTTTACGGTTATTTGGGGCACTTGGCTGTCGATACCGTGGCTCATAACTATTACGTGCCTTACAAGATCATTGCTTCTTACGAGGCGAGAACATTGAGGCATACCTATTGGGAAATGCGTTTCGATGAGAAAATGTCCCCTCAAGTTTGGGGACATTTACACGAAATCGCCCAGGAAGATTTTCAAGAGTTTGATGTTTTTCTCGCACAAAATTTAAAACGAACTCTCTTTGGCTTTAAGACGAATAAACGAATTTTCAATAGTCTGATGTTGCTGCAAAGAATGAATAAATGGCGCCAGGCTTCCGCTTTGTTGAGTCGGAGAAGCGCCTTCCCTTTGGAAGACAAAGAGGTCAGGCATTTTCTTGAATTATGCTGTGAGGTCCTCGTCGAATTTTTTCAAGACCCCGAGAGGGCCCGGGTGCGGAATGCCGATCCGTCCGGTAATCTCAAGCTTCTTTACGCCAAAGAAATGGTGCGCGATTTGCGAAATTATCAGCGCCGGGCTTTGTTAAGTCCCCAGAGGATTAAAAAATTTATCGAAGAGATTAGGATCAGCCTTGAGGCGGGGCTTTACAAACCTAGCGACTTACCCCTCATTACCGATGCTCTGCATTGAGGCTGGTTGATTCAACAGCTCTTCCACTCGGTTGAGAATTTCCTCAGCGGCTTCTTGTTTGCTCATTAAGGGGTGTTTTTCGATGACGCCGTCTTTTCCCATGAGAAAAATTTCGTTGGTATCGGCGGCAAAACCGCTTTCAGGACGAGTCACATCGTTAGCGACGATCAAATCAAGTTTTTTTGCCAACAGCTTGGTCTTGGCATATTCCTCGAGACGATGTGTCTCCGCTGCGAACCCGACCAATAGTTGGTTGTTTTTTTTGAGCTTCGAAAGCGTGGCGAGGATATCTGTGGTGGGTTGTAGTTGCAGATGGAGAGTCTCGTTTTTTTTCTTGAGTTTATGGGGGTGGTGTTCGTTGGGACAATAATCTCCCACGGCTGCGGTGGCGATGAAAATATCTGAGTCGGCAAATTCTTGTTGGCAGGCCTCCAGCATCTCTTGAGCGCTTACCACATCGATACGTTTTACTTGGTGGGGGGTTGCTAAGGTAACAGGGCCCGCAACTAGGGTGACCTGAGCGCCGCGATTCTGAGCTGCCCTGGCCAGAGCAAATCCCATTTTTCCTGTGCTGGGGTTGGAGAGAAAACGTACCGGATCAAGGTATTCCCGAGTGGGTCCTGCGTTGATCAATACGCGTTTTCCGCGCAATGTCGAATGTTGATGTAGGTTTTGTTGGGAAAAATAGCGCTCGATAACTTCGACGATATTTTGGGGTTCTGCTAAACGTCCTTGGCCTTCCCATCCGCAGGCCAGGGAACCTGTTTCGGGATCCACGATCCACATGCCGCGCTCTCGAAGTTTTTGCAGATTTTTTTGTACAACGGTTTTTTCCCACATGTTGACGTTCATGCTCGGTGCGAGAAAGATCGGTGCGCGGGTCACAAGCACGGTGGTACAGAGCAGGTCGTCGGCCATGCCGTGAGCTAATTTTGCCAGTAAATCTGCCGTAGCAGGGGCGAGGACGAGGGCATCGGCCGAATCTGCTAATTCGATATGGCCCATCTGAGATTCTTCGGTGAGGTTGAATAAATCGGTGTGGACGGGATGTTTCGAAAGAGCTTGAAAGCTCAGGGGGGTAATGAATTTTTGCGCTGCAGGGGTGAGGATCACGTGTACCTCTGCTCCTCGATCTTGAAGTCGACGAAGCAATTCACAGGCCTTATAGGCAGCGATCCCCCCTCCCACACCTAGGACAATTTTTTTGTCTTTTAATGACATGAAGCTCCACGCGCTGAATCGAACCTGTTCCGAGGTTCAGGATAAATTTCAACAGCGGTCTTGCCAAGTCGTAAAACGCATTGGCCTTAATGAGGCTATTCTCAGTGGTCTTATCCTTTGTGTTTACTCATGGATTCTGTGTGAAGGTAGGTATAGCCGTCCAAGGTTTCTTCGAAGAAGTCGATGAGCTTAACACCCTCCTTGGGCTTGATATTACCTCGTCTCACTTCTTTATCGATGGATTGCTTCACGGTTTTGATCAGTTCTGCTGGAGAATATTGCAACCTGGAAAGCACCATGCGCACCGTATCTCCGGGAATGATTTCTTCTAGATAATAATCATCGGGATCTTCGTCGTCGCAAAAGACGTGAACTTCGTGCACTCGGCCGAAAAGATTGTGCATATCCCCCATGATGTCTTGATATCCCCCCATGAGGAATAGTCCCACGTAGTAGGGATCACCGGGTTTTAAGGTGTGGAGGGTGAGGGTCTCCTTCACATCGACTAAATCGATGAAACGATCAATTTTTCCATCACTGTCACAAGTGATATCCACCAGGGTGGTTTCCCGAGAAGGCTGTTCCGATAAACGATGCAGGGGAGCGATGGGAAAAAGTTGGTCGAAGGCCCAATGATCGGGAGCCGATTGAAACAGGCTAAAATTGGCTAGGTATTGGTCGGCCAGAAGCGAACTTAGCATGGAAGTGTCTTCAGGTCGGTGGGCCATGGTTTTTTGCAGACGGATAATTTTTTTACACAGTTCCCAAAAAAGATTTTCTGTTTTCGCCCGATCTTCCAAACTGAGAATGCCCAGTTTAAACATGGTAAGGGCTTCCTCTTTTTTGGCCTGGGCATCGTGAAAGGCGGATAAAATATTCTTCTTTTTCATGCCTTCCAAGATTTCCCGCATATCTCGTACGATCGGAGCTTCCTCCGTCGATTCTTCGAGTTTATTGGCGCGGCTACCCACTTCGATATGATCGAAGATGGGGACAATGATGCAAGAATGATGGGCTACCAATGCCCTTCCTGATTCGCTGACAATATTGGGTTCGGGTACTTTTTCTTCCATGCACACTTGCTGCAGATTGTAGACAACGTCTTCGACATATTCTTCGAGGGAGTAGTTCATCGAAGAGTCGCTGGCGGTGCGTGAACCATCATAGTCGACGCCGAGGCCGCCACCGACATCGAAATATTCCACGGGAAAACCCATTTTACAAATCTTCGAGAAAATTCTTGCTCCCTCGCGTACCGACTCTTTGACCATGCGAATATCTGTGAGTTGGCTGCCCACATGGAAATGAAATAACTTAAGCTGTTCAGTCTTGCCCCGATGTTTGATGATTTTGAGGGCTTCCATGATTTCAGGAACTGTCAGCCCGAATTTGGCAAAGTCTCCCCCGCTGTTTTCCCAGCGGCCTGCTCCCCGAGTGGTCAATTTGGCGCGTAAACCGATGTAGGGTTCGACTCCCATTTCTTCAGCGACATCCAAAAGTAGGGGAAGTTCGGAAAGCTTTTCGATGACCACAATGACCTTGCGGCCTAATTTTCGTCCGATGAGAGCCAGGCGAAGGTAGGTAGCGTCTTTATAGCCGTTGCATATGGTCAAGGCTTCGGGATCACGATTGAGCGCCAAGACGGTGAGTAGTTCTCCTTTACTGCCTGCTTCCAGACCCAAATGGTAAGGCTTTCCTGCGTCTAATATTTCTTCGACCACTTCGCAGAGTTGATTTACCTTGATGGGATAAACGCCGTAGTATTTGCCGCCGTATTCGTATTCTTCAATTTGCTTTTTGAAGCATTCGTTCAGTTGTTCGACTCGCGAACGTAAAATATCCTGAAAACGAATGACGCAGGGGAACCCCAGTTTCTTCTCCTTGATATCATCGATGACTTCCATGATATCGATGCTGACTTCGGGGCTACGGTAGGGATAAACGCACAGGTGCCCCTTCGAATTGACACCAAAATAACCGGATCCCCAGTTTTCGATGTTATAAAACTTAAGAGAATCCTCAATGCTCCAGCCTTTTTCCCCCATGGCAATTTTCCTTTCTTGTGCTTAGCGTGGCGGGGGCTGGGGACTATCAATTCTCTTGGTTCTTGTCGACCATTGTTGCAAGGAAGGAAACCTATGAAAAATCTGATGGGACAAATGGAACAACTGTTACGCCAAGCCTTTGAGCCTGAGCTTTTGCAAATCGGGGATTTGACTGAGCAGCATCGTGGGCATGCTGGGAATATTTCGGGGGGAAGTCACTTTCGTTTGAAATTGGTCTCGGAAAAGTTTCTGGGCCTCAGTTCATTACAGCGCCATCGTCGGGTTTACGAAGTCTTGGGGGAGCTTTTGCAAGGCCAGATCCACGCCCTTGCCATGGACCTCAAAACACCCGAGGAGGTGTCAGGGGCCTCAATGGCGAGTGTGCCCTCCTAATCCTCCCGGTAGAATAGCCTGGTGTTCTACCGTTAAGCGGACAAAGATCCCACAAAACTTTATGGGTAACGGGTGAGAAAGCTTGAGTTTTCGCTTAGGCGGCTTTGGCCGTAAGTCGTTCAACTTTCTCAAACCATGTCAAAACCTGGGGTTGTTGGGCAATGAGGTCGAAGGCCGGCATATTTTTTATGCTTTTTAGAATGCCGAAAACCGCCAGGTCTGCTCCGTTAGGAGTTTCTCCCCCGAGAAAAGGCCCTTTTCCCACAGCTTCAGCCCATTTTTTTAAGCAAGAGACCAAATGGTGCTGGGGATGGGTGATGCCTTGAGATTTTGCGGATTTCTTTGCCACTAACTTCATGACCAGGGCACCAGAATATTTAATGGTTCTTTGTTGGAACCAACTAAATTTTCCTTCTTGAGTGATGTAATCGAAAGCTTTGAGCGCGTCGGGAATGTTTTGATAAATGACAGGGGGGAGGGCGCGCACTAAGACTTGGTCGGCCCAATCGAGCCATTGGTCCTCGATGGATTTTTTGGCGGAATCTTGTTCGAAAACTTTGGGGCCCTGATAATGCTCATCGATGAAACGCATAATGGGAGTGGAGTCGTTGATTTGTTGGCCCTGTTCGTCCACAAAAATGGGTACTTTGCGGTAGTCTTTTGAGAAGGATATTTCCTTTTTGTTGAGGGGGTGGACCTCAACAATTTCGTGGGCCACTTGCTTGTAGGAGAGAATGGACTTCACCTTACAGCAAAAGGGACATACGGCGTACTGGTACAGAGTGGGGTTTTGTTTTTGCTTCTGACTCATGCTTGCTCCTTACTTCTTCAAGGGGAGTGGGCCCTACCACAAAATGGAAACCGTCGGGAAGTCCTTAGCTCTGGATAGACGGGGAGAGTTTTCCCCACAAAGGGAGATTTCTCCCCACTTTTTTTTGAGTATCGTTGGGCACTTGTGCATTCCTAAAAATAAAACCATTTTAAATCAAATGGTTATATTTTTGTTTCCTGGGATTCGCTTTGGCAATCTTTTTGCTCTTAATCAAGGGTAGAAGGAGGATGCTGCTATGGCGACTTTGGATTTAGCTTACGGGCGAGAGGTGTTGGCTCAAATTCAAGAAGAAGACCCACTGCAAACCCAGCTTCAAGAGATGGAAATGTTGTTGCAGAACAGCTCTTACGGACATGGGTCCCTAATGTTGGAGCTTGATCAGTCTCACTCTTTGTTGGAACGGGAGGTTTTGAACGACCGTTTGGAGGCATGTAGGCAAGCTTATTTTGAAGCCAGGGACTATCTAGCGCGCCATTTTCCAGAGAGGTTGCGTTTTCTCGAAGAAACTTTGGTCGAACAAAAGATTCAGCAGCTTCAAAATTTTTTCAGTTGGGAGACAGATTTATCTTCTTGATACTGGAGAAGTATTTTTCTTTTGGATTTTTTTTCCGGCTGAGCGAAGGAGAGGGCGAGGAGGTTCTTCTTGTCCGAGCTAATTTACGGGAAAAATTCCATACTCGAGGTTTTGCGAGCGGGGCGACGTTCCTTGCGGCATTTCTACCATCTTCAGGGGGCAAAAACTGACGAGGCGTTTCAAGAGTTGCAGGGACGGCTTCGGGTGTTGGGTGTGAAGATTTCTGAGGTTTCTCGAGCTTGGTTCGAAGGGCGATTTCCGGGTGTGCAGACCCAGGGATGGGCAGCGGAGGTAGATCCTTACCCTTACGAAGACTTCTTTTCTTGGCTTGCCCAGCAAGGAGAATTTTCTGGGCCCGCTGTTTTATTGGCTTTAGATCAAATTCAAGACCCGCAAAATTTAGGGGCGGTTTTACGTAGCGCCGAGGCTTGTGGGGTTCTGGGGGTTTTGTTGCCCAAGGACCGTGCTTGTGCGGTGACTCCAGTGGTATGTCGAGCCGCAGCGGGAGCTACAGAACACCTAAAAGTTTTTCAGGTCACTAATCTGGTGAGGAGTCTGGAAGCTCTTAAAAAATTGGGGTTTTGGGTTGTGGGTACTTCGGTAGGACCGGGGGAAAATGCTTTAGAGTTTTCTTGGCCGCAAAAAACTGTTTTGGTTTTGGGGGCTGAAGGGACGGGAATGCGGCGCTTAGTTACAGAAACCTGCGATTTTTTGATTCATCTTCCGCTTTCAGGAAAAATTGCCAGCTTAAATGTTTCAGCCACGGCAGCGGCTTGCTTATTTTTAGCAAAAAAAGCGATGAGTTTGTAATGTGGGCCAAGGAATAGGGTTGGCTTTGTGGTTGCAGCCCGGGTGTTTGAAGCTGGCGGATTCCGAACGGGCGGAGATTTATGGGGATTTCGGCTTGACAGGGGTGGGAAGGGCGAATATAGACGCTCGTTCCTGAGAGGCCCCGAACGCGCTTGCATGGTGAAAATTAACTGAAATTCCTAATAATTTCAAGAAGTTAACTAAAACCTTCTGGGCTACCTTTCGCTCTTTTATAGCTTGATATCAAAAACGAAGCCGACCAGATAGTTCGGGTGTTTGGGGGTGGGTCTAAGGGTTGGGGGCTCAAGGTGATGGGTTTAAGTTTTTGGGTTTCGTTGGCTTGGCCTTCAGCTTCGAGTGATTTTTGTAACGAAGTAAAGCCGACGTAGCTCAGCTGGTAGAGCGACTGATTTGTAATCAGTAGGTCACCGGTTCGATCCCGGTCGTCGGCTTTTTTTTACTGGGGTGGCGGTTTTTTACCTGTTTGGAGTGAGGTTAAAAGTTCTGGGGAGGGATGCCCGAGTGGCCAAAGGGAGCAGACTGTAAATCTGCCGGCATATGCCTTCGAAGGTTCGAATCCTTCTCCCTCCACATTGATTTTTTTGGTTTGGATGGATTTGGGGTGGTTTTGGTTTTTTTGTTCTGAGTTTCGTTGAGGTTCTCAGAGCTGTATGCGGGAGTAGCTCAGTTGGCTAGAGCATCAGCCTTCCAAGCTGAGGGTCGCGGGTTCGAATCCCGTCTCCCGCTCCATAATTCGGAGCGGTTTGTGTTTGTTTCTCCCGATTGGCATCGGCGAAAGCGATGAGTTTTTTGTCGTGGAGTTGTGATGAAAATTGGGTTGTGGCTCTTGAAATAAGAAAGAGTCAAACCGCCTTGCGGTTGGAAGCGCAGGGTTGAGGCCCACATAGCTCAGTCGGTAGAGCATCTCCATGGTAAGGAGAAGGTCACCAGTTCGATTCTGGTTGTGGGCTCAGAGATTAAAAAGACTCCCTTGGGAGTCGTTTGATGATGTTTTTGTAGTGTTTGGATTTCAAATAGGAGGCCAGAGATGTCGAAGGAAAAATTTGAGAGGAAAAAGCCGCACGTGAATATTGGTACGATAGGTCACGTGGATCATGGGAAGACGACGTTGACGGCGGCAATCACGAAGGTGTTGTCGGAGAAGGGTGGGGCGCAGTTTTTGGCCTACGATCAGATCGATAAGGCGCCAGAGGAGCGAGAGAGAGGTATTACAATCGCGACGGCGCACGTGGAGTACGAGACAGCGAATCGGCATTATGCGCACGTGGATTGTCCTGGTCATGCTGACTATGTAAAGAACATGATCACGGGTGCGGCGCAGATGGATGGTGCTATTTTGGTGGTGTCCGCTGCGGATGGTCCTATGCCTCAGACGCGAGAGCATATTTTGTTGGCGAGACAGGTGGGTGTTCCTTACATCGTGGTATTTTTGAATAAGGTAGACCAGGTTGACGATCCGGAGTTGTTGGAGTTGGTCGAGTTGGAAGTGCGTGAGTTGTTGAGTCAGTACAAGTTTCCTGGGGATGACACTCCGATCGTGAAGGGGAGTGCGTTGAAGGCCCTGGAGGGAGATAGTAGTGAGATTGGTGCTGGAGCCATTGAGAAGTTGATGGCGGAGGTGGATCGTTATATTCCACAACCTGAGCGTCCAATAGATCAGCCGTTTTTGATGCCTATCGAAGATGTGTTTTCGATTTCGGGTCGAGGTACGGTGGTAACGGGTCGAGTGGAGCGCGGTATTGTAAAGGTTGGAGAAGAGATCGAGATAGTTGGATTTCGTGATACGGCGAAGACAACGGTTACGGGCGTGGAGATGTTCCGTAAGATGTTGGACGAGGGTCGTGCGGGTGATAACGTTGGTATTTTATTGCGAGGCACGAAGAAAGACGACGTTGAGCGAGGTCAGGTATTGGCGAAGCCGGGTTCGATTACTCCGCACCGTAAGTTTAAGGCAGAGGTGTACGTGTTGAGTAAAGAGGAAGGTGGTCGTCATACTCCGTTTTTCAATGGATATCGGCCGCAGTTTTACGTACGTACGACGGACGTGACGGGTAACGTGAAGTTGCCAGAGGGTGTGGAGATGGTGATGCCTGGTGATAACGTATCGATTGAGGTTGAGTTGATCACGCCGGTGGCCTTGGAGAAAGAGATGCGTTTTGCGATACGTGAGGGTGGTCGTACTGTCGGAGCCGGTGTCGTTACTGAAATTGTTGAATAAAAAGGTGTTTGGTGTCCTATGGCTCAGGAAGCGGGAAATCAAAAAATTAGAATACGATTGAAGGCCTTTGATCATAAATTGTTAGATCAATCGACCACCGAAATCGTCGATACGGCAAGGCGCACGGGAGCTCGGATAGCCGGCCCCATCCCTTTGCCAACTCAAATTGAAAAATATACGGTGCTCCGTTCTCCCCATGTCGATAAAAAGTCTCGGGAGCAATTTGAAATCCGTACCCATAAACGTTTGTTGGATATTTTAGATCCCACCCAGCAAACCGTCGATGCCTTGATGAGGCTTGATTTGTCGGCGGGAGTCGAGGTGGAGATTCGAATGGTATGACTAGCAAAGTGATAAAACCAGGGCTTCTAGCCCGAAAAGTTGGCATGACCCAAATTTTTAGTCCCGAAGGTGATCGTTTCGGTGTCACCGTCTTGGAGGTTGGGCCTTGCGTAGTTACTCAAATTAAGACAGCCGCTCGAGAGGGGTATCATGCTCTTCAGATTGGTTTCCAAGAAGTAGAGCTGCGTCGACTTAATAAGTCGGAGCGGGGTCATTTTGAAAAAAAGAAAGTTCGTCCTTTTCGTCATTTAAAGGAAGTTCGTCTTTCTCAAGATGAAGGCCTCGAATTAGGACAAGCATTGACCGTGAACTCTTTTGAGGTGGGTGAACGGGTCGATGTAACAGGTGTCTCTAAGGGAAAAGGCTTCCAGGGTGTTATTAAGCGCCATCATAAGGCGGGTGGTCCTGCAAGTCACGGTTCGACTTTCCATCGTTCCACGGGTTCTATTGGTCAGCGTACTTGGCCTGGACGGGTTTTCAAGTTGATGAAGTTGCCCGGACATATGGGGGATCGGCAAGTGACTGTGCGCAACCTGAAAGTAGTGCAGGTTGTTCCAGAGAAGAATTATTTAGTTGTTGAAGGTGCCGTTCCTGGGGCCACAAATTCCTTAGTGATGGTAAAAAGCCTTAATCCAGAGGCTTTCTTCAAGCGTGCTCTTTCCTCGGGAGAGCAAAAAGCTGCGGTGGTCGCAGAAAACGAAATGTCTCAAGAATAGATTTTGAATTTTGAAGGTTTTTGGTCATGGGTGCATTATCGCTCTACAATTCAGAGGGAAAGAAGATTAAAGAAGTCGAAGTTCATCCTGAACTTTTTTCCGGGCCGGTCCGAAAGGGGCTTCTTTATTATATCGTTCGCTATCAATTGGCCTCTCGCCGTGCAGGTACCCATTCCAGCAAGACTCGAGGGATGGTATCGGGATCTACTCGTAAGATCTATCGGCAGAAGGGAACTGGACGAGCTCGTCACGGTGACCGAAAGGCTCCCATTTTTGTAGGCGGGGGTAAGGTTTTTGGTCCGCATCCTCGGGATTATTCCTATACTGTTCCTAAGACCGCTCGACGCCGCGGCTTGCAGTCGGCTCTGTTGTTGAAGAAAAAAGAAGACAAGATGTTTTTGGTTGAGTTGCCAAAGCTTTCTGAGCCTAAAACTCGCAAGGCTGTTGAGTTTTTCAAGACCTTGGATGTTAAGTCGGCTTTAATTGTCGTGGATTCTGAGCAGAGTCAGTTTGAAAAATCGGTGAGAAATTTGCCTTTTTTCAAAGTGATTCCCGTGGTTGGGCTTAATGTCTACGATATTCTGAATCATGAGCACCTCTTAGTAACTGAGGGGGCCATGGATAAAATTGTTGGGCGCTTGCATTTGTTAGCCTCTTAGTATCGGGATTCATAATATGGAAACCTTTCAAGTTATTAAAAAACCTTTGGTTACTGAAAAAGGCGCCGTTCTTAGGGAAGTCTATGGAACCTATGCTTTCCAGGTAGATCGTCGTGCTAACAAGCATCAAATTAAGGGGGCCGTGGAACAGCTGTTTAATGTTCATGTGACCCAAGTTCGTACTTTGATTGTTCGGGGTAAAATCAAGAGGGTTGGACGTAGTACGGGAAAAAGATCTAATTGGAAAAAGGCTCTAGTCACTCTTAAGCAGGGTGAAAAGATCGAGTTTTTTGAAGGGGTTTAAGTATGCCGTTGAAAGAATACAATCCGACGACGCCTGGCCGCCGTGGCATGACAGGCGAGGATTTTTCAGACCTGACTCAAGGGCGGGTTGTCCCTAAAAATTTGAGGGACTTTCTGAAAAAAACCGGTGGTCGTAACAATACCGGTCGTATTACCACTCGACATATTGGTGGTGGGCACAGGCGTTTTTATCGAATTATCGATTTCAAACGTTGGGATAAGATGGATGTTCCCGCAAAGGTGCACTCCCTGGAGTACGATCCGAATAGGGGGGCCCGTATAGCTCTTCTCTATTATGCTGATGGCGATAAGCGTTACATTATTGCTCCTCAGGGGTTGAAGGTTGGCCAGTCTGTTGTGGCTTCTGAAAATGCTGAAATTCTTCCTGGAAATGCTTTGCCCCTGCGTTGTATTCCGGTGGGTACTAACATTTACAACGTAGAATTGAAGGTAAAAAAAGGTGGTCAGTTAGCTCGAGGTGCTGGGACTTTCGCTCAGTTAATGGCTAAAGAAGGCCGCTATGCTCAGGTCAAATTACCTTCTGGTGAGGTGCGTAAAGTTTTGATTGAATGCATGGCTACTGTTGGAGAAGTAAGCAATCCACAGCACGAAAATGTCTCTATTGGTAAGGCTGGCCGGACTCGGTGGTTGGGCATCCGCCCTACAGTTCGCGGTATGGTTATGAATCCGGTCGATCATCCTCATGGTGGTGGTGAAGCTTGTGGTAAGGGTGGAAATCATCCCTCCAGTCCTTGGGGAACTCCGGCTAAAGGATATAAGACGCGTAACAATAAACGTACGCAGAAGTTCATAGTCAAAGATCGTAGATCTAAGTTCTAGTTCGCTAAACTTCTGTGAGTCGGGTGGAATAATTATGGCTCGTTCATTAAAAAAAGGACCTTTTGTCGATGTCTCTCTACAAAAAAAAGTAGATGTCCAGAAGGAACAAAAATCTAAAAAAGTTGTTAAAACTTGGTCTCGAAGATCGATGATCACGCCGGATTTCATCGGAATTACTTTTGCGGTTCATAACGGTCGTAAGTTTATTCCGGTGTTTGTCACTGAAAATATGGTGGGACATAAGTTGGGAGAGTTCGCGTTGACTCGGACTTTTCATCAGCATTCCGGAGATCGAAAGGTGAAGGATAAATAGTCATGTCAGCTCTTGCTAAAATTCGATTTCTCCAAGTTACTCCTCGTAAAGCTACTGTTGTGGCTAATGCGATTCGTGGAAAAAAAGTGCAAGAAGCGCTCGATTTTTTGCTCTTTACGAAGCGCTACGCTGCAAAGGATTTTCGTAAGTTAATTCAATCTGCTCTGGCTAATGCAGAACAGAAAGGTGGAATGGATCCTGATAACCTTTACATAAAGGTTGTAACGGTAGATAGAGGGCCTATCCATAAAAGATGGTCTGCTCGAGCTAGAGGATCCGCTTCTCGAATTGAGAAACGGACCAGCCACATTACTTTAGTTTTGGACGAAAAATAGGGATTGGCGTTTTTATGGGACAGAAAGTTCATCCATATGGTTTCCGAGTAGGTATCAATAAGCCCTGGCTTTCAAAGTGGTATGCCAAGGGCAAGTATGCGAAGTTTTTGCACGAGGATCTGGATTTTCGTAAACAGATCAAGAAAAAGCTTTATTCCACGGGAGTATCTCGTGTGATGGTCGAAAGAGCCGCAAATAAAGTTAAGGTGGTTATTCATACGGCTCGTCCAGGTTTGGTAATTGGCAAGAAGGGTGCGGGTATTGATGCTCTTCGTGCTGAATTGCAAAAAAAATCTAAAAATGAAGTGTTTTTGGATATCTACGAAATTCGCAAGGCGGAGACCGATGCCCAGTTGGTCGCGGAGAATGTTGCCATGCAGTTGGAACGTCGAGTTGCTTTTCGGCGTGCCATGAAAAAGGCGGTACAGTCAGCGCTCAAATTTGGTGCTCAAGGAATTAAGATCATGGTGGCCGGTCGTTTGGGGGGAGCCGAAATTGCTAGAACGGAGTGGTATCGCGAGGGCCGTGTTCCTCTTCATACCCTTCGTGCCGATGTCGATTACGGTTTTACCGAAGCTAAGACTACCTATGGGATTATTGGGGTCAAGGTTTGGGTTTTTAAGGGCGAGATTCTCCGTAAGGAAGAAAGGGAATTGCTCGACGTCGTTAAGGTCAGCTAATTCCGGAGGTTTTTTTTCATGTTAATGCCCAAAAAAGTTAAATATAGAAAGCGAATGAAAGGCAAAATGCGGGGTAAGGCCTATCGAGGCTGTAATCTCGATTTTGGCGACTTTGCTATCCAGTCACTGGAGTGTGGATGGATTACGGGTCGTCAGATTGAGGCCTCTCGTATTGCTATCAGTCGTTGTATCAAACGTGGTGGTAAGATCTGGATTCGTATTTTTCCTGACAAGCCTATTTCCAAAAAACCTTTGGAAACTCGTATGGGTAAAGGAAAAGGCAATCCCGAGCAATGGGTAGCGGTGATTAAGCCCGGTCGCATTCTCTTCGAGATGGAGGGAGTAGATCGAGAAACAGCGGTAAAGGCTTTGACCTTAGCAAAGCACAAGTTGCCGCTTCGCACTAAAATTGTGACGCGGGAGGGTTACCGTGACGCCTAAAGAATTAAGGGAAAAATCCTTAGAAGAACTTCGAACTTTGAAAAAAGACTTAAGTGAAGAGTTGTTTCGCTTAAAGTTGCAGGCCGGCACTGGTCAATTGGAAAAAAGTCATCGTTTGAGTGAGCTTAAAAAAGATATTGCTCGAGTGTTGACTGTTGTTGGCCAGAAGTTAGCTTTGCAGGCTCAGAAGTAGATTCTCCGGGTTTATTTAAAATTGGGATATCGAAAAGTAGGCAAAGATTAAGTTTGTCTACGGGATTTCCTATCATTGTGTGCTGAATGCCAAAGTAAGTGGGTTGATTAAATTTATGGAAAAAGAGCTTCATAAAAGAAAAACCAAGGTCGGGACAGTCGTCAGTGACAAGATGAAAAAGACAGTCACTGTGGAGGTTGAGCGCTTGGTCTTGCACCCTGTTTTTAAAAAGTATCACAAACGACGCAAGAAATTTAAAGCTCACGATGAAAAGGATCAATGTCGCGTGGGTGATGTTGTAGAAATTGTTGAGACACGTCCTCTTTCAAAAACTAAACGATGGGCTGTTCAAAAGGTTGTTCTGCAGGGTAATCCGGCGGATAGAGCTTAAGGTAGGTAGATTTTATGATTCAAGTGGAGAGCATTTTAGAATCAGCTGATAATTCCGGCGCGAAGAAGCTTATGTGCATCAAAGTGCTAGGGGGAACTCGCCGTAAGTATGCCTCGTTGGGTGATGTGATTGTAGTTTCGGTGAAAGAAGCTTTGCCCGATTCCAAGGTTAAAAAAGGGGATGTGAAGAAGGGCGTCATTGTGAGAACTAAAAAAGAGATAGCCCGTCCCGATGGCTCTTACATTCGCTTTGATCAAAATTCTATCGTGTTAATTAACGATGCGGGTGAGCCTTTGGGGACGCGTATTTTTGGTCCCGTAGCCCGCGAATTGAGAGCCAAAAAATTTATGAAAATTATTTCTCTGGCTCCGGAGGTTCTATAACCATGGCCCGAATTCGAAAAAATGATTCGGTGATAGTCATTGCCGGAAAAGACAAGGGTAAAGTTGGGCGTGTAATCCGTGTTCTTCCTGAGGAAGGCCGGGTTTATGTGGAGAAAGTAAATATTGTAAAGCGCCATACTCGTCCTAGCCAAAAAAACCCTCAAGGCGGAATTGTCGAGAAAGAGATGAGTATTCATCTTTCTAACGTTATGCCTTTGGACCCAAAAACGGGTAAGGGTACGAGGGTTGGAAACAAGATTCTAGCCGATGGTAGCAAGGTGAGAGTGAGTAAGAAGAGCGGCGAAACCTTAGAGGCGAAGTAACTGTGGAAACTTTAAAATCAACTTACGAAGAAAAATACCGCAAAGAAGTTGTGCCTGCCTTGATTAAGGATTTTGGCTACAGTAACCCCATGCAGGTTCCACGTTTGGAGAAAATCGTGGTTAACATTAGCTTGAGTGAGGCTTTGCAAAATCAGAAGGTTTTGGAAGAGGCTGCTCAAGAAATCATGGCCATTACTGGGCAAAAACCGGTCATGACCCGTGCTAAAAAATCCATTGCGAATTTTAAGCTGAGGGAAGGACAAAAGATTGGCGTTATGGTGACCTTGCGTCGTCAGAAAATGTATGAATTTTTGAATCGCCTTTGTAATATCGCGTTTCCCCGAGTGAGAGATTTTCGTGGAATTAGTGGTCGGGCTTTTGATGGCCGGGGTAATTATTCTTTGGGAATCACAGAGCAGATTATTTTTCCCGAAATCGATTACGATAAAATCAGTAAGATTCGTGGGATGAATATCACCATGGTGACCACTGCTAAAACTAATGAAGAAGGCAAAGCGCTCCTAAAGTATATGGGTATGCCCTTCAGGAATTAATCTCAATGACAAGTCGGCTTTAGCCTTTTCGTAATAAAAATAGGCTGGAGTTAAAAAAGAAAAGAAATCGTTTATGGCAAAATTGTCCTTAAGACTTAAGTCTGCTAGCGAGCCCAAGTTTAAAGTCAGGGCTTATAACCGGTGTCCACTCTGCGGAAGACCCCGTGCTTTTATGAGAAAATTCCGCATGTGTCGTTTGTGTTTTCGGAAATTAGCACGGCAAGGAGAATTGCCGGGTGTGACTAAGTCGAGTTGGTAAGAGATTTGGTAAAGAGATAAAGAGGAAAATCATGACTGATCCTATTGCCGATATGTTGACAAGAATCCGAAACGCCCTGGCCAAGCGTCATGAGGTGGTTGAGATTCCCTTCTCCAATATGAAAAAGCATATTGTTGAAATTCTAAAGGGAGAAGGTTTTATTAAAGACTTTCACGTGGCTGATTATAAAGGCCAGGGGAAGTTATTAGTTCATCTGAAGTATACGGGGAAACGAAAGCCCGCCATCATTGGTTTGAAAAGAATTAGTAAGCCTGGGCGTCGACAGTATTTAGGGTATCAAGATTTAAAACCTGTTCTCAATGGGAATGGTGTGGCCATTCTCTCTACCTCTAAGGGAATTGTGACTGATAGGATGGCCCGAGAGCAGAAATTGGGCGGAGAACTTTTAGCAAGTATTTGGTAGGCGATTATGTCCAGAACCGGAAAAAAAACTATTTCTATACCGGATAAGGTAAAGATCAACGTAGCTCAGGGACAAATTGTTGTTGAAGGTCCTTTGGGAAAGTTAACTCAAGTCCTTCGTCCTGAGGTTGAAATTGATATCCAGGGGAGTACTCTACACGTTCAGCGAAGGAATGATTCTCCCCAAAGTCGGGCTTATCATGGCCTGACTCGGGCGTTAATTTTCAATATGGTTCACGGTGTTTCTGCCGGTTTTCAAAAAGAATTGGATATTACCGGGGTGGGTTACCGTGCTGAAGTCAAGGGGGAGCAGATCAACTTTGCCTTGGGTTTTTCTCATCCTGTAGAGTTTCCTTTACCCCATGGAATTTCTGCGAAGATCGATAAGCAGACTCACATTGTTATCAGTGGTTTTGATAAAGCTCTGGTGGGACAAGTGGCTGCCGATATCCGCAGAATTCGGCCTCCGGAGCCTTATAAGGGTAAGGGTGTTCGTTATTCTAAAGAAGTTATTCGTAGGAAAGCTGGTAAAACCGCCGGTGGTAAGGGCGGTAAATAGGAGTTTTGGTCATGCCTCTAAAAAAGGAATTTGGCAGGTTACATAGAAAAAAGCGTATTCGTAAGAAGATTTCAGGAACGACGGAGTGTCCTCGCTTAACAGTCTTTCGTAGTCAGAGGCATATTTATGCCCAAGTGATTGACGACACCTGTGGACGAACTTTGGTTTCTGCTTCCACTCTTGAAAATGGAGTTGAGCAGGGGCGTTCCAATAAGACTTGTGCTCAGGAAGTTGGGCGTCGTTTGGCAGAGAAAGCCAAGGCTGCAAAAATAGAACACGTCGTTTTTGATCGAAACGGATATCTCTACCATGGTCGCATCAAAGCTTTGGCTGATGGTGCTCGGGAAGCAGGATTAAGGTTTTAATTTATGGCACAGCGCGAAAAAATTGACTCAGAAATTCAAGACAGACTCATTAGTCTTAACCGCGTCGCCAAAGTGGTGAAGGGTGGTCGTCGGTTTAGTTTTAGTGCTTTGGTTGTGGCTGGTGATGGGCAGGGCCGTGTGGGTATTGGTTTGGGAAAAGCTAAAGAAGTCCCTGAGGCTATTCGTAAGGCTAGTGAACAAGCAAAGCGTTCTTTAGTAAGTGTTCCTATTATTAAAGGAACAATTCCCCATGAGGTTGTTGGGCGTTATGGTGCCGCTCGAGTGTTGCTTAAACCAGCAGCTGCGGGTACCGGTGTTATTGCCGGCGGCTCTGTTAGGGCTGTTGTGGAAACCGCTGGAGTTCACAATATTCTGACTAAATGTATTGGTACTAATAATCCCCATAACGTGGTGAAGGCTGCCTTGAATGGCTTGTTAGCGCTGCGTTCTCCGGAAGAAGTTAAGTCTATTCGTCAAGCGAGCTAAGTTTTATGGCATACCTGAAGATTAAAAAGATTGGCAGTCCGATAGGTCGCCCCCAAATACAAAAAGATACACTTCGTGGTTTAGGATTACGTCGTATGAATGAGGTTCGGGTGCATCCTGATACCCCTGCAGTTCGCGGCATGATTCAAAAAGTGATTCATTTGGTGACTTTTGAGAAAGCGAGTTCCCCGGAATTGCCCCGAGGGGAAAAGCTGGTTACCTATCGGTTGGGTAAAGTAGGGGATGTTCCCAAATTGGGGGATGCTGCCAGTAAGACTCCTAAAAAAGTTAAGAAGGTAGCGGAAAAAACTAAAACAGCTTTGGCTACAAAAAAAACTAAGGTTTCTGTAGCTAAAACTACAAAAACCAAAAAGTAGTCTTTTTTTTTGGAATTAAGATCATGAGCAAGTTTCTCAGCCAGTTGAAACCTCCTGTTGGAGCTGTAAAAAACAAAAAACGCCTAGGTCGAGGGGATGCCAGTGGTCATGGTGGCACTTCCACTAAGGGGCATAAAGGTCAAAAGGCTCGAGCCGGTGGTTACCACAAAGTAGGTTTTGAAGGTGGGCAGATGCCTTTGGCCCGTCGTCTGCCGAAGCGTGGTTTTCATAATCTTTTTAAGAAGCAATTTACGATTATTAACCTTTCTGACTTGCAGGATATTCCAGCCGGAACTCGGGTTGATCCTCAATTTCTCAAGCAGACTCGTCGTATTCGTACGTTGAATGAAGATTTAAAGATTTTGGGGGATGGTGAGATTCAGGTCCCTTTGACGGTGGTAGCCCATCATTTTTCCGGAGCAGCCCGCGAAAAAATCGAGCAGGCTGGTGGAAAGATTGAGGTGATCTCAATTTCTCAGCCTTCTGTCTCGTAGTATCGTTCCATTTAAAAGATCTAAAGATTGAATATCTTTCATGGCCAACTCCATCGGTAATATTACCAAGGTTCCCGAATTACGGAAGCGTATCCTCTTCACCATATTGATGTTGGGGATTTACCGAATCGGTGTGTATGTTCCCACTCCTGGCGTCAATGTCGATGCTTTAAAGAGAATCATCTCTTCGGGGACGGTCTTTGAGATTTTTAATTTGTTTTCAGGTGGGGCCTTAGAGCAGTTTTCTGTTTTTGCTCTGGGGATTATGCCCTATATCAGTGCTTCCATTATTCTTCAGCTGTTGACTGTAGTGGTTCCTTCCCTAGAAAAACTGCAAAAAGAGGGAGAATCGGGCCGTAAAAAAATTACTCAGTGGACTCGTTATGGAACCGTTGTTTTGAGTGTCATCCAGGGGTTGGGAATTAGTTATGGTTTAGAGCAGCAGGGAGTTTTATTGCCCGGAACCGGGGGGATTCCTTTTTATGTTTTGACTGTGACCACTCTGGCTGCAGGAACCTGTTTTATTATGTGGCTCGGGGAGCAGATCACTGAGCGAGGTATTGGGAACGGGATTTCGCTTATTATCTTTGCGGGGATTGTGACTCGTATTCCTTCGGGTATCCGCGATGCGTGGGCAACAAAAGATCAATTTGGTTCTTTGTTTGGTTTTTTGCTTTTAATGGCGTTTATTGCGGCTGTAATTGGTTACATCATTTTTATGGAGAGGGCTCAGCGACGTATTCCCATCAATTACGCTAAGAGGGTTGTGGGGAGAAAAATGTATGCTGGCCAATCGAGTCATTTGCCGCTGAAAATCAATACTTCTGGGGTTATTCCACCGATTTTTGCCTCTTCGATTATTTTGTTTCCCGCAACGATTGCGCAGTTTGTAGAAAATCCTAAGTTGCAATCTTTGGCTTCCAGCTTGTCCAGTGGTTGGTTGCATACAGCTCTGTATGTGAGTCTGATCATTTTCTTTTGCTACTTCTATACTGCTGTCACCTTTAATCCCTTGGATGTTGCCGAGAATGTGAAAAAACATGGAGGTTTTATTCCGGGAATCCGTCCAGGAAAACCTACGGCTGATTATATCGATAAGGTTTTGACTCGTATCACGCTTGCGGGTGCTTTGTACGTTTCTTTAGTTTGTGTGTTGCCTGAGATTTTAATCCGTCAGTTTGGTATCCCCGCTTCTATTGCGGTTCCTTTTGGTGGCACTTCTATCCTAATCGTAGTGGGAGTGGCCATGGATACGGTTTCTCAGATTGAATCCCATCTTTTGACCCGTCATTATGAGGGGTTTTTGGGAAGTCGCGGGGGTAAATTCAAAGGAAGAAGGCGTTAGAGCATGAATCTAATCCTTCTTGGTGCTCCTGGAGCTGGCAAAGGAACCCAAGCGAAAAAACTTCAAGAAAAGTTTGGTATTCCGCAAATTTCTACGGGGGATATGTTGCGTGCCGCTAACAAGGCGGGAACTTCTCTCGGGTTAGAAGCAGCGCGTTATATGAGTGCTGGTGAGTTAGTCCCCGATGCCTTGGTGTTGGGTTTGATTGAGGAGCGTTTAAAAGAAACTGACACTTTGAATGGCTTTATTTTGGATGGATATCCGCGCAATGTTTCTCAAGCTCAGGAATTGGGTTTGATGTTGGATAAAAATGGGAAAACATTGGATGCGGTTGTCAGCTTGAGAGTTCCTGAAGAAGATCTGGTTTCCCGTTTAGCGGGGCGTAGAACTTGTTCACAATGCGGAACAGGGTACCATGCTAGTTTTTCTCCTCCTCGTGTTGAAGGAGTCTGTGATCGTTGTGGCGGAGAGTTGATTCAGAGAGAAGACGATCAAGAGGCTACGATTCGGCAGCGATTGAAGGTCTATCATTCCCAAACGGCTCCTGTGGTGGAGTACTATCGGGGTAAGAAGTTGTTGAGAGAGATTTCGGGAACGGGTTCTGTAGAGGAAATTTTTAATTCCCTCGCTGATATTGCTTCTCAAGGGGCTTGAGGATTTATGGTCACCTTAAAATCTAAGGAAGAGATTGAAAAGATGCGGGTGGCTTGTAGGGTCGTTGCGGAGACTCTGATTAAGGTCTCTGAGCAAGTAAAACCTGGGGTGACTACTTTTGAACTTGATCGTGTCGCTGAAGACTACATTTGTAGCCAGGGTTTGACGCCAGCCTTTAAAGGGTATTTGGGATTTCGCCATACGCTGTGTACTTCCATTAATGAAGAGGTGGTTCACGGCATTCCTTCCAAAAAGCGGATTTTGCAGGAAGGGGATATTGTAGGGATTGATTGTGGAGCTATTTTTGAGGGGTACTACGGGGATAGCGCTAGGACCTTTCCCGTGGGGCAGGTTGGGGCCGATGCTTTGCGTTTACTCGAAGTGACGCGTGAATCCCTCAATAGAGGAATTGAGCAGATGAGGCCAAATTATCGACTCTTCGATATTGGAGCGGCTATTGAATCTTATGTTGAGTCTGAGCGGCTCAAAGTAGTGCGTGAGTATGTTGGTCATGGCATTGGTCGGGCTTTACACGAAGATCCTCAGGTTCCCAATTATGGAACAGCTGGAACGGGGATGAGATTGAAGTCTGGGATGGTTTTTGCCATCGAACCCATGGTGAATTTAGGCACGGCCGAGACTTATCTTATGGAAGATGGTTGGACTGTGGTTACAAAAGATAAAAAATATTCGGCCCATTTTGAAGATACGATTGTGATTACAGAAAAAGGCCCGGAGATCTTGACGCGATTATAATTTAGGAGTATAC
>DALYEU010000018.1:0-34987 GCA_031972375.1 bacterium | reverse complement strand
TTATTTGTTTAGTGTCTAAAACGGAGACCCCTTTATGGAACGACATGTGCTGAATGCCCAATCTCGAAACGCTGCTGGAAAGGGCGTCGCCCGAAAACTTCGAGCTCAAGACCGAGTCCCTGCCATTCTTTACGGGGCAGGTGAACCGCAATTGCTGTCGGTAGGGCTAAAAGATCTCAACCAAGCGGTGCAAGTGGCCCATAGTCTTTCGGCTCTCTTCGATCTTAAGATCGATGGTGAACAAACCCAACCCGTGATGTTGCGTGATTACCAAGCCGATAACATCAGTCGTGAGTTTCTTCATGTTGATTTTCAACGGGTCGATATGAGCCGAAAAATCAAAGTTGAGGTTCCGGTCCATTTGGTTGGTAAGGCTCCCGGGGTTAAGGATGGTGGTATTCTCGAGCATTTGCGCCGCGAACTCGAAATTATTTGCTTGCCTATGGCAATTCCCGAGGCCATCGAGGTGGACGTTTCCCATTTAAATATTGGTGATAATATCCATATTCATGATTTGAAGCTTCCCGATGGTGTGGAGTTAAGTACCATCTCCGACGTTTTGGTGGCGGCTGTGGTGGAGGCTGTGGAACAACCGACGACGACGTCGGGTGGTGAAATTACTCAGCCTGAAGTCCTGACCGAAAAGAAGGCCGCCGATAAAGAGTCGGGTAAGTAAGGTTTTTCGATTCCGATTTTTGACTTGTTCTTGGGTGTGGTTCTTGGAATGGAGAGCCATTTGTGACTAAGCTCGTCGTCGGTTTGGGAAATCCTGGTTCCGAATATCAGAATACCCGTCATAATATTGGTTTTCGTATCGTCGATCAGTTGGCGCAGAATTACCGTGTCGCTTTGGATCGGAAAAAATTTCAAAGTCATTTCGCCGAATTTTTGAGTTCTTCCGGTGAGAAGGTCGTTTTAGTGGAGCCACAGACCTTCATGAATCTCAGCGGAGAGAGTGTGGTTTCTTGGGTTAATTTTTTGAAAATTCCCGGGGAAAATCTTTTAGTGATTCATGATGAATTAGACCTGTCTTTGGGGAAGTTTAAGGCACAGTGGTCAGCCGGACCTGCTGGGCATAATGGTGTTCGTTCTATCATCGAAAAATTAGGCCATCAACGTTTCAACCGTCTGCGTGTTGGGGTTGGACATCCTGGGAACTCTCATCGGGTGAAGGGGCACGTTCTTTCTCCTTTTCACAAGGAAGAAAGTTTATGTGTGGAAGAGATTTTAACAAAGGCGGTGCAGGCCGTTTCCCTTTTTTTGGAAAAGGGACTTGACCCCGTAGCGCAATTGGTCAATAGGAGTGCCGCCTCTGAGGCATAGAATTCATCGGTCGTTTGTTCGTCGATGAATTTCATCGGATTGATTAGGTTCATTAGAATTTTTAAAATATCTCTCCTTCTTGCTCCTTTTTAGGGGCCGAGATTAGACCATAAGGAGGTTCCATGAGAGAGTACGAAACCGTTTACGTTCTCAAGGCAGATCTGCCCGCTGAACAATTATCCAGTCTTAAAGAAAAATTAGCGACCATCCTTGGTCGTTCTCAGGGCCATGTGCTTCATCATATTGATTGGGGCAAGCGTCGCACCGCTTACGACATCGAAAAGGCCCGTTATGCCCATTATTTTTATTTGCAGTATCTGACTGCCGGTGAGGGTGTCTCCGAGTTGGAAAGAACTCTCAAGTACGATGACAATGTTCTCAAGTTTCTTACAGTCAAGTTAGCAGATGAAGTGGATGTTGAGCAGCGTAAGGCCGCCCCTGGTTCTGCTCCATTGGCTCCTGATGTTGTTTTACCCTACAGAGAAGGTCCTGGTTTTCGTAGGGGTGCTGAGGGTCGAGGAGGAGACCGGCGTCGTTCGGATCGTCGCGGCGATATGGGAGACGAATTTTTTGGTGATGGCGACGATGATTACTATGCTTCTGGCGTTTCCGATGTTTCTGAAGAACCAGAATTGTCTTCTAGCGACGAATAAGGGATTTTTTTATGCAACAAGCGAATAGCTCAGCCGGTAACGGTCATAAACCCAGGGGCAAAAGAAAAAGTTTTTCCAAGCGTAAGGTGTGCCGTTTTTGCACCGACCGTGATTATGCCTTGGATTATAAGCATCCTAAGACCTTGAGTTTTTTTATTACGGAGCGTGGTAAGGTGATTCCTCGTCGTATTACGGGGAATTGCGCTCTTCATCAGCGCCGTTTAACCGTTGAAATCAAGCGAGCAAGAATCTTAGCGTTGCTGCCTTTTACGGCGACCCATGCCAATTTCGAGTAAAACACAGGGAATACGACAAGTTCTCGTCTTAGCTTTTTGGCAGACTTTTCTGTTCCTGAGTGGTTTTCTAGTTTGGCTTACTCCCTTGCCTTTGCTTTATGCCTTTAAGCGAGGAGGAGGAAAGTTGGCTTTTGGAGCCGCTTTCGTCGCTTTGGCGAGTTTGGCTTTTTTGTATGGAGTGCTTTTGCCTCAGGCGGTGTTTCACTGGGGGCTTAAGCAGGCAGAGCAGTTTCTCTTTTGGATTCCTGGAATGGTTTATTACCAGGGGGGAGCTCTCGAGCCGCTTCGTTACGGTCTTTCTTATTTCATGTTTTATGGAACCGTAGGCATCCTCTTGGGGCTTTGGGAGGCCTCCAGTCGCGATCCAGCTCGCTTGATCGGGAGGATTCTCGCGGTGTTGGCTCTCCTGTTGGTCGCTTTATTAATTTGGCAAGTGGGTTGGCGATGGGGCGAGCTAGTTCATAGTTTCGAATATTTTTTATCCGAGCTTTTGGAGCAGATGAAAAATACCTTTCGCGGAGAGGGAGGGGGGCCCGACCAAGCGGTTTTTTTGGAGCGCTACGGTGAGACGGTGATTTATTACGCCGTGCGTCTCCTTCCGAGTTTTTTGATTTGTACGGGGATTTTTATCGTTTGGTTGAATATGGTCGTGGCCAAACGAATTTTTGCCAAGGAAGGCCTGTTTGCTTCCATGATACCCATGGTGGAATGGCAGGCCCCCTTTATTTTTGTTTGGGTGTTGATTGCTTTTGTGGGGCTCATGCTTTTGGATGTTTATGGGCTTCACTGGGGTGCCTTTAAAATTTTGGCCTTGAATGCCTTGATGGTTTTTGGAATGGTTTACTTCTTTCAAGGTTTAGGGATCTTGGCCTATTACGGGGAGCGTTGGGCGGTTTCCCCACTGATTCGATTGCTTTTTTATTTTTTGTTTTTGGTTTTTATCCAGCCACTTAGCATGTTGCTGATGGCGGTGGGATTTTTTGATTCTTGGTTCGATTTTAGAAAGCTGGCCGTCAATGGGCCTAGGAGGTAAATGTCATGGAAGTAGTGTTGACCGAAGATATTGCTAATTTAGGCAAAGCTGGCCAGGTGGTTAAGGTGCGTGAGGGTTATGGTCGGAATTTTTTAATTCCTCAAAAAAAGGCTTTGCCTTCTAATCCCCATAACATCAAAGCAATGGAACATCAGCGCCGTGTGATTGAGGCTCGTGCGTTAAAGGTTAGGGAAGAGGCTCAGTCGATTGCTGGACGCTTGATGGGATTGGAAGTTACCCTCGAAAAAGAAACGGGTTCGGGCGAGCGCTTGTTCGGTTCGGTGACCCGAATGGATATCGCCGATGCTTTAAAGGGTAAGTCGGTTTCCGTGGATAAGCATCAGATACTTTTAGAGTCTCCTCTGAAGCATTTAGGCTCTTACGACGTGGAAATTAAGCTGCATTCAGAAGTCTCTGCTGCAATAAAAGTCCATGTGGTGAAAAAAATTGAAAACTGATGTCTGAACCTTCGTTTCACGCTGCCCGCACTTTCAATGCGGGTGATCGATTACCACCCCAAGCTTTAGATGCCGAGGTATCCTTGTTGGGGGCCTTGTTGATGGATGGAGAGGCCTTCCATAAGGTTGTCGATTTATTAAAGCCCGAAGATTTCTACAAAAAAGCCCACCAGAGAATTTATCAGGCTTGTATTCGCCTTTATGAACGGGGTGAGCCCGCCGATGTCGTTACCTTGACCCACGAACTCAACACCATGGGGGAACTGGAGTCCGTAGGGGGGGCCGCCGCTTTGGCTCAGTTGGTTGCTTCAGTGGCTACCAGTGCCAGTGTGGTGCATTACGCTAAAATCATCCGTGAAAAATCCATGTTGCGTTCCTTGATTCATGCCGCCACTGATTTGGTGGAGCAGGGGTACGGGGGATGTGAGGATGTCGAGGATTTTTTAGATCAGGCGGAGAAGGCTATTTTTGAAATAAGCGAACGTAACATTCGCCAGGCTTTCACCCCCATCCGAGAGATCGTCAAGGAAAGCGTCAAGGCGATCGAGCAACTTTATGAAAACCGAGCTTCCGTAACCGGATTGCCGACGGGTTATAAAAAGCTCAACGAGTTGACCAGTGGCTTTCAGCCTTCGGATTTGATCATTATCGCGGGTCGGCCTTCCATGGGGAAGACGGCCTTTGCGTTGAATGTAGCTTTACGGGCTGCCGCAGAAAGTAAAAAAGCTGCGGCGATTTTTTCCCTGGAAATGTCAAAAGAGCAGTTGGTGCAAAGAATGTTGTGTTCCGAGGCTCGCGTGGATTCTTCCAAGATGAGGGGAGGTTTTTTGCGTGAGCAGGACTGGTCGAAATTGATTCAGGCGGCCAGTATGTTAAGCCAGACCGCCATTTTCATCGATGATACGCCGGCCATCAGTGTTTTGGAGATGAGAGCCAAGGCCCGTCGTTTAAAAAAGGAACATGATTTAGGTCTTATTGTGGTGGATTATTTGCAGTTGATGCGAAGTGGTGAAGGTAAGGAAAGTCGTGAACGAGAAATCAGTGATATCAGCCGCTCGTTGAAAGCGCTCGCGAAAGAACTTCATATTCCCGTGATTTCTCTCAGTCAGTTGAATCGGAGCGTAGAATCCCGTACGGATAAACGTCCTCAGCTGTCAGATCTGCGCGAATCGGGTGCCATCGAACAAGATGCCGATGTCATCGCTTTTATCTATCGAGACGAAGTCTACAATAAGGACACTCCAGAACGGGGCGTGGCGGAAATTATCATCGGAAAACAGCGCAATGGTCCCATTGGTACGGCCAAATTAAAATTTTTCAACGAATATACTCTGTTCGAAGAGCTGGAAGAAAACTATGGCGAGTATATTCCCGATATGGGCCCTCCACCGGTTTTTTAATGAGCATTTCGCGGATCAGATGGGTCAAAAATATTGCGGTCGATGGATAGGATTTTCTAGGGGCGCGAGACTTTCATTGTAAGTCAATAACGAGCAGGTGCTTTGGAGTTCGTTGTGTCCAGTGTTTCTCCCACGGTTTCCGTTGTTATTCCCACTTACAATCGTAAAGCCTGGTTATCCGAGGCCTTGGAATCCGTTTTTAAGCAGACCCTGCCTTCTTTTGAAGTGATTGTGGTAGACGATGGTTCTACAGATGGAACGGGCCCTTGGTTACAGAATTATTATGGATCTCGGTTACGGCTTTTAATTCAGGAAAATGCGGGACCGGCCGCAGCTCGTAATTACGGGGTCAGTCAAGCCCGGGGAAAATACATCGCGTTTTTAGATTCCGACGATGCTTGGTTGCCGCGTAAGCTAGAAGTTCAGGTGGAGTTTTTGGAGAGGTATCCTGAATTTCGTTTTTGCCAATCAGAGGAAATCTGGATTCGCCATGGGATTAGGGTTAATCCAAGGCATAAACATACCAAACCTTCTGGAAATATTTTTATTTCCTGTCTTAAGCTGTGCTTAATCTCGCCCTCTTCTGTTTTGATGGAAAAATCGTTTTTTGAACAATTAGGAGGATTCGATCCCTCTTACGCCGTTTGTGAAGATTATGAACTCTGGTTGCGAGCGACTTTAAGTTCTCCTTTTCGGACTTTACCCGAAGCCTTGGTGGTGAAGCGAGGTGGGCATGAAGACCAACTCAGTCGTCGATACTGGGGAATGGATCGATTTCGTGTGCGCGCTCTAGAGAAGCTGTTAAACTTGGCCTCTTTGACTGCTTGTCAGCAGCAAGCCGTAGTGCTTGAACTAAAAAATAAATTGACTGTTTTAGCTCAGGGATTTTGCAAACGGTATCCTCAAGAGCCCAATCCCTATCAGGAGAAATTATCATGGTACGAAAAAGTGGATTGCATCGCCTCGAGGGTCGCAGACCCGATCAGTTGAGAAATTTTACTGTTGAAAAAAATGTCAACCGTTACGCAGAAGGAAGTTGCTTGGTTCGTTTAGGGCATACTCATGTCTTGTGTTTGGCTTCTGTCGAGGAAAAAGTTCCCGAATGGCGCATGGTGAAAGGTTTGGGATGGGTGACAGCCGAATACGCCATGTTACCTAGAGCAACCCATACCCGAGTGCCTCGAGAATCGGTGAAAGGAAAAGTAAGCGGTCGCACACAGGAAATCAGTCGCTTGGTAGGAAGGGCTTTGCGTGCGGTGACCGATTTTAAATTATTGGGTCCCCGCACTATTTCCGTCGATTGTGAGGTGTTGCAAGCGGATGGATCGACTCGTTGTGCAGCTATCAGTGGGGCTTATGTGGCCTTGGCTCTGGCCTGTCAGAATTTACTCGATCGTCGATTACTGGAGGCCTGGCCTTTAAAGGAAAAAGTAGGGGCGGTAAGTGTCGGTATTGTGCAGGGTGGGACTTGTCTGGATCTTTGTTATGAAGAGGATTCGCAGGCCGAAGTAGATATGAACGTTGTGATGACAGGGGGTGGAAAGTTTATCGAGTTACAGGGAACCGCCGAGATGGAGCCTTTTAGTAAGGCTCAATTACAAAAACTGCTCGGTTTGGCTCAAACGGGTATGGAGGAGGTTTTTAAAGTTCAAGAAAAAATCTTGAAAGGGGTGGGGCAATGATGCGGGTGGTATTGGCTTCGGGTAATCCTGGAAAGTTGATGGAGATTCGAAAGCGTTTGTCAGATCTTCCCGTAGAGCTTGTAAGTCTCCAAGATTTTCCCGGTTGTCCGATTTCGGAGGAATCCCATCTTACTTATTTGGAAAATGCACGGGATAAGGCGCGCTTGGCCGCAGAGTTTTCGGGTCTTTGGGCCTTGGCAGAGGATAGTGGATTAGAGGTATCGGCTTTGGGTGGGAGGCCTGGGGTGCATTCAGCTCGCTATGCGGGTCTTAATCTCCCGGCGGAGCGGCACTGGCTAAAATTATTGGAGGAATTGCGCGGCGTCTCCGCGGAAGAGCGTCGGGCGAAATTTTGCTGTACGATGGTACTGAGAAGTTCGAGTGGAGAAGAGTATGTGGCTCGGGGAGAATTATCGGGGTGGATTGCAAAAGCTCCCTCGGGACAACGAGGTTTCGGTTATGATCCCGTATTTCAAACCGAATGGGGAGGGGAGACCTTGGCGGAGTGGGACGTCGATCTTAAAAATGCTGTTTCCCATCGGGCCAAAGCCCTTGATGAAATGATTCAAACATTGAAGCGTTTGGCGAGTCGAGGCGAAAAATAGTTGTTTGACGAGGTGTGGGTGCATCCGCCGTCGGAGTATATTCATTTGTCTATTGTCTCGTCATAGGACTCCTGGGTTGGGCACGGAAAGATCGAAAAAATCTCTTTCGTTGTCGTCAGTGTCGATTCCAGATTTTCTCGACAGACTGTGTCCCGCATCGACATCCGATGCGGCTTGCCCTTCGGCTAGTTCCAAGCCGTTGGGTGTGGTGGCGATGGTCGTGATTCCATATTGTAAACGATCCCAGAGAAAACCATCCCGTCCGCGCAGGTGAATGGCGTCGGGGCCGTTTTGTGGATCGAATTGATCGTAGAATTGTGCGTTTTGTATCTGGCTTAGTTCTTGGGATCCTGTTTTTAAATCAGCAATTAGGAAGATCCCCGATGCGTTGATGAGGGCTGGGTTGGGAAGCACGATGCGTTCTGTCTCCGTACCATCGGTGCCATTGATGAATTGGATTTGAAATCCAGAAATATCCGCATGGGGAGTGCCGTAAAGTTCAACGAAGGCCTCGCCGTTTACCTCGCTGGAAATTCCATCATAAAGAATTTCATTGATGACTAGAAAATCAGGCTCCGGTCCATACTGTGGCCCATCCTGAGAAGGATTTGGGGAAGGTGTGGAAAAGCTTTGTGGGTTGGGTGAAGCTTCGGAACCCACACGATAACTGGCTACAAAAGGCAGGGCTTGTTTTCCGGGATTTTGGTTGAAAGGAATGCCCTCCACCGATCGTAGTAGTGGGGTGACGACCAGGGTATAAAATCCAGGGGGTAAAGTCTCTTCGGTGTGTAGGGTGAGTGAGGTTTCTTCTCCGGACAAATTGTAGTGCAGTGGAACCTGTGGAAGTTTTTCTGTGACGATTTCGTCCATGAGCTGGTGGGTGTCATTGAATAATTCCTCGGTGAGGTTGCCCTTTAGCAATGCAATGGATTGTGGACCGATAAACTTTAGATCGAGTCTTTGAGAGAAAAGCAGTTTCCATAGCGCTTTTCCCGAATCTTCGGCTTCGGGTTGAAATTGTAAATCAGTAACGAAGGGTTGGCGTTGGGCCAAGGAAGTGAATCCCAATTCGTTTGAACTGGCACAAGAAACGGGCCCATTGCCTGAGGCGCTCAGGAGAAAAAAAATTGAGCTGAGTACCTTGATGATTTTGAGAAAATAATTTTTCATCTTTGGGCCTTTCTGAGGGAAGAAACCGGAGTTTTGCTCTGGTTTAAAGCATGATGGCTCTGCCAGAGATTGGAAAATTCTCCTCCCGTGAGGCTGTCGAGTTTTGCAATGGCTTGTTCGATTTTGATTTGAAGATAGGGGTCACGTTTCGTCTGGGGAAACTGCTGGAGTTGTTGGAGGGTTTCTTTCAGGGTGAAGTAAGCCTGTTGTAGTTCTTCCCGAAGTCGAGAACGAAATACATAGAGGTCACGAGCCTCTCGAGAGATGAGGATTTGGTCAGGATTGAATAATACCTCGCGTAGTTCCCACAGGGCACGCACTTCCATCCCTTGATTATTGCTAAAATCGGCGTCCAAGCGATTAGAAGCGGGGCCGATGTTGACTCCCGACGAGGTAACGGAAACACTGTCTTGAATGACTGTAGTATTTTGATTGATGAGATTGGATTCCCATCCCACCTGCAGTCGGGGGAGGGCAGGAGCCCATCGCGCATCGTGTTCCCAATCCGTAATTCTCTGGGGATCGAGTCCGGCATAGCGTAGGGCGATTTCTTCTAGTGTTTGGAGTGAAGGTAGAGGAGCCGTCAGAACGTTTTGCTCTAGTGCATGGATTCCTCGAGGTAAAGTCAGTGTCGCTATCGAATAAACGCAGAGTATCCATTTAGAAAAAAATCTTGTCTTCATGCTCCATGTGCGAAAGCACAAAATATGCCAAAACAATAAAATCCTTTATTCATAGGGCAATTTTGATTTTTTTTGATGGTGACGGAGGAACGATTTTCGGCTGTGGAGTTTTTTTTTCGATTTCGGGAGTATAAAAAGACGACGTTAAAAATAGTCCCACAGAGTTTTCCGACATGAGAAATTTGAATCAGACTCATCGGTCTTGTGCGGTTTGTTTCTTGAGAGTTGGTCGTGTAGAGGCTTGACTACTCAGGGCCAGGGGTGGCGCGGATAACGTCTTGCCAATTGGTTTTTCAGGCTTGGATAGGTGTTCTTCCAAAAATTGGGTAGGTCTTGCGTGACTTGAACAGGGCGACCATTAGGGGCCAGGAGATGGGCAGTCAGTGGAAGCTTTCCTGAAAATATTTTAGGAGTCTCATTAAGCCCGACAAAATCCTGTAATCGACTTGCAACGTAAGGCTCTCCCCCCAAGGGGTAATGGATCTTCACTTGTTTGCGTCCGGGAAGCGCGATGTATTGAGGAAATAAATTGGACCATCGTGAGGCCCAGCTTTGGGGAAGTGTTTGCAAAAGTGAAAAAGTGCTTAAGCTTGCTTCTAGATCCTTAAGATTTTGAACTTCGGAAAAAACATTTCTAATCCAATCGCTCCAGGTGTTTCCATGAAATTCTGGAAGTTCAGTGGCCCCACCCAGCTTTTTTGCCAAGGCTATTTGTGCCAAACAAGTGCTGAAGGACTCGGTTTCCAACCATCGTTGTAGTTTTTCCAAAAGGTCGTGTACGCGAATTTGTTCCAACCGCTCGAGGTTGAGTCCCAGGGCTTCTTGAAAAAAAACGGTTTGAGCGACAATGGCCTCTGCAGGCCCTTTGCTTTGTTCTAAAAGGCATTGTCCGTAATTGAGTTGCAGTAGCTTCCACACCTTTCCCGAGTTGGGATCCCATTTGTATTGCAGGGTCTCCTGAAGTAGTGAATTTTCCAATTCCAGTAGAAAGCTAGGATCGAGACCGATCCAACTATGGATATGTATTTTTCCCTTGAGGCCTTTTTGGTGTGAGCTTTCTTGCGCCTCCAAGATCAGGAGGAAAGAATCATTGGGGTCCACCTGGTTTTTGGGAAGCCAAGCCGATCCTCCATCGCACAATAGCCATTCCTCATGACTGCTTGATTTGGTTTCGTTGGAATGGGAAGCGAGACGTTTTGCGATGCGGTCGGGAAAGGCTTGAAGTAAGTTTTGTAGCAGTCGGTTTTGGGGATCGAGAGGAGAGGGTGCTGTGTTACTTTTTGGGAAGTATTGGGAGAGTTGTCGGTGAATCGCTTGGAGTCGAGCAGGTAAGGGGTGAGTGTTGAACCATGTTAGAAAATCTCCCGTAGGTAATTTTCCTTCGGAAAGCCAGGTGGCGGTTAATAGGGCTTCACGAATGCCCCCGTGGGCTTCGGCTTCGAATAACAGGCGAGAGAGTCGTGGGCTTAAGGGGAGTTCCACCATTTTTTTTCCAAGGGGGGTCAGGTGATAACTCTCTGAGTGTTTTTCTAAGGCTCCTAATAGTTTTAGTAGATCAAGGGATTTTTGCAGTCGATCCGGATGGGGGTTTTGAAACCAAGGAAAATGCTTAGGGTCTGAGTAACCCAGGGAGAAGAGTTCTAACAAGCTTTGACTGAGATCTACCCTTTCAATTTCGGGGCTTTCGAATTCGGGCCACGATAAGAAATCGTGTTGAGAGTAGAGGCGTATGGCTAAGCCGGGGCCAGTTCTTCCTGCCCGTCCTGCCCTTTGCAAGGCAGAGGCCCGACTGATATTTTTGGTCCGTAGGGCAGACAGTCCGTTCCAAGCATTGAAGCTCGCCTGGCGATGTTGGCCTGAATCAATCACGGTGCTGATTCCTTCCAGGGTGATGGAAGATTCTGCAATATTGGTGGCGAGAATGATTTTGGGCAAGGTGCTGGGAGTGAAGATTTTTTCTTGTTCTTCCGCGGATAGGGAGCCGTGGAGAGGAAGGCAATGAGCTTGTCGCGCAAACCGTTGGGTTAACACTTCGGTAGCTCGGTGAATGGCATGGAGCCCGGGTAGAAAGACTAAGATGTTTCCTTGGGGATATTGTTGGTGACTTTGTTGAATGGCTTTTATGAGTGCGGGATAAATCTCTTCACCAGTTCTAGGGTTGAGGTATTCCACTTTCACCGGATGGTGGGGAATATCTAAGGTCAGTGTAGCGCAGGGGGCTAAGAAATTTTCTAAGGCCTTTGTTTCCAGGGTTGCCGACATGACTACGATTTTTAAATCAGGCCTTTTTTGTTTTTGTAAATCGCGAACATAAGCCAAGGCGAGATCGCTAAAAAGATGTCGTTCGTGAAATTCATCCAAGCAAATGACTCCGACCCGTGAGAGTAGGGGATCTTGCAATAGACGTCTGAGGAGCAAGCCTTCTGTCAGAAAAAGTAAACGTGTTTTGGGGCCGGCAATTTTTTCAAAACGAAATTGATAGCCCACGGTGTTGCCTAGGGATTCTCCAAGTTCGGTTGCCACTCGATGGGCGGCGAGCTTGGCGGCGATACGCCTGGGGACTAAGGTCCAAATTTCTTGTTTTAGATTTAAAAACGGGGCTCGCAACAGCGCAGGAGGGAGTCGGGTGGTTTTTCCTGTTCCCGGTGGGGCCTTAAGCAGTAGGCATGAATGCCTCTGCAAAGTCATGAGGATATTTTCTAAATGTTCATCGATGGGGAGATTTTGCGGCTGGAAATCCCTCATGCCCCGGGCCTTTTCTGGAGTCGAATGAAGTTTTAAGATTCGACTTTTGTTTTTGGCAGCAGGAATCTTAAATAGAAAATTCCGAAAAGTCCCGAGCAAAGGGATGCCGTGAGAATACCGATCTTAGCCTCATCGATCAGCGTTGGATCCTGAAACGCCAATCCAGTAACAAACAAGGACATGGTGAAGCCGATACCACCAAGTACGGCGATGCCGTAGAGTTGGCGGAAGGAAGCTTGGGTGGGAAGCGAAGCCAATCCCGTTTTAATCAGAATCCACGAGAAACCGAAGATCCCCAGTTGCTTGCCGAAGAACAATCCGAGGATGACACCTAAGGCCGCAGGTTGAAATAAAGCCTCTGTGATATTCATGTGCAGCGAGACCCCAGCGTTAGCCAAGGCGAAAAGCGGCATGATTAAAAAGGCTACCCAGGGATGAAGTGCGTGTTCCAGAATTTGCAGTGGAGTTTGGGCGTCCTCGCAGGCCTCGTTAATTTGCGCCATGGCTTGCACCTGATTTTTGTTGGCCAGCATGGGGGTGCTAGGATCGCTATAGGTCTCGAAGTCGGAAAGATAAGCTTTGGCGCGATCGAGAAATCGGCGACTGTCGATGCGTGTGCGAGCCGGAATGGTAAAGGCTGCCAAAACACCCGCGAGAGTCGGATGGACCCCTGATAGAAAGAAGGACACCCATAGTCCTCCGATTCCAAAGCACGCGTAGAAATAGGGATTGCGAACGCCGGCCCAATTGCCTGCAGCCAGGATGGCTAAGAAGCCGGCTCCCATCAAGAGATCAAACCAGACAATGTTGGAGGTATAAAAAAGGGCAATGACCAAGACCGCTCCCAAGTCATCGCTAATGGCCAAGGCCGCAAGAAAAATTCGCAGGGATACGGGAATTCTTTTTCCGACCAAGGCCAACACTCCTAGGGCGAAGGCGATGTCGGTGGCCATGGGAATACCCCATCCGGGACGAGAGGGCAGGGAATGGTTGAACGCGGTGTAGATCAGTGCAGGGACAATCATACCCCCCAAAGCGGCGGCGATGGGTAATAAGGCCTGTCGGGGATTGGACAGTTCGCCAACGAGAATCTCACGTTTAATTTCTAGGCCGACCACGAAGAAGAAGACAGCCATCAATCCATCGTTGATCCATAACACCAAGGGTTCGGTAATCTTAAGATGTTCAAAACCCAAACTGAATTCGGCGTTCCAGAATGCGTTGTAGGTATGTCCCCAGGGAGAGTTGGCCCAAAGCATGGCCACTAAAGTGCAAAATAATAAGAGGATGCCGCTGGAAGCTTCTTTCTCAGCGAATTTTCTTAAAGGTTCTAGCAGTCGATCAGCCGGTACTTTGGGATTTTCGTGGAGGTTCATAGGTCGGCCCCCATATTTTTAATTGTGGAAATAATCAATGGGAAATGGGGTGGCCCTCAGTTATCCTGGAGCGGATCGATTATGGGAGGGCTAGGGCTTCATGGATCCTCGAGATCAGAAACGCTTCTTGCCGCAAGTGGTTCGCCGAGTGGTAGAGCAGTCTCCTGCTCAACCTGCTTTATTGGAGCAATTGGTTTTCGATACTCTTTATGAGGAACGTCAGAGGTTAGAGCCCGTCCTGCATCTTCCTAGCGCCAGAAAGGAATGGTTCTTTTACAAGGGGTTGCAAAAACGTGCCCTGCACGCCGATGCGGGCGGCCTTCGTCGCATCTTGCTTCAGTTGGTTTCCCATTTTTCCCAGGAAATTTTAGGGAATTTCAGTCCGGTCATTTATCAAATTTCCACCAAGGTCCTTCCTGTTTCCTTAAATTTTTTGTTTAACACTTTGAGTCCTCTCAAATTGGTTCGTTCGATTTCCCAGGGATTCGATCAATGGAAAGATCCGCTTAAAATCGTGGGGGAAACCAAGGCGATTCGTCGTGTCGCCCAATTGGGTACGGTCATTTTAGTGCCCACTCATGTCAGTAATTTAGACAGTCCCTTGGTTGGCTATATGCTTTATCGATTGGGCTTGCCGCCTTTTCTTTATGGGGCCGGCCTTAATTTATTTTCGAACAAACTATTGGGATATTTCATGGATCATCTGGGTGCCTATAAGGTGGACCGTCGTAAGAAGGCCAAGCTCTATAAGCACGTGTTGAAGGTTTATGCGGGATATTCCATGGAAGTGGGCTGTCATAATTTGTTTTTTCCTGGGGGAACTCGAAGCCGCTCTGGTGCGGTGGAGACCAAACTAAAACTTGGATTGTTGGGTATGGGTTTGGACGCCTACATTCATAACTTACTAGCGGGTAAGGCGAAGCCGGATATTTTTGTGGTTCCTTGTACTTTGAATTACCCCTTGGTTCTTGAGGCGGAAACTCTGATCGAGGATTATCTCAAGGAGCAGGGAAAGGCCCGCTATATTATTGAAGACGACGAGTCGTCACAGATCAAACGCATCATTGCCTTTGTGGGTCATTTATTCGATTTGGAAAGTCGAGTGCAGGTTTATGTAGGAACCCCCAGGGATGTATTCGGAAATCCTGTCGACACTGAGGGGCGTTCGCTGGATCCTAGGGGGCGTTTATTACGTCGGGAGGCTTATGTTTTTCGCAAGGATAAGCCTGTATTCGATGAGCAACGGGATCAAGAATACACTCAGGAATTATCTCAAGCCATTTGTGGAGATTTTCGTCGAGACACAATCTTGAGCAGTGTGCATTTGCTTTGCCGTGTGGTGTTTCGGTGGTTGGAGGAGCGTAATCCCGGAATGGACCGTTATCGTTTGTTGCGTACCGGCGGTCGCGAACCCAGCATGGGAATGATTGATCTGTATTCACGCCTACAAGATTTGCAACGTATTCTAAAAAAGCGGATGCACCGGGGGGAGATTCGTCTCGATAGCGTTTTGATGGGCAATGATACCTTAATGATCGTGGCCGATGCCTTAGCTCACCTCAAAGAATACCATACCCACAGGGTGTTGGAACGCCGTGGAGATCGGCTCTATCACTTCGATCGCAACCTTTTGCTTTATTACCAAAATCGCATTCCTCCTCTGGAGGGCTTGGTATGAGAAGAATGAATCGAGTGGGTGACCGTTTAGAGTCTGTGGATGTTGTGGTGTTGGGAGGAGGAAGTTTTGGTACGGCCCTAGCGAACGCTTTGGCTCAGTTGCAACGCCGGGTATTGTTATGGGTGCGTCGTGCTGCCCAAGCTGAGGAAATCAATCGATGCCATACCAATCAGTTTTTTTTTCCGGGGATGTCTTTAGCCAAGAATTTGCGAGCCACGACGGATCTATCGAGAGCGGTTGCCGTGGCTCCTGTGCTGATTTTAGCCATTCCCACTGTGGGATTTCGTGAGGTGACCCGTCGAATCGGAGAAGTTCTTCAGGGAAATCAAATGGTGGTTCACGTCACCAAGGGTATCGAACAAAAAACCTATAAACGAATGTCGCAGATTTTACGCGAAGAGACCTGTGCCTTGAAGATCGGGGCTATGGCGGGCCCTAATCTCGCCAAAGAAATGATGGCGGGCCAACCTTCGGGTGCTTTGGTGGCCAGCCATTACGATGAAGTGGTGGAGTGTATCCAAAGCTTATTTCGTGGCGGAAATTTTAGGGTCTATGGCGGACATGATCTCATCGGAACAGAAATCGGTGGTGCCTTTAAAAATATTGTGGCCGTGGCGGCCGGTTTGCTTGCGGGTTTATCCTACGGAGACAATGCGCGCGCTTTATTGATTACTCGAGGGCTTTCAGAAATGGCGAACTATGGTGTCTCCATGGGAGCCGATTTATTGACCTTCGGAGGCTTGGCTGGAATCGGAGATTTAATGGCCACTTGTACCTCACCCCTCAGTCGTAATTATCAAGTGGGGCATCGTTTAGCCCAAGGCGAATCTTTGAAAATAATCCAAAAGGAGAGGCAGCAAGTTGCCGAAGGGGTGCTGACGACCAGGGCGGTTTTTGAGCAGTCCCAGGAGCGTCGTCTAAGGCTTCCCATCGTGGAAGCTGTTTTTCATTTGTTGTATCGTCGTTGGAGCCCTCAAAGATTTTTACAGTACTTGTTGGAGCAGGATCCTCGCCAAGAGCGAAATCCAATTGCGTTCTAATCCCCATTTTAGGGAGCGACTATGGGAAGCTACCCGCTGAGTTTTTTTAATCACAGAACTCCCTTGCCCCGCTACCGTGGTCCTCTGCTGGTTTGGGATGTGGATAAGACTTACCTGGCAACGCCTTTCAGTTCGGTTTCAGGTCTTCTTCGGATCCCCCTTGAGTTCGCGATAGATAAAACGGGAAATCCCGGCATGGCTGAGGTGCTGCGCGGTTTGCGTCGGGGGGTAGGTAAAAAATTTCGTTGTACGCCCTTGTATTTTATTACCGCGAGTCCTCCCCAACTACGTCGGGTGCTTGAGCATAAAATGCTCAAGGATGGTGTGGAGCAAGATGGGTTAATTTTTAAAAACTGGATGGCCTGTTTATGGCAGGGAAAACCTCGACGTTTATTTGATCAATTAGGATTTAAGTTATTGGCTTTGTTAACTTTGCGTCTTGAGTATCCCTTGGCTTCTGAGTTTTTATTTGGAGACGATGTGGAGTGTGATGCAGAAGCCTACGAAGCTTATGCCAGGGTACTTGAGGGGGGATTGAGGGGGAAGAGTTTAGAGAGTTTTTTGATTCGCCAAGGAGTGCTGGGTGAGGATATTTTATTAATCAAGAAAATGGTTGATAAAATTCCAAAAAACACTGGAAAAGTAAGTGGTATTTTTATTCATCTTGAGAATAAAACCCCGCCCGAAAAATTTAGCTCGCTGGGAAAACGAGTCATTCCTGTGCGCGGGGCTTTTCAGTTGGCTCTGTCGCTTTACTCATGGAGGCTACTGGATAAAGAGGCTGTGCGAGCGATTTATCAAACTTTGCTTCATCAAAAAAAGCTGACGGAGCGAGAGGGGGGAGCCTTGATGCAAGACGCCCGAAGGAGACGGTTAATCTCACTTCGGGCAAGTCAAGCGCTTAAGCTTTTCGGGTCGTCCCGATGATGTCGGATTAAAACTTAGCTCAAGAGTCTTCGCAACTCGCGACACAATCTTCCGTTCCGGTGGTGACCAGGGTATCACCATCGCAATAGGTGTTCTCCTGTAAGCATCGGTAGTACTGGCTCAAGTCGCATTCGTCGATGAGGCTTTCGGGACAAAATATACTGATATCAATGACTTCCTCTTCAGTGATGCAGTCGAGACTGTTGACCTGGGTTGCGTATTCCACGCAGTCGGCTTGATTATTGGTTCCGCTGCAACCGATTGAGTAGCTCAAGCCCAGAGAGAGCGCCAAGGCAAGGAAGAGAAGTTTCTTCATGAAAGACCTCCATCGTGTTTAAAATTTTTCAGGGAGTAGGTTCTCAATTTAATCGGAGCGCTAAGTTCTTGGCAATATTAATTTTTTTCCACTTGGTTTTTCTTATTCAAGGAGTGAGACCGGGTTGGTTTGTGATTTGAGAAGATGACCTTGAAAGCGCAGTTCGAAAGACTTGGAAATGCGGTGAAAATCCGAGAATATGTACATGATAGATTCGTGCCGGAAGGGTGTTGGAGAATGTAAAGGGGTGAGCAGGGGGCGGCGGGGTTTTGTTAGCTTGTGTGGTTTAGTGGGGTGGTGAGGTTTTTGCTACCCAAAAAACATTTCATAAAATTTCAAAAGTGACTTTTGAGGGGGGTGTTTTAGGGCAACTCAAGAAGTTTGGTTTAGAAAACAAGTAATTACCAACGGTTAAATGGGGTAAGTCTTTTGGTGTTCTGGCACTAAAATTGCTCCACATCGGAGATGAAAGAGTAGGAGTAACCGGGTGGGAAGTCCTTTTAATAAAATTTTTCGTGGTTCTGGCCAATCCCTAACGGGATGGCAGAATCCCTTGGACGAAGGAGAACTGTCTTCTTCCCATCAGGGAGGCTTACCTTCTTCTAGCGAATCATCCGAAGAGCAGGGCGGGGCTTTATTACAACAAGGGAGGCGTTTACTCACGAACCTAGGGCAGGCGAGTCATGGCTTGGCGACCCGTTTTTTTGCCACCTCGAAAGATTATTTAGAATGGAGTCAGCAGGCGAATCAGCATCAAACCCGAGAGAGCCAAGAGAGAGCGTTGTTTTTTCGTGAATCGGTGAGCGAGCGCATTGGACAGGCTAAGCAGCTATCCGAAAAACAGGATTGGGAGGGGGTCGAGGCGCTGCTCAGTTGGGTCGATTCGTGCTACGAGCAGTTTTTTCAAAGTGGGGTTCGTGGGGATGCCTTCCTTTTAGTGGAGATCGCTTTGCTCCGGGCTCGATCCGCGGGTGAAAGAAATTCGCTTACGGAGTCCATGGTTTTTGTAGATTTGGCAGACTTGGTTCTCAATATCGTGCGTGAGAATTTTGAACAACCGTCTGGTCAGGAAGACTTAAGCACGATGCTTCTTGAGGCTCAGGTTTTCGACCTCAAGGGAGCAGAAGCGGAAGCCCTCTCTATCTACGAGCAGGCGGCGGAGTCTGATCCCCGAAACCAGGTTTTGTTGGAGGGATACAGAAAAAAATTGAGTGTCCGTCTGCTCCAACTGGATATATTGCGTGCCAACACGGACAATTCCCTCGAATCTATTGCCTATCTTCAAGAGAGCATTCGTTTACATCAGGCATTGGGTCATCAACAAATAGCCGAGGAGTTGATTCAATACGAGCTTCCCGAATTGGAATTACTTGCCGCTCAATCTGCCCTTTGGCCAGAAATCGATCGTTTGGTGGCGGCGGGCTTTCTGAATGAGCAAGCGCTTCGAGAATCTCCTCATAAGAATGTAGAGGTATTTCCCGGTCAGACGAAGGCCTATTTGAGTGATTTTTTTTCATGGAGTGAAGATCAAGGTGAAATTTTGATCGCTCCTAATGAAAAGTTTCTTCAGAAAACCCCAGAGCAACAACTGAAGCTGCTGCAAACATTGCAACAGGTGGCAGCTCCCGCCGAAATGCGTCACCTCATTCAACAGCATTCGGATGAGCCGGAAGCTCTGTATTGGGAGGCTCAGTTAGCCCTCCTCGAGGGAAATCCTGCTCAGGCCCAATTAAAATTTCTCGAGTTTCGTAATGTCGCCCAGGGGCAGCCTCATTTAGAAGCGAAGGTGGAGGAGGCCCGACAACAGCTTCGAGCCCATGGGATGAGATATTTGTTTTATTTGGCCGAGAGTAACCAGACTTTGGCTCAAGAGCGTTCGATGCACTTTGAATTTCAAAGAACAGCTCGACAATTCGACAAAGAAAATACCCGCTATTTACAGGGTGTTTTTCAGATCCTCTCTTCTGGTCAGGCCGATACAATCGTAGAGGCCCGTGAGATTTTTGCGCAGCAAGAACTTAAGTTAGAACAGCAGGCGAAGGCAGAAAATCGTCTAACGAGTTCTATGTTTTTATTGCATCGCGGGACTCCTCTCGAGCCGAGGAGTGCCGAGTCCCAAGCCCGTCTTTTGGACGATGCTGAGTTCCGACAGTTATTGAGAGAGCATCCCTCCCATATGCGGCTCTCCAAGCCCGACGCCTTTCCCGGTTTGGAGTGGATTCGTTTGGCGGGAGGAACCCTGCAAGTGGATGGGATGGAACCTTTGCGCATCGTGATCGGCCCCGAGGGGGGCAATCTACAGGTAGGGCAGCGAATTTATGCTTTTCCTCCCTCCGATAAAATTCGAGTTGTGCGTTACTCTCAAGGCCAGGTGCAACACGATCATTTGAACCTTGGTACCGATTATCGAATGCATACCAGCGTCGATAAGCCCGCCAATTATACCGATGGGGTGAAGTCGATTGATCCTGAGATGGAACTCCTGCTTGAGACGCAGACCCCTGCTTCCTGGGAGCGCATGAAAGAGCAATCGGGACAAGATCAAGCTCTTCTAGAGTTGGCTGGGGCGCTCCATCATCGGCACGGTTCTTATGCCTTGGCTCGTGACTTGTGGATGCAAGTTTTAGCCACCGACATGGAGCGGGCAAAACAAGTCGTGGGTCCGCGTGATCTTGCTTGGATACGCCAGCGGAACTTCCGTGAGTTTGAGCAGCGTTATATTCGTCAACGCGTTCATCGTGGACTTGAAGAACAACAAAAGATGGATCCCGAGGGATTTGCGGAAGCTTTTTCCGAGGGATGGCCCACGGCCGCTGAATTTTCAGCTATGGTCGAGGAGGCCACAGAACAGGAGATTGAAAAAGAAACTCTCTATGCCCTCTGTCAGAAGTTGGATGGTTTTTCCGAAACGGATTTTTCCAGTCCCGAAGCCTATCAGGCCTGGCGGCAATACCGGGAGAGTAAGGATCCTTTCTCCGAGTTGGCCAATGTCTCCGCCGAAGGGCGTGACATGATCGTCGACGAAGTTGTGATGACTGCTGTCAGTGCGCCGATTTCTTTTGGTGTTGGCAGCTTAGTGTTCAACGGTGTCAGTAAGCTTAAGACTATCCGTCGTTTGGCTACCTTGGAGCGTTTGGGAGGGAGTAATCTCGCCATAGGGGCTTCGACGTTGGCGCGTGTCACTGCAGAGTCGGCGCTGGATACGGGGATACAGGGGCTTTTACTGCATGGGCAGTTGATGAACACAGGAGATAGCTCCGAGCGTTTTGTTTGGAACATGATCTACAATACGGCGTTTCACGGGGGAAATCTTCTCGGGGGTAAAGTAGCCGATAGATTGGGTGCTGGAGAAGAGCTTATCGCAGCTGCCGCCCAAAGGGGGGAAAAAACTTTCGGGATGAGAGCCCAGCGTATGTTCTGGCAATCGTCAGTTATGGTGGGGATGGCTACGGCGGGAAGTTATGCTCACGAGGACCCACTAGAAATGACTTTCGGTGAGAGGGTCTTGGCTAATGCTGTGCGTATGCCCGGCAATCAAATCTTACTGGGTGTGGTCAATCGAGTGACGGGGCGTTGTCTTTTGCGCAACGAAGCTGCGGCCCGCGCTTCCTTAGAGGCCGTAGCGCGTGAGTATCATCGGGGGATTCGTTCCGGACTTTCCCCTGCGGAGTCCTTTGGTCATGCAATGGCAGCGGCCACTACGACTGCAAAATATCTCTCCAGTATTGACCCGGTACAGGGTGGTCAGGTGACGTCTAAAGCAACACCTGCCACGATGGATCCGGAGTCTATAGCGAATGTGGCGTCTCGTTTGGGTATCGATGTGGAGGACGAGCATGGAGCTGCGGTCTTAACTTATTTGTTAGATCCTGTGGGATCTGCATTTGCCCTCAATCATTTGGTAGGCATTTTGGGAAATACGCAATCCAGTCGTCGGGCTTACGATGCCAATCTTTATTTGGCCAAACATCAGATACCCCTGGAGGTTGAGCTAGAACTGGGGGCGGTCCGGTGGTCGATCACGGATCCTGCTCGGACGGTTTATGACGGTAGATTGCCCGCAGACGAGTTCGTAGTTTTGTCGGAGGAAAGTATCGTAGGAGATATTGACTCGTCTGTAGGCAAGCCAATTAAAGCTCCTCAGGGAGATTCACCTCAGCGCGTGGTGAGAAAAATAGAAGATGAGGGACGCGATCAGGACACCGTGGTTGAGAGGATAGATGAGCCCACAATAGTGTCACCGGTGACAGAATCTGTCGTGGGGGTGAGTGGATCCGTAGCTTCTGCAGCGACTTCATCTCCGTCCAATACAGCTTCTCCGAAGCCTATCCCTATGCCACTGCGCATGGTCTTATGGAAAGCGACCGTATTGGATCCATTGGCTCGGGTGTCAGCAGAGAACTCGTTGGTGGTCGATGGCTATCTCAAGGGAGCCGAGCGAGCGCAATGGGATAAATACCTCGATACTGTAAGAGAGGTTCATCCCCAAAGATATTTGGAAATCTTAAAATACCTGAACGACTCTGATTCGGATTACTATGGTGAGCTGTACCAATCGGAGAAGCCTATTATTGAAGCGTGGATCCGCGACAACCCAACTTGGACGAGCGATTTCGATGGTCGCAGCTATCTACAACAGTGGTGGAAGGCCCATTATGAGACAGATCCCGGGATCCAACTGGTCGCTGAATACAGGGCTCTCGCCAGGTTACTTGATCCGGAGCAGTACCTCAATCAACTCGAGAGTGAAATTCCTCAAATAAAAGGGGCTCACGATAAGAGTTCGTCGGAATATAAACGTTATGCCCGGGAGCGGGCATCCCTTGAGGAGCGTGGGGCCCGATTGGTGGATGGGGATTCTCTGGATAATTTTTGCCGGGGACTCGAGGAGAGAGCCAGGCTCGATTATCTCGCGGAGGTAAGAAAGTTTGCGCCTGACTTGTATCAAGCTGAAGCCGCCCGCTTGAATGTTGAGTTTTCTCGTCCGCTCGATGTTGCCTCCTCCGATCCTACACAGGATCGAGGCCCCTTACCTTCAATAGCTTTTCCGAACGAGAAGTTTCATCCTGTGCAATTGCAAGATCTACAGGAAGGCCCGATCGCAGACCTGTTCCGAGATCCAAAGTACAGAGCGAATGAAATTCAAGCCAGACAAAGGCTTGATGAAGAAATGAAAGCTGCTCAAGCTGCAGGGGCCACGCAGGATGAATTACAGTCCATACAAAGTAGGGGAGATGAAGCGATAAACAGGGCTAAGGTCCTCGATTTTTCAGAGCACGATGGGATGAGGCCACTTGCGAAGCAATATGCAATCCCCTGGGAGTATTTTTCAAGATACACGGAAGGCATTTTCGTGCTCCAGGTAGAGGGTGAGGCCAGGGGGCAGATGTTGCGGGAGCAGATCGGTAAGGGGCTGGGTGGGGTGACTCTGTGGCCCATTGCCAGAGCGCAGGATCTTTGGGCTACCGTTACCCATGTTCGTACCTACAGTCGGGTTGTACGCTATTCAGGTGAAACGCGTCCTTCACAGAGGGAACAAGAGCGTAAAATTCAACAAATATTTGATGAAGAAAAAGGACGTGGTCGTCTGGTCAATCTCGATAGCGTCCAGATCAAGTATGACGATCAATACAAGCGTTATACTGTCGTCTACGAAGCGGGTATTAAAACCAATCAGGCCCTGGTGGCCATCCGGGTGACGCCACTTGAGTGGGATCCCCAGGCAGGTCAAGGTATTTTGCGTGATTTCCAAGAGGATACAATGCCCCAGCTCAACGAGTGGGTGAGGGAGAATTCCATGCGGGGCAGCTATGCCTTCCGTGTTTTACAGACGGTGGCTGAGAATGAGCCCATCATCAGTCGGTGGCAAGCGGGTGAGACTCTCTCGCCCCTAGAAACTGAGCAATTGGCGACCGTCATGCTCTACCTCCAGGAGGCTAATCAGCAGGCACGTGGTTACGCCGTTCCTGCCTTCACAGCAGGTGATCTCCAGTTGTTGCAGACTCATTTGGGTTTTGAGCCAGAACTTACGGCAATGTTGGCGGATCCCTCAGGTCCACGGTACGCATCGGGGTTGATCCAGGGGATCACTAGGTTACACAGGCATAAGGTCAATCCGCCGGCAGAAAACCATAGCGATTTTATTGATGGGTGGGTCGTTCGTTTTACTGAGGCCCTTCGCGTTCAGATTGACCTACAAACCGTTGGGGATCCCGAGAAGAGAGCGTCGTCCCATGACAGACTAGACAATTCACTAGCAAAATTAGGGCGCGAGCTCGACGGTCGAAGAAGTTCCAGCAATATAGTGGCGGCCAATAAGGCCAATATAGGAGACTACGGAGCCGATGCCACGCCTCGCGTCGATGCTACCCGCTTTACACCCGAAGAGATCCAGGCCTTGCAGCAATTAGGTATCGATACTGTGGCTTTGTCCGATGCTCCTGGGGGGAGTTCCTATCTGACGGGAGTGGCTCAGGGTTTGTCTACCTTGGTAAGGAGTGAGGGAAAAGATTCCTCTGCCGTAGAGGCGCTCGTCGTAAGCCTTACGGGTGCTCTTCGTGCTTCCATTGAAATGCGTCCTGGATGGTCTCCAGAAAGACGCGTTTCGGCTAAGCAGAAATTAGCACGGGCCTTAGAAAAAGTGGGGAGGAGTTCCTCTGGACAATTAGTGGTTTCGGGTCAAGTCGTTCCCGGTGTGAGAATATCGGGTGAAACTAACGGTGCTGATTACGCTGGGTTTGCTGTTTCCCAACAGGGAGTGCGCGGGGATCTCCGGGATTTTAATTTCGATCGTAGATCTTGGGTTGGAGAAGTCGAGGGATTAACTCATGGCCACGAGCGCGCCTTCGACCAGGGGGCCTATGTACAGCAGGGCAGTGATGGACGTTGGATTCTTTTTGAACCCACCAGTGGCGCCAACACAACTAAAGCTAGGGTTTTAAGTGCGGAAGAGGGGCCAAAAGTCGCGGCTGCCTATCGGGGATGGCAAGAGCGTGCCAGTTTCCCCGAGGTTTCTACACAGCAGTTACATGATGCGGCTTTGGAGCTTATGGATTGGGGCCAGTCTCACCAAATCGCCTTGACCTTCGGAGAAAACCGCACCCCTCTCACGATGGATACGGCGGTTCAACTAGGAGCGGCCTTGCCTTATCTCAATGTGCTGCTACGAACTTTTCCTGAATCTCTTTGGGCCTCGCAGCCCTTGCAAGAGATCCACTTGGGGGCTCCTCATCATGGTGCGGGACATGGGAGTAGCTTCGATGCATCCCAAAAGACCTTGATGCTTTTTGATGGGGCTTTTCGTGGTTCTCGACGCAATTTTCTGGGTTTGGTTTTACATGAAATAGGCCACGGCCTTGCCATGCCTTATCTTGCCGAGACAGGGGGAGTAATTCCACCGGCAGTGCGCCAGAATATGTTGCAAGATTATCAGACACTGGTTCGCCAGGGGGCTCTGGTGGCGGTGGATTTTCGCGAAGGAGTATCCGCCCGAATACAACAACAAACGCCTTCTTCTTCTCGAACTCAGCAAGACGCTTATCCTGAATTTCTCGCCGATCTGGCTTTGCTTTATGTGGCGGGCGGAGAAAAACTCAGAAACCATATTCAGGCGCTTCCTCCTCAATCATCGCAACGTCAAGCCTGGGAGCGCATTTACGCCCAAATGAAAAATCAGGTTTTCGGCGGCCAGGAGTACGGAATTCTCTCGTTTGCGGGGGTTAATCGTCCCCAAAATCCCCGTAGTGGATCCATCGAAGTGCCGGGCACCCCAGGAATGTACGGGCCTAGTGCAGCCCTTACCCACCCAGGTATTGGGTATAAACGCGGCAAGCCAACCGCGGGCAATAATGAAGACGCTATTGTGCAAGGGGTGGATGGAAGAGGGCGTCCTTTCGTGGTTGTCTTGGATGGTATTGGAGGGGCCAAGGATGGTGATCAGGCCAGTGGGATTGGCGCACGAGTCATTTCACAAAAGATGGCAGCAATGGCCAGCGATGAGGGGCTCGATGCCTCCGCAGACTGGGTAGTCGCCTTTGCAAAGGCCAATCTCGAAATTTGGCAGAGGAATTTAGAAAAGGGATATGGAAAGCTAGAGATGAGTGGAGCTACGGCCGTGGGGTATCGCTTGGTAACCCAGGCCGATGGGACAATCCGAGCCGAGGTCATGCAATTGGGTGATTCTCGGGCCATGTTGTTCCGACGCAACGCTCAAGGGGAGTACGAATTGATTGAGATAAGCCAAGACCATTCTCCTGTTATGGATGAGTACCGTAGAGAGCCTGATCTTTTTTCTGAGGATCCTTTGGAGAGGGAATTAGAAATGCGAGTCCATCCACAAGCTCACAAAATAGGGATAGCCTTGGGGGTACAGGACGATATTATGGGCTACCATTTTTATTCTTGGGAACTTCAGCCTGGTGATCGTTTGGTTTTAGTGTCGGACGGTGTGTCCGATGGAATTTCGACCCGAGAGATGGCCCAACAGCTGAATGGTAAAACTCCTACCCAGGCGAGGGATGCCATTGCCCAGGAGACCTTGAAGCGTATGACGGTGCTCGATGCCGTGTCGTCCAGATTTGATCAAAAGGAAGCCCCGGTGGGAAGAATGGTCAATCCAGTCTTCGCGGATAGTGAACAGGTTCTTGCGGTTTCCCTGAGCCGTCCCGAGCTTCGGCCTACTCGGCGAGGAGAAAAATGGGTCGACGACCGGGGGGCGGAGTTGCAGGACGTTGTTTTTATCAGCAGTTATGGCAATGTTTACAATGGAAAAGGTCAATTGATCGACCATTACAAAGTCGACAATATGTCCATTCATGTCTACGGGCACGATCTCTTCTGATCTTCTTTGGAAAAAAAATCTCCTTACAAAAAAAGAACTCTCTCGGTATAAAGCACCTAGGTTCCGAAAAATAGGGCTGGGTTAAGGTTAATTTCTAGTGTTCGTTTTTCATGCTTATCGTGGATCACACTAGGGGTGGCTTTATGGTTTTTCGGACGACTCCGGCGCTTTCGGTTGCGAAGAGGCCTTCTTTTCAGCATTCCGACGCGCCTTCTCTGATCGGCGGTCCAGGGCCCAGAGCGCTTTTTGTGGCCCTGCTCGACAGCAAAACCCCCGCTTCTCCAGCGCAGATTCATCGTTTCGCCCAATGGCTACAACAAGATATTTCAGGTCGATGGGAAAGAAGTCTATACCGTTGGGCTCGAGAGGCTGAAAATCGCGGCCGGTATGATTTGGCTTTAGCCTTGTTCCAAACCATTGGGGATCACGGCAAGGTTTTGGCACCAAAAGCCCGATCCATGGCCGCTTCCCTCTCGGGTAGAGAATTTAATATCGAGACGCTCTCCATTTTATTTCGACAAACTCTTTTGCAAGTGACCGATCCAATTTCTTCCTTGGGAATGGGTTTGGCCATGGCCGGCGGTAAGTTCTTGCAGTGGAGAGGTTTAGCCTCTCGTTTGGGGAGAGGAAGTATAAGCCAGGGGTTGGGCCCTTGGTTGCGTATCAAGACAGGGATTCAGGCTTGGGCTTTTGAAACTTCCGTGATGGTGGCAGCCGATCAAGGGATTCGTCCTTTGTATAACCCCCATTCGTCTTTGGGAAGTCTCTCGTGGCAACAAAGTTTTCTACATCATGGGGTGGCCTTTTTTTGTCTCAAGACTGTTCCTGCCTTCACAAGTAGGGGGTTTTACGGAGCCTTAGGCTGGGATCCGATTCAAGGTGCCCGACAGCAATTTTTAGGTGCGGTGGGATGGATGCAAAAGGCCCTTCCCCTGGCCTCTACCTTTGGTGCTTTGAGTTTAAGCTCTTTCATCCTGGATTCCTCCAGCGCTGCTGGATTGCAGCACCACTCTTTTCAAATGCTTGCTTTGGGTTTGCAGATGGCCATGATGCTGCCAGTTTCCTTTGAGCTTTTGGGATCGAGGTTTCATCGTAGTTTCGAATATTGGCAGTGGAGATCCTATCAAGAAAGCTCCGTTTTTCGGCAGAGAGTCTTTCCCCATGAGAAGGTCGCAGCTTCCAAATTTCACCCGGAGGATTCAGCTGAAATTCACCCAGAGACCATGGTGAAAAGTTTGTCAGATGCTCCAGGAGCCAATGAAACGCCGTTTTTTCAGATTACGCATTTATTGACCACCCGTTTAGGGCTGGAGGCTGATAGCCCTCAATTAGGGCGTTTGCGTCGTATGCTATTAAAAAACGGGGCCAGGGAGTTTTACCGTTATTATGATTTTTTGGCGCAGAGCGATCTACCCAATTTACGTTTTAAAAATCGTCGTGGAGAAGAACAATCATTAAGCGCAGCGGAGGTTTTAGAGCGCACCTTAGAAATGGGAAACCACTTTTTTGCTGTCGATGCCGTGCATCGAGTTCATGGGACCCTTTTTGAACATCTTGGTCAGTCCGCTTTTTTAGAAACCCTAACAAGTAAAGATCCGAGACTATTTGATCGTTTACTGAAGGTCATGGCTGGAGAGCCTTCCATAAAAGATTTAGAGGATTTTTTCCTTCTTTCAAATCTGTCTTCAAAATACGGTTTAACAGGAAAAAACGCCTTAAGTGTTCATGATTATCGTCGAGCCATATTGAGTCACACGCTTCCCGATGCGATTCGTGGCCCTATTGCGGCCTATTTTGCACGTTTGCGCGACTTTCACCGTTTGCCTGAGTTTTTGAAACCGCAGAACAATCGCATCTTAGAACAGGGCGAAGCGGATCTTCCCATGGATGCTGCTCTGGCGGTCCGTGTGCTTCGTTACCATTACTCACAAGATGAAAAGAGATCTCCGATCTTGTCCGTTTCATTGATTGAACAAATTGTGGAACGGGCTGAGCTTTCTCCGGTGGGTATGCTTTATATGGATCGAATGTTCAAAATTTTAGTTCCCGGAAAACGTTGGGAAGGGCGTCAGCACTTACCAAAATTACATGAATTGGCTGATCCCGGAGACTTTGATTGGAGTCGTTTATTGGAATATCTTCCCAACAAAAGATCCCATTACTCTCAACGTGTGGCTCATAGTCTCCAAAATACTGTGTTTACCGGATATTTGGGTTCTCACTCACTCTCTCTTTATTTGATGGATTTTTATCGTCGTGTTCCTGAATTGCTTGAGGGATCACAGGCTTCGAAATTGCGTCATAATTTTGAGCGAGAGGTCGCTTGGCAGTTGGTCATATCACGGGGCAGGTGGACACAAAGTTTAGTGACTCGTTTGCTTACTTATCAGCCCACGATTACCAGTCATGTCTCAGCTCAGCTTCTCCAAAAAGGAGAGGTTGATTTATCCATTTTACCCGCTGAAAAAATGGCCATTTACTGGGGAAACAATTCAGAAGAGGTTCCCTTGGCGTTTTTATTACCACCTTCGTATCGACCCACAGGAGAGCCAGCGCGTCCTTTGATCGTGGTGCGAGAGCCTTCTCCGAATTTACGGGGTACGGAGGCCGCCAAGCAGGCCTTGCAGTTATTAAGGGGCGTGGTGCATGAAATGAGTCATTATCAACGAGACTATCAATCCGGTTCTGAACGTTTTTTTAATGACTCCCTTTCGAAGCTAAGAAGTGAGGTCTTTGCGTATACTGAAGAACTGCATTTTGCTCTTAGACAGGGTGAGGTGGGGGCTTGGGGTTTATCCGATCGTCATTCCTATGGTTGGCCGGGCTTCATTCGAACCCAGGTTGAGCACCATTATTTGCCTTGAGAGGGCGCCTTCGATTCCAAAGCCACAAAAAGATGGCGCAGCCTATTAAGAGGCAACTACGCAAATAAATTTCCCAAGAAAACTGAGTCATCAGTCCCAAGCAGAGCAGAGTACCTAACAAGGGGAAAGACCAAGAAACACTCATGCCCGTGTGGAGGGATTTCTGGGATTTGATTTTTAATAGGCTGAGATGAATTCCCAGGAATACCGTCACGATAAGCAAACTGGTCGTTTGAGCGAGTACTCTCAGTCCTCCGGTAACTACCAAGAACGAAGTCATCAAAAATACGGTGATAATGCTAAAGTAGGGTGTCTTACGTCTTTTATGAACGTGGGCAAAATGTTTGGGTAATAGATCCTCTTGCGCCATTCCGTAGAGTAGGCGTGAGGCCATAATGAGGTTGATTAGTCCGGTGTTGGTAATGGCAATCATGGCGATGATGGGGAAAATACGCAGGGCCCAGCCCAATTGAGCCTTTTCAAAAATCAATAACAGTGGAGTTTTAGAATGAGAAATGTCCGAGGCCGATAGCGTGCTTTGCAGGATCAACGTGACGCTCAGGTATAATAAAGTCGCGACGGATAAGGAAATTAAAATGGCTCGAGGCAGATCCCTTTGGGGATTTTTACATTCTTCAGCCAGGTTGGCTAAGTCTTCGAATCCGATGTAAGCGTAAAAAGCCAAGGTGATTCCGCTCAAAACTTCAGAGAATTCAAAATTCAGGGCGTGATTTCTCCATTCGTCCCAACTTTCTATACTGGAATTTTGCATACCAACAACGATGACTAGGCCCAAGCCAAGCATTTCCACCAGGGTGAGTAGTAAGTTGATTCGAGACGATTCTTCTATTCCCCAAAAGCTCAGAAAGGAAAGGCTGGCGAGTAGGAGGATTTGCGCCAAAAGTGGAGGGGTCGAGGTGAGGTTTTGCAGGTACTCCCCAAAGGCCACTGCAACAGTGGCGGCCGAAGCTAATCCTGTGCCGAGTACAAAAACTCCTGCTAAAAGCCCAAAAAATTTCCCCGGGAATCCCCTGCGGATAAAAGCTGCGGCACCGGCACTCACTGGGTAGCGAGCTGTAAGTTCTGCATAGCTGAGTGCCGTGAGTCCAGCGAGAATAGAGGCCAAGAGAAAACTCAACCAAGCCCCGTTTCCCGAGACATCAACGACCTTACCGACAAGGGCATAGATACCTGCCCCGAGAATATCGCCTATTCCGTAGACGATGAGGGAAAAAAATCCAAGGCGTCGCGCGAGTTGGGTCATATTGGCAAGACCTAAAGACTTCGTGAGGATGGGTCCAGAATTTTTGTTGTGAAAGTCAGGTGTTCTTTTCTAGTGTGACTGTCATGAAAGCCAACCTCAAGGTTTCTTCGTTTGATTTTTCCCCGGGCAGGATCCTGCTGAAAAAGTATGAAGTCGTCTCCAAGATTGGAGAAGGTTGGGAGGGGGAGGTCTACCTGCTTCGGGAGATCAATACAGGGATCGAGCGCGCGGCTAAATTCTTTTTTCCACAACGTAATCTTCGCAATCGATCTTTAAAATATTACGCGAAAAAACTTCATAAATTGAGACACTGCCCCATTGTGATTCAGTATCACACGCAGGAGACGATTCAATATCGCGGAATTTCGGTTACCTTTTTGGTTTCTGAATTTGTCGAAGGAGAACGTCTTAAGGATTTTATTCAACGTCAGTCGGGCAGGCGTTTACAGGTGTTTCCCGCACTGCACCTTTTGCATACAATGGCCGCTGGCATGGAGCATATTCATTCCTTGGGTGAATATCATGGAGATCTTCACCTAGAAAATGTCATGGTTCGCCGCTACGGTCTTGGTTTTGATCTTAAGATTATTGATATGTATCAATGGGCTCATCCTAAGCCACAGAATATTCGGGATGATATTTGCGATATGATTCGCATCTTCTACGATATTTTAGGAGGTTCGAGGACTTACGCCTCCCATCCTTTCGAAGTGAAAGCTATTTGTTGTGGTTTGAAGAAAAGTCTTATTTTGAAAAAATTTCGCACTGCTGCCGAGCTTAAGGAACATTTGGAAACCTTGGAGTGGGATTAATCGCGATTTTCTTATGAAAAGTCATCGAAAGAAACTTGAGTCTTCTCTGTGGGTTCGTGATGGGCGGATGGAGCGTGGCGAGTGTTTCGATTTAGATTTTGCTGAGCTCGCGGTTTTTTCTGACCGTTCTCCTGAGCGTGAGGGAGAAAACGAAGATGCCGCGTTTATTTTTCTTGGAGCGGGAAGTTCCTTAGTATTGGCCGTGGCTGACGGAGTCGGGGCTCGTCCCTGTGCCCGTGAGGCTGCGCAGCAGGCCTTGCAGTGTTTAGAAAAAAATCTCCGGTCTATCGATGGAGAAGAAGCTAGCGAATGGCGTGGAGCCATTCTTAATTCTGTCGAAGAAGCCAATCGACACTTGCTCGAATGGGGATTGGGAGCGGCGACTACCCTTTCGTTGATGGAGATCCATCGCGAGGTTTTGAGAAGTTATCATGTGGGGGATTCTCCCATGATGGTGATGGGACAAAGGGGAGTCATTAAATTTCAGACCATCCCCCATTCTCCTACGGGTTATGGTGTAGAAGCGGGATTGTTGACCGAGGGAGAAGCCTTACGTCATGCTGAAAGTCACCTGGTTTCCAATGTTTTAGGATCGATGGCCATGCGGATTGAGCTGGGTCCTGAATTAAAATTGGCGCCTCGCGATACGGTGCTATTGGCCACTGACGGTGTAACCGATAATCTTCTGAGTGCCGAAATTGTCGATTTGGTACGCAAGGGAAGCCTAGAAACGGCCGTTGCGCAATTGCAAGCCCGCTGTTTGCAGCGCATGGAAAATCCGAAAGCCACTCAACCCTCTAAGCCCGATGATCGTACTTTTTTGTTATTTCGCCTAAAGTCCAGGTAGTGTGAGCCTATCTCCGTATTTGCCACCAAGTTCTGAGGTAAGTCCTGAAAAGTACAACGACAAATGGGGCGGCACTGATTTTGCGGTGTAACTTCTTGCTCCATGCCTTTGTAGGTGAGGGAGTTTCAGGAAAGGCAGCTCAAGCGTTATAACGAAATTGGAGTAGGTGCGGGGGCAAAGGTAGTATCGGGATCCAATTCGGTTTGAGAAGTTGTTGGAGTCAAGGGAGCGCCATGAGGTTTGGAAAGATCCGCAATATGGTACACGGCATCCCCCTCATTGACTAAAGGGATATTACTCCTGCCGATGATGAGCCCCGCAAAGGGCGCGTGAATTTTAATTTCGTTTTCTCCAAAGGCGTCCCCTACAATGCCCAAAAGTTGATTCGCTTCAACCCTAACCCCTAAAGGAATTTGTGAACGAAGAATCCCTCCGATGGGGGCTCTTACCCAACTGCTACGTCGTGCGATGAGGGAGGGGGTATGGACGGTTTTATCAGAAGACGGAGGCAGCATATTAATTTTGCGCATCACGTTCAGGATGCCCTTGACTCCAGCGCGAATTGACATTTCGTCAAAGCGCAAAGGTTCTCCTCCTTCATAAACCAAGATGGGAAGTCCTCGTTCTTTGACCGTTTGTCGGAGCGAGCCATCGCGTACGTTGGCGTTAAGAATGATGGGGGCAGCGAAGGCTCGGGCCAAAGTGGCGGTTTCGGGATCATCCATGCAGGCGCGCACTTGAGGAAGATTGCTACGATTGTTGGCCCCGGTGTGTAGGTCGATTCCGTGAGTGCATTTCATCACGATCTCTTTCATGAAGAGATGGGCCAAACGAGCTGTCAGGGAACCGGTTTCCGATCCCGGAAAAGAACGATTCAAATCCCTCCGATCGGGGAGATAGCGCTTGCCGATGACGAATCCATAAACGTTGACCACTGGAATGGCCAGCAAGGAGCCACGAATTTTTTTTAAGACGGGAAGCTTTAACAAACGTCGAATGATTTCGACTCCGTTAATTTCGTCCCCATGGATAGCGGCGCTGACGAAAAGTCGAGGTCCCGCTTCGCGACCATGCAAGACTTGTAAGGGCATGGTGATATCTGTGTGGGTGTAAATTCGAGCTAAGGGAAGGTCGAGGGAAACTCGTTCTCCGGGTTGAATGCTGTGGCGTCCGACGTATAAAGTGGTCTGTGTCACTTCATCCATTTCCTTTTGTTTTTGTCTTGCCGTGCTTGGCATGGTTCTCGATAAACTCGATGATCTTCCCAGCGACATCGATGCCCGTTGTTTTTTCGATTCCTTCTAATCCAGGGCTGGAATTGACTTCTAGAACGACAGGACCATGATGGGAGCGGATCAAATCGACACCCGCAACATTGAGGCCCATCGCTTTGGCAGCGCGAATGACTATGCTGCGTTCTTCTGGTGTGAGTTTGATTTTTTGAGCTGTGCCCCCACGGTGCAGGTTGGAGCGAAATTCTCCAGGAGGAGCTTGCCGACGCATGGCGGCCACTACTTTATTGCCGACCACAAAGGCTCGAACATCGGAACCAGCGGATTCTTTGATATACTCCTGGACCAGAATGTTCGCGTTGAGACCTCGAAAGGCTTCTATAACCGATTCGGCAGCTTTTTTAGTTTCTGCCAACACCACCCCGATGCCCTGGGTGCCTTCCAATAATTTAATTACCAAAGGCGCTCCCCCCACCAAATTGATGAGCCCATCAATATCCTTAGTGTAATTGGCAAAGCCTGTGATGGGGAGTCCGATGCCTTCACGGGAAAGTAATTGCAAACTTTGTAGTTTGTCTCGTGCTCTCGAAATGGCCTGAGATTCGTTAGTGGGAAATACTCCGATCATTTCGAATTGGCGTACCACCGCCGATCCGTAAAAAGTATGACTGGCACCGATGCGTGGAATAATGGCGTCGAAATGCAGAGGGTGTCCTCCCAGCAAGATAGAGGGGTGATGGGCGGTGATGTTCATGTAACAACGCAGATAATCCACGATTCTGACATGATGGCCACGTGCCTCCCCAGCTTCCTTGAGTCGTTGGGTGGAGTACAATTTGGGGCTCCGCGAGAGGATCCCGATTTTCATGAGACTATTCCTTCTTTTGTTTTTTCTTTTTCGGTTTTTTTTTGAGAACAATTCGACTGCCATTCCATCGTCCCATGCGAAAGGAGGTGGAGGCATCTACTGTAAAACGATTTTTCAAAGCTGATCTCCCTAGAAGCATACGAAACAACATAGTGTCTCGGTTAGTTAGGGTGACCTCAATCGACCATTCTTCATCTCCCATACGTATGGGGGTGCGGATGACGTAACGTTTCTCACGATGTCCCCCGGAATCGGTGACCCACCTTTGGTCGATGATTTCGGCAACACAATATAATTCTATATCCCTACGCCGTTGATAAGGGTGGAGTCCAAATCGTACCTTTGCTACGCCTTTATGTTTAATGGCTTTAATCGAAAAGGCGTGAAGTACGGAGGTGCGTGCTCCCGTGTCGATTTTGGCCTTAATGGCTGGAATTCCTAAATAGGGAAAAGAAACCCACTCTCGCCACCCGATTCTAGTTTTGCTCTTCTGGGAGTTAGTCATGAAACGGCAGGGATCCATGGTTGTTAGGATTCAAAGCCGGAGGTGGAAATGTAACTTAAACAAAAAAAGAAGAGAATCAAATAGTTGAAAAAAAAGAAAAGGCGCCCCCCAAAGGAGGCGCCTTTAAGATTTTAGATCGCTAATATCGCCGATCTGCCTGTTTTCCTTTTGGCTCGTCCTCAGAGGAGAGCGAATACCGTAACTTCTGATTTAGAAGCCACAGAATCCAGGAAAACACCTTTGGCCTTAGGAAGCCTTAGGAGCGGGGGTAGCAGCGGGCTTTTCACCAGCGACTTGGAAGGAAGCAGCGCTACCGGCTTTAGGAGCGGGGGTAGCAGCGGGCTTTTCTTCGGCGACTTGGAAAGAAGCAG